>NZ_JBSHNU010000199.1:0-224 GCF_053601555.1 Lacinutrix sp. MEBiC02595 | reverse complement strand
CAGCAGGAACAGATGGTTATACTACAGCAGGAACGGTAACCGGAACAGTATATAACGATGAAGATGGTGATGGAACACAAAACGGAACAGAAACCGGATTTACTTCTCCAGTAACTGTATTTGCTGATTTAGATGGCGATGGTGTATTAGACGCAGGAGAGCCAACAGCAACAACGGCAGCGGATGGAACGTATACTATTCCAGGAGTACCAGCAGGAACAGTA
>NZ_JBSHNU010000198.1:0-501 GCF_053601555.1 Lacinutrix sp. MEBiC02595 | reverse complement strand
AGCATCGCAAGAAGCTATATCTGAAGTTTGGGTAATGTCTAACGGGCAAGTAATAACTGGTAATTCATCTTCTGAAATGGTTATGGTTTGATCACAAGAAACTGAATCATTTCCTGCAGTATCTGTTGCGGTCCATGTAATAATAGTATCCCCAACAGGATACGGATCTGTTAATAATAAAGCATCATTTCGTACGCCAGTATAAGTAATCGTTCCTGTGCAATTATCAGTAGCAGTCGGTTCTATGATGGTAACTAAAGCATCACAAGAAGCTATATCCGTGGTTTGGGTAATGTCTAACGGACAAGTAATAACTGGTAATTCATCTTCTGTAATGGTTATAGTTTGATCACAAGTAATGGAATCATTTCCTGCAGTATCTGTTGCGGTCCATGTAACAATAGTATTCCCAACTGGATAAGGATCTGTTAATAATAAAGCATCATTTCGTATGCCAGTATAAGTAATTGTTCCTGTGCAATTATCAGTAGCAGTTGGTTC
>NZ_JBSHNU010000197.1:0-266 GCF_053601555.1 Lacinutrix sp. MEBiC02595 | reverse complement strand
TGAAGACGGCATTACTACACAATTAGATTTAACTGCAATCATAGCTAACCTGGAAGCTTTAACAACTTTAGTTGACAACAACGACGGAACATTAACTTACACCGATGAAGATGGAAACCCGACTGTTTTAGATGTTGCTAATCTGGAAACACTTACTTCGATTGCTTTAAACACAGATAATACAAACATCGATTATACAGACGAAGATGGCGTTACTACACAATTAGATTTATCTGCTATCGTAGCAAATTTAGAAGCACTTACTA
>NZ_JBSHNU010000196.1:0-238 GCF_053601555.1 Lacinutrix sp. MEBiC02595 | reverse complement strand
CGGAACAGAAACCGGATTCACTTCTCCAGTAACTGTATTTGCAGATTTAGATGGCAATGGCGTATTAGACGCAGGAGAGCCAACAGCAACAACGGCAGCGGATGGAACCTATACTATAGAAGGAGTACCAGCAGGAACAGTAGATATCGTAGTAGATACAACTACTTTACCAACAGGTGTAACATTAACAGAAGGAACAGAACCAACGGAAGTAACGATACCAGTAAATGGAACAGTT
>NZ_JBSHNU010000195.1:0-255 GCF_053601555.1 Lacinutrix sp. MEBiC02595 | reverse complement strand
CAAAATTTGCTTAGATAAATCGGAACTAAAAGTAAAACTGAAGTCACAAAGATTTTAATTAACTAAATAATAAACAGATTATCTGGTGCGAAAATCTATCTGCTCTTATTTAACGTTGGAAATTTCTTTTTATTAAGTTTGCTACTAATTAGAGCTGCATTTGCTAACAACGTATATAAAAAATTGCTAGATTAGTGCTTAAATAAGGTTGGTTGCGCTTTTACTAACTTCTGATTTTCCTTCGGAAAATCCTCG
>NZ_JBSHNU010000194.1:0-370 GCF_053601555.1 Lacinutrix sp. MEBiC02595 | reverse complement strand
GGATCCGTATCACTTGTTTCTCCATCGCCATCACAATCTGTGATCGCTGTTACAGGTAATGTAATATCTGTTGCTGTAAATTCACATGCATCATTTGGATCTGTGTCGTTTGGTCCTTGAACGCCGTCTCCATCAGGATCCACTTCGTCTAAGTTACTTACTCCGTCTCCATCACAATCTGCAGTTGCCCAGTCACTTGTTGTGTCTGTTAAATCTACATTGGATAATGTTCCTCCAATACATGGATCCGTATCATTTGGATCCGTATCACTTGTTTCTCCATCACCATCACAATCTGTGATTGCTGTTACAGGTAATGTAATATCTGCTGCTGTAAATTCACATGCATCATTTGGATCTGTGTCGTTTG
>NZ_JBSHNU010000193.1:0-202 GCF_053601555.1 Lacinutrix sp. MEBiC02595 | reverse complement strand
ATTCTTACGCTTAACGATTCTATCGGTCCAGATTTAACAGTTTGTACTACAGTTACAGATGCCTCTGTAGATTGTACAGCAGATGATAACGAAACTATTGCCGATGCTTGGAATACTGCTAACATACTTGCGCTTGAATCTTGTGGTTCAGATAGTTGTGATGCAGATGGTGTTTATAACGTAACTTCCAATTACGACTTCA
>NZ_JBSHNU010000192.1:0-301 GCF_053601555.1 Lacinutrix sp. MEBiC02595 | reverse complement strand
ATTGAAATCGGATGAGAGTTCTACTCTCAAATACGAATTTTGATTCGCATAAAGCTTGTATAAGGTAGTGAAATTTTCGGACAAAGTCAAGTATCAGAAACTATTAAAAGTTGATAACAACATATATTTACTAATACAAAGTGCTATTTGCTTCTAAAATTACGAACCATATCAGGCTTCATATAGTGCATAATTTTAAAACCATGCACATCGATCATGAAGTATCTATGTAGCGTCAGTGCTTACTACGTAATCTTGGAGATTCCCAACGGAATATCCAAATTACTAAACATAACAACGT
>NZ_JBSHNU010000191.1:0-266 GCF_053601555.1 Lacinutrix sp. MEBiC02595 | reverse complement strand
AACTAGCCATTAATTATATACGTTGTTATCTATAGGTCTTTTCATAGTTAGCCAGAGTTCAGATGTTTAAATTTTTATATAAATATAATTTAGGAATTCTGATTTTAGCAACGGTTTAAGCGCAATGCTCCGTTTCTACTGTCCAGATTAGCTCAGATTGGTTTTTCTGCGTGTAATTCAGTCGTAACGATAAACGCAAGCTTTTCAATCTTGGTTTACTTTATTGATCTTTTTAATCTAAAATTATCTTAGTTTATAAAATCAAA
>NZ_JBSHNU010000190.1:0-2398 GCF_053601555.1 Lacinutrix sp. MEBiC02595 | reverse complement strand
ATGAAAAGACCTATAGATAACAACGTATATAATTAATGGCTAGTTTTAGCTTGCTTACGAAAATCTTTGCAGATTTTCTATTCGGTTTTTATTTACTAAATTAGGTGCTGAAACACGCCACTAATCATATACAAACACGTTGGCAACTATTACTCACTCAAAATCTGAAAAATTGAAAATCGGAATTAAAAAATACTTTTCAATAATATTCTATAAAAACAAAATAAGAAGTTGGAATAAAATAGGAAAAATTAAAAGTGTTATAATTTTAATAATGAATATTATTCCTTTAATTCTTTTTAAAGTTAGAGAAGATTTAGATTTTTTGAATAACTATGAAATATTAGGAATTAGTGTTATGATTTTTATTTTTGTAATCTTTTTTTTATCATTTATAACAAAACTTTGGAGTTGGTTTGGAATTGAGTTTGAAAAGCCTAATTGGAATGAAAATCCTCTTACTTTAAATTCTTCAAAAAGCTTGAATTTTTTCCAGTTTATGGGATTTTGGTTTATTACATCTGGAATTAGTAAAATTCTTCTTATTGGAATTTTTTATCAGAAATTTGACAAAGAAAGTATTTTATTATTCGTTTATGGAATTAGTGTCATAATTGGAATTAAAATGAGTTTGAAATTATTGAATAAAAAGAAAAAAACAGTTGCCAACACCGTATAAACTTTATTGCTGGTTTTGGCTCACTTGGGAAATTCCTCCGGAATTTCGCCGTTCGTGTTTTATTTAGTAAATTCACTGTTTAAACAACGCAACAAAGCTTATACAACAACGTTGTGCAACATTCGAAAAAAATCATAACAATGATCAAAATAAGGTTCATATTCTTAACAATTCTGACTTTAATGATTGAAATTTCATTTGGTCAAAGTACAGATTGCGAACTAACCAAAAGTGCGTCAGAAAAAATTTTTAAAGTTGATAAAGATGATATTATCTGTATAGCAAAAAATTCACAAAAAGAAAAAACATTGGTTTACACATTTGGAACTTGGTGCGGACCTTGTCTAAAACATTTACCAAACGCAATCAAGCTTGCAAGAGAAAATGATTTGGAATTTTATGTATTGCTGACCGATAAAGAAAATAGCGAACGAGAATTAACAGCAATTAGATTTTTAAAGCAAAAACAAGAAAAAATCAACTTCGAAATAAAAGTGCTGAATTTAAAAGATGAGAATGGGAAACCAAATAAAAAATACAAACAATTCTTGGATGAAATCACACCATCGGAATTTGAAAATATTAACGATATGTCGAAATACATAATATTAAACAAATTAGGAAACGTTTTAATGGTTACCAACTGGAAAGATAATATAGAAAATGATTATGAAGACGATTCAAACATGATTGAAAAGAGAATAAAACCAATTCTAAAATAAAAGTAAAAAAACGTTGCACAACACCGTATATATTTTATTGCTGGTTCCTGCTTGTTTACGAAAATCCTCCCGGATTTTCTATTCCGTTTTTATTTACTAACTTAGTTGCTTAATCACGCAACAAAGCATATACAAACACGTTGTAAGCAAGCTAAAAACTCACTCTAATGAATAGTTTTTCGAAATTAAAAAAAGCCTTGGGAATCTTTGAAAAGCCTATAAATGAAAAAGAATCGGTAACTAAAAAATACATAATAAATATTGACCCAAATTCTCAAACATTATCTAAGGAATTTAAAGATTTTTATTATAATCATTTTGTTGAACCTTATGGATTAAGCCGAAATGAAGTCGACACGTCTTTCTTTAAAAAGATGTCTACTAATGAACTGGAAATTTCGAAAGATTTAATCAGGAAAAATTTACATTTAAAATACAGTCATTTATTTAAAGCTTCAGGAGAATTAAAAGATGAAAAAGCATTACCAATACTCTATAAGTTTCTAAACATTGAGACCGATTTGAGTTGGAAACTAACAATTGGTAGAGCAATATGGAGAATTAACAACGATAACCTTTATGAAAAACTATTAATGAATCTTGCTACAAGCAAAGAAGAAAATTTAAAGTATATACATTTTGAGCAAGTCTATGATTTAGGAGAAAAAAAGAAAGTCCAGTTTTTAAAACTTATGGTGGGAAATGATGAAACCCTTTCAGAAAGAAGAGCTACAGAAATACTTAATCGGATTAAAACAAAAAGTAAAAATTAAATCAAAGCCAGCTTACAACACCGTATATATTTTATTGCTTGGTTCTAGCTTGTTTACGAAAATCCTCGCGGATTTTCTATTCCGTTTTTATTTACTAACTTAGTTGCTTAATCACGCAACAAAGCATATACAAACACGTTATCTATAAGTTACTCACCAACAAAAATTATTGGAAAATCTATAAGTCTGAACTTCCAACAAGGGAATAATTACTCAGATGAATA
>NZ_JBSHNU010000189.1:0-4601 GCF_053601555.1 Lacinutrix sp. MEBiC02595 | reverse complement strand
TTTGCTAACAACGTATATAAAAAATTGCTAGATTAGTGCTTAAATAAGGTTGGTTGCGCTTTTACTAACTTCTGATTTTCCTTCGGAAAATCCTCGCTGGTAAAAACGCAACTTTCCATATACAAACACGTTACCTACAATATTGAAAAAACTACTTCAAATAATAATTTTGGTTTTAATCACAGCTTGTGGTTCAACAAAAAACACAACTGACTCAATTGCGGATGAGAAATTTGAATTGTGCTCTGAAATTAAATACAATAAACTCGTAAACCAAATGATTCCTATTGAGGGAAAAATGATTTACCAACAGAACATTCATAGCTTATTGGAAAATTTTCTAATTCAAGAAAAATATCTCACCGAAATAAGTAAAAACGGATATTTAGAATTATTGGACAAAGTCAAAAGAAATGAAATAAAATCTGAATTTTTTGAAAGATTTAATGCTGAAATCGGATTTGAACCAGACCTTTTATTTCCGATAAACTCTTTCATATCCTGCTATGGTTATTTATTTGAGCGATTAAATATTATAGACGCAGACAGTTGGCAATATGATTTTGGACTTGCCTATAACAAGTATGAGGCATATGGAAACATGGAAATTAACAATACATACTTAAAAGAAGCTCTGAATAAAATTCCAAACGAAAAATTCAGAAAATTAACTTACAGAAAATTGTTTTTAGATTTGATTTACGTAAATCTGAATTAAAAAATACTGTAGGTAACACCGTATATAATTTATTGCTAGTTCTAGCCTGCTTACGAAAACCCTCGCGGATTTTCTATTCGGTTTTTATTTGCTAAATTTAGTGCTTAAACACGCAACAAACCATATACAAACACGTTGTGTGTAAGCTGAAAAAAAATCCGTCACAGAAGGAAAATGGGAATATTTGATTTTATAAAAGGTAACAAAAAAGCTAAATCGGTAAAAACGGAGAAGCCTTCGCCTGAACAAAAGTTATTCTTTGAAAAAGCTTTGGAAATTTTAATTCCGACTTTTGAACAGTTCGGATTTAAAAAACACCGAATTGAAATCGGAGAACACTCATCGACCATAATCTACCGAAAGGAAAAGCAATATCTGAAAATATCGAGCAACACTTATCCAAGAGATTATCCTTATCACTATAACATAATATTCGGAGAAGGAGACAGCGAAGACTTTTATGAATGGGATTGGAATTCAATCGCTCTTTGGAAATTTAAAGAAAAAATTGAACCGAAATTAAAAGCGTCTGAATATAACTTTCCAACGGAAAAAGGTATAAAACCAAGTTTGGAAAATGCTAACTCTGAATTACTTGAATTTGGACAAACTTTTCTGAATGGAGATTTGACTTTATTTCACGAAATTAGAAAAGAGCAAAACAAAAATAGAGAACCATACAAAATTCATTCGCCAGATAAAAATGGGAAATACAAAACAACGAATGAACCGAAAAGTGTGGAACAAAAGAAAAAGTATAGTTAATGCGGAAAGAAAGCCTACACACAACATCGTATATAATTTATTGCTGGCTTCTTGCCTACTTACGAAAGTCCTCGCGGACTTTCTTGGTCGGTAATTATTTACTAAATTAGTTGCTTAAACCACGCAACAAACCATATACAAAAACGTTAGCACCAATTATGAAAAAAATCCTGCTTACCATATTATTTATTGCAATTTCAAGCAAAATTCTAGCTTGTATGTGCAATAAACCAAATATTACTCAAAGAATAGCACAATCTGATTTTGTTGCAACTGCTAAAATATTAAAAGTAACGCCTAACAGTATTAAAACAATTTATGACAATGTAGAAATTGAAATAATTGAAATCTATAAAGGAAAAGCAACTACAACGATAAAAACAATGTCTTATGGAAGTTGTGGTTTTAGTGTTTCTGAAAATTCAACTTGGTTAATATTCGCGACAAAAGACACTAACGGAAATTTAAGTTTTGGATATTGCTCAGGAGCGAAACAAATCGACAGAAAATTTAATTCAGTTAAATATCCTAATGCAAAAGAACAACATGATGCAGGAATAAAATATAAATTAGAATTGTTGAATTTTATAAAAGATAAAAAAATATTACCGAAAAACGAATTCAATATTTCTGCAATGATTTCACCAAGTGAACATTTTAATTCGAGGAATTTTGTATATAGTAACGAATCTACAAAAACTGCTATACGTCCAATCCTTTTCGAATTAACTATAAACACAGACCTTTCTATTAAAAGAGTAAAAATATTACAAAATTTAAAAGATAAAAGTTTTAAAAAAAATCTTAAAAGATATATCAAAGAAAATATTAGAATCATTCAAAAAGAAAAATTGTTAGAAATTCCAAACAAAACGAAAATCATATTTCAGATATAAAAAAACTGGTGCTAACACCGTATATAATTAATGGCTAGTTTTAGCTTGCTTACGAAAATTCTTCCGAATTTTCTATTTGGTTTTTATTTGCTAAATTAGTTACTTACCACGCCACTAATCATATACAAACACGTTAGCTGTAATTTAAAAAAAAACTCATATAATGAAAAATAACATTTTATTTCTATTTCTATTAATTACGATAATCAGTTGTAAGGAAAAAAACGCAAAATCATCAACTAATGAATCAATTCCTAAAGAAACAACTAACGAAAAAATTTACAATGGAACAGGAAACGTAACCCAAGGATTAGCGGAAACACAAATTAAAAGTCTTATTTCTTGTAATCAAGGAGGTAGCAGAATTTCAGGAGTTGGAGAAATAAAAGATGATTTAGGAAATAGTTGGACAGTTCCCGGAATTAATCATTTCAACGAAACGACCAAAGCTTCTGATTTATATAATGAATGTAACTCTATAACACCAAATAATCTTTCAGAAATAGATATGAATTCCGTTCCTGTCTTTGAGATAGATTCGGACGGAGAAATCATTACAGGCTATCTTTTTGCGGATAATTATTTTGAACTTTACATTAACGGAAAATTAATAGCAGTTGACCCAGTACCTTTTACACCATTTAATTCAAACATTGTAAAATTCAAAGTAAAAAAACCTTATACAATTGCAGTAAAACTAATAGATTGGGAAGAACATTTAGGTTTAGGTTCAGAAAATAATAGAGGAAAAGATTTTCATCCTGGAGATGGAGGTTTTATAGCCAGCTTTAGTGATGGGACTATTACAAATAGCAAATGGAAAGCACAAACTTTTTATACTGCACCTATTAGTGATTTAAGTTGTTTAAGTGAAATTGGAGAAAAAAGAATCTCTTCAAATTGCAGTACAGATGGAGTTGATAATGGAACAGCATTTTACGGTATTCATTGGGAAATTCCAGAAAATAGTTTTGACGTTACTTTCAATGACAGCCAATGGCCAAATGCGACCACATATACTGAAGATGAAATAGGAGTAAATAATAAAAAAGCATATATGAACTTCATAGAAAAATTTAGTGGAAAAGGTGCTGAATTTATTTGGTCTACTAATGTCGTTTTGGATAATGAAGTCATTGTTCGTTACAAAGTGGAATAAAAAAACTACAGCTAACACCGTATATAATTTATTGCTGGTTCTAGCCTGCTTACGAAAACCCTCGCGGATTTTCTATTCGGTTTTTATTTGCTAAATTACGTTCTTAAACACGCAACAAACCATATACAAACACGTTAGCAAACATTTAATGAACAACCTCAAAATCATATACATACCATTATTTTTTTGCCTAATCTCATGTAAAAAGTCAACGGACTTAAAAACTGAAAAAGTCATTCTGAATAAAACAGAAATTGACACTTCTAAACGTTACCAAAGAATTAATATTCCTTATTATGACAATGGCGAATTAGTTGGAGAAAACGAAGCATATGTTTCTAAAAAGCTAGATACCTTTTGGAATACTTGGCTTTTTTACAAAAAAGGAGTGATAGATAGTTCTAAAAGTAAATTTTTTGATTTCAATATTACTGGAAATAAAAAAGACTCAATTCTGAAAGGGAAAATCAGTATTTACTCGCCTGCTGATAGTATTCCTAAATCAAAAATTAGCTCAAGAGAAATAACATTAGTTTTTCTACAAAAAGAAAACGATTCTGTAATTGTTAAAGAAATTAAATCAGAAAAAAGCACGTTTGAATTTGACTATAAAAATTTTGAAAACTATGGATTTGAAGGTTTTGTAATGGACTTACGTTTTATTAAAATAGATTCAACTTCTGAAAAATTACTTCTGAATAGAAACTATTTTGCGTTGGACACAAAACTTTCAACTAACAACGTTTATGTAGAATTATTAGAATAAAAACGATTTGCTAACACCGTATATAATTTATTGCTAGTTCTAGCCTGCTTACGAAAACCCTCGCGGATTTTCTATTCGGTTTTTATTTGCTAAATTTAGTGCTTAAACACGCAACAAACCATATACAAACACGTTGGCATTCATTGTTACAAACGTCTCCGAATTCAATAACTTAACGCAACAAATCTAAATTTATAGATTTGTTACAATGGAAGTAAAAAAACATAAACGACTTACCTTAAAGGAGAGAATTCAAATAGAGACTCTTTTAAACGAAAACAACACTAAAGCTTACAT
>NZ_JBSHNU010000188.1:0-4222 GCF_053601555.1 Lacinutrix sp. MEBiC02595 | reverse complement strand
TTTGCTAACAACGTATATAAAAAATTGCTAGATTAGTGCTTAAATAAGGTTGGTTGCGCTTTTACTAACTTCTGATTTTCCTTCGGAAAATCCTCGCTGGTAAAAACGCAACTTTCCATATACAAACACGTTACCTACAATTATGACCCGTCCTGAAATAAGGCTACATAATTTTAAACATTATGTATAGAAATGACAAAGTAATTAGACGTTACAGTGAACCTTTTAAATTAAAAATTTTAGCCGAACTTACAATCGGAAAACACACAAAGAGTGAACTTTGTAAACTCTACTCTATTGCACCTACAACAGTAAATGTGTGGATTAAAAAGTATAATCGTAAAGACTTAATGAACACCAGAGTAAAAGTGGAAACAAAAGACGAAATATCTAGAATTAAAGCACTTCAAAAAGAGGTTGAACAACTTAAAAAACTACTACTTAAAAAGGATCTCGATGCTATGGTTCAGGATTGTTATCTGGAAGTAGCTGCTGAAGATCTTGGCTATAAATCAGTTAATGAACTAAAAAAAAAGCTAAGTATAAAGCCTTAAGTAAAGCCAAAAAGATATCTAAGGGATTTGCTTCTTTGACAACTATAACCCATTGTTTTGGACTTAAACGCAATGCTTATTACAAGCATAAAAACAGAGCTGATAAGCGTTTAAACCTAGAGCAACAGATTATTAATATCGTTAGAAAAAGACGCAAATCCCTTCCTAGAGAAGGCGTGAGAAAACTTGTAAAATCGTTAAATGCAGATTTTAATAAAGCCAATATTAAAGTTGGTAGAGATACTTTATTTAATGTGCTTAGAAAAAATCAAATGCTGACACTTAGAAGGAAAACCAGTGCTAGAACTACGAACTCTTATCATCGTTTTTATAAATATAATAACATCATAAAAGACTTAGAAGTTACTAGAGCTAACCAAGTTTGGGTATCTGATATCACATACATTAGAACCATAAAAGGTTTTTGCTACCTGGCTTTAATAACAGATATGCATTCCAGGAAAATAGTTGGTTATGATATTAGTGATAGCTTGGAACTTAAAGGATGTGTGAGAGCGCTAAACAAGGCCATTTATCAAGCTAAAAGCATTAAACAACTTATTCATCATTCGGACAGAGGAATACAGTATTGTAGCAATGTATACACACAAATACTCAAAAGAAAGAAAATAGATATTAGTATGACAGAAGAAAATCATTGTTATGAAAATGCAATTGCAGAACGTGTAAATGGTATCTTAAAAGATGAATTTTATCTCGACCAAACCTTTGATAACGTAAGTCACGCAAAGAGAGCTGCAAAAAATGCAATTAATTTATACAACGAAATAAGATTACACTTATCTTTAGACTATAAAACACCAAATATGGTATATAAATTATCAGCGTAAATTCAATTTTAACCTGTAGCCATATTTCAGGACAAGACATTATGAAAAACATCCGAACTCTAATTATTATTCTTCTGATTTCCTTGTCATTTTCTACATTCGGACAAAATGATTCGCGTGCGATTGACGGAATCGGATTTGACTCTGTTTTTCAAAATTTAGAATCGGGAAATTTTAGCGGAACTGTAAACGGAGTTTTAATCGTTAAAGATTCTGAAAACAGACAATCTTTATTAGATTTTCAAGGCAGTTATGCGAAATTAGAAATAGAAAAAGACGAACACGAAGTTTATGATGTGAGTTATAAAAAATATACTGGAAAAACTACAAGCGGAAAAACGGAAATAAAATACGAAACTTACGCTTACGCAAACTCAATCGGAATTGAATTTAATGGAGAATATTATAATTTATCGTTAATTGATGGAGCTTGCGATTTAATAATTAACGGAATTGAATACTCTTATGAATCTGAAAAAAATGCTGAATATTTAATTTTACGAATTACGAAAGAAATAGAATTAATGAACAGTTATGATAGCAAAATTAGAAAAGCAATTAAGCTTTTACCGAATTCAACATTGGTAATTGCTATCAATCGGAATAAATAACTGTAGGTAACACCGTATATAATTAATGGCTAGTTCGAGCTTGCTTACGAAAATTCTTCCGAATTTTCTATTTGGTTTTTATTTGCTAAATTAGTTACTTACACACGCCACTAATCATATACAAACACGTTACCAAACATTAAAAAAAAAACTATGTGCAAAGGAATATGTACCACTAAAAATCGAAATGTAAGTTCAATAAATGATTTATTGACCGAAAACACTCATAAAGAACTTGAAAAATTAATCACGAATGATTATTTTAAAAATTTAGTGAATGCAGATTTAACAGATAAAATTAATAGGTCAAAATCCGACAACACAACAATACTATTAGAATCGTCAAATTCAGAAAACAGTAAAATAATAAATGAACTGTGTATTTGGAACAGTTGTAAATGGGAAAATGGACAAACCATAACCGTTAAGTTTTTAGATAATGATTTTGAATTAGAGAAAAAAATAAAGCGATATGCAAAAGAATGGGAAGAATATGCAAACATTCATTTTAATTTTGTTGAAGAAGGTGATTCTGACATAAGAATTTCATTAGTTCAAAATTTTGAATCGTGGTCATACCTTGGTAAAGAGTGCTTAAAATATCCTCAAAATAAAGCTACAATGAATTTTGGTTGGTTTTTTAATGATACATCCGACAACGAAATAAGAAGAGTCACTTTACACGAATTTGGACACGCATTAGGTTGTATTCACGAACACCAACATCCAAAGAATCAAATACCTTGGGATGAGAAAGCTGTAATGAGAGTATATCAAGCTGTCCATAAATGGTCTGAAGAACAAATTAGACATAACATATTTAATCAATTTCCACCTGAACAATTATCAAATTCCGAATATGATTCAAATTCAATTATGCATTATTTTTTTCCTAAAATATTAACTTTAGATAAACGAGAATTTAAAGAAAATTTTGAATTATCTGAAAAAGATAAAAAATTCATCGGAATATGTTATCCTAAATAAATAACGTTTGGTAACACCGTATATAATTTATTGCTAGTTCTTGCCTGCTTACGAAAATCCTAGCAGATTTTCTATTCGGTTTTTATTTGCTAAATTACGTACTAAACCAAGCAACAAACCATATACAAACACGTTGTGCTTCATTATCAGAAACCACTAACCAATGATAAAATTCTTTAGAAAAATTAGACAAAAACTGCTGACAGAAAATAAATTCAGTAAATATCTGATTTACGCAATCGGAGAAATTATTCTGGTAGTTATTGGGATTTTAATTGCTCTAGGCATAAATAATCTGAACCAAAACAGGATTGCTGAAAATGAAGAAGTCGCAATTCTAAAAGCGATGAAAACAGATTTTTTAGAAACCCAAAACAGGACTAAAGCGACAATCAAAAATCAAGAAACTGTCGTGAAATTTTGCTACAAATTGCAAACTACAATGAACGAACAAAAGGATATTGATTCTATTGGAGAATATATTTATCGCGGAGCAATATCATACTGGAGAGTAGAACCTGTTAATGGAACTTATGATGGATTGATTGGCTCTGGAAAAACTGACATTATCAAAAACCAAAAATTAAAAAGTTTACTTGCAGAGTTTTCTGCAGAAATCAAATATGGTTTTGAAGATGAAGATTTTTGTTTAGATTTGACATCTTCATTGGTAGAAAAATCGAGTACTTATGCTGCATACTTGGAACCTGAAAGAGATAGAAAACGTAATGGTTTAAACAAACCAATAACTGAAGAAGAAAGAAATAGTGCAATTATTAGACATCTAAAAAATGATTCGTTTTTAGGTGTTTTGGTAACAAAATCTGATTTGGAAAAGAATAGATTGGAATATCAAAAAAATATTTTAATGTTTGTTGAAAATATTATAGCACAAATTGAATCCGAATTAGTAGAGAAAAAATAACGAAAGCACAACACCGTATATAATTTATTGCTAGTTCTAGCCTGCTTACGAAAACCCTCGCGGATTTTCTATTCGGTTTTTATTTGCTAAATTACGTACTTAATCACGCAACAAACCATATACAAAACCGTTAGCGGTAATGCAAATAAAACACTCCGAATTCAATAACTTAACGCAACAAATCTAAATTTATAGATTTGTTACAATGGAAGTAAAAAAACATAAACGACTTACCTTAAAGGAGAGAATTCAAATAGAGACTCTTTTAAACGAAAACAACACTAAAGCTTACAT
>NZ_JBSHNU010000187.1:0-374 GCF_053601555.1 Lacinutrix sp. MEBiC02595 | reverse complement strand
GGATATTATTTTTATTACGAAAAAGTAAAAGTGGACTTAGCAGATACCTTGTTGTTTAGAAAATTTAGGAAAGCAACAACATTGCCTTATTTGAAAAATGGATATGAAGGGATGATAGATTCAACCATAAGATTGAAACTTAAAAAAGAACTAATTAACCAGCCTTCCTATGAATTATTGGGATTAGATTCTATGAATTCTAAAAATGTAGATGTTTATTTAGAAGATATGATTAATCATTATGAGGAAAATTTCAGTCCTATTATGTTAGAACCATGTGATTTTGAAACTTCTATTTTTGAAGAATCTATTTGTGAAAACCAACAGAAAAATAAAACATTTATAGAAGAAGTAATTCTTCATTATCGAAATAA
>NZ_JBSHNU010000186.1:0-260 GCF_053601555.1 Lacinutrix sp. MEBiC02595 | reverse complement strand
GAAACTGGTGATGTAACCAATGATTCTGATAATTGTGATACTACTTTAGATGCTACTTTTACAGATGTTGTAACGGCTGGTGCTTGTGAAGGTTCTTTTATTATTACTAGAACTTGGACTTTATCAGACGATTGTGGGAACACCGCAACGCCGCAAATACAAACGATTACCGTTTCAGATAATATTGCGCCAACATTTACTGCGCCTGCAGCTATTGAAATTTTTACGGATGCTTCTTGTAATTATGATGCAACGGTTAG
>NZ_JBSHNU010000185.1:0-299 GCF_053601555.1 Lacinutrix sp. MEBiC02595 | reverse complement strand
TTGGAAATTTCTTTTTATTAAGTTTACTACTAATTAGAGCTGCATTTGCTAACAACGTATATAAAAAATTGCTAGATTAGTGCTTAAATAAGGTTGGTTGTGCTTTTACTAACTTCTGATTTTCCTTCGGAAAATCCTCGCTGGTAAAAACGCAACTTTCCATATACAAACACGTTAGCAAAAACAGTGTCAATCCTCTATTTTCTCTGCTATTGTTTTAGTTTGGGCTTACCTAATTCCCTAACTTATAATTAACAAAATTTGCTTAGATAAATCGGAACTAAAAGTAAAACTGAAGT
>NZ_JBSHNU010000184.1:0-242480 GCF_053601555.1 Lacinutrix sp. MEBiC02595 | reverse complement strand
CAAGAAAAACTTAACAATAGACCTCGGAAAATAATAGGTTATAAAACTCCTCAAGAAATTATGGATTTTGAACTAAAAAATGTAGCTTAGTATAAACTAAAAAAAAAGCAACGTTTGTTGCGTTAGAACCTTGAATGCAGCGAACTTTCCTGAAATAGGTTGACTAAAAATTAAACCTTTTAGCACTACACCTAATGAAAGACAAAAAACAACCCTGCCGAAAAAATTCCTACAAAAAAGTAGGTTTCGATTTAAAGCTTTTAATCATCGATAGGATTCAAAACGGACAAATCTCTGTAAACCATGCTTCAGAAAAATATCAAGTTTCAAGATCCTCCATTGATTACTGGTTAAAAAAATACAGTACTTTAGAGCAAAAGAAACTTGGTATGAGCAAAAAAGATGAAATCAAAAAACTTAAAGAACGTATCGAAGAGTTAGAATTTGTAAAAGACTTCCAACAGGACATTATTGCTGACATGGAGCTTATTACGGGAGTTGATATGTCAAAAAAGTCCTTACCCAAAACATTAGCAGACGAGATCGAAAAAAAGAAACAAGACCGTTTAAAAGAAAATGGTTGATCGAATGTTTTGGGATTAGTAAACAAGCTTTTTACAAACGCTTAAAATCGCATAAAATAAAGGAAAACAGAGCACAAATCGTTGTGAAAATAGTTAAAGACTATAGAGATGAATTTGGTCAAAAAACTGGAGGAATAAAACTCCATAAAGAACTCAAACCAAAAATGAAACTACTTGGAATCAAAATGGGTAGAGATAAGTTTTACAAACTTCTTAAAGCTAATAGACTCCTGGTTCCAAAGACTAAACGATACTTTATAACAACAAATTCTAAACATCATTTTTTCAAATACAAGAACCTGGTAAAAGACAAAGTACCAACTAGAGCAGAACAATTATGGGTAAGTGACATTACTTATATAAAAACGGAAAAGAAGCATTGCTATTTAGCGTTGGTTACAGACGCATACTCTAAGCGAATTATGGGTTATAAACTAGCATCACATATGAAGACATCACTTTGCACAGATGCGTTGACTATGGCTATTAAAAACAGGAAATATCCGAATCAAAAAATAATCCATCATTCTGACAGAGGAATACAATATTGCAATCCGGCATATACAGCGTTTGCTGAGAAAAACAACATAACCATAAGCATGACTGAACAATACGATCCTTATGAAAATGCCGTTGCAGAAAGAATCAATAGAACGCTTAAATATGAATACGAACTGAAACAAACCATAAAAAATATTAACTTAGCAAAGAAGATGGTAAAAAAAGCTGTGTGGATTTACAATAACAAAAGATTACATTTTAGCTTAAAATTAAACACTCCTAATTTCATCCATCTTAATCAAGGAATTGAATATCGCTCCTACAAAAAAAATAAAGAAAATTTAGAATATTTGACCTTCTAATTAACGAAAAATGAACACGAAAAAGGTCAACCTATTTCAGTATAATACACTTTTTGTAAAACTAAAAAACACCTCTTTATTTGCATAAAGAGGTGTTTTATTAAAATACGAATGTCTATTTATTTCTATAATTCTTTTTTAAGTGCTTCAATGGTTTTAGCCATTACTACACCAGGTAATTTTACTGGAGCTGCAACTTCTGCTAAGAATGTCCCTTTAACTTCTCCTGTTTTATAAGTTGTAAATCCAATACGGTATAAACCAGCAGTTAAAGCTTTTGTAGGACTTCCAACTTCACTCTTGTATCGTAATAAAGAATTATAACTTCTTCCACTAGGTTGTTTCGGCATTTCACTACTATCGTCATTGCTATCTAATTTAGTCCAAGTAGCATTTTTAGCAGCATCTCCAGTAATATCTTCTTTTTTAAAAATTGTAGAACGTTCTAATGTAATGTACGTATCAAAATAATCACTAGAAGACGCATTTTCTGTGTAAGCTTCTGAACGGATAGCTCCTTTAATTTTAGTTTTAGCTACCGGAGAAAGCATTCTTACACCTAGTTCTGGAGCCACAGCAGGAATCCATAGGTATATATAGTGGAATTTTTTACCATCTACTATTTCGTCTTCATTTCCTGCAGCCGCGTAACCTAAATAAGATATAACATCTGTATAAGGCACTTTAATTGTTTTTGGACCAATCTTTTTCTCGACAGAACTTCCAAACTTTTTTAATTTTTGAGCTTCTGCATTAAAAACACAACAGAAAGTGAATACGGATAATACTACTAATTTAATTTTCATGATTTTTTATTTAATTTATTAATTTAAAGACATTCATTATTTTAATTCGAAAGAGACAGTTACTACATGACTTTGCAATTTAGACGTGCCATAACTTTGTGCATATTGTTCGCTGGTGTTTTGGTCTACAATACCAACAACTTCACCAACCGTTTTATTCATTTTTTGAGCTAAAGCTTCTGCTTTTTCTCTTGCGTTATCCATTGCTTTTTTTGCAAGAGAGACTAATTCATCGTTTGTTAATTTATTGGCTTCTATCTCTGTATTAGTAATAGTCATCCCTGCTACTTTTAGATTTATAATTTTACGAACCTCTTCTTTATTCCCTGTTTTTAGAAAATAATATTCTGTAACTCTGCTTTGCCCATAAGACGAAGCAAACTCGTAATATGTGCTTCTACGAAACCTGCTAAAATCAATACCTAAATCTCCTAATTTATTAATGTAGTTGTTCTTTACGTCGCTTATAGAAGCTACTTCTACTTCGCCTTGCCCTTCATAAACAAGTATTTGCTGCAAAGCGATTAAAATAGTATAGCTATTATCCTCCACACTTGTTTCGGTTTCACCAACTACGGTAATGGTATTTCTATTTTCTTGCGCTATGGATGACACCGTGAATAACACTGCCATTAAAAAGATGAATTTTTTCATAATAATTTTAGTTTTAGTAATTTTTTAAAGTTTTAGTTTTTTTAGAAGAATAAGATAGAGGCAACAATCATCCAAGCACCTACAAATAGCCCTACAATTCCTAGTTTACCTTGTTTTGGAGCTAGTTTCTCTCTAAGTACCATTGCTTTTTCTTTAGCAGCTTCATTTTTAGATAAAACAAATTTATTAATAAGACTAAATCCTAACATAAACCCTAGAACAGCTTCTACGATACTTCCTGCTAATAAGGTTACCCACCAAATTGGGAATGTTGTAAGCCAACCTAAATTTAATATGGAAAAAATAATACCCCAAACACCATAAAAACAAAAAATAAGTCCGATCCAACCTTGGTAAGGTTCTATTTTTTCTAACAATTCTTTTGCGTTAGGTTTTTTGGATAATAATAAAGATGGTACTGCGATAAGGCTTAATAAAATAAGTGTAATTCCGAAAGTCATAATTTTGTTTTTAATGGTTAAAGTTTGTTTTGTTTTTAGGAAGGAAACACCAGTCATTTTTTATGTTATACGTTTATGGTGTTTCTTATTCTCTGGTACAAATTTATGCTAGAAGTCCCTTTGTTTTAACCCCGTTTTTAGTGAAAATCAATACCCTGAAAACAGGGTGTTTAATTATTCAATATTGATTTACAAACACTTAACACATCTGTTCTGTTTGTTTTTAAAATGAAATAACACGCAACATAATAGCCTATAAAGTATATTTTTCATTAAAACATTGAAGGACTTAACTTTGACAATAAGCAATAAAAAAGGGCTCTATTATAAAATAGAACCCTTGTATAGAATTAATGATATTAGATGTATACTATGAAGACACATAGCCCTTTTTAATGGCGTACTTGGTAAGACCGGCAAGGTTTCTAACATTCAGTTTTGTAATCAGGTTTTTTCGGTAACTTTCAATAGTATGCTTGCTCAAAAACAATTGGTCTGCAATCTCTTGCGTAGTAAATTCTTCCGCAATTAGCGAGATTACTTCTACTTCCCTTTTAGTGAGTTTGATTTCCTTTTCTTTATTCTTTTCAAATTTATTTTTCAGATAGATATCTTTTATTTCCTTTGAAAAATATTTTTCACCTCCTAAAATAGTGGCTATTGCTTTTAAAAATTCTTCCTTTTGAGCATTTTTCTGAAGATAACCATCTACATTACTTTCGATGAGATCATCAATAATTTTCGGTGAATTATGCATACTAACCACCAAAGTTTTTATATTCCTGTTCGTTTTTTTTATCCATTTATTCAAAGCAATACCATCTACTTCTGGCATAGTGACATCGGTAATTACAAGATCTATTTTTTCTTCTGTATTTATCGAAATATATTTCTGAACATGTCCGCCATGCTTTGCCGTAAATAGAATATTATAGTTGCTTTCCGTTTTTAGAATACTCAATAAACCATCTAAAAACATTTTATGATCATCGGCTATAATTAGGTTATGCTTCATTTATTTATGCTTTTAATGGGATTTCTATATGGATATTGGTACCTCTATTCGCTTTCGAATCGATATGCAATATGCCATTATAATTTTCAATTCTATTCTTAATATTCGTTAAACCGATGCCTAATGTAGTCTTGGATACATCGAATCCCATTCCATCGTCTTCATAAACGAAAAAGAGGCACTCATTTAAAAGATCTAATTGTATATCTATGGTTTTCGCCTTAGCATACTTCAGTGTATTGGTTGTTAATTCTTGAAAGATAGAAAATAATTCGTTTTGTAAAATCTTGTCTAGGCTATTAATCTTTTCTTCTTCATAAAAAGAAACATTAAATTGTATCTCACTAGCATCTTCCACCGTATGCATATATTCTTTGATTAAAAAAACGAAATCATTTTCTCTAATTTTTTTTGGCAACAAATTATGCGAAATGTTTCTTACTTGCTCATACGTATCGTCTAGCTGGCTATAAATTAATTTCAACTTATCTGGATGATTAGAAAGCTGACTAAATTGTAGTTTTATGGCCGCTAGATTACCACCAACACTATCATGCATTTCTTGAGCAATCTTTTTACGTTCTTGGTCTTGTCCTCTAATAGAGGCTTTAATTAACTTTATTTCCTGATCTTTCTTTAAGGAAATCACTTGCTGCTCATTAATCTCTTTCTCTTTTAAATTAAGTAAACCTTGTGCTTGTAGTTTTTGATAATAGATAATTAAAAGTCCAGCAATAGGAACTAATAATATGAAAAAAGCAACAAGAACGATGTATTTTATAGTCTTTTCTCTATCTAATTCTAAAGCTTTTAAAGCTTCTTTTTCTTTAAGCAATGCTATTTCATTTTTACGTTTTTCAACACCGTTTTGTAATTGTAATACCTTGTTTTCATTTTGTTTTGCAATAATAGCTTCTTGCAATTTATACTTTTCTATATCTGCATCCTTATTCTTAATATGCAAACTCTTATTTAGGTTTTCTATTTGTAATAATTTTATCGTTTTCTCTTTTTCTAGCGTTTTAAATTTAACTTCTAAACCGTTTATCTCTTTTTCCGTTTGCGAATTCTCGATAGAATCTTTTATCTTATAATAATGTTTTCCGTAGCTATATGCACTACGATGATCACCTTTTCGAATCGATAGTTTTTCTAACATAAGATAACTATTCATCTCAATATCTAAATTCCCAAGATTCAAGGCTTTAATTAAAGTATTAGAAAAAATTAAAAGCGCCTCATTATTTCTTTTTTCATTATATAATACAGTACCAATTTTACCTAAAATGATAAGTTCTAAATTATAGGATCTATTATCACTGCTAATTTTTTTTGCCTCGTAGAAAGCAGTAAGAGCTTTATCTGTTTCTCCTCTACTTAAATAATTATCTCCTATATTAATAATAACATTTACTAAGGCTTGTTTTCTATGGGTATCTTTCTCACAAATAATTTTTGCTTTCTGTAAATAGTCATTAGCCTTTTCATAATTAGAAAGCGACGAATAGATAGAACCTAAATTGATATAACTTCCTAAAATAAGTTCTTCATCGTTAGAAAACTTAATACATTTATCAAAAAGGGCTAAAGCCTCTTCCGTTTTGCCAAGCGTAACATACGTGCTTGCCAATCCGTGTAAATGCGTATAATACAAATTTGTTTCCTTATGTTTTTCACTGAGTTCAGCACCTTTAATATGCCACTTTTTACTTTCCTGATACAAGCCCTTATTTTTATTATTTAGAGCAAGTAGTTGATAAGACAATATGGTTAATCGAATCCCTAAAGAATCTTTAATATTCTTTTTACTTTTGAGTGCTTTATGAGTATAATAAATGGAGGAATCCATAGCTACGTATTTACTATGGTAGTACGCCAATAATAAATTGGTATTGGTTATCGCTTTTTCAGATTTAAAAGAACCTAATAGATGATGCGCTTCCTCGTATGCTTTTTCTTCAAAACCATTATTGAAATAATAAAAAAGCTGATCTATCTTTTCGCCTTCACTTTCTAAAATAGGTGTTGTTGTTTGTGCCATACCAATGGAAGTATAGCATACAAAGAAAAAAGCAAAAAAGTATCGGGACTTAAAAAACATGCACAAATGTAGGAATTGCAAACCTTATAAGCATCCCCGAAAACAGGGATTTATAAGTTTTTTTTTACAAAGTGTAAAATACGATTTACTAGAAGATTTATAGCGCATTACTGCTCATTTCAATAAACCATTTAAGCTAAAAATCTGGCAATTAAACCTTTAGAGTGACTAGTTGGAAGCACAGGGAAATCGAACCAATTTTGCAACTTTTCCTCAAAGCCTGCATTATTTAAATAGTTATGCAATGCTACGTTTAAACCTTTGGTATATTTAGGATGAGCTGCGCCTGTAGGATCTATATGGTATAAATCGTTTTGAGCAAATCCTTCAAAAACAGGTCCTGTTATTTCAATGCCGAATGCTTCTGGGTTTTGACCAATCGGACTATGAATAGTTGTTGTAAATTGATGCCAAAATGCAGACTGAATACAATTCCTTTCAAACAATTGACGTACGACTTCTAAAGAATCGATAGTCTCTTGTTCGGTTTGCGTTGGAAACCCATACATGAGATAAGCATGCACCATAATATTATTTTTAGAAAAATTATTGGTAACTCTAGCAACTTGTGCTATATCTACACCTTTTTTCATCTTCGCTAATAACCTATCCGAAGCTACTTCTAGCCCACCAGTTACCGCGATACAACCAGATTTTGCCATGACCTCACATAATTCGAAATCGAATGTTTTTTCAAATCGAATGTTCGTCCACCAAGTGATCTTTACATTTCTATCGATTAATGCTTTAGACAAAGCTCTTAGCATTTTAGGTGGCGCTGCTTCATCTACAAAATGAAAACCTGTAATGCCTGTATCTTTAATTATTTTTTCAATTTTATCGACTAAATCTTCCGCTGTAGTATTTTGATAATTTCCAATATAATCCAAGGTTACATCACAAAATGAACATTGCTTCCAGTAACAACCATGCGAAATAGTGAGTTTATTCCATCTGGCATCTGTCCACATACGATGCATCGGATTTACCACATCTAAAAAAGAAACATATTTATCAAAGGGCAATCCAGAATAATCTGGAGCAGGTAAATTTTTATGATGGTAAATGGTATTCGGAATTTTATTCTTGTAAACCACTACTCCATTTTCTAAAACGAAGGTTCGCTCTAATTCCGTAGCATCTACTTCACCTTCTAGATAACGGATGATTTTCAGCAAAGGGCCTTCGCCATCATCTAGGGAAATAAAATCTACGAATTCAAAAATTCTAGGATCTTCCAGTGTACGTAATTCGGTGTTACAATATCCGCCACCAAAAGCAACATGTATATCTGGAAAAAGTTGTTTGATAAATTGAGAACAGCGTAATGCCGCAAATAAATTCCCAGGAAAAGGAATGGTAAAACACACTAAAACAGGTGTGTGTTCTTCAATTTGAGCGACTAGAATATCTAGCATTTCTTCTTCGATAATAGTAGGTTGATAACTCAAAAAAGTATCTAGTTGATCAAAACTACTTGCCGAAGTTGCAATTTGCTCGGCATATTTAGTAAATGCAAAAAACTCATCGACATTGGCTTGAATAAAATCGCCTATTTCTTCAATAAAAAGCGTTGCGTAATGCTTTGCTTTATCAATAACTCCTATTTCTCCATCTTCCCATGTAATGGTCTTATTTACTTTAGATAAACGATGTCCTAATGGTAAAAAACCTTTTTCTAAGATGCTATTTGCCGTTTCTACATCTTGTTTTTGAAGAAAGGCAAGCACCACATCCACTCGAGAAATATACATATCCTTTCTTTTGTTCACTTCTGGATACTGAAAATTATCCAAATCGATAGCTTCTTGAAAAATAGCACGCAGAAAATCACTTCTAAAAACAGAAGTAAAAAGTTCAATACTTAAATCACAATGTGTAAAATTTATGGCATGCGTTTCTAGAAATCCTTTCAGATAAGCAGTTGCAGGATACGCAGTATTTAACTGCGTAAAAGGAGGTGTAATAAAAAGGACTTTAGATTGCATGTCGCAAAGATATAGTTCTTTAAAATAAATGTGTGGAAATAGGATGTTTTTATAGACAGAAAATTAGCGTGGTAGTATTCAGAAGAAAATAGTTACCTATGAGAAACATTCTAAACAAAAAAACAGACTGCTTACACAATCTGTTTTTTTAATTTAAATTTAGATAAAAAACTACAAAGCAAAATTCACATAAACAGACAAACGCTGTTTAGACTCTACATTATCGCCAAATAAACTTTGACTAATTGGTAACGTATAACTAGCACCGAAAATAAATTTATCTACTGCTAATTCGGATCCTATAGAAGCATTTAAAATGTTTCCATCGGTGTCTTCTAAAGTTTCGCCATACTGTGTTATCTTTTTGTATACATCTCCAGAAACACCTACAAATGGCATGATATTCATCTTTTCAGTTGCAAATGCACGATATAAATTAGTAGCATAACTAAACTGATTTCCAAACTGGTAATCGTTTTTATTTTCGCCCTTTAAGTAATAGCTAAAAAGCGTGTTTACACCATATTTATCTCCACCATAATTATAACCCAAAGAAAAAATACCGTCAACACTTCCGGTACCAACTTGAAAACCTGGATTAATATTATCTGTCAATCTTTCTTCAAACTTACCCGTTGGTAATTTAATACCTAAACCAAATTGTAAAGAATGTCCGGAAGCTTCTCGTTCGGTATTGAAATCCACTTTATCGTTATCTTGTTTTTTATAAAACGGTAATTTAAACCAACCAATAACGCTTGCATCTCCCAAACCGTTAATGTTTTCTTTAACATTATTAAAGTTTCTAGTTAAATCTTGATATGGCAAATTAGCACTAACATAAAAAGAATTACTAATTGGTATTTGTGCCCACAACTGGTAGGTATTAAAGCTTTCTTTACTGGTTGGTGAGTTTTCAAAAATACCATTTCTAGACTCAAAATTTTGATAAATATATCGTACACCAACAAAATTAGCATTGCTTAAGGTACCAAAACCAAAGCTTCCGCTACTTGTAGAGCATCCACATAAATCACAATATACTTTAAATGGTTCGTCATGTATGCATATTTTTTTTATCGTATCCGCTTGCACCAAATTGGTATGTAAAAGTACCAGTGCAAGTATTACTATTCCTGTTTTAAAATTCTGAAAAACGTTCATCTTCTAAAAATTCGTTATCTGTTAATGTTTTCAAGAAAGCAATTAAACTTTCTTTTTCGTAATTGTTAAGCGTGATACCATAGCTATTATCATCTCTTAAAAGAGAGGAATCTACATTACCATTATCTACGGCTCCAGCATCGTAAAAATCTAAAACCACTTCTAAAGTTGCAAATCGACCATCATGCATATATGGTCCTGTAACTTCAATATTTCTTAGACTTGGTACTTTAAACTTATATAAATCGTTAGGATCTTCAAGTATTTCAAAACGCCCAGTATCGTTTAACAAAGGGTTTACAGGAAGACCGTTATTTCTAAAAGTTTGATCGGTAAATAAATCTGTTGCATGGCAGGAAGTACATTTTTGCTGAAACGTATTTAATCCGTCCAACTCCATTGTGGTTAATGTTACGTTATCTTCTTGTCTAACATATTTATCATAGGTAGAATTAGAAGAGATCATCATTACCATAAACTGGGATAATGCTTTCAACATATTTTCGGTGCTTACTTCGCCATCTCCAAAAGCCCTTGCAAATTTTTCTTGATATTGCGAATCTGCACTTAATTTTTCAATAATATTACTTAGGGTTTCTCCCATTTCTATTTCACTAGTAATAGGAATAATAGGTTGTAAATCTAAATGCGAAGCAGAGCCATTCCACATAAATGAAGTTTGATAGGCTAGGTTTTGAATAGGTTGTGCATTTCTAAAACCGATTCCTCCATTTACACCATGACTTAAATTATGCCCGTGATGTGTAAATGCAAAAGCTTGTTCATGACAAAAAGCACAAGCGATTGCCCCATTGGAAGACAGTTTTCCTTCGTAAAATAAATCTTTTCCCAATTCAAAACCAGCTTCTGTAAGCGGATTATTATCTAGGTTATATGCCATTTCTGGAAAATTTTCAGGCCATTCTACTTGTATTGGAACTGGAACGTATACTTCTGTTTCGGAATCTTTACTACACGACGAAACGAGAAAGCACACGAATAAAAAAAGAAGTACTCTTTTCATATTTTAGGTGTTTATTAAAATCAAGGAAAACAGCATTGCTTTCCTTGATTTTTAGTTACTAATTAATCGTTGTGTACGTGGTGTACTGAAAACATAGTATTAATGTTATCTGCTATAATAGGGGTTTCATTTACATCTGTATGCACTTGGTCATAACCATCTGCAAAGTTTGCCGTTGTTGATCCGTCGAATATTTTAGCAATATCTGCTTTAATATGTATTTCTGGTGAAGCGTCTTCTCTTACTAACACGGTATTTGGAAATGCTAAAGTTACTTCTCGATAATTATCTAATGAAGTACCAACACTTCCCATGTGTACATTTAATGGTTCCTCTGTAAGTGTTGCGGTAGAAAAAGTACCATCCAGTTTTATAAATTTATAACCAGAAGCCCAATTCCACATCATTTCTTCGTCGGAAGCCGCGTCTAAAAAATCACCTTGTCCGTCTGCTCCAAGCGCAAAACGATCTTGATCTATACCAACACCAAAGGTTACAGAAACATAATCTGCAGCATCTACATCGTTTAAAGTAATCCAGATTTCCCCAGCGTTATTTCCATCGGTTTCATTAACTATAAAAACATTATCTTCTGTAGGATACATAAAAGTGTTCCCTTCGTTATCTGTAAATTGTACGTTGCTGATAATATATTTTAACGTTTCTAGTTGAAAAGATTCGTTATTAGACTTGTTATAGGTAGTTCCAAAGATAAAGTCTTGATCTCCTACTCCGTTATCGAATTTCAAGATTACCTCTCCGGATTGCCCTGATAAATTTTCAGAATCGCCATTATCATCATCGGATGAACAAGATATTATTGTTGCGCATAGTAGTAATGCAAATGTATATTTGAATAATTTCATTTTGTATTATTTTAAATTTCATGTATTGTTGTTGTGTACCAAAAAAACGTAAAGACTATTGCTAGTAATTCATACTTAGTTTACGCTATATTTCTAATACATAGAAACATGCTTAAATAAGAATTTAAAGTTCATTTGGCAAAGACTATAAAAGTCTAATTCTAAAAAATAAAATTATACCATTGGAGGTTTAAAATGACTATACGCAAAAGAATAGGCATAGTTTTTAGTGTGGGAAAAAGATAGTTCTCTGTTCTCTAAAAAGAAAACCGTATGAAATGCTACGGAAGGATATTCGTTATAATAAACAAATGTAAAAGCTTCCGCTAGACTAGAAATAGCATCGTTGCTATTGTTATCATTAGAAACTGGTTGTAGTTGTTTTGCTAAATGACACTTACCATTACATTGCAGTGTAGGTTTGTCTTTATTAACACAATAAGTTTCTACAATATAATCAATATTAAGCTCGTAGTAAAGTACTTGACTTACATAATACATTGGCTTAAACGCAAATGCAAATAGCAATATGAATATAAATATTTTTTTCAGCTTAAAAATTTTATACAAATATATTTCTTTAGATTAGAAATATATAAAAAACGTGCATTTAAAAACAAAAAAAAAGCGACGTGTACGTCGCTTTTTTTTATGGTTTTAAATATATTAAACATTGATTTAGTTCTGGGTTTTGCTTCACAAGTGATTCTATAAATATTTTAAGTTCCTCAATTTCATAAGGTAATAATCTATTAATAGCTTTTTGCACTTCTTTACAAAACAAACTAGCATCAAAACTCACTTTATTAAGTACGGTTTTAGTGTACTCAAACATTGCTCTTGCCATAATTTAATTAGGTTTAGTTGTAAATAAAAAGTAGAAATGTTCTATAGGCTGTATGTGTTTTATTTTGATTAAATATAGTAAAAAAGTACATTGTATTTCTATTTAAACAAAACTTTAACACAGAATTATTATTCACTAAAACCTATTATCTCCATCTAAGAGATCTCCAATTCCGCCAAGAATACTGCCTTCTCCTTTACTCTTTCCTCCTGAACTTGGTGCGCTTGCTAATACTCTTCCTGCCAATCTGCTAAAAGGTAAAGATTGTACAAAAACGGTTCCTGGACCTTCTAATTTTGCAAAGAATAAACCTTCGCCTCCAAAGACCGTATTTTTAATACCACCAACAAACTCAATATCATAATTTACGGTTTGGTCAAAACCAACAATACATCCGGTATCTACTCGTAAGGTTTGTCCTGCTTTTAATTCTTTTCTAGCCATGGTACCTCCTGCATGCACAAATGCCATACCATCACCCTCTAACTTTTGCATGATAAAACCTTCGCCTCCAAATAAACCTCTTCCTAATTTTTTAGAAAACTCTACGCCTATACTTACACCTTTAGCTGCACATAAAAATGCATCTTTTTGGCAAATAAATTTCCCTCCAAATTCGGTTAAATCAATAGGTATTATTTTTCCTGGATAAGGAGAAGCAAAGCTCACGTTACGTTTACCAGTTAGATCATTATAAAAAGCGGTCATAAACAAACTTTCTCCAGTAAGAATTCTTTTTCCTGCTCCTAAAATCTTTCCTAAAAACCCAGTGTCTTTTTGTGAACCATCACCAAAAATAGTCTCCATTTTAATGCCATCATCCATCATCATAAAACTTCCAGATTCTGCAACAACGCCTTCCTGAGGATCTAACTCAATTTCTACGTATTGCATTTCTTCTCCATAAATGCGGTAATCTATTTCGTGTGCTGTCATAATATTATTTTTTTTGATTGCTATGGGTATAGGTTGGTTTCTTTTATGATTTGTTACAGATTATTTTTTACTTTTCACTTTTATACTCCACTCAAAATTAAATACAGATACTTCTACGCCATCGGCATTTATTCCTATAGATTGCATCCATATGGTTTGTCCTTCACCAGTCTCGATAGCTTTTACCATGGCAGCGTCTATTTTGTTTCCATCTGTACAACTAAAGGTAATTCTACCAGTTGCCTTTTTAGTAAAAGTAGCATTGTTATTCGCAACAAGCATCGAAATATTTTTTCCGCTTTCTTTAATTTTCATAAGCATTAAAGCTCCTGTTGTTAATTCGGCAGCCATACCTTGCACTGCCCAAAACATCGATTTAAAAGGATTTTGATTTATCCATCTATGTTTAACAGATACGGTACAAGAGGTAGCATCAATAGATTTCACACGGACTCCTGTAAAAAAAACAGAAGGTAGTTTTAGTAGGTTGAAAGTATTTATCTTTCCTGGTGTTAACTTCATTTATATCTTAATTTCCTCAAAAATATCGAAAAAAAATGACAATCCAATCTGTTAAAATTTTGTTAATTTTTAGTACTATGCGTAACATAATACCTTTTTAAAGACATATATTTGTATAAGAAACTATTATATACTTTTACATCATGGAAAATAACCATCAAAAAAACATTGCTACTTTTATTCATTTATCCACCTTTTCTAGGTTTATAATTCCTCTAGGTAACTTTATTGGCCCAATAATACTTTGGGTTGCTAATAAGGATAAATCAGAATTTGTAGATGCACATGGTAAGCAAGCTATTAATTTTCAGATTAGCATTTTACTATATAGTATTATAATAGGATTGTTAACGGTTCCGTTTTTCATCTTTAATATTTTTAAGCAAATTGACTTTATAGATATTAATGCTTTTGAAAATATTAGCATCAATTTAGACAAACCTTCTCCGCTATTATATATTGGAGGTGCTTTTGCAGGATTAGCAATTATAGCTTTCCTATTAGAGCTTGTTTTTATAATCAAAGCGAGTTTAACGGCTAGAGATGGGGAATTGTTTAAATATCCTTTAACCATAAATTTTTTAAAATAATTTTTAGCGAACTAATCACTCGTAATTAATATAATCAACCATCACATCCATCAAAAAATGAACAGTTATAACAAAATTAAAAGGAAACTATGAAGATAGAAAACACAAAAGCACAAATGCGAAAAGGTGTTCTAGAATACTGCATACTCTCTGTCTTAAAAGATGAAGATGCTTATGTAGCTGAAATTTTAGGAACACTAAAAGACGCTAAATTGCTAGTAGTAGAAGGAACAATTTACCCATTACTTACTAGATTAAAAAACGCAGGACTTCTTAATTACAGATGGGAAGAATCTACCTCAGGACCTCCAAGAAAGTATTATGGTTTAACAGAAACTGGAAAACTTTTTCTTAAAGAATTAACCACTACTTGGAACGAATTACAAAACGCAGTGAATATAGTAACAAGACAAAAACCAACGAAAAATGAATAAAACAGTCAACATAAATTTAGCAGGTATATTTTTTCATATAGATGAAGATGCATATACAAAACTACAGCGCTAT
The DNA here is from genome assembly GCF_053601555.1 of Lacinutrix sp. MEBiC02595. Lineage (NCBI taxonomy): Bacteria > Pseudomonadati > Bacteroidota > Flavobacteriia > Flavobacteriales > Flavobacteriaceae > Lacinutrix > Lacinutrix sp. MEBiC02595. The sequence goes on along the minus strand of NZ_JBSHNU010000184.1, from coordinate 227,552 downwards.
TTGGAGGCTATTAAACGTTCGTTTACAGACTCTCAAGGTCGTTCTGAAATCATTTCAGATATTGAAGCAAGAATTGCAGAACTTTTTAATGAGCGTGTTAAACACGACAAACAAGTTATTGGTGTAAAAGAAGTAGATGATGTAATTACCATTATGGGGCAACCTGAAGATTACATTGTAGACGATGAAATATTTGAAGATGAACCAAAGCAATACGCTAGTAATAGAACTACTTCTAAAAAACTTTTTAGAGATACAGATAACTCATATGTTGGTGGTGTTTCTGCAGGATTATCACACTATTTGGGTATCGACGCTATTTGGATTCGTTTAATATGGATTCTATTAATATTTGGAGCAGGAACCGGTGTTTTACTATATATTTTATTATGGATTTTACTTCCAGAAGCCGTTACTACAAGTGACAAACTAATGATGAAAGGCGAGCCTGTTAACATTAGTAATATTGAAAAGAAAATTAAGGATGGTATTTCTACGGTTTCTGATGTTGCAAAAAACGTTTCCGATTCTGTTAGTGATGCAGCAAAAAATATAGACTTTAAAAAAAAAAGTAATTCCTTAAAATCAACATCCACATCGTTCTTTGACACTATTGGCGCTATTTTTATGTTTTTCTTAAAAGTCGCTGCAAAATTTATAGGGATTATTCTAATCATCATTGGTGCTTCGGCATTAATAGGATTAATAATAGGTATGTTTACCGTTGGTATTTCGGACGCTATAAACGTTCCTGGATTTGACATTGTAGATACTGCAAATGCAGCAGGAACACCGGTTTGGCTCGTTTCCCTTTTAGCTTTATTTGCTATTGGTATTCCGCTTTTCTTCGTCTTTTATTTAGGCTTAAAAATTCTAATTAACAACCTAAGATCTATTGGTAATATTGCAAAATTCTCTTTATTAGGTTTATGGTTAATGGCTATTATAGGACTAGTTGTTATTGGTGTTACACAAGCTACAGAACATGCATTTGATGCTACTGTAAACGAAAAAGAAGTCTATAACATCATTGCAAAGGATACCTTAACCATTAAAATGGTGGACAACAATGCGTACAATAAAAGTATGCATAAAAGCGGAAACTCTTTTTACTTGGCTTATGGAGATAATGATGAAAAAACAATCTATTCATCAGACATAAGAATAGCTATTAGATCTACCGAAGACTCTATTGCAACATTACATATAGAAAAAAATGCGGATGGTAGAAGTTTTCAAATAGCTAAAGAACGTGCTGAAAATATAAATTATAATTACGCAATAGTAAACAATACTATACAACTAGATAAGTATTTAACAACCAATGCCGAAAACAAGTTTAGTGATCAAGAAATCCACCTAGTTTTATATGTCCCAGAAGGAACAATTATAAAACTTAATAAGAATACAAGGTCTTTTCTAAACCATTACAGTTCTAACAAGAATCTTGTTACCTATAGAGATTCAGGACATCTTTTCAAAATATCAGAAGACGAAGCAACCTGTTTAGATTGCTTGGATGATGATGATGATGATGATGATGATTATAAAATTAAGATAAATGTTAATGATGAAGAAGGAAGTATTAACATCCATAATAATGGTGTAGAAATTAAAACGAAAGATTCTAATATAAAAATTGACGAAAATGGCGTTAGCGGAAATGCTGACGATGTAAAAGTCAAAATTGATGAAGATGGCATTAATATTTCTACAGATGAAAACGATAATTAATATGAAACCAATAAAAGCAATATTTGTTTCCTTGTGCTGTGTATTAATCACATTGCAAGTAAACGCGCAAGTGTCTGAAACATCCGAATTATTTTTAAAACTAAAAACCAATGACAGCTTACTATTTCATGTAGGATTCAATACATGTGATGTCATTCAGTTTAAAAAATTAATAGCGGAAGACTTTGAATTCTATCATGATCAAGCTGGTGTAACCGAGTCAAAAGCAGATTTCATGGCCAGCATTACTAATGGTCTTTGTGGCTCTTCAAATCACACAAAATCAAGAAGAGAACTTGTTGTAGAAAGTTTAGAAGTATTTCCACTTTATAAAAACGGAGCACTTTATGGCGCTATTCAAAAGGGAGAACATAAATTCTTTGAATCTGTAAATGGAGGACCAGAAAGCAAAGGCAGTATTGCTAAGTTTTCTCATGTATGGATTAAGGAAGAACAAGGCTGGAAAATAAAACGCGTATTAAGTTATGACCATAAAATGCAAGACTAAAAACAAGTCATCCTTAAAAAGCAACAATTCAGATATTTAAGTTATTAATCACTAACAAAAAATATAATATTTGAAGTAATATTTAATCAATCAAAAAACGAACAACTATGACTACACTAACCAAAATCATAATAACAATGCTAATGAGCTTGTTATTTATGTCCTGTAATTTTGATGTAAATTTTAACAATGGCGTTAAAGGAACAGGAAATGTATCCACAGAAAACAGAAATATTGACGGTCCTTTTACCGCTATAAAAGTAAGTCACGGCTTAGACCTTTATGTCACCCAAGGAGAAACCAATACATTAACTGTAGAAGCAGATCAAAACCTGCATGAACTTATTTTTACAGAAGTCGAAAACGGCACTTTAAGAATTTATGCAGATAAAAATATAGGCAACGCAGATTCTAAAAAAATCAGACTAAGCTTTAAAGATATTTCTAGCATTAAAGCTACCAGCGGAAGTGATGTATACTCCGTAAATACTATTACAGCGAACCATTTAGAACTTATTACCACAAGTGGAAGTGATATGGATTTAGAGGTTCATGTAGAAACCTTAGAATGTAAATCGACAAGCGGAAGCGACTTAGTATTAAGAGGAACTGCCAACACTCTAACTGCACAAGCTACTAGCGGAAGCGATATGGACGCACAAAACTTAAAAACCAACGCATCCCATGTAAAAGCAACAAGTGGCGCAGGAATAAAAGTCAACAGTAATAAAGAATTATATGCCAAAGCTACTAGTGGTGGCGATATTACTTATTATGGAAATCCAGAATTTATAGAAAAAAGCGATGGTGTTTCGGGTAGTATTAATAAACAATAACCAACCAATCCATTTTTGCTAATACATTTTTAGCACCAAAATAAAACCATTTTAGACTTGACAATCAAGTTTGGGATGGTTTTTGCATATATTTGTATATACAATAATTAACTACAGAATACATGTTTAAAAAAAGAGTCTTGACGCTATGTATTGCCATGCTTGCAATAACAGGGTTTGCTCAAGAAAAAGTAAAAGGAAATAAAAATGTTACTACTATAGAAACCATTATAGACGATTTTAACACCATTACTTTTGGTGAAAAATTTGAAATTGAACTCATCCAAAGTGATGCACCTTCCGTTGAAATTGAAACCGACGAAAATTTACATGAAATTATTCAATTTTCTGTAAAAGACAGCGTATTAAGTTTTAGTACTTCGGCAAAAATTCAATCTAGTAAACGATTAAAAATTGTTGTTAATATTACAAAGGCGCTTCGAAATATAGAAATTAATGAAGATGCTGAAGTAAGCGCTGCCAATACTTTAAAAAATGATTCGTTAAGCTTAAAAATTAACGATTATGCAAAAGCATTCCTAAACATTAAAAACAAAAGCTTTACGTTTACCAACAATAACAAATCTACTTTTGGTATCAGTTCCAAATCGAAACTTAATATTGAAAGTGAAAAAGTGATAATAGAACTCAACGAAAGCAGTAAAACCGAAGCTTTAATAGAAACGGATAGTTTACAAGTAGATATGTATCAAGGTGCTTATGCTAAAATGGAAGGAGATGTAGAACACATGCAATTAACCTCGATAAATTCCTCTGATTTTTCGGCAAAAAACCTTACCGTAAACACGTGTAATCTAGTTATTGAAGATTCTAGTGATGCGACGATACACGTGGTAAATGAGTTCACTTTAGAAGCTTCTGGCACGAGTGAAGTTTATCTTTATGGAGATCCTAAAATCATAATAAATGCTTTTAAAAATACGTCTACTTTTCATAAAAAGGAAATGTAAGCAAAAATAAAACTTAAAGAATAAGGAACATGCAAAACCTACAAAAAACACTTTACCTTTCCATTTTCACTATCCTATTTTTCGCTTCGTGTGATTCTAATGATGATAGTACAACTACGGCAACAGAACCATTACTATTAGAAAGTCACTACTTTAAAGGACTCTTAGATGGGGAAGAATTAAACATTGAAAGAAGGGTTTATGAATCTCCTTTAGATAATAGTCCTAATGCTATTTCTATGGATTTTGGTGGCAGTCAAACTAATGACATTGCCGTTTTGGGAGAACCAGGAACAGGCTTCTGCTATGGTCGTTATGCCTGCGGATTATTATTCTACGATTCTCAAGAAAACACAGAACAATTAGACACTGCAAAAATGTACTTCTCCAAAATTCCTGTGGGAGATTGTTCTTTAGAAAATGAACGGACAAGTATGAGAAATTTTTTAGCGCTAAACACTTTTAACTATGAAACCTTTCCTGGAAATACTATAATTAATAATGTTGCTTTAGACTTTTTTCCTGCGGAATATGAAAATCAAGAAATCTACTATTCTTCACGATTTGGAAACAATACAGATGCTTCTTTTGCTATTACATCCATCCTAGAAATAGAAGATGGTTGGTTTGAAGTAGAAGGGAATTTTAGTTGTAAACTATATAAATTTAATGACGAAACGGATTACAAAGTCTTAGAAAATGGACAATTTAAGATTAAGATTTCTAATAATTTAGAAGAATAAGACATAAAGAAGATTCTAATTAGTGACTTGAAACTTATTTTTATAGAAAACATTAAAATGCAATCCCGTACCAAAATATCCTCTAACATAGCTTTCAAAAAATATTTTCTTTCTTGGTTTGTATTGGTACTAGCCTATTTTATAACAGCCTATTTCCATTTAAACCGGTTTTGGGATTATGCTACTTGGAGTATCGCTATACTAGCTTTTATTCTTTTTATTAGTTTAAAGAAATTAGAATTTACTGAAACAGCACTTTACTTTAGCAATAAAAAAATAGCATTTGAAGCTATTACAGCTTTAAGAACTTTCGAAATTCAACAACGGACTTTTTATCTTTTTAAAACAGACGATAAGCACATATTTAAACGTTACTATTTAACGCAATTAGGAGGTTTGGGATATTTCTCGATTATTAAAATTTTGTTTTCTAAAAAAAGCAAATCTACTGTACCGCTTGTTGCATTCTTAGCGCTTTTAGATGAAAAAGCGAATATTTCTAAAAGTTAAACCTTATAAATTCCTATTTCTGAGCAAATCTTATATTGGGGACAATGCTTCTCATCTACTCTCAAATATCCGATTGGGTTTTGAGTTCCACTTTTTATTTCCTAAATTAGTTATTTAAGCAAAATACACAACTGCTACAAAAACTATAAACACAAGATTATGAGATATTTAATACTAGTATTTTTCGTTTTAATATCCTGTAAACATGCCAAAGAAAACACACCAGAAGCCAAAACTTTTGAAGAAATTCACAACCAAGCCATATTCGTAGATACCCACAACGATATTCTACTCCAAACTATGGAAAAAGGGTTTCTAATAGATAACGATTTAAAAGGCAAAACACATAGTGACTTAAACCGGATGAAACAAGGTGGATTAGATGTTCAATTCTTTTCTGTATGGAGTGACGGCAACCAAAAAGACCCCTATAATTTCGCCAATATTCAAATAGACAGTTTGGATGCCGTAATTAAGAGAAATCCAAATAAAATAGTAAAAGTAGCCAATACCGAAGAACTATTAAACGTTGTAAATGAGCATAAAATAGCCGCTTTAATTGGTTTGGAAGGCGGACATCAAATAGAAGATGATTTGAGTAAATTAGACGCACTCTTTAATCGTGGTGTGCGCTATATGACACTAACTTGGAATAATTCTACAGCATGGGCAACTAGCGCATCGGAGGAAACAAAAAACAAAGATTTAAAAACGAAAGGGCTTACCGATTTTGGTAAAAAGGTCATTAGCAGAATGAATACTTTAGGAATGCTGGTAGATGTTAGTCATGTTGGTGAACAAACTTTCTGGGACGTTATTAACAACACTACAAGACCCATTATTGCTTCCCATAGTTCTGTTTATAATATTTGTCCGCATCCCAGAAACCTTAAAGATGATCAAATAAAAGCAATTGCAAAAAATGGTGGCGTTATTCAAATTAACTTTAATTCTGCTTTTATAGATCCAACAGTCGGAAAGAAGGAAGATGCATTTATTGAAAAATATCAGACAGAAATAGATTCTTTACACGATTTAGGTGTAAACGAATATCTCGCGGTAGAATCCATATATTTAAAATACCCTCAAGAATCGGAAGCTTTAAAAGCGCCATTCGATTTAGTAATTGCGCATTTGGAATACATTATTAATTTAGTTGGTGCGGATTATGTTGGTATAGGCTCTGATTTTGACGGTATCTTTTTACCACCAAAACAATTGGATGACGTTACTGCATATCCTTTAATTACCAAAGCTTTAACCGAAAAAGGATACAACGAAAAAGACATTCATAAAATTCTAGGTGGAAATATTTTGCGTGTTTTAGAAGCAAATGAAACCCAAAAATAACCCGGAATCTAAAACTCTACGGATTTATATTTTATTTTTACTTGCTAATAATCTAACGGAAATAAACGTAAGTACACCCCTATAAAATGAATCATAGATTTTACTCCAAATCCAAAAAAGAACAAAATCGAATTCAAATTAAAATTGCGATTGCTGCGGTATCTCTTAATTTGCTAATTTTGGTTTTATGCCTTTTAAGTGGCTTCTATTTCTTTATATTTCTATTCCTAATTATAACACTTTCTATAATTGCGCCATTTTTTGATGTTCCTGCCATGAAAAAAAAGGGGAAATTGATTTACTATTCTTCCCTACTTATTACCGAAAAGGAAAACAAAGGAACCATTATCATTCATGGTGGTTCTTTATTTGATTATATTTTTGTCATAGATAAATCATTAAGCGGAAAGCAAAGAACAAATTTCATTCTTCAAAAGTATGTAGAAGGCATTTTAAACTTAATACAAGCTTGTGACGAAAACCATAACACTTCCTTAAGAATAAAGGGAACTACTTATATTCTAAATGCAAGAACAGCTGAAAAAATAGGGTTAAAAATTACAAAAACGGACTTCCTTCAAAAATTGATTTTGACCTATAATTATGTGAATATTTTGATCTCGAATTCCATTGCAAAACGAAAAATCGCATTCCCAAAACTGAATAATATTAAAACATTTGAAAGTAATATAGAAGAATTAATCAAACGTAGAGAATTCATTGAAAGCTTGAATTCCAAATTAAAAAATACGATTTCTAAAACCACGTGAAACGAATAGCTATTCCCTAGGCTAGCTTATAAAATCCTACAGGATTTTAAACTTTGCTATTTATTCACTAAATTAGTAATGTAAAACAGGGAACGAAACTATGGAAACAAGTTCTCATTCCTAAATGTAGTACGTTAAAAAATTTTCCCTATGAAAAACAATTTATCAAAAATCACAACCGAATTAGAAAACTACGCGCAAGAAAGAAACTTAACCGAATTACAGGTTATTGAAAAAATTAAAGATCATTATTTCAATAAAAAAGTAAACGAAAACTTAAAACTGTATAAAAAAGGAAAGAAAAAGGTTAGTGAAATCACTAAAGACTTAAAAATATCACCTAGAAAATTTTATGCCATTTTAGAAAAGAAAAAAATCCAACATAAAAAATATAATAAAACGCCCTTAGAACAAGAAGAAACAGATACGAATATATCGTCTTAAAGCCTTCTTAAAGTAGCATTTTATAATTCAAAAAAGCCGAAACTAATGTTTCGGCTTTATATATATATTTAAAATTCAAATACTTTATCTAGTTGTAATTAGAAGTACTAACCTCAAAAGTAGAATCTTTAGCTGCTAAATAACGTTCTGCATCTAAAGCTGCCATACAACCCGTTCCCGCTGCTGTAATCGCTTGTCTGTATACATGATCTGCTGCATCTCCAGATACAAAAACACCATCTACATTTGTTTTAGAGGTTCCTGGTTTCGCGTTTATAATGTAACCCGTTTCGTCAAGATTTAAAAAGCCTTTAAAAATATCTGTGTTTGGCTTATGACCAATGGCAACAAAAAATCCAGTTGCAGGAATATCCTGAGTTTCATTGGTTTTATTGTTTAAAACTCGCACGTCAGTAACTACTTGTCCGTCACCTAAAACTTCTTCCGTTTCTGTATTGAATAAAATTTCAATATTTTCTGTATTTGCTACACGAGCAGCCATGATTTTAGAAGCTCTAAATTCATCACGTCTCACCAACATGGTTACTTTTTTACAAAGCTTAGATAAGTAGTGTGCTTCTTCACAAGCGCTATCTCCTGCTCCAACGATTACTACTTCTTGATTTCTGTAGAAAAAACCATCACAAACGGCACAAGCCGAAACTCCGCCACCAAGCTTTAAGTATTTTTGTTCTGAATCTAATCCCAAGTATTTAGCAGAAGCTCCTGTAGAAATAATTACGGTATCACAGTGAATTTCTTTCGTCTCGTTTATCCAAACTTTATGTACATCTCCTGAGAAATCTACTTTAGTTACCCAACCATCACGTACATCGGTTTCAAAACGCTCTGCTTGTGCTTGAAGTTCCATCATCATTGCCGGTCCTGTAATTCCCTCAGGATACCCAGGAAAATTCTCCACTTCATTGGTAGTCGTTAACTGTCCTCCAGGTTGTGTACCTTGGTATAAAACAGGTTTCATATTTGCTCTAGCTGCATAGATTGCTGCTGTATATCCAGCAGGTCCAGAACCTATTATTAAGCATTTTACTTTTTCTATTGTATCAGACATAATTTTAGTATCATATTATCTATACAAAAGTAGGATTTTTGATAGAAACCTTACGTTTAAGTTATCAACAGTTACTATCCATTAATAACAATTATTGATGTTTCTAAAAATAGCCTATGTATTAAGTGGTTTAAATTGGGGTTTATCTTTTGAACTAAAAAAAATATCGATTAGGTTATTTAAATCTCACAATTATCTTAATTTACTATAGTTAATAAAAACATTTAAAAGTGGAAGACATCCAACCATATTCAAAATTCAAATTCGCAGATTTACCAACTTTATTAGTTACCACATATAAAGCATGGGATGCAGAAAACCCTTTTAGATTGAGTGCTGTTGTTGCTTACTATGCTATTTTATCGATGCCTGGATTATTGGTGATCATTGTAAATGTAATTGGTACTATATTGGGAGAAGAAATTGTAAAAGGTGAATTAACCAATGAAATATCTAGGGCATTAGGACGAGATACAGCCAACGCTGTAGAAACGATGATTTCGGAAACGCAAGATGGAGATAAAAATTTAATTTCAACCATTATAGGAATTGGTACCTTAATATTTGGAGCTTCGGGAGTGTTTTATCATTTGCAACTCTCCTTAAATCAAATATGGAAAATAGACGCATCCTTACAACAAACATTTTGGCGTATGCTAATGAATAGAGCCCGAAGTTTTACTTTTATTTTAGTAATAGGCTTTTTACTACTTATTAGTTTTATAGTTACTGCAGGAATTTCTGCGCTTACCACTTTTTTAAATAGGAATTTTCAAGATGCAGTAGTATACATGGCCTATTTCTTTGACATTATTCTTTCATTAAGTATGATAACAATACTATTTGCACTTATGTTTAAGTATTTACCGAATGCTAAAATTAAATGGAAATCGGTTTGGATTGGTGCATTCATTACATCCATTTTGTTTGTTTTAGGGAAGTTTTTATTGGGATTATATTTTGGTCGCGCAGATTTTGACTCTACCTATGGCGCGGCAGGAACCATTGTTTTAATTTTACTTTGGGTATCCTACTCTTGTTTAATTCTATTTTTTGGTGCAGAATTCACTTGGGTTTATGCCGAAAAATATGGTTATGGTATAAAACCTTCTGCACATTCAAAGAAAATAGAAAAGGATGCATAGCATTTAAAATTTAGCAATACAGTTAAAATGTTATGTAAAGCGATTACTATTTCATGAGACTTAAGCATACATTTGATAAACAGATCATGTAATGATATACATTAGCATTACAAAAACAATCCATAATTTAAATTTATAATGAAGCAAATTAGCCATAAAGTTATTAATCAGCTCTTCTTATTAGGTATCATAATATTGATAGCAATCCTTATTTTATTAGAAATACTGCCATATTTATCAGGTGTTTTAGGTGCAATAACCATTTATGTCTTATTAAGAAAGCCAATGAAAAAATTGGTCCAGAAAGGTTGGAATAAGGAACTTGCTGCAATCGTTTTATTATTATTATCGATTATAGGCATCCTGTTACCTGTTACAGGAATTGTAATTATGCTGGGCAATAAAGTGAGTAATGCAGCAGAAAATTCAGAACGGGTTACCAATGCTATTAAATTGCAGCTTGAAAAAATCGAACATGCATTAGGCTATAACTTTAGCTCTCAAATAGATGCCTCTCAAGTTTCCAGCCTAGTTTCCGAAAAACTACAAAGTTTTGCTGGTAGCACATTTGAAGTCGCAATAGCAATATTCATTATGTATTTCTTACTTTTTTATATGTTAACAAATAGACGGAAATTAAGAGAAAGCCTGTTTGAATATATTCCTATAAATACAGAAAATTTAAAAATCATAGGCGAAGATGTTAATGTAATGGTACGTTCTAATGCATTAGGAATTCCTTTAGTTGCCATTGCTCAAGGTATTGTTGCGCTTATTGGATTTTTAATATTTGGAATAGAGAATCCGTTTTTCTGGTTTGTAATGGTGACCATTGGTTCTATGATTCCGTTTGTTGGTGGATTGCTAGGTATTGTACCTGCGTTTATATTAGCCTACGCTAATGGAGATCCTTTTCAAGCTTGGGGAATACTGCTGTATGGTTTAATAGTGGTTGGCTCTACCGATAACTTAATTAGACTTTTTGTATTAAAAAAACTAGACAATGTGCATCCATTAATAACTTTAATTGGTGTCATTATTGGTGTGCCTTTATTTGGTTTTATAGGATTAATTTTTGGTCCATTATTGTTAAGTCTATTTCTTGTAATGGTTCGGATTTATAAAAAGGAATACAGTGAAAAAATATAAACATGCTTTAAGAAACAAGTAAAACTAAATTCAAAAACAGATGGGAATAATTTCAAAACATAAAAACATGATTAAATTATATTACAGTTCTAATAGCTCTTTAGGAAAACAAACCTTAGCTTATGTTAGCGCTTCAAAAAAAGAGATTTTAGCAATCGATTTATCTAAAACAAAATTAACAGGAACACAATGGATTGAGATTGCTGAAGCGCTTGACACCACACTATCCAGTTTGGTAAATCAAAACCATCCGGATTTTACAAAAAATTATGGTGAAAAAGAAATACATTTAAGCAATGAAGATTGGATTAAGGTTTTACATAAAAACCCAGAAGTGCTTAAAGGGTCTATTGTAATGGTTAACCATTCTTTTTATCTATTAGAAACACCTACAGACTTTATAAAATATTTTGAACCAGATACCGCTGGGTTAAACCCTCAAAAACCGCACGAAGATTAATTATTCCTATCATTTGATTGAGGTATTTCTTTAAAGAATTCTGCTACTTCTAAATCTCCTGTTGGTGCGTAGTTTGCTAGAACGGTTCCTTTTAATCCAGAATCTGTTTTTATCGCATATAATATAGAAGCATCTGCCGGATTACTCATTCCTTCAAAACGCATTTCTTTATCAATAAATATTTGTTCTGGCTTGAATTTCTCCTTAGAATCTAATTCCACTAAATGAGCGTCCACCATCCTAAAATTACTGGTGTATCCTTTTTCTTTTAATTCGTTTATATATTCTATTTCATGTTTTGCATATTCCATAATAAATTTGTGTTATATAAAAAAGGCAGTAAAATCTTGGATTAAACTGCCTTTTTTTGATTATTAAAAACTAGTGATCATACTATTAAAGCAGGTAATTAATCTACTGCATCTTCAATTTCATCTCCTACATCCTCTAGACCATCTCCAATGTCATCTGTTACATCTTCAATACCATCTCCAATGTCATCTGTAACATCTTCGACAGCGTCTTCTACTTTATCTTTTTTATCTTCTCTGCAACTTGTAAAAACGGCAGACATGGTAAATACTAGTATTGCTGAATAAATTAATTTTCTCATCGTGTTTCGTTTTATAGTTTTAGTGGTTATTATATTTTTTTTCTTCCTGTAATTAAGGACACAACAAAAAGTACTATAAAAATATAAAATAGAATTTTTGCTATACTTGCTGCTCCTTCCGATATTCCTCCGAAACCAAAAATCCCGGCGACTATTGCTAAAATGATAAAAATGATTGCGTAACGTAACATATTATTTTGGTTTTAAATTAGTAATGCAATGTCTTTCATTACATTACATCAAAGATGCTTCTTTTTCAGGAATTACATTAACGGTATCCAACTTTAAATTAACTCTTTTAAATATATTGCTGTATTTGTTAAAACTGGTTATTGGAAATGGTATTCCTATCTAATATTTTTTGATCTATAACTTCCGATTCAAAATCATAAGCATCCAAATCTTTGATAATGGCTTTAAAATCGGAAAACGTATTGCTTTTATCTAGCCAATAATCATAATATTTTTTCTTAAGAGCTAAAGGCTCTTTTTCAGAAAAGCTTGGTATTGGTTTACCATTAGAATGATTGCTTGTCGTTATAAGAATGGAGCATGTTTTAAAGCCATCGGACAGTTCATTATAAATTCCTGCTAAACAAAAAGGCACGTTGTTTTTTCTAAAAACTTGAAAAGATTTAATTTTACCATTACTTATATACGTGGTATAAAAACCAGTTACAATAATTAAGCAGCGTCTTTTGTTTAAAGCTTCGGAAAGAAATGGATCTTTTTCATTTATATCTTTAATATCTACATTTAAAGTATTCGATATATTTTGAAAAACCGCCCAGTTTTCCTCAAAATCAGTAGGTAATAATCCCCAAATAGAAAAATCGATAACCTTCGGTTTTTCCATAGTTATAATGGGCAAAGAAGCCTCTTTAAATCCATTTATTACTTTTACAGGCCTATATAACTTAGGATATGTAAATTTTTTATTAAACTTCTGCTCTATTTGTTTTAAACTAGCCGTATTTCGTAATTTATAAAACATAACTTTTATTTTTAATAAAAGAATAACGCACTAAACTTCTTGATGCAATGGATGAAAATGGGTGCTCTATTCGCTTTAACAAAACAAAAAAGGAAATGCCAATGCAACATTTCCTTTTAAATTAATCGGTAAGGTTTCTTTTTATTTTAGATCTTCTAATCTTTTAATGGTGTTAAGCTCTTGCTCAATGTGGCTTTTTTGATTATAAAGCATATTTTTAGTATTTAAAGGCAACCCTATTTCCTCTATAACTTCTTCATATTCTGCTATTGCTGCTTTTTCTCCTCTAATCGCTTCTTCTAGCATGGACTCATCATTATCTGAGGATAACGCAGCTTTAATATCCATCCAAGCTCTGTGTGCCGTTCCTGTAAGGCTTCCTTCTTTATCTGCCTGCTGACCAAAAGATTTAATTTCTGTTTTTAATTCATATCCAAAATCATATCTCTCTTGTGCCTTTTTATTAAAAAAGTTTTTTAGACCAATATGTTTCGCATTTTCTGCTGCTTTTTTATAGCCTTTTTCGGCATCATAGTTTTTCTCTAATAAAGCATTTAATCTGTTTCCTAACCTGTCTGTGTAATTGCTCATTTCTAAATGTTTTTAATTAGCAACATTTTATTTTAAGATACATGTTGTTTATTATCTAAGCGTATAGCTTGTGTAAGAACTACTGCGCTATACCATAAAATTACTACTAAAAACCAAAAGGTATTAACCCACATAATATGAATTTTAGCGCATTTAATTAATTAAGAAATCATTAACAGAATCTAGCACCATCTGTTATCATAATTTTAATATATCTTTACCTTGATATTTTTTAAAAAAATTAACGCTATATATATTCTAAGGTATTAAATGAAAATCATTAAAATTAATGCGGAAAATACTGCAGACAGTATAAAGCAATTTAAAGAGCAAATTGGAGGAAATATAACTCAGAAATGGGGAGAATACACTTTGGATCTGGATAATGATTTCGCAAAAGGATACATTAGACTAATGACTTTTGATTGGGGCGTTAGTTTAATTGAATATAATCTTGTGTTTTTTGAAGATATACAAGTAATAGTCGATCCTTCTAATTTTAATCCTATCCGTTTTTCTTATTCCCTAAATGGTTCTTTTCAACATAAATTTAGTGACCAAAAAGAATATACAACTATTGAACAGTTTCACTCGTTTATTGGCACCTGTAATAGTGATGTATCGCATCATTTTAGTTTTGAGAAAGGAATACATTTAGAATTGAATAATATTAAAATTATACGCAAACAATTCTTAAACAAAAGAATTAATATTGCACACATGCTAAACAAAAAACTACATGCTATTTTTGTAGATAAAGAGCATGAAAAAAAGTTTGCTTATTACGGGCCTATTAGTCTTAAAATGGCAGATCGTGTGAAGGCCTTACAAGATATAAAAACGAAAGGCATGATTAGATTATTAAAAGCGGAAGGTGAACTATACCATCTTTTGTCCATGCATATTGAGTTTTATAACAAATATGACAATGCTAATGTTCTTGAAATTGATTTACAAAAATCGGAATTAAAAATAATAAAAAAACTTGGTAAAAAGATAGTTAAAACACCCTCTGACAGCTATTCTTTAGATGAGCTATCCAAAAAAACAGGCCTGTCGCAAGCCAAGTTACAAGAAGGCTTCAAATTTTTATTTGCAAGAACCGTAACCGAATACATTAGACACGTAAGATTAGAAAAAGCTAGAGATTTAATGAATAACACGAACCTCAACATTTCTCAAATAGTATATTCTATAGGTTTTACTAGCAGAAGTTATTTTTCTAAAATTTTTAAAAACAAATATAATATTACACCTAATGAATATAAGAAACAGCTTGTAGTTCTTATAGAAGAGGAATCTTAAAAAGAATTCATTATTCTTTACCCGATTCTTTTTCCGCATCTTTAAAATCGATATCATTATCAATTACATTTTTAAATGCTTCTACCCAGGCATTTTTAAAAATGTTAGTGATTGTTGGCCAAACTTTAGAATCTACAGTTACACTTTAAATTAGGGTATTATTTACTTCCTTTACCGGTTAATGTACTTACTAATCCGCTCTGTACATTAATCCATAAATAATTAAAAAAGGATTTTGTAGTATTACGATCCCCTGTTATTTCACCATATCTATAACCATCTTTATCTGTTTTAGAACCATCGTTTACAAATACATTACCAATCGCTGTTAAAAAGGTATTCACTTTGTTTTTATTATTTAATATTTCAAATTTAAACGCTTCGTATTTCATTTTCAAGTCTCCTTTTGCGTTCCATTTATTTCCACTAAACGTAAAATAAATCTGTTCAATTTCTCCTTCTGCTTTAGCGTTTAAATTCGTCTCAAAAAAGGCATTCCCTATTTCAGCCTGGAAATTCTCAAATGCTCCGGAAGCCAAAAAGGCGTCTTGTTTAGCATTCACGTCAAATATAATATCCAAATGCATTGGTGCTTTACCCATAAAATTAGAACGAATAGCAATTTTTGTTTTCTCCCCAGCTGCATAATTATTTGCTAGATTAGTAACGTTCGCATGCACCGCTTTAAAAAACAGTTCTCCCGCTTGAGCAGTAGCATCTACTCGCTCTGCATACGTTACATTACCACTATTAAGTTCTAAGTTATTTATCGATAAATCTATGGGTAAATCACGTAACATTTTACTATACATATTTTTGATTCGCATATCATCTGCAACTCTTTTATCTCTATAAACACTTAAATTAGGTTGTTCTATTTTTCCGGAATCTGCGGTTACGAAAAAAACGTCTTTATGAAATCCGAAGTCTAATTTACGGATTTCTAATTCCGGAATACGAAGCGTTACATGATCGCGCTCTACCTCTATTTTTGTGGACAATATTTCTTTTGAATATTTTGTTTCTAAGAAGCTATTTTTCAGTTGTAACACTTTATTTTCAAGACTCAAGTTGTCTATTCTCAAAACTTCATAAGCACTCAAATTCGTAAAAACCTGCTTTGTAGTTAATTGATAATCTTTATAATTAAATGGTATTTTCTGTTTTAAAGTTTCCGCATTTAAACGTAGATCATGTAAAGCAAAATGTATAGTGTTTATGCTAGTAACAAGATTATTGCTATTAGCATCTTTCACTTGTAAAGCGCCATTTACAATTGCAATCTTCTTAATAGTTATCGTTTTACTAAATTGGGTATTTGGCGTGGTATCTTTTTGTTGCTCTTGTTTTTCGGAATAGATATGGTATTCCAGATTTGGTTGTTTAAAAACAATAGTATCTACTGCTATGGTTTTATTAAAAAGAAACTGCCATACACTAAAACCATCGACCTTCAGCTGATTAGCATGTAATGTTGCCATTAGATTTTCATCTGTATTTAACACTTTTGCCGATAAACTATCTAGTTCTACGCTACCGCTAAATACATTTGCATATATTCCTGCATATTCTAGTTTTATATTTTTGGGTAATTTAGTATCCAATACATGGATTATTTCTCTTTTGAATTTATTTTGAAGAAAGAATATCCCTCCAATAATAACAATTAAAAATATACTTATTATTTTTTTAGACCAACGCATACGTTAAAATTAAGAATAAGAAAGTGTAGAATTAGGAGTCTAAGTACTAAAGTAGTATACGATTATAACGTAGTTACTTAAACAGAATAGTCAATAACTTAAAAAGCTATCTAAATTGTATACCCATTTAGATAGCTTTTTATTATGGCATTAGATTATCATTTAATGATCTTTTTCAATAACATAAAACCGCCCATTTTTCCAGCTATCTTTAATGCAGTGCGCACCCAATTTAAAGGGTTAAGATCTTCTTTAAATTCTTCTTTAACTAGCTTAAGTTCTTCCCAAGCTATTTGTCGCTCTAGATGCAACTTTTTCAAGTCATTATCTATGTCTTTAAATGAATTATAGGTTTTCATAGGTTTTAATTAAAAAATTTAATTGCAATTTTCTGGATTATTTTTCGATCTATATGCTTTCTTAAAACATATACTAATATGGCTAGAACCACAAAAGTCAAAGCAACAATTAAGCAACCTAGCGCTAAATTACCCAGCGCATTACCAATGGCAATTGCTCCAGAAATCGCTAAAAACAAAAGTCCTAAAAACACCAAACTACCAACCGCAAAAAGCTTAACAATTAAACTAATGGAAGACGTTAATTGTTGAAATGCTTTAAGCGTGATATAATCTTGTGAAGTTTTTAAATACTTTTTACTAAGATCTGCTGCTTTATCTGACGTGTTATTTAAAGATTCAAATACGCTCATTTATTATGACGTTTTTTGTAATTTCTTATTTTTCTCTTTTAAATCCTTCAGTTTTTTCTCTAAAGTAGAGATCACATCTTCGGCTTTATGACTAGCGTTAGAGACTATAGATTCTACTTGTTCATCTAAAGTTTCCTTTTGTGCCGCCGCCGTAGTTACTGCTCTTTCTTTTAAATCCATTGCTGTTTCTGCCAATTTATCCTTAGCAGCTTGTGCTTCGTCTGAAATACGTTGTCTGGTGTTAGAACCTTTATCTGGTGCAAATAAGATACCCAAGGTAGCTCCAATTGCGGTTCCTGCTAATATTCCTAATAATGTACTATTTGAATTGCTCATCGTTTTTCTTTTTTTTTGGTTAAACATTTATTTACTGTAAATATACAATCAAAGCGAAACAAGGCTTAACTCAATACAATCAAGTTTTGCCCCAAAAAAATAAATTGTGATAACGTTAAGACTTTTCACAAATAAGTTAATACTATAATTATCTTAACTGTAATTTAGCAATCTATTTAATGAAAACCAAACAATATGTCAGACATCATAAAATCCGTAAATCCTTTTAACCAGGAAGTTATCAAAAGCTATACTTTAAATAGTCAAGAGGAAGTATTTTCGAAAATCAATTCAGCTGAAAACATCTTTAAAGACTGGAGTACAAAAGATGTTAGTGAAAGAGCACTTTTATTAATTAGAGTCGGAAATATTTTAGAAGAACGCCTAGAAGAATTAAGCCTGTTAATTACCCAAGAAATGGGTAAACCTATTAAAGAAAGCAGAGCAGAAATTAACAAATGTGTCTTTCTCTGTGATTTTTATGCTACCAATGCGGAAGAATTTTTAGCAGACCAAATCATTGAAACAGAAGCACACGAAAGCTTTATAAGTTATGATCCTTTAGGCGTAATACTAGCAGTTATGCCATGGAATTATCCGTTTTGGCAAGTATTTCGTTTTGCTGTCCCTACATTAACGGCAGGAAATACAGCTGTTTTAAAACATGCATCTAACGTTAGTGGTTGCGCTTTAGCTATTCAAGAAATTTTTGAAGAAGCTGGATATCCAAAAGGATGTTTTCAAACCCTGATTACCGATCATAAAAATATTGAAGCCATTTTAAAAGGAGATAGTATTCGAGCTGTTTCCTTAACCGGAAGTGAGAAAGCAGGAAAAACAATTGCAAAAATTGCAGGTGAAAATTTAAAAAAGGCAGTATTAGAATTAGGCGGAAACAATGCATGTATTGTATTAGATGATGCAAACCTGGATAAGTATATCGATACGATGGTAAAAGCGCGAATGCAAAATACAGGACAAAGTTGTATTGCTGCGAAACGATTTATAGTGACTGAAAATATTTACGATACGTTTCTGGAGCAATTCACAAATAAAGTAAAAGCATTAAAGTATGGAGATCCATTAAACGAAGACACAGAAATCACAACACTTGCCAGAGAAGACCTTGCAATAGATTTACAAAAACAAGTGGAAGACGCGATTAAAAAAGGCGCTCAAGTGATTACTGGAAATAAAAGAGACAAAGCATATTTTGAACCTACCATTCTAACCAATGTAAATAAAAACATGGCTGTCTTTAAAGAGGAAACTTTTGGACCTGTAGCACCAATATTTAAAGTAAAAGATTTAGAAGAAGCATTAGCATTGGCAACCGATTCTAGATTTGGTTTAGGAACGATGTTATTTACAGAAGATATAGAAACAGCAACCAAAGCTATTTCTAAAATACCAGATGGTGCTTTCTTTATTAATGAAATGGTAAAATCGGATCCTAGATTACCTTTTGGAGGCACAAAAGCTTCCGGTTATGGTAGAGAATTATCTAATGAAGGTATTCACGAATTTGTGAATATTAAAACCGTTTATATCCAAAAATAATAATCAGAATACAAAAAAGCCCAACATACGTTGGGCTTTAAAATTAAGAAGTAAGATTCGTTATTCACTTATCTTTAATTCCAACGGATTTTATGGATTCATAAGTTTTTCTGTTTTTAATTTTCGAATATAATTCCATAATTCTTCCGATTCTATATTAACTCCTGAAGCAGTTACAACAATTCTATCTTTTACTTTGTACCACAACTGTGTGGTTTTATCGCTTTCCTTATATTGGGAGATATAAGGTTTTATATCCTTTGCCTCTTTACCTTTATTTTCCATTGCATAGGCAAAATTGATCATTTCCATATCCTTCGGACTTTTAGCACAATCCATGACATAGACCTCTATTTCTTTTTTTTGCGTTTCGTTAGCATAGATTAGATGCATATTATTTTTATTTTTTTGTCCTTTTGGCGGATTACCATATTCTTTGGTAGTCACGGACAAATCCCCTAGTTTATTAGGCACCCATTCTTCAAACTGCTTTTTCGGAATAGGAATTAAGTCATCTAATCTTTTGGCTGTTTGTATTTTATCATCATCTGCTATTTGCCTTAACCTCCATTTTACATTTTTAGATGCTGGAGAACTTATGGAAAACTCCATTATTTGTAACCGAACGGCATTGACATCGCTTTCATCATAATCTGAATCGTATGTAATATTTTCTTCTATAAAGTTCCATCCTTTTTCTAAAGCAATATTTAAACGAATAGAAGCATAAATATCCCCAGATCTAGAATTAGCCTTACTACACTCCTCGTTTACGGTTATTGCTCGATCTGTATACAACCAAAAATATTTATTTTCACCAACAAGACTATCGCCAACGGATTCTAATATAGCAACGTTTATTCCATATTTTTTTACGAATAATTTATATTTGCGAGAGTACACCTCATCATAAGGAGTTTTAGCAAAGACATCCAAATCTTTACAATTACTATCTATAGAAAACCATTTCGGAAGTTTATATGGTTCTAACCGAATACTATCATAAAGCGCTTTAATATCAAATTCTGGTGCATCGAAATGCACCGTACCATCCGTAGCAATTTTTCCTAATACAATTTCTTTACCACCTTCTTGTGGGGAAACGATTTCTAATGCTTCCTTTGAATAATCAAGTTCTCCATAAAGGTTCTTTTCTATTTTTGGTAAAGCAGTATCCGATTGTCGTGCATTACACGATGGTAGCAGTGTAAACACAAATAAAAAAAGGATATAAGTTATAGTTTTCATTTTTTCGCTTTTTAGTTTTAAAATTTCTTTTCAATACATTCTGTCGTTTATTTTAAAGCGAATTATTTCCGTCCAATAAATAATGGTTCGGAAACAATTCGCAAAAAACGTACAGATTAAAGTCTTATTGTTAGTCTACACAAATCTCACTACCAACATTATCATAACTTAAGTTACTAGTAGTTAAAACTATTCCATCATTAGTAAAGGTTTGTATACTACAATTGGTAATATCTTTAAATAACACATCATGCACATTCAAAACAGAATACGCCCAAAGATAAATAGCTCCAGTTTGATTGGAGTTACTTGCATTTTCAATAGTTGCAAAACCAATTTCGTTTAATGTGGAAGGAGAATCAAAGTAAATACCTCTCCAAGAACTTAATGTATTATCTATAGAAGTAAAAACAATAGGATCTGCTGCTGTACCAACCGCAATTAAACTAGGCTTATTTCCACCAGCTCCTTCCGTAATAGCCAAATCTGTATCTTGACCAAATTTCATGACAACACCAGGCATTATTGTTAATTTTCCACCAGAATTAGTTACATCCATTCCTTCCGGAAAATGATATGGCACGTTAAGTTTAGTCCAAATATGATGACTTTCGTTTGCTATATAATCTCTATTCGCAATAATAGCATCTGTATCATTACCTATATAATTCCCTCCAGAAATTGTTGTAATATATGTCCCTAAAATATACATTGGCGCCTTACAAGAAGTAATTGTATTATTTTCTAACACTAACTCGTTATTACCAGTATCTGCATGAAGCCCATAGGTTTGACTATTTGAAATGGTTGTGTTATTCATCTCTAAGTGCGTATCCGACCATAATACTAAAGCACCATAATCTCCAACTGCTCCTGCATATTCAATAATACTATGCTCTATTTTATTTTTCACATCACCACTAACAATATAAAGACCTCGCCATGAGCCTGCAATTTTATCCTCTCCTGTAAAAACAACTTGATCTTGTGCAGTTCCTAATGCTTGAATAGAACCGGAACTATAAACCCTTATGGTGGCGTCTGTACCAAATTGAATAGTAACTCCTGGCTCTATAACCAAATCTCCATATACCACATACGTACAGTTAACAATATAATCTACGCCACTATTTCTATTTACTAGAGTACGTGTTTCTCCATCTGCTATTCCTGTAGAACAGTCTACTAATTCTAAGGCCTCCAATTCTGGCGTATCAGGTTCATTACTATCATCATCACTAGAGCAACTACTAAATAGTGCCGTTATTAATAATAAAACGAGTACGGTTCTAGGTAATTGATTTTTCAAAGTTTTCATTTTTAAATGTTTTTTTAATTAATACTATCCTTTTGTGTAAGAAATTTCAAGAAGTAAACATCTATTAATAAAAAAATATTCTTTACTTAGATGTTTACTTTTAAAGCGATTAGATACTAAATGACAGAAAGCAAAATATTAATAGCACTTAAAAAAGATGATAAGTCCGTTTTAAAATCGGTTTATTTAGAACATAAGTCTGCTTTTCTTGGTTTTGCAAAAACATATAAAATAGATAGTGAAGATGCATTAGATATATATCAGGATGCCATTATCGCACTTCGTGAAAACGCTTTGAAAGGCCAAATAGATGATTTAAAAAGTGAAGTTAAAACCTATCTTTTCAGTATTGGAAAATACATGATTTACAAACGATTAAAAGAAAAGAATAAAATGCATTTGGTAGATTCTATTAAAGAAACCAATAATTTTGAAACATTAGAAACAGATATTGATTACAATTTTAGTAGTAGACAAAGGCAATTACAAATAGCATTTAATAATTTAGGTGCGCAATGTAAAACCTTATTAAACCTATTTTACAAGAGAGGTTTTACTTTAGATGAAATTGTAATAGAATTAAATTACAGCAACAAAGATGTGGCTAAAAGTCAGAAATCGAGATGCTTAAAATCCCTAAAGAAGTTAATTAACGGTTAAAATGAATACATCAGATTATATAAATAAATATTTTGAAGGAACACTCTCTGAGGAAGAGAAGAAAGCTCTCCATGCTTTATTAGCAAAAGATAAAGATCTTAACGCAGAATTTGAATTTCAAAAAGAATTGAAAGATACTTTAGTTTTAAATGATCGTGAAGAAATAAAAAAAGAAATTCAGGATTGGGATAAAACTCCAGAAAAACAGCTTTTTAAATCATGGCAAATTGTAGCTAGTTTAATCCTGCTAATTGGTGCTTCTTGGCTACTATTTTTTAGTTCGCCATCTAGTAATCAAAACGAAAAGCTGTATGCTTCCAACTTTGAACCGTATAGAAATATTGTGCAACCTATAGTTAGAGGGGAACATAAAGAAGATTTGCAATCTAAAGCGTTTGCTGCTTATGAGACTAAAGATTATGAAAATGCAAATCTATATTTTGATCAAATTTTAAATAAAGAACCAAACCAGACCATTTCATTTTACAAAGCAAATACACTGTTACAATTAGATAAGACAAAGGAAGCAATAGCTATATTAGAAACGAATGTTAAAAAATCAGATACGCTACAAGATCGAAATTTATGGTACTTAGCGTTGGCTTATTTAAAGAATGATAATACAGAAGCATCTAAAAAAACGCTAAAGCAATTAGTATTGCAATCTCAATTTAAAGCGAAGGAAGCTACTCTTTTAATCAAAAACCTGGAGTAATCGCTTTCTTAAAAGAATTAGAAAACCTGGAATTATAATGAAAAGCAACCACCAATAACTAGTTCCCATTTCAATAGGCGAAATATCTCCCGAGAGCACAAAGCCTGCCCAATAAAAAGGATGTTTTAAAAAGCCATCTTCAACGGTATTTAAATAATCTAATTTTGCATTTTGCAATGCTTTGTTTTTAGGCACTCCTGTTTTTAAATACCTGTAAAAGGATTCCATTATTTGCGATGTTTCTTTATCTGGAACTTTCCACAAACTAGTAACCGTACTTGGCACTCCTGCATACGTAAACGCTTTAGAGACATTAGTC
Organism: Lacinutrix sp. MEBiC02595; assembly: GCF_053601555.1. Taxonomy (NCBI): domain Bacteria; kingdom Pseudomonadati; phylum Bacteroidota; class Flavobacteriia; order Flavobacteriales; family Flavobacteriaceae; genus Lacinutrix; species Lacinutrix sp. MEBiC02595. The sequence continues at coordinate 203,786 of NZ_JBSHNU010000184.1, read as the reverse complement.
AACCCTTCTCCCTTTTTTAAATGCCCTATTCCCGTATCACATGCACTTAAAACAGCAAGATCTGCATTTAGGGATACGTTATAGAGTTCTGAAATAAACAGCTTTTGTTGTTCTGAATTACCAAAACTTAAATTAGAAAATTCTGAGTTTGTATTATCTATAGAAGAATGCATCGCCAAATGAAGTATACTATACTTATTTGCTGTGGTCAAAAAGGTTTCTTTACTAGCTTCTTCTCCTAAATAAACATCCGAATTTAATAATTTACTAATCTGCGATGCTTCATAAGCTGCACCAATTAATTCGCCCTTTCCAACTCTATTATCAGTATTTAGATCATTTTTTTTATAAGTGGGCGCATAAATACCTAGTTTATTATTCTTTGATTTTTCTACTTTAATTTGTTCATTAAAAAGAAGAAGTGAACTTGCGTAACTCACGCTGTGGTTTTCTATGAGATATTCTCCATGAGCATCTAATAAAATTTCCATAGGAAAATAGTAAAGTAAATCATCTAAGACAAAAATTAAATCTTCAGAATTCCCATTTTCTAAAACGGAACTTGGCAGCAATAAGGTATATAACTGATGCAGGTTTTCTGTGTAATCGCCAGTTTTAATATCTTTTATAGCAGGAATAGACTTTTCAAGCAACGCACTAAGCACTACTTTATCGGCAATTCTTGTAAGTTTGGTTTTCCATTTAGAAATGGTAAAAGCATACACCGCATTTTGTGTAAAACAATATTTAATAATCCGTTGCTCCGGTTTTAGTTTTTCTTTTAGTGCTTTTAAATCGAAATTCTGAAGGGTTTGATTAAAATAGGATTTATAATTTTCTTGGAACCAGACATCCAAGCTATCGATACTCATTTCTAAATCAAAGATTTTCTCTTTAATTATTTTCCGATTTTTATCTGATGTATTATTTAAAAAAAGTTGTTTTTTATAAAAATGAAATTCGTTTTTTAAATCGCTTTCTATATCTAAAATAGAATCCGGAATATTTATAAATTTTCTTTGGTTACTTTTTAAAAATTTTCGCCAGTTCATTTTGGAGTTCGATTCTTCAATTTGCTCTAGAATACGATTCGGAATAGATTCATTTCCCAAAAGAATGGAAGTATTTAAAACCTGTTCATTAATCTGAACAACGATATCATAAGTAGTATCATTAAACTCCGAAAACAAATAATTATGAGAAAAAGCATTGGAAGCTAATTTGCTTAAATTATGCGCTATGTCTAAATAATCTTTCCTTTTTGTTCTTGTAAAAGCATCACTATAATCTTTGCTTGCTATTAAAAGTAAGTTTATAAAATCCTTACCGCTGTATGGCTTACAATCTTGATAAAGAACGTCTTTAATAGAAACCGGTTTAGTAGTATTGTTATACAAATCTTGAAAAGCCAACGTGTAATAGGTATGCATTTCATCTATATTATCCTGTAAAAAAACAAGATGTGCTTTTTCGCCTCTTAAATGCATTAAGTCGTAAGATTCCTTTTTTTCTATGGCTTTATCTAACCAACTATCCAATTTTAATGTAGCAGTTGCATAAGCTTTTTGTTCTAGATATAAATGGATAAGATGTAACTTGTCGTTTAAATCAAATAGAGGTAGCTTCAGAATTTCTTCATAAATAGTTATGGCCTCTTTCGGATTTTTAAGTGTTAAAAGATTCGCTCTAAACCGTAGCTCACTTCGCTTGCCTATATTAATAAAATTTTTATAATACGAAAGGTTTCTCGGGTTATTCCGTGTATCATTCTCGTCATAATTAGTAAAGAAATGGGAAATCTTATCATTATAGGATATCGCCTTTAAGGTGTCTTTTTTATGCAAGTACAGATTTGCATAATGACTCCATAAATTAACTTGGGTTCTTCCTCTATATGCTTCATTAGACCAATGGTTGAGATTGCCTTTGTGCTTTTCAATAAGGTTTTCGGCCTTAATAATATATTCTTCCGCTTTAGCGTAATCTCCATGTTGTATATACCAAGTATTTAAAGATCCGTAAGCAATATTTAAATAACTTTTATCTTTATGCGTCACGTTTTCCCAAATACGAACCACATCTAAATACGTATCTAATTCTTTTTTATAATAGCCAATAAAACCATAGGTAAGTGCTAGATGATGTTTTTGAATAGCTACATCTACCGTATATTCTCTGTTATTTGAAATATTGAGATTAATGGCTTTTTTTTCTTGATGTATCACTTTGGAATAATCTCCAAACTTACCAAGAACTAAACCTATATTAAATTCAGCCTCTGCAACTAGACGATGATTATACACCAAAGTGTCTTTAAAAATAGTTTTGGTTGCCTTTGCTATTTCTAATGCTTTTTCGGCATTTTTATTAAAATAATATTGCTCGTATAAATATTTGGAAACATGTCCCTTAAAAAAAAGATCGTTTATAGCATACTTATTATAGATGTATAAAGCTTTTTTGGAAGCAACTATAGCTTCCTCAAACTTTAAATTATATTGAAAATAAATGGCGTTACAAGCTTCTTTTTTAAATAGAGCTCTTTTATAGTGAATACTGGAAGTGTCCTTGTACTTGGAAATAATTTGATATCTTAAGTCCTGCAAGACATTATAATCATTAGTATGGTATGATTCTGTTTTGTTGAAATATATAGAATCTGCTATTTTCTCTAGGTCTATTTTAGTGTACGCTGAAGTTTGAGCAAAACTAGTATTACAGCATAAGCAACCCAAAATTAGAACAATAGCTTTTAATTTCATATGCCTAAAGTTAATTTTTTTTAGGACATAGCGATTAAATATAAACGTGTAGAAATAAAAAAAGCTCCAGCATATGCTGAAGCTTTAGTAGTCGGGGTGGCAGGATTCGAACCTGCGGCCTCCACGTCCCAAACGTGGCGCGATAACCGGGCTACGCTACACCCCGAAAATGTTTTATCATTTAAGGATTGCAAATATATACCTTTTCTTGAAAAACAAACTATAAAAAGATGTAAATTGTAAATACTTTTTATATTTTTAATTATGAAGCATCCTTTTCTCCTTTTATTAACGTTAATTTCACTTAGTTTTAATTCTTGCGCACAAGATAAAAACCCAATAAACACGGCACATACTTACGAAGTAATTGTTCCGGAATTACAAAATCCCTGGGGATTTGTTTTTATTCCGGATGGTTCTATTTTAATCAACGAGAAATCTGGGAAAATGATTCTTTTTAAAGAAAACAAGAAAATAGTCATTTCTAATCTGCCCGAAATAGTGCTTCTTGGGCAAGGTGGCTTAATGGATATAGAGCTACATCCTAATTACAAAGAAAACGGATGGTTATATATTTCTTACGCATCGTCTAATGATGAAAATGAAGGTGCACATACCTCCATTATGAGAGCAAAACTAGAAGGAAACAAACTTGTAAATAAAGAAGTACTTTATAAAGCCTTACCAAACACAACTGCTGGGGAACACTTTGGTTCTAGAATAGAATTTGACAATGACAACTACTTATATTTCTCGATTGGAGAACGTGGCAAAAGAGATATTAATCCGCAAGACATTACTCGCGATGGCGGAAAAGTATATCGTTTAATGGATGATGGCTCTATTCCTACAGACAATCCTTTTGTAGATATTCCAAATGCAAAAAAAGCGATTTACTCTTACGGACATAGAAATCCGCAAGGTATGGCTAAACATCCTATTACGGGAGAAATTTGGACGCATGAACATGGTCCGCGTGGTGGCGATGAGATTAATATTATTAAAGCTGGGAAAAATTACGGTTGGCCAAAAATCACCTATGGAATTAATTACCATGGCACAAAAATCACAGATAAAACCAGTTTACCAGGAATGGAACAACCACTTCACTATTGGGATCCTTCCATAGCACCAAGCGGCATGACATTTATAACAAGTGACATCTACCCAAACTGGAAAGGAAACCTTTTGGTTGGTTCTTTAAAATTTCAGTATTTAGACCGATGTGTACTTAAAAATAACAAGGTTGTTTTTGAAGAAAAATTACTAGATGGTATTGGCAGATTACGTAGTGTTCGTCAAGGCCCAGACGGTTATATTTATGCAGGAATAGAAAATGTTGGAATAGTTAAAATAATTCCGAAGAAATAATCTTAAATTTGCCTATCAAATCAAAATAAATATTCATGCTTATTATAGGAATTGCTGGTGGAACTGGTTGTGGTAAAACAACCGTTGTAGACCAAATACTTAACGAATTACCAGAAGGAGAAGTTGGTGTAATCTCACAAGATCATTATTATAAAGACACATCTCACCTTTCGTTAAACGAAAGAACAAAAATTAATTTCGACCATCCTAGAAGTATCGATTTTGATTTAATAGCAGAACATTTAAAAGAATTAAAAAACGGAAATCCAATAGATCAACCTGTTTATTCTTTTGTAAAGCATAACAGAACTGGGGACACTATTCATACCATGCCAAGAAAAGTAATGATTGTAGAAGGTATTTTAATACTTACCAATCGGGAATTACGGGATATGTTTGATATTAAAATATTTGTACATGCAGATAGCGATGAGCGTTTAATACGCAGACTAAAACGGGATATTGCAGAACGCGGCAGAAATATAGACGAAGTGCTAACGCGTTATCAAAATACATTAAAACCAATGCATCAACAATTTATTGAACCAATGAAAGAGTATGCAGATATTATTATACCAAACAATAAATACAATACCGTTGCTGTAGATATAGTTAGAACTATTATAAACGAAAGAATAAGTTAATGCTAAAGTATTTTAAAAACATATTCCTTATTATTTTTTCCATATTCGCTATTTGGATGCTGTTTTTTGATGCCAATTCCTTACTCATTCACAACGAATTAAATAATGACCTTAACGACCTAGAAGACGAAAAAGAGTTCTATATTAAGGAAATTGAAAAAGACAATAAAGGACTTAAAAAGCTAAGTACTGACGAAGGACTAGAAAAATTTGCACGCGAAGAATATTATATGAAGCGTGATAACGAAGAGATTTATATTATTGAATACGAAGACAGCTTAAAAACAGAGAAGGATGACTAAAAAATTATTTAATGATTTTGACAAAGTTTCTTCAAAAGAATGGAAACAAAAAATACAAGTAGACCTAAAAGGAGCAGATTATAATGATACCTTAATTTGGAAAACCAATGAAGGTATTGATGTAAAACCATTTTATCATGCCGATGAATTTAAAGCGCCTTTTAAGAGTATTACCGGCCCAAAAGATTGGTCTATTGGCCAATCTATTTTTGTTTATGATATAGCATTAAGTAACAAAAAAGCTATTGATATTTTAGAACGTGGTGCAGAAAGTATTCTGTTTATCATTCCTAATAAAGAGGTTTCTATAAACGATTTACTCCAAAATATAAATTTAGAAACCACCTTATATTTTGAATTACAATTTTTAGATTCCGAATTCGTAAAAGAACTCAACAACTATCTCCTACAACGCAGTCCAAAGAACGCTAACAAAGGCAACTTTCACATTTACAACGACATTATTGGGAACCTTGCCAAAACCGGAAATTGGTTTACAAACTTAAAAGATGACCATCAACATTTTGAAGCTATTGTAAAAAACACCAACTCCTTCTCTATAGATGTTTCTTTATACCAAAATGCTGGAGCAACTATGGTGCAGCAATTGGGATATGCCATGGCACAAACCAATGAATATTTAAATGTTATTGCAAGTACCACAAAGCAACCGCTTCAAATCACTTACCATGTTTCTGTTAGCACAAACTACTTTTTCGAAATCGCCAAACTACGTGCTTTACGCTTATTATGTAACAGCTTAGTTAAAGAATATAACCTAGAAGCCGTTTGTCATATTGTTGCAACCCCTACAAAACGCAACAAAACGATTTACGATTATAACACAAACATGCTTCGTACCACTACCGAATGTATGAGTGCTATTCTTGGTGAAGCAAATACTATTTGTAACTTAGCCTATGATGCTATTTACCATAAAGACAATGAATTTGGCGAACGTATTGCACGAAACCAACTATTAGTTTTAAAAAGGGAAAGCTATTTTGACGTGGTAGAAAATGCTTCCGAAGGTTCTTATTATATTGAAAGCTTAACGAATCAACTAGCAGAAAAGGCTTTAGAATTATTGAAAGATATTGAAGCAAAAGGTGGTTTTTTAAGCCAATTAAAAGAAGGCACTATTCAAAGAAAAATAAAAGAAAGTGCTACCAAAGAACAAGAACAGTTTGATGCTGGAGAAATCGTTTTATTAGGAACCAATAAACATCCTAATAAAAACGATACCATGAAAGACGAATTAGAACTCTTTCCTTTTGTAAAAACAAATATTAGAAAAACCTTAATACAGCCCATTATTGAAAGACGTTTGGCTGAGAAAATAGAACAAGAAAGATTAAAAACCGAAAAATAAATTTATTAAATCATGAAACATCCTTAACGCATACTTTATGCTATAATGAAATGACTAAAAGGATGTCACATGTGACCAATTAAAAATATTAAATATAAACACATGAGAAACAGTAGTATTAAACTTTTAATAGTAATCTTAATTTTTAACTTTTCAAGCTGCAAAAAAGAAAGCTCTTCTTTTTCAGATTATCAGTTTGCAGAAGAAACGCCAGTAATAAATTGCGAGAACACAGATAACAAATTATTAAATGAAGCTTTATATTCTTTTGAAAAAGATATGACTCCTTTTTACGATCTATTAAAACAAAACAAAACTCTTGCTTACAATACTTTCACAAAACGAGCTACAAACAAAAAGATAGACCCTACTCTTTTTGCTTCTAAACATTCGGTAGCAATAGCTAACGCATTAAAAGAAGCTGGTTTTATAAGTGAAAAAGGAGTAAATTATAAAAACTCTTTAATGCACTGTATTGGAGAAAACATGAAAAAAGAGGATATAAAAACTACGTTTAATGCTTTATTAACAACCAATAGTTTGTCCAAAAAATTATTTAATCCAGCTTTACAGTCTAAAACACATAAAGTACATGTTGATAAATATTTATCTATTTATGTTGCCTTAGAGTATTTTTATGTCGAAATATTAAAAGCAGATTTCACAAATGTAGATTTTAACAGACTTAAAGCTACTAAAAGAGACACAGCGAAACCTAATATCATACAAAACTCAAATAATTCTAAAGTAGATTTTAATAAGCGTCCAGCAAAGCAGTAAAGATTTAATGATGAAACCAGTAAACATAAAAGCATTTAAAATAATTACTCTAATTATTACTTTGTTTATGTTTTCCTGTCAACAAAAAACGGAAAGTCAATTACAAAGAAGTTCACTTCCTGGCTCCTATTTTGATCTTAAAAAAGACAATATTAAAATATTCCTTCCTGTTTATTTTCAGGAATATTCTGAAAATGATTACGAAACATTAATTGATGCCTTAGAAGATTCCGATGAAAAAGAACTAGAGAAGAAACGCTTCAATTTTTTAAAGTTTTCTAAAGGCAATAATTACTTTTTTAAGGATATAGCCTCCTCTACTCTTATTAATGTAAAAATGATGAAGTATATACCATTTGCTAGAAAAGAGTCTTCTCAATTATTAGGAATACTTTCAAAATCTTGTAACGACTATGCAGAACTTCTTAAAACCAATTGTGAAAAAATAACCGCGGCATATTCTGAAAACTATGTAACTAAAGTTTTTAAAGCTGTATATAAAATTTCAAACAATAAAGATTATTTAATGTATAATAACATATATTTAATTAGTTCAAAGCATAAAACATTTTCCATAAATATTTACTCAGAAACAGATCAAAATTTCAACCCATTCATTGAAAAAATCACTGTAGAATAATGCGAAAAAACATCCAACATATTACTTTAAATCCGGAAGCTAAAAGTCAAAAGACTGCAGCGAATAGCCTTTTTAAAACGGCGGAAGACATTACTGTAAAATCGAATTACAATAAAGCAGATTTACAAGATGTAGAACATATAGGTTTTGTAGCAGGACTTGCACCAAATCTTCGTGGACCTTATTCTACCATGTATGTTAGAAGACCTTGGACGATTAGGCAATATGCCGGATTTTCGACCGCAGAAGAAAGTAATGCCTTTTACAGACGTAATTTAGAAGCTGGACAAAAAGGACTTTCTGTTGCTTTCGATTTAGCAACTCATCGGGGTTACGATTCTGATCACGAACGTGTGGTTGGAGACGTTGGTAAAGCTGGAGTAGCAATCGATTCTGTAGAAGATATGAAGGTGCTGTTCGACCAGATTCCTTTGGATAAAATGTCGGTTTCTATGACCATGAATGGTGCTGTTTTACCAATTATGGCATTTTATATTGTTGCTGCAGAAGAACAAGGTGTATCACCAGCATTGCTTGCAGGAACGATTCAGAATGATATTTTAAAGGAATTTATGGTACGTAATACCTACATCTATCCTCCTACACCATCCATGAAAATTATTTCAGATATTTTTCAATACACGAGTAAGCACATGCCAAAATTTAATAGCATTAGTATTTCTGGATACCACATGCAAGAAGCTGGGGCCACTTGTGATATTGAATTAGCATATACACTTGCAGATGGTTTAGAATATATTAGAAAAGGATTAGACGCAGGAATGGATATTGATACTTTTGCTCCTAGACTTTCTTTCTTTTGGGCAATTGGTATGAACCATTTTATGGAAATTGCTAAAATGCGAGCTGCCAGAATGCTTTGGGCTAAATTGGTAAAACAATTTAATCCGAAGAACACAAAATCACTTGCTTTACGCACGCATTGTCAAACTTCTGGTTGGAGTTTAACAGAGCAAGACCCTTTTAACAACGTTGCAAGAACAACTATTGAAGCTGCAGCTGCTGCATTTGGCGGCACGCAATCTTTACATACCAATGCTTTAGACGAAGCTATTGCGCTACCCACAGATTTTTCGGCACGTATTGCAAGAAATACACAAATATTTCTACAAGAAGAAACCAATATTACAAAAACGGTGGATCCTTGGGCAGGAAGTTATTACGTAGAAAAACTAACGCATGATATTGCTCAAAAAGCATGGACTTTAATTGAAGAGGTTGAAGAACTTGGAGGAATGACGAAAGCTATTGAAGCTGGGATTCCGAAAATTAGAATTGAAGAAGCTGCGGCACGTAAGCAAGCACGAATAGATTCTAGTCAAGATATTATTGTTGGTGTAAACAAATATGTTTTAGACGAAGAAGATGCTATTGCTACTTTAGAAGTCGATAATCAAACGGTACGTTTACAACAAATTGAAGGTTTAAATAAAATTAAAGCCGAAAGAAATACCGAAAAAGTAAACCAAGCTTTAGCAAATTTAACACAAGCGGCTAAAACAGGTCAAGAGAATTTATTAGCTTTAGCAGTAATTGCAGCTCGAGAAAGAGCTACTTTAGGCGAAATTAGTGATGCTTTAGAAGTAGAATTCGGACGTTATAAAGCACAAATAAAATCATTTTCTGGTGTGTATAGTAAAGAAATAAAAGACGATAAATCTTTTGCAAAGGCGAAAGAACTGGCCGACAAATTTGCGGAACAAGATGGACGACGTCCAAGAATTATGATTGCAAAAATGGGACAAGATGGTCATGACCGTGGCGCAAAAGTAGTAGCAACTGGTTATGCAGATGTTGGTTTTGATGTAGATATCGGTCCACTTTTTCAAACCCCACACGAAGCTGCTAAGCAAGCAGTAGAAAATGACGTACACATTCTTGGTGTTTCCTCTTTAGCTGCAGGACACAAAACGTTAGTCCCTCAAGTAATTGAGGAACTTAAAAAATATGGTCGCGAAGATATTATGGTTATTGTTGGTGGTGTAATACCTAAGCAGGACTACCAATATTTATTTGATGCTGGCGCTGTTGCCGTATTTGGTCCTGGAACAAAAATTAGTGAAGCCGCTATTAAGATATTAGAAATACTGATTGACTAACAATAGCTTCGTTTAAAAAATCATATTTTCGGGGCAACAGCAACACCAAACGAAGGATACTCGAATCTATTTGCGGGATAGAATTCTTAAAAGTGATGTAATAGCACGTTATGCCACATTAAAGAAATTCGCTGATTAATATAAAAAATGACCTAATCCAACATCTGAATAATTACATCAAGTTATCTAAAGAAAATACGCAGCTAATAATTAATCACACTAAAGTAAAAATTATAAAGCTTCCGGATTTTTTCTTGAAAGTAGAGATAAATGTGACCAAATAGCATTTCTAATAAATGACGTGTTTCGTTTTTGCTTTATGAATAATAAAGAAAATGAAGTAACATCATACTTTAGGAAAGAAAATGATTTTGTTTGCAACATAACTTGCTTTTTTTTTTAAAATTCTCTGTGAGTTCCGGATCCATGCAAGCAGAAACAAATTGTTCGGTTATTCCGTTTTCAAGAGCATCTTGGGGTTTATTTTTTAATACAATACCAGAATGAGAAAATTCATTTCCAAAGAAGTTTACTTAATCTTCACGCAAAGGCTTCTTACTTGAATTTTTTAAAAACCTATCCAACTATATTGCAAAGAGTGCCATTACATCATATTGCTTCATTTCTAGCAATAACACCGTTTTCTTTGAGTAGAATACGAAAATCAATTTCAAGAGTTTAGCATTAATTGCCAAATGACAAGTCCGTTAACTTAAAAAAAAGTTTCCTTTGCTTATAAATAAAAACAAAATAGATGGATACTTTAGAACAACAGCGAATTTATAGAATTAAGGCAATGATGCATCGCTTCTTTTCATTGTATGAAAGCAAGAATACAGATTTCTCTTTGGTTAGTGAACTACTTTACAAAAATGATTTTGAATGGTTGAGTCCTAGTGGAAATCTAGTTGGCGTAGAAGCATTTGAAAACAGTTTTAATACACTTAATAAAGAATGGGGACATTCGCACCGACCATTTGAAATGACAATTAAGCTAATTGATGATAAAAAAGCTACATTAAGCTTCAATTATATATATCAACACATTCAAAACGGAAGTATAGTTTTACACGCAAAAGGTCATTATGATATAGATTGCATCGACAACGGTGAAAAATTTCCACGAATTCAAAAATGCAACCTTATATTATTAGAAATGATTGAAGTTGGTGGATTTATTGATATGTATGAAATGAACAAAACTTTATATTTGGAATATAAACTGAAAGCAGAGCAAATAGTAAAAGCATAGTATTGAAAAACAAACCTGTAATTATGGAATTAGTAGCCGATTTTTTGAAAAGCGAAAAAACATTATACCTTTTCACCGGAATAATCGGTGTTGTTTCGGTAATCGTTGGTTTACTTTTTTTAATTTTTTCCAATCATAAAAGTTTTGCTACAACTATGATTGTAATTGGTATTTTAGAAATGGCTGTAATGTTTCCGATATATCTAAAATACCAACAGAAAATTGATGACAAGATTTCGATTTATGAAAAGAATAAAACGGATTTTCTAAAAACAGAAACTATAGCAATGGAAAAAGCAATGCAATCCTTCTTTTGGCTCAAATTAACCTATGGCATTTTGATAGTTATACTTATTCTGGTAATGTCATTTTTAAGCAAAAATTCTGTACTTTTTGGAATATTTACAGCACTAATTTTACATTTCACTTTCGCAATTACTATTGACAATTTTGGAGAAAAATACACAGAGAAATATCTAATAGAATTACAACTTCAAAAAAACAACGCGACATAACATCGTGTATTTTTAATTAATAGGTTCTCGCCTTATCGGAAAACATTTGGAGATTTCCTATTCCGTTTTTATTCATTAAATTAGAGTTTTTAACACGCAAAAAACCACATACGAATACGTTTATATTAATAATGGAGACAGTAACAATAGGATACATAGTGATTGGAATTTTAGTCCTTCTTCTTTTATTACAACGGAAGCAAAATAATAAAAATGTGGAATTTGATTCCTATAATCATATTTGGTCGGATGCATTAAAAGATTGGTCGATTATGACTTCTTTTCCGGACTCAAAAATATGGAGCAAATACGCTGGTGAAATACGATTTGGACCTGCTTACCTGCACCTAAAAACGGAACCAAAAAATGTATTTGAAAAACAATTCTTCGGAGATTGGTTTTATAGAACAGAAAACGGCGTTTATTTGCAAAAGTGGAATTCAAATCCGATTAAAAGTGGCGTTCGCACGAAAGCCAATAATGACTTGATTTATTATGACCGATTAAAAAACAAAATTAAAAGTATTGAAACTGGAATAAAGTCATTTCATTGGGAAATGGAAAAGAACGAAAAGAATGAATTGACTTTAATTTATTATGCTAGTGAAATTGAAAATAGAATTAAAATCAGCAATACCAAAAAGGTATAGCCACTTAGAAAAACAAAAGATCCCCTTGCAAGTAGAAATCAAAAGCCCAAGAATAGAATGTTACAAATGCATGAGACCTTCCAGCACATGTATATGCAAACACATTAATCCTTTCCAAACGAAGACTCGTTTTATTATTCTTATGCACCCAAAGGAGTACAAAAAAGAAAAAAACGGAACTGGGCATATGACGAAGCTACAACTTGAAAATTCAGAAATTATAGTCGGCGTAGATTTCACCAATAATAAGCGTGTAAATGAAATATTGAATCAAGAAAAAAATTCCTCTTTTTTACTTTATCCTGGAAAAGATAATTTCAACCTATCGATTAGAAACAGTTCAGAAATAAATTCTTTTATGGGCACTAATCCACATATCTTCCTTATCGATGGCACTTGGCCTTGTGCGCGCAAAATACTTAAACTAAGTACAAATTTGCAAACATTGAATAGAGTGAGTTTTGATAATACAATCGAATCCAAATTTATTATCAAACAACAGCCAGAATCTCTTTGTCTTAGTACTATTGAGTCTGTATATACCGTCTTAAATTTACTTAAGAAAGGTGATTTAGAACAATGCGAAACGAAAGATTTTCTTATTCCTTTTGAAAAAATGATTGCATATCAACTCGACTATATTCTAAATCCAAATAGTAAAAACTACTGTGCCGCTGCGAACAGAGTCGTTATTCCTAAGAACACATATAAGAAAAACACGGAAAGAAACGTTATTTTCGAACAAGAATAGATGTAATTACAGAATCCATAAGGAAGATCTAAAGAATTATAAAAAACACCTGTAACAAGGAGTAGCTTTAATTATTGGGTTCACGCCTTCTTGGAAAATTCTTTGCGTTTTTTAACCGCTTCGTTTTAGTTTACTAAATTGGTTGGCTAAACAAGCAAATACATTAATAAAATCAAAAATGAGCATACCAATTTCATTAATACTATTTCGACTATTATTAGCCCCTATTATTTTGGCTTTAGCCTATTTCATTGGAGAAGATTCCAAAACAACCATTGTTGTATTGATGTATTTAGGACTAATCTCTGATATATTAGACGGCATAATTGCAAGAAAGCAAAATATATCTTCAGAGAAATTACGCCGTATGGATAGTCAAACGGATATGATCTTTTGGCTGTCTATTGGATTCGCAACTTGGATACTATATCCAAAACTGATTTCTGAGAATGCCATTTTTATATGGACAATTCTTGGAATGGAAATAGCTTGTTATGCAATAAGTCTAATAAAATTTAAGAAAGAAACTTGCACGCACGCCTTTCTCTCGAAAATTTGGGGTATCACATTATTAATTGCTTTTACTTCTTTAATAGGATTTAATCACGCAGGAATCCCATTTACTTTAGCTATAATTATGGGATTGATTTCACATATCGATCGAATTTTAATAACTCTAATTTTACCAAAATGGACGCACGACATACCAAGTGCTTACCACGCATATTTGATTAGAAAAGGAATTAAGTTTAAACGAAATGAATATTTAAATGGATAACTAATTTTCGATAACAACACGAGTACTTAATAGATGAAATTCAATTAATAATGTATCGAAAATTATTCTTGGATTTATTATATGCGCAATTGAATAAAAAGACTGCGGGTATTTTATGGGTTTAAGAGGATAGCTAAAATAAAAACTAGCCAACCCAAATTGTTTTGGTTGGCTAGTTTTATGGTATTAAAGCGTCTTAAATTAATCTACTTTTTTAACTTCTTTGGTAATTTCAAAATTTTCAAAATCTCCTGCATTTACAACAGTCCATGCTTCAAAAGTTTTAAAATGTTTTTTAATAGCTTTGTTTACATCTTCCACCGTAAGACTACTTACTTGCGCTTCAATATTTTTTTGAAAATTTAAATCCCGATCAAAATACATATTATCATTAATAACTCTGGACAGCTCATCATCTTTTGCTCTAGAAACACTTTGTTCTTGAATCCAACCATCCACAGCGGTTTTTAGCTCTTCTTTGGTAACACCATCTTTAATAAAACGTGCAATTTCTTCCGTAAAGCCAAGTTGTACTTTTGCTGCATTTTCTGGCGCATAAATAGCATAAACCATAGCTGCAGAATTGTTATCGTTTTTATCATCATCTACATTTACTCTTCCTCCAGCACCATAACTTACGCCATCTTGTTGGCGTAAACGATTTGCTATTCTAGAACTTATAAAACCACCTCCTAAAATTTCACCAGCCATTTGAAGTGCTGCATAATCTGGATCATATTTACTAGTCGCTATTGGCAATATCCCGAAAGAAATAGCATTCTTTTTATCTGGTGTTTTTATTTTTTTATTTACCGCATTATTCTCCTCAAAAGCATCACTAATTGCTGTGTACGCTAAATCCGATTTAAAGTTTCCAAACTCCTTTTCAAAATAACCTTTTAATGCTTCTTCATCTATATTTCCAATGGCAACTAAATTGGCACTATTTGAAATCCCATAAAACGCATCATAATACGCTTGAAGCTCTTTTGGTGTAATAGCATTAATTGCACTAATCTCTTCATCTATAGACATATTATAAAATGGATGCCCTTTTTTATAGCGCTGATTTAATAATCCCATTTCTCTAATTGCTAAAAACTGAGGGTCTGTTTTGTTTTGTTCAAGACCTGCCAAAGCTTCCGTTTTTAGCTTATCCAATTCCGTAGCGTCAAACAACGGATTCTTAAGCATATCTGCCATTAAGGACAAAGCTTGGGTAAGATGTTCTTCGGTACTGTTAACATTTACCGTTATCTTACCATTAGATCCACTAAAACTAACCGAAGATTTAATCGCACTTAATTTATCTTCAATATCTTGTCTCGATTTACTTTTCGTTCCTTTGTTTAACATTTTTGCGGTATAACTTGCCGCAAGACCTTTATTCATTAGTGCATCGACATTTCCTGTTCTACTAGTAAAGGAAACGGTTACTGTTTTACCTCGATTATTCTTTTTTATAAAACCATATTCTATTGGGCTTTTGCTTAAAGTTCCCGAGTTTAATGTGTTTTGAATATTTGTAAAAGAAACATCAAAAGCATCTCCTGCTCCCATTCCTTCTTTTCCTTTATAATTAGTTACCAAAGCGGCAATACCTTCCGTATGTTCTATTTCCACCCGCATTGGTTTTTTCTCTGGAATAAAAACACCAACCGTTCTATTGGTTTTAATTAAATAGCGTTGTATTGCAGCATTCACTTTCTCTGCTGTCATGCTTTCTACACGATCCCGAAAGATAAATGCTAAACGCCAATCTCCTGCCCCAATAAATTCACTCATAAAAGTTCCTAATCGGGAAGAATTTCTAAAAATAGCATCCGCTTCCTTTAAAAATTTTGCTTTTCCACGATTAACTTCTTCTTCGGTTACTGGAGTAGTTCCTAAATTATCTAAAACAGACAAAAATGTAGATTCTGCTGCCGTTAAGGATTTATCAGAAGGCACATCCACATTTATATACATAAAGCCAGGTTCTTTTGTAAAAGGCGCAAAAGACCAAATGCTAGATGCTTTTTTTTCATTCACCAATGCCTTATATAATCTACCAGAAGGAGCATCGGTAAGTATTAACTCTGCAACTGCTAGCGCCGCTGCGTCTTCATGAGATCCTGCAGGAATATGATATAGCGCAGATACAATTTGTAAATCGCCGACACGACTAAGCGTCACTCTTTTTTCTCCATCTTGCGCTGGCTCAATAGTTGGGGTGTCTTTTAAAGGACCGCCTGGATTTTTAAGTACGCCAAACTTTTTTACTACTTTAGTTAACATGTCTGCTTCTTCAAACTTTCCTGTTACCATTAAAACGGCATTGTCTGGACGATAATATTTTTTATAAAATGCTTTTAAATTTTCAATAGGCACACGTTCAATATCCGAACGATTCCCTATGGTTGATTGTCCGTAATTATGCCATAAATACGCCGCACTAACTACTTTATCTAGAAGCACATTGGATGGCGAATTTTCTCCCATTTCAAATTCATTTCTAACCACCGAAAATTCAGATTGAAGATCCTTTTCTGCTATAAATGAATTTAACATCCTATCCGACTCCAGATCTAAAGCCCAATCTAGATTATCTTCATTAGCATTAAACGTTTCAAAATAATTGGTACGATCGTACCAAGTAGTTCCATTTGGTCGTGCACCATGTGAAGTTAATTCTTCCGGGATATTTGGATGGTTTGGGGTGCCCTTAAACACCATATGCTCTAATAAATGCGCCATTCCTTTTTCTCCATAGCCTTCATGACGAGAACCAACTTTGTACGTAATATTTACCGTTATAGTTTGTGCCGAATTATCTGGAAACAAGAGTACTTTTAAACCATTGTCTAGCATATATTCTGAAATACCTTCCACACTTGCCGTCTTTTTAATTTGCGATTGTACCGTTAAAGAAAATACGAATAGTAGGATTACAGGTAGGGACTTTTGAAAAATAATATTATTTTTTTTCATAATTAAGAAGTTGATTAATAGATATTAAAGATAGAACAAAAGCACTTAAACTCCTGTAAATCAGCTACTATATTTTACGCACGTCACCATAAAAAAGTAATTATACGTAAGATTAATCTTTCGCAATCCTAAAAAAAAGGAAATATTAAGGCTTCCAAAAACGTATATGTATACTGCATTTATAAATTAATAATTTCTTTTAACCAACTGTTAACAACTTCCATTTTATAAACCCATAAATAATCGTATTTTTGGTTGTTCCTTAAATCAAATGAAATTAATGGGTAAAATTATAGCAATTGCTAATCAAAAAGGTGGTGTTGGCAAAACTACAACTTCAATAAACTTAGCTGCTTCGCTTGGTGTACTTGAAAAAAAAGTACTTTTAATTGATGCAGATCCTCAAGCCAATGCAACATCTGGTTTGGGTATTAATGTAGAAGAAGTAGAAATTGGCACCTACCAACTTTTAGAGCATACAAATACTGCGAAACAAGCCATTGTTAAAACAGATACTCCTAATTTAGATATTATTCCTTCCCATATAGATTTAGTAGCTATTGAGATTGAATTGGTAGATAAAGAAGCACGTGAATACATGCTTAAAAAAGCATTGGAAGAAGTAAAAGATGATTATGATTTTATCTTGATTGACTGTGCTCCTTCTTTAGGTTTATTAACCTTAAATGCTTTAACAGCAGCAGACGCGGTGATTATTCCTATTCAATGCGAATATTTTGCGTTAGAAGGTTTAGGTAAATTATTAAACACGATTAAAAGTGTTCAAAAAATTCACAATCCGGAATTAGATATAGAAGGCTTACTACTTACCATGTACGATTCGCGTTTACGCTTATCCAATCAAGTGGTAGAAGAAGTACAAAAGCATTTTAACGATATGGTTTTTAAAACCATTATACAACGTAACGTACGCTTAAGCGAAGCACCAAGTTATGGTGAAAGCATAATTAATTATGATGCTTCTAGTAAAGGTGCAAGTAATTATTTAAGTTTGGCAAAAGAAGTTATTACAAAAAACTCCTAGATTATGGCGAAGGCAACCAAGAAACAAGCTTTAGGCAGAGGGCTTTCAGCTCTTTTAAAAGATCCTAGCAACGATATAAATAATGCAGAAGACAAAAATGCCGATAAAGTAATTGGTAATATTGTAGAATTAGAATTGGATTTAATTGAAATGAATCCGTTTCAACCACGAACTAATTTTAATGAAGAATCCCTTCGAGAATTAGCTTCTTCTATTAGAGAATTAGGTGTTATACAACCAATAACGGTTAGAAAATTAGCATTTAACAAATACCAATTAGTTTCTGGAGAGCGTCGTTTTCGTGCAAGTAAACTTATAGGTTTACCTTCTGTTCCAGCATACATTCGTATTGCAAATGACCAGGAAAGCTTAGAAATGGCTTTGGTGGAAAACATTCAACGCCAAGATTTAGACCCTATAGAAATTGCATTATCCTACCAACGTTTAATTGACGAAATTCAATTAACACAAGAGCAAATGAGCGAGCGTGTTGGTAAAAAACGTTCTACTATTGCAAACTATTTACGTTTGTTAAAACTAGATCCTATTATTCAAACAGGAATGCGAGATGGTTTTATTTCCATGGGTCATGGTCGTGCAATTATTAATATTGAAGACCAATCTATTCAGTTAGATATTTACGAAAAAATACTAGAGAACAAGCTATCTGTTAGAGATACAGAAACCTTAGTAAGAACGTATAATGCTACGCAAGAAGTAAGTGTACCACCTAAAGTAAAAGAAGAATTGCCAAAGTTTGTTAAAAAAGGCATGAAAGATTTTTCAGAATACTTTGGTCATAAAATAGACGTTAAAGTTTCTAGTAATGGTAAAGGGAGAATTACAATTCCTTTTCATTCCGAAGAAGATTTTAATAGAATTAAAAAGTTAGTACAAAGTGAAAAATAAAATTGTCCTATTAATAATATGTAGTATTTGTTTTAGTTTTTCGGCTTTAGCACAAGAAAAAGAGCTAAAAAAAGAAGAAAAACAACTAGCTAAAGAAGGTATTATTATAGATGGTGAAATTAGTACCAGAGAACCCATAGATCCTTTAACACCTGCTCGCGCTGCCTTCTACTCTGCAGTTTTACCGGGTTTAGGACATATACATCTTAAACAATATTGGAAAGTTCCTGTTATTTATGCCGGACTTGGTGCGGGAGTATATTTCTATTTAGACAACCATAACGAATATAATCGATATCGCGATGCCTACAAACGTAGATTAGCGGGTTATACAGACGATGAATTTTATGGTTCTATTACCGATGATGGTTTAGAAGAAGCACAAAAATCACTTCGTAGAAACAAAGAGTTATCCCTTTTAGTTACAGCTGGTGTCTATATATTAAATATTGTTTGGGCTAATGTAGATGCGCATTTACTGCAATTTAATGTAGATGAAAATCTAACCTTTATGCCACATTATAAAATTAACGAATTTGATAATACCGGAGATTTAGGTCTCTCTATTAATTTTAAATTTTAAATTGAAATAGCTATTAATAAGGTTTTCGATGTCTCGGAAACAAAAAAATTTATTTTTGATGAATATTGCACTTCTTGGCTACGGAAAAATGGGAAAAACCATTGAGCAAATAGCGCTACAACGTGGTCACAAAATTGTTACAAAAGCAATGGATGACCATTATGATATTACAGATGCAGATGTTGCTATAGATTTTAGTATACCTTCTGCAGCTTTCAAAAACATTTCTAATTGTTTGAATAAAAATGTCCCTGTTATTTCTGGAACTACAGGCTGGTTGGAAGATTACGACAAAGCTGTTACTTTATGCGAAGAAAAAAAAGGAGCATTTATTTATGCTTCTAATTTCAGTTTAGGAGTAAATATTTTTTTTGAACTGAATAGTTACTTAGCCAAAATGATGAATACTTTAAAAGATTATAAAGTATCTATGGAAGAAATTCATCACACACAAAAACTAGATGCACCAAGTGGAACAGCTATTACCCTTGCAGATGCTATTATAAAAGAACACGATAGCTACACCTCTTGGAGCTTAGCCCCAGAAACGGAAGCTGCTTTGCCAATTACGGCTAAAAGAATAGAAGACGTTCCTGGAACGCATAGCATTGCCTATAAAAGCAATGTAGACACTATCGATATCTCACACACAGCACATAGCAGACAAGGTTTTGCACTTGGCGCTGTTGTAGCTGCCGAATGGATTCATGGAAAAACAGGTGTTTTTACTATGAAAGATGTGTTAAACATTAGTTAACTAGCAATGTATTTGTAACGTATAAAACGTTTACATCACTAACAATAATAAAACAATTGCTGGAAGGCAATTATTAGTATACAAATTATGACATTTACGCAATTATTTATCTTTTTCGTTAGTATTCAAGTAATTCACGGATTAGGAACTTGGAAACTTTATGTAAAAGCAGGAAGACAAGCTTGGGAAGCATTTGTTCCTGTTTACAATGCTGTGGTTTTAATGAAAATTATTAACAGACCTTGGTACTATACCATTTTTCTATTTTTGCCAATTGTTAATCTTATCCTATTTCCTGTAATTTGGGTAGAAACCGCTAGAAGCTTTGGTAAAAATCAGCATTTAGATACTTTTTTAGCTATTATTACTTTAGGTTTTTACAATTACTATTTAAACTATGCTGCCGACGTAACCTATGTGAAAGATAGAAGTTTACAACCTAAATCCGGATCTGGTGATTGGGTAAGTTCTATATTATTTGCCATTGTAGCTGCAACTATTGTGCACACTTATGTCATGCAACCGTATACAATTCCGACTTCCTCTTTAGAGAAATCTTTGTTAGTTGGCGACTTTTTATTTGTAAGTAAGTTTCATTACGGAGCAAGAGTACCAATGTCTACTATTGCCGCACCAATGGTTCATGACACGATTCCTTTTATAAAAAAGAAATCGTATTTATATGATGACAAATTAGAAAACAAAAACACTTCTTGGATCAACAAACTGTCTTTACCGTATATGCGAATTCCAGGATTACAAAAGATAAAGCGTAATGATATTGTGGTCTTTAACTGGCCAATAGATACTTCCTATAGTATGTCTGTTGCTCATCCAGACAGAAACTACCACAAACCCATTGACAAGAAAACAAATTACGTAAAACGTTGTGTTGGTTTACCAGGAGATTCTTTATCTGTTCGTGATGGTTATGTATTTATAAACGGAAAACAAAATGAATTACCAGACCGAGCGAAATTGCAGTTTTCGTATTTAGTAAAAACGAAAAACAATCAAGACTTTAACTTGCAATATCTTCATGATAGATATGGTATGAATCCAAATAGAGTTGGTAAAGTAGATCAAGATGTTTATAAATTTATGGGAATTTATAAAGGAGATTTAGAGAAGTTTAAAAACAACCCGAAAGTAGATCAAATTATTCCTTTAAAAGAAGAAGAAGGAAAACGAAATCCTGGTATTTTCCCTCATGACCCTAACTATAACTGGAATAACGATTATTTTGGAAATCTATATATCCCTGAAAAAGGAAAAACGGTAGACTTAAACTTAAACGTTTTACCAATTTACAAACGTATTATTACCGAATACGAAAACAATACATTACAAGTAAAAGGAAATCAAATTTTTATTAATGATGCCCTTGCAACTAACTACACATTTAAGCAAGATTATTATTGGTTAATGGGAGACAACAGACATGATTCTCAAGATTCTAGAACTTGGGGATTTGTACCTTTTGATCACGTGGTAGGTAAACCTGTTTTTATATGGTTTAGTTGGGATTCTGATGGTCAAGGTATAAAGAACAAAATCCGTTGGGAACGTTTATTTACCACTGTTGGTGGTAGCGGAGAACGCGTTTCTTATTTAATTCCGTTTTTAATTTTACTACTTGGTTGGTATGGTTACGGTAAATGGAAAAAAAGAAAAGAAGCGAATAGTTAATATGTTTTTATCACCCCGAACCGGATTCGAAACCAATTAGAAATAAAGAATTTAATTGAATAGATTCGGAATTCAGTTCGGAAGGACAGCAGCTACAAATGAATATACTAATACATCCAACATACTTCCCAAACATAGCACACTTTGCTGCCATGTTAAAAGCGGGTGAAGTAACCTTTGAGGTGCATGACAATTACCAAAAGCAAACCTATAGAAATAGAACTTTTATTTATGCAGCAAATGGCAAATTACAGTTAAGTGTCCCGGTAATATATTCACAAAAGGAAAGACAAAAGTATAGTGACATAAAAATTCATAATACAGAAAAATGGCAAATACTTCATTGGAAGTCTTTAGAATCTGCTTACAAAACTTCTCCTTTTTTTGAATTCTATGAAGATGAGCTTCTACCTCTATTTACAGAACAAGCTGAAAATCTTTTAGACTTTAATTTAAAATGTTTTGAAACGATTTTGGATTGCATACAATTAGATCTAAATACTTCGGAAACCGAAAATTTTCAAAAAGAAACCACCGACAAAACAGACTTTAGATATTTAGCAAACTCTAGAAAAGAACCAAATTTCAACTTTGAACCATATACCCAAGTATTTAGAGAAAAGCATGGTTTTATTGGTAATTTAAGCATTTTAGACGTACTCTTTAATGAAGGCCCGAATACTTTAAGCTATTTAGAAAACCAATTTAAACAGCTATAATGTTACAATCTTTTTTACATTATGGTATTCACTTTGGCTTGCCTCTATTAGTTGCACTACTCTTTTTTAGAAGTAATTGGAAAGTAGCATATCTAATAATGGCTGCTGGAATACTTATCGATTTAGATCATTTACTAGCAACTCCTATTTTTGAAGCAAATAGATGCAGTATTAATTTTCATCCGTTACATACGTATTACGCAATGGTACTTTATGTGTTATTATTAATTCCGAAGAAAACAAGATTAGTTGGACTTGGCTTGTGTATTCATATACTTGCAGATTATACAGATTGTGCCTTTATGTAATTTCTTTGGAATACTGCTAATTATTCTAACAAAGACAATCTAGCCATCACCGGAAAATGATCGGAATAATGCACATCATAGGTTTTAAAAGTATCTACAACAAATGCATCATCCACTAAAATAAAATCTATTCGCGTAGGAAAGAATTTAAAATCATAGGTTCTACCAAAACCATTTCCTGCAACTTTAAAAGCATCTTTTAAACCTTCTTTCATTTCCTTATACACATAAGAAAATGCAGTATTATTAAAATCGCCACTAACCACTACTTTATACCTACATTCCTTTTTGTGCTTTAAAAACAATTCGGTTTGTGTTTGCTGCATTATAAAAGATTTACCAATACGTTTTACTAAACGTTCCGAATTCTCTTGAGAAATAGCTTCCACTTTAGTATCTATTTTTAAAGATTGTAAGTGTACATTATAGATTCGAATGGTATCTTTTTGCTTCACAATATCCACAAAAATGGCATTATTAGAAGTATTAGGAAACGCTACAGAACCAGAATTTATAATTGGGTATTGCGAAAAAATTGCTTGTCCGAATTTAATTTTATTCCCAGTAAGTTTTTCAAATTTATACTTAAAAAAAGATAAATCTATATTTTCATGTGGATGATATTCCTGAAAACTAACTACATCCGGCTTTTTTTCTTTAATAAAGTCAATCAGTTTTAGATCTGTACTATCTTCTTCAATCCAATCGTATAAATTAAAAAGCCGCACATTATAATTCATAACTGCTAGGCTATTTTTTTTATCCACTTCCTTTTTATTTCCAAATTTATACAAAGAACCAAATGACAAATAGCCAATTACTAAAACTAAAAAAGATAAAAAGAACTGTTTTTTTACTTTTAACAACCAATATAGAAAAAACAAAACGTTTACTATAATCAAAAGCGGAACCCCTAAACTTAGAACCGATAAAATGGCGAAGTTTTTTGGAGCAACAAAAGGCAACACATAAGAAAGCAATAAAAGAGTAGCTGCAACAGAGTTGAAGAAGAATACTATTTTATTTATAAAGTTTAATTTTTTCATGTGATAATTAAAAGTTCAAAAGCTATTTTTATTATTACTGTAAACTGCTTACTGAACACTGCGTGGAACTACTTCCCGGCTCGAAACAATAATTCCTTCTCTTCTTTGGTTAAACTATCATAACCACTTTTACTTATTTTATCTAGAATAACATCTATTTGCTTTTGGTTGTTAAACTCTTTAAATTCATCTTTAGTATAACCAGCAACTTTGCTTTTCCTTTTATGCACGGTTTTAAGTGTCGATGGATTCTTTTTAAACAGATTTGTAAAGCCATTCATAAAACCTTCAAAGCCTTTACCAATATCTTTCCCTTTAGTTAATTGCGTAGCATAAAAATAACCAAGTATCGTTCCTCCAAAATGAGCAAGGTTCCCTCCTGCATTTCCTCCAAAAAGACCAACAAAATCTAGAACTACAATAGCAATACCAACGTGTTTCAGTTTAATATTAAAGGTAAAAACGCGCAAATCCATATTAGGCATATATGCGCACATAAAAATAAGTAAAGCTCTAACGGCTCCAGAAGCACCAACTAATCGATGTCCAGAACTAAAAACGTTTGGTAGTAATGCATAGGCTAATAAAAATAGTAAAGCACCAGAAATAGCACCAAGAAAGTACACATTTAAAGCAAGTTTAGTATTAAATAAGTTGATAAACATTTTACCAATAAAATACAGCCAAAGCATATTAAATAACATGTGAATAAAATCATAATGCACAAAGGCATAAGTAATAATACTCCAAGGTTGTTTTAGAAAATCAAAAAAGTCGCTAGGCAGCTCGAACCAGGACATACTAGATCCTGTCTTTAAAACAAACCTTAAAATTTGTGCTAGTATAAAAACAAGAACATTAACAGCAATAAGCTTTTCAAACACATTAAGCTGCGTCAGTTTTTGTTTTATATCTTGATTTAGATTTGTCATTAATCCCAACGGTTTTGATTAAACTGATTTTTTTTCCAATACCACATGATTAAAAATCCGGTAATTGCACCACCAACATGTGCCATGTATGCTGTATTACTCGGACTAAAAAAGGATTGCCCTGAAATTGCAGAGATCACATCTAATAAAATAATTCCAGGAATAAAATATTTCGCTTTTATAGGAATTGGTAAAAAGATCATCATCAGTTTTGCTTCTGGATTCATCATACCAAATGCAGCTAGAATTCCCATAATACAACCAGATGCACCAACCATAGATGCATTATAAATTGGGTAAGCTTCTTTTAAATTTATTAATTGGACATCTGTAATTCCTGAAATAATTTCGTTAGAAGTAAACATGTGCACCAATTGATCGTTTGTCAATCCAGAGCTTATTAATTCATTGTATAAAGGAATATAGCTGAAATAATAATACCCCAACTGAAACAATACTGCTCCTAACCCTGCGGATATATAGACAAATAAAAATTTCTTACTACCTAAAACCTGTTCCACTGGAGAACCAAACATCCATAAAGCAAACATATTAAAACCTAAATGCATTAAGCTAAAATTCTGTAAATCTGCTCCACCATGCATAAACATGTGGGTAATTATTTGCCAAGGTTGAAACGCATCATTCTTAGGAAAATATAGCGCAAACCATTCGTAAAACAACTGTCCGCCACCAATAAATAAAGTACCAATAAACATAAGAACGTTTATGATAATTAGATGTTTTACTGTATCTGTTATTCTATTCATATTAATTTAGCATCTTTCGACTTGGCTCCAGATAAACTCTAGAGGAAATCTGTTTTAATTAAACTTATTTCTATTCCCTTGAAAAAAGGGAAACTTATTATTCTATAAAAATTTTCTATCCAACTCATCCATCGTCATGGTTACAAAAGTTGGTCTATTCATTGCCGAAACATTAGGTTCTTTACAAGCAAAAAGCTTATTTACCAAATGCTCTTGTTCTTGCAGGCTTAAGCTTTGCCCGGTTTTAATGGCCAAACTTTTAGACATGGATTTTGCCAATAAATCTGTGGCGCTAAAATTACTATCTGGCACTTCATTTTCCACATCGCTAATAAGCTGCTCTAAAATGATAGAAACCTCACTCTCTGGAACACTTACCGGGACTCCTGTAATTTCTAAGCTATCTTCATTTATGGAAGCAAACATAAATCCGGTATGTTCTAAATCTTCTTTAACTTGATTAATAATAGCAATTTCTTGCGATGAAAAATGCAATTGCAACGGAAACAGCAATTGCTGACTCATCGCTTCCTTTACGGTCAAGTTTTTAAGGAAATCTTCGTATAAAACACGTTGGTGTGCTCGATGCTGATCGATAAGTAGCATTCCAGACTTTACCTTACTAATAATATATTTATTATTTAATTGGTAGGTAGATTGTTGCTGCTCCACTTCGTTTTCATTAGTAAACATAGAAGCAGTTTGCTCATCACTTTCAAAATGCACTTCGCTAAAATCTTGTTGTGTTTTGGTACTTTTAGATTCTAAACCAACATATAAACCTTCCCAGCTTCCGGCAACTTCTTTTTTATATGAAACTTGCTGTTTTGCTACTGGATTTCTTTCTTCTTGAAAAGGATTAAAACTACGATCTACCTCTATGGTTGGTGTACTTCCTCCTTTATTTTTAAAACCATACGGTGTATCTAAATTAGCATCCCGATCAAAATCTAAAACAGGAGCAATATTAAATTGTCCCAAACTATGTTTCACCGCAGAGCGCAAAATGGCATATAAAGTATGCTCATCATCAAACTTAATTTCGGTTTTTGTAGGATGTATATTGATATCTATGGTTTGCGGATTTACTTGCAAGTTTAAAAAGTAGCTTGCATGTGCGCCATCTTTTAACAAACCTTCAAAGGCCGAGCCTATTGCATGATTTAAATAAGCACTTTTTATAAATCTATCGTTCACAAAAAAGAACTGTTCTCCTCTAGATTTTTTTGCATATTCTGGTTTACCAACAAATCCTGAAATCTTCAATACTTCTGTATCTTCTTCTACAGGAACTAATTTCTCATTAGTTTTAGTACCAAATAAATTTACAATTCGTTGTCTATAATTACTTTCTGGAAGCTGAAACACTTCAGATCCATTATGATACATTGCGAATGTAATATTAGGATGCGCTAAAGTAACCCGATGAAATTCATCAATAATATGTCGTAATTCTACGGTATTCGATTTTAAAAAATTTCGTCTTGCAGGAATATTAAAAAACAAGTTTTTAACCGCAATAGAAGTTCCTTTAGGAGTTACAACTACTTCTTGTTCTTCAATTTCGCTACCCGCTATAATAATACTAGTACCAACTTCTTGGTCCTCTTGTTTGGTTTTTAATTCTACATGAGCAATTGCGGCAATACTTGCTAAAGCTTCGCCACGAAAACCTTTGGTATTTAGTTTAAAAAGATCATCTGCTGTTCTAATTTTAGAAGTTGCATGACGCTCAAAACTCAAACGAGCATCTGTTGTGCTCATTCCCTTACCATCATCTATTACTTGAATTAAGGTTTTTCCAGCCTCTTTTACTATTAGCTTTATGCTTGTAGCTTGCGCATCAATAGCATTTTCTAATAATTCTTTTACTACCGAAGCTGGTCGTTGTACTACCTCACCAGCTGCAATCTGGTTTGCAACATGATCGGGTAAAAGTTGAATAATGTCTGCCATAAATTATTTTGAAAAGAATATAGATACGTCAAAATCTATAATAAACAAAAATACAAATATGAGGATAGCAAGAATAATTAAAACACGTTTATTTGCGCTTTTATCTTCGTTGTTTTTATAGTCGTTAAGTGCAGAAACTAGTTTTGTTTTAATTCCTCCCTGACTACCAACCGTTGACCTTTGGTCATCAAATTTGTGTTTAATTTCATACGGATTCCCTACCCCTTTAAAGTATTGAGGTGTATAATCAAACTTTCTGTTTTGTTTTGTTTTAAAAATGCCCATAAGCTTTGCTTTATTAGTAACTACTTAAAATGTATAACAATACCAATATAGCTATCAAAAACAACACCATAACTGTTAAGCTAGAAAGAAAACTTCCTTTCCGTTTTGATGTTCCTCGAATAGCATCCCATTTGGAAGTTAGCGCTTCTTTTTCGGTTTGCTCCTGTTCTCTCTGGTGTTTAGGTGTATAACTAAACGATTTGTTTCTGCGTTGATTAAATAAATTCACTGTAAAGTTAAAAGTGTATGTTACCCTCAAATTTACTTAATTTACAAGGAAATATTGGTTTCGAAATGCTAAAAATTGTTAACAAACAGGTTAGGAAACAGAAGTTAGAAGACAGATGTAGTAAAATTCTTTAAGGAAAACGAAATACTAGCACTGCAAACGTTTTGTTTGAAAGATGTGAAGGTGCGAAATTACAGCGTTGTTTATGGAGGTATTATTCAGGAATAACGGAAAGCACAGCCTTCCATATAGAAACTAAAAAATCAGTATAGAAAAGTCCCGAATTCCTTATGTATTCTGTTGCTATGTTGTTAAAGAGAAACGGAATATTAAAAACTAAAGTATATTTAAAGCAGCCATTTTAATTGCAGCTACAGCAGCTTCTGTACCTTTATTACCATGAATTCCACCAGAACGATCGATACTTTGCTGCATATTCATATCGGTAAGCACACAGAAAATCACAGGAACATCATGTATGACGTTTAAGTCTTTAATACCTTGAGCAACGGCTTCACAAACAAAATCGAAATGTTTCGTTTCGCCTTGAATCACACTACCAATTGCAATTACAGCATCGACATTATACTGTTGCATTTTTTTGCTTCCAAAAATAAGCTCGTAGCTACCAGGAACATTCCAACGGAGTATATTTTCTTCTTCTACACCGTTTTCAATAAGTGTATCCAAAGCACCTTTAAATAAGCCTTCGGTGATGTTATCGTTCCATTCTGAAACAACAATCCCAAACCGAAAATTTTTCGCGTTTGGGATTGTGTTTTTATCGTAATCGGATAAATTTTTATTTACTGTTGCCATATTTCTTCCGCGAAAGCGGTTATTTATTTAGTAGCCAACACTTCTGCTTTACCTATAAATACATCAATATTTGAAGCTTCGGTAGCAGTAGGATATTCTTCTTTAATTTTATTAAAATGTTTTAACGCTTCACCAGCTTTTCCTAAATCTAAAGCAGTAATTCCCGCTTTGTATAAGTACATTGGTGTTGTTAATTCATTGTTACGCATTTGAGCAGCTTGCACATAATAACCTAAAGCATCTTCTTTTTGGTTTAATTGTACAAAAGCATCTCCAATTGCTCCTTTAGCAATAGGTCCAGTAGCTTCGTCTTTACCTTTATAATTACCTAAATACGAAACTGCATTCTTGTAATCTTTTTGGTTTAAGTACGCCATTCCTGCATAATAGTTTGCAAGGTTAGCAGCTTCTGTTCCGCTGTGTTCGGATATAATATCTAACATACCATATTTACCTTCTCCTCCATTCAATGCTAAATTAAATAAAGAATCCTTTTCGGTTCCTGTTACGGCTTCATTATAATACTTTTGCGCTTGAAACATATCGTTCATCGCTTCTGTTTGTCCTGGTTTAGCTACAAATTCTTTATAACCTAAATATCCTAAAACACCAATAGCTACAATACCAATTATTACAAAAATGTATTTTTGGTTCTTGATCACCCAGTCTTCGGTTTTAGAAGCTGTTTCATCTAATGTATTAAAGACTTCAGCAGTTGTTGAGTTTTCCTCTTCAACATGTACTTCTTCTTCTTTCGTTTTCGGTTTATATCCTCTTTTCTTGTATGTAGCCATTATTTTGTTAATTATTGCGTGGCAAAAATAAAATTTTTCTTCACAAATAAGGTTTATTTATTTGTTATTTTTCAATATTTTGCAAGACATTTTAAGAAAACAACTTCTAGAATTCCGTTTATCTAACTTTTTTATGATTTTAAAATCACTTTCTTTACTTAATTATAAGAATTTTGACAGCATTTCTTTCTCCTTTAACGAGAAAATAAATTGCATTGTTGGCAACAATGGCGTGGGTAAAACGAATATACTAGATGCTATTTACCATCTTTCGTTTGGTAAAAGTTATTTTAATCCTATTGCATCTCAAAATATAAAACACAACGAAGAGTTTTTTGTGATTAATGGTGATTATGAAAAAGAAAATAACACAGAAAAAGTTGCAATTAGCTTAAAAAAAGGTCAAAAGAAGGTAATTAAGCGAAATAATAAGGCCTACGAAAAGTTTAGCGAGCACATTGGCTTTCTTCCTTTGGTCATTATTTCACCAGCAGATCGAGATTTAATTACGGAAGGAAGTGACACAAGACGTAAATTTATAGACAGTGTAATCTCACAAAGTGATAAGACGTATTTAGAAGATTTAATTAAATACAATAAGATTTTAGCACAAAGAAATTCCTTATTAAAATATTTTGCGCTTAATAACACCTATAATCAAGATACTCTTGAAATTTATAATAACCAATTAACCGATTACGGAACTCGGATTTTTAAATCGAGAGATGCTTTTTTACAAGCGTTTATTCCTATTTTTAAATCGCGTTACGAAGCAATTAGCAATAATAACGAAAGTGTAGATTTGGTATATAAAAGTGATTTATTTGAAGCAGACCTCAACACGCTTTTAATGCGCGTTATAAATAAAGACAAAGCCTTGCAATATACAAGTACAGGTATACATAAAGACGATTTGGTTTTTAATATTGCAGAACATCCCATTAAAAAGTTTGGGAGTCAAGGACAGCAAAAATCATTTTTAATTGCTTTAAAGTTGGCACAGTTTGATTTTATAAAAAAACAAAGTGGCGTAAACCCAATTCTACTTTTAGATGATATTTTTGATAAGTTAGATGAACAGCGTGTTGCTCAAATTATTAAATTAGTGGATGATGAGAACTTCGGACAACTATTTATTAGTGACACACATGCAGAACGAACCGAAAACGCTGTAAAACAAGTACACCAATCTTTTGAAATTTTTAGATTATGAAAAACTACACATTAATACTATTAACTGTACTCCTTTTTAACTGTTCTTCAAATCCGGAAACCTTTATAACACATGTAAATGGGTACTGGGAAATTGATGAAGTTACATTGCATGACGGAAGCAAAAAGGACTATAATTATAATGATACTATTGACTATTTTGAAATAAACGATAGCTTAACTGGTATCAGAAAAAAACTAAAGCCTAATTTTCTTGGCACTTTTGAAACCTCCAAAGATGTAGAAAGGATGCGAGTTGTTATAGAAAACGATAGTTTAAACGTATACTACACTACTCCTTTTGCTACTTGGAAAGAAACTATTCTTTTAGCAACTAAGACGCAGTTAAAAATAATAAACCAGAATAAGGACGTATATTTATACAAACGCTACCAACCTTTAGATTTAGGTGAAATAAATAAGAATTAATTAAAAAGAGAGTCCCATTTTCGTGGGAAGTGAGCATGGCAAAACGTAATAATGAAAATTTAAGCATATCCGATGCTTTAAAAGAATTTGTAGAAACCAATAAATTAGAACGTGGTTTAGACAAAGTTAATGTAGCAGACGCTTGGGCAAACCTAATGGGAAATGGTGTAAACAACTACACAACAGCAGTACAATTGGAACGCGAAACGTTATATATACAATTAAGTTCTAGTGTTTTAAGAGAAGAATTGAGTTATGGTAAGGAAAAAATAATTAGAATGCTTAATGAAAGCTTAGGAAAAGAGATCATTAAAAAACTGGTTTTAAGATAATTAACAAATAAATATAGCTTATTTAATTTATTGGCATTATCTTTGTATTACAGTTAGTATTAACAATAAATTACATTACCATGAGTAAAGGAACAGTAAAGTTCTTCAACGATGCCAAAGGATTTGGTTTTATCACAGAAGAAGGTTCAAACAAAGAACATTTTGTTCACATTTCGGGATTAATCGATGAAGTTCGTGAAGGCGATGACGTTGAGTTCGAATTAACAGAAGGAAAAAAAGGATTAAACGCAATAAACGTTAAAGTTATATAATTTATAAGCTTATCTTTTTAGAACAAAAACGCAACCCGATGGTTGCGTTTTTTTGTTTCTATACTTCTTGTTTTTGTTATCTTCTGCACATCTAATCTGTTTTTTAGTTTAAAATATAAAGTAGAGAGAAAACAGAAATAAATAACCACAATATAAATGCGAATAAGATGGGTTTAATACCTGAAGATTTTAAATCATGAATAGATATATTAGACCCTACAAGGAATAAGGTTACTATAAGTAATCGTTTTGCTATAAGCACAATAAAACCAGTTGCAGGTTCTGGCAAAACATGGTAACTATTGATAATAATTGCCATTATAAATAAGAGAATAAAATAGGGTATCTTTATTTTCTCTCCTTTTGTTTTAAATAGAAACATAGAAAAAATAGACAAAGGTATAATCCATAAGGTTCGTGTTAGTTTCACTGTAGTCGCTATTCGTAAAGCTTCATCTCCATAACCCAAAGCAGCTCCAACCACAGAACTGGTATCATGTATAGCAATAGCACACCATAAACCAAATTGCTCCTGTGTTAAGTTAAAAAAATGACCTACTGCAGGAAAAATAAACAGCGCAACCGCGTTTAAAAAAAACACAATACCTAAAGCAATACTTATCGTTTTGCTTTTTGCTTTAATAACTGGTGAAATTGCTGCAATGGCACTTCCGCCACAAATAGCAGTTCCACAACTAATAAGGTGTGCTAATTTTAAATCTAATTTCAAAATTCTTGCTAAAAAGAATCCTAAGCTGAGTGTTAAAAAAATAGAGAACATGGTTAGTTCTATTCCTTGCTTACTGGTTTCTAGTGTTTCATTAATAAACATTCCGAAACCTAAACCAACCACCGAGATCTTCAAAAAAAGATGAAAAGCCTTCTGACTGTACGTTGGAAAAGGATTATTTAATACCAATGTAAAAACAAAGCCGAGCACTAATGCAGTTGGACTATTTATTCCGCCTAAAAAAGCGATACTAATTATAAGAAGGTAGGCAACTTTTGATAATAAATCTTTCATATCATTTCGTAGTATTACGATACAAAAGTAATTCTAACAAATAACCTTTAAGCAAATTAATTAGTTATTAAGCATAACTAAAAGTTATAGTTGTTGCGGATAAAATTTTCTAGGTAATCTATAGTCTTGGATTGAAAGCCTGTTCTTTTTATGAAGTAAAACCACCTTTCGATCGATAAATCTTTAATGTCAATTATTTTTAATTTATTATGCACTAAGTCGTTATGAATGGCATTAATAGATAAAAGTGCAAAATGATCAGAATGATACAGGTAGTTTTTAATCGCTTCCGTACTATTTAAAGACACCACACTATTAAGACTTTTTATATTATTTTGTAATAGAAACTTATCAATAATAGCTCTTGTTCCAGAACCTTTTTCTCGTTCAATAATAGGAATTTCCTGTAGTGTTTCTATAGTAATGCTTCCTTTCTTAAAAAGAGTATTATTCACATTAGTTACCAATACAATTTCGTCTTTAATAAATTTTTCGAAATGTAATTTAGTATTGGATATACTACCTTCCGTAATTCCAAAATCTATTTCTTCATTCAGAATATAATCTTCAATATGCGCTGAATTATCACTTATTATTTTAAATTTTGTTTGCGGAAACTGTACTCTAAACTTTGCTATTATTTTAGGGATTATATAATTGGACAAGGTTGTACTAACTCCTAATTCAATAACCTCTGGAAAAACGTCTTTTTTGTGTAGAAACTGTTCCTCCATTTCAGAAAAAACAGCGAGTATCCTGTTGGTATACACAAGAAAAGCCTTCCCTTCTGCTGTGAGTTCTATCGAGTTTCTCTTTCTGGTAAAAAAGGTTGTTTTATATTCTTCCTCTAAATTTTTGATGGATTTAGAAACCGCAGGTTGGGAAACAAATAATTGTTCTGCTGCTTTGGTGAAGCTCAAGTGCTTTGCAACCACTTTAAATATATGTAACTTAGTTTTCATTATCTCTTGTGTAAATAACCAATAAAAGCACAACCATTGCTAGCTGTGCTTTTTTTAATCATTATAATGCAACTACTCTTTAACAAGCTTAATAACCGTTTTACTTTCTGGCGAAGCAACAGTCATAAAATAAATACCTGCAGCTAGATTAGATATATTAACATCTTTTTGCATTTGCATATTCGCTAAATCTATTTGTGTAATAAATCTTCCATTAATATCATGAATACTTGCCGTACTTAAATCTATGTTTTGTGTTTTTAGTAATGTAAATAATCCCTTAGAAGGATTTGGAAACACTTTGATACTACTGTTTAATGTTTCAAATTCTGTAACAGATAAAATTCTGGAGCAGTTATAAATTACCACATCATCTAAATACCAGCCTTCAATACCGTTACAACCATCTGTACCCATTTCCCATCTAAATTTAACAGTGCTATTAGCTCCAAGACCAATCGCTGATAAATCTATAATACTTTTTCCCCAACTACCAGAAACAGAACCACCATTCGTTCCTGTAAAAGCGTCCTGACCTTGCATCGGATTATCATTCCCGGTAATATTTAAAGAATTATTATATGTATTATGTGTAAATGCAGTACTTGGTAAAGTATCCCAAAGAAGACCATTGGTTACACTATACTTTATATTTCCACCATCCCATTGCGACTCTGTTGCCACATAATGATCAAAAGCCATTTCATAAATACCATCTGTAAAATCTGGCAATGTAATTAATGGACTTTCTAGTCTAATTATTCCGTTTTGTAAATCTGCACCACAATCTCCATTTACAGGATCTACACCAAAAACGGCTTGTCCTACTCTACCGTTTGGTAAACTAGCACTTATCGCCCAAGGTCTAGACTCCCAAGTAGCAGGATTACTTGGTAATTCTGTAACTATCCAAGTTCCTAAACCAGATTCCCAATCTTCAAAAAACACTGGATTATTGATTGCTGCTTCACATAACTCTGGTGTTTCTACCAAAATTGCCACAAAGCCACACTGATCTGGAAAAACACGCAGCTCTACTGCTACTAAAACTTTTACTAATTCATCGAAATCTGCCGTTGTAATTATTTCACCAGAAGGCCCAGCCGGCGTACTGGTTGTTGTAAGTCCTTCTAGATTTATTCCTATTAAATCGGTACAAGCAGCCTCTAAAGCATTAGCTAACAGCGTAAAATCACTTGTAGCTGTAAGGTATGTACTTTGTGCTCTCCAAAAAATATGAGCAGCCTTAGTAAAGCCAATACCATTAATGGTTTGTCCATTATAGGTTCCTCCATCTACTAATAATGCATACGCATGGTTTGGCACTCCCGAATTAACGTGTACACCTCCAGAATCACTATCTGCACAATGATAATTAGCATCTGTAACTTTTCCCGGAGCATTATTACAATTAGGATTCCAAAGATCACGTATTGGCGCAGAAAAGAAGGAAGCATCTTCTCCCATTCTCCATCTCAAGGAACTACCACAATCGGTTCTTAAGGAAAGATCTTCTCCTTCATCCTCATAATTATTAATTAAATCTACCGTTTCACCCCAAATATCGGAGTAAGACTCATTAATTGCCCCAGCTTGCCAAGCATAAATTAAACCACTAGTAAATTCCGTATATGCGTGTCCCCATTCATGTGCAATTACATCATCTGCAGCGGTACCATCGCGGTAGTTGGTTGTAGAACCATTCCAACTTGCATTTGCTACACCTGGATCGTTATTTACGGTTCTCATTTGTGCTCCATTACCATCGTAAGAATCAAAACCAAAAGTATGGTTAAACAAATGATATACTTGTGCTGAAGTTTCCACCTCATTTATTTGCCAGCTCGTTAATGTGCCTGGTAAGACATCCCCTTCTTCCCAAACAGTATTCCCCGTATTGTCTTCGTAAACAATTCTATGTAATGCATTTGCCATTCCTGTGAATTGTTCTACAGTTTCCTGCGTATGTGCATTTACAAAAACAAACTCTCTTACATCTTTATCATTTCGAACTTCTACTTCATAAACAAGATGTTTTGAGGTAAAATTCCCTTGTGCTAATCCTTTTTGAAAAACATATAATGTGTTTTTATTTACTTTTAAAGGTACTCCTGAGCCATTTATTTTTTGATTTTGAACAACTTCCATTGCCAATCGATTAGCCGTTGCTGCAGATATAGTTGGCGTCGCGTTCAGTTTTATGTTTGGTATATAATTCCCATTAATAGCAGTTAACTTATTTTCGATATTAAAATGAAACTTTAATTTACCGTCATATACAGGAACACCATGATACTCTTGATTTAATGTTAGCTGTTTCCATCCGTAATTATCTGTTATTAACCCGTCTACGACAAAAGATTCGCTTACCTTTTTTATATTAAATATCGCTTTATATTTCTCTAAGAAAGTAAATGCTTTTGCCTCTAATGTTATACCTTCTACATCTAAAGGATTAGTCTGTTGAAACTTAATAAAGCTTGCAATTTGTGTATTTTCATTTACAGTAACACTTGCATTCGTTTCATGTACAAAAGCGGTAATGCTTTTTTGTGTTTCTTGCGCATATGCAGTAATGGCTAGCAAGAATAAAACGAATAAAAGTTTAGTAGATTTCTTCATTGTCTTTTTTTTTATAAATATACTACAGTTATTTTAATTTTATTGTTAGCTGGCTTACAGAAACAAAAAAAGCCTGCAAATTGCAGGCTTTTTGTTAATATGTGTATATAAATTTTCTAGAACATTTCTCTTCCAGAAAAATGGAAAGCACCTTCAATAGCTGCATTTTCATCACTATCACTTCCGTGTACTGCATTTTCACCAATAGATGCTGCATATAGTTTACGTATAGTACCTTCTGCTGCGTCTGCTGGATTAGTAGCTCCAATTAAAGTTCTAAAATCTTCCACGGCATTATCTTTTTCTAAGATTGCTGCTACAACTGGTCCACGTGTCATATACTCCACTAATTCCCCAAAGAAAGGACGTTCGTTATGTACCGCGTAAAACGCTTGTGCATCTGTAGTTGTCATGTGTGTTAATTTTAATGCTACGATTCTAAATCCTGAAGCAGTAATTTTTTCTAAAATTGCACCAATATTCCCTTTTTCAACAGAATCTGGTTTAAGCATTGTAAATGTTCTATTTGTCGCCATTTTTTATAATATTTTTTTTTTTGCAAAAGTAATGTATTTCTTCCTAAAAACCATATAATCCATTACTAAAAAATTGTATCTTCGCTACCTATGAAAAAACAAGACATTACTAACATAAAAGCACTACTACAATCTCCTAAAAAAATTGTGATTGTTCCTCATAAAAACCCAGATGGAGATGCAATTGGTTCTACATTAGGCTTATACTTATATCTTTTAAAATACAATCATGAGGTACGCGTTATTGCTCCGAATGATTACCCAGATTTTTTAAAATGGATGCCAAGCGAAGCCACTGTTTTAAAATATGACACGCAAACGGAGGAGAGTGAAACCTTAATTCATCAAGCCGAAATTATTTTCACATTAGATTTTAATGCTTTAAACAGGACTGGGGATATGGAGCCTGTTCTTGCTAAAAGTGAAGCTATAAAAATAATGATCGATCATCACCAACAACCAGATGATTATGCTTTATATACCTATAGTGATGTAAGTATGAGTTCTACTTGTGAAATGGTGTATCATTTTATAGATATGTTAGCCGATGCAAATAAGATAGACGCAGATATTGCTACCTGTTTATATACCGGAATTATGACAGACACTGGTTCTTTTAGGTTTTCTTCTACCACATCTACAACACATAAAGTCATTGCCGACCTAATAGAGAAAGGCGCTAAAAACGCGGAAATACACAATGCTATCTATGATACAAATAGCTATAACAGATTACAATTATTAGGTTGCACCCTAAGTAATTTAAAAGTTTTACCAGAATATAGAACTGCATATATAACACTCTCTCAACAAGAATTAAACAACTTTGATTATAAAAAAGGAGATACCGAAGGATTTGTTAACTATGCGCTATCCCTGCAAAACATCATATTTGCAGCTATTTTTATAGAAGATCAAAAGCAAAATATTATTAAAATATCTTTACGATCTAAAGGAGACTTTTCTGTAAACGAATTTTCAAGAGCACATTTTTCTGGAGGCGGACATACTAATGCTGCTGGAGGTAAAAGCGATACTGACTTAAATGAAACCGTTGAAAAATTTATTAGTATATTACCAAGCTATAAAAAGGCTTTAAACAATGAATAAGTTTTTACTAATACCTTGTATTTTAATTCTATTAGTTTCGTGTAAATCACCAGAAGCACGAAGACCTATTTCTGCAACTTCTGGTTCTTTTATTGAAGAATCGGTTGCAAGAAACAAAGAACTATACGCTAAAGAACAAGTACGTATAGAAGCTATTATGGATAAAAATCCGAAGAATAATTATATCGCTTCGCAAAGTGGTTTTTGGTATTATTACAATACCAAAGTACAAGACAGTTTAATAAAACCAAATTTTGGTGATATTGTAAATTTTAATTATAATGTGAAGTCTTTAAACGGAAAACTAATCTATACTAAAGAAGAGTTAAGAACACAAAACTACGCAATGGATAAGCAAGAACTTTTCACTGGTTTACGTGAAGGTTTAAAACTTATGAAAACTGGCGAAACCGTT
Organism: Lacinutrix sp. MEBiC02595; assembly: GCF_053601555.1. Lineage (NCBI taxonomy): Bacteria > Pseudomonadati > Bacteroidota > Flavobacteriia > Flavobacteriales > Flavobacteriaceae > Lacinutrix > Lacinutrix sp. MEBiC02595. The sequence goes on along the minus strand of NZ_JBSHNU010000184.1, from coordinate 165,124 downwards.
ACTTTTCTTTTTCCATCACCAAAAGCATATGGCTATTATGGAGATAATAATAGAATAGGCACTAGTATACCATTAATATGTGAAGTAACTGTAAATTCAATAACCCAAAATCAATCTAATTAATATGAATTTTTTAAAACAAACTATGAAAATTTTTATTCTAGCACTTTTGCTAAGTATTACCTCTTGCCAAGATAAATATCCAGATCTTGAAGATGGTCTTTATGCAGAATTTGTAACCAACAAAGGTACTATGGTTGCTAAATTATATTTTGAACAAGCACCTGTAACAGTTGCAAACTTTGTTGCTCTAGCAGAAGGAACACATCCAAACGTTACAGATTCTTTAAAAGGAAAAAGATATTATAACGGTATTATCTTCCATAGAGTTATCGATAAATTTATGATTCAAGGAGGAGATCCTACAGGAACTGGATCTGGAGATCCTGGATACAAATTTACAGATGAATTTAATCCAGATTTAAGACATAACAAACCAGGAATCTTATCTATGGCAAATTCTGGTGCGAATACAAATGGTAGTCAGTTTTTTATAACGGAAGGGCCTACACCAAACTTAGATGCATTTGATGCACAAGGAAACTTAAAAAAATGTGACAATCCAAGAGTTAGTTGTCACGCTGTATTTGGTGAAGTAGTTTTAGGGTTAGATGTGCAAGACAGTATTTCTAACGTAAAAACAGAAAAACCAAGCAACAAACCTTTTATTGACGTGGTTATTAATGAGCTTAACATTATAAGAAAAGGGAAGGCTGCAAAAGCTTTTGACGCTCCTAAAGTGTACACAGAAGAATTACCTAAAATTGCTGAAAACACAAAAAGACTTAAAGAAGAAGCAGAAGAAAAACTAAAAGAAGAAGCGAAACAAGCAACAGAAAACTTCTTGAAAAAGAACGAAAGTTTAAAAGGAACTATTAAAACACTTCCTACTGGCTTAGTTATGATTATTGATGAAGCTAAAAATGGTGTAAAACCAACCTCTACAGATAAAGTTTTAGTTAATTACGCTGGATTCTTTGAAGACGGCAAATTATTTGACACTAGTTGGGCGCAAGTTGCAAAAGACAATGACCAATACAATGAGCAACGAGATAAAGCTAAAGGCTACAAACCTTTTGCTATGATATATAATGAAACGGCACAACTTGTTCCCGGATTTAGAGAAGCGATGCTTAACATGAATGTTGGTGACAAAGCACACGTTTTTATACCTAGCTATTTAGGTTATGGTGAAAACGGCATGGGACCAATACCAGGAAACACAAACTTGGTTTTTGATTTAGAGATTATGGGAATTGAATAATAACCCAGAATCAATTACATAAAAAAAGCAGCTCGATGAGCTGCTTTTTTTTTATACTATATTTATATTATCCTTATTTTTTAGGAATCTCCTTCAAAATCTCTAAAACAAACTTCCAGTATTTTTGAGCAGAAGAAATACTTGCTCTTTCATCTGGAGAGTGTGCTCCTTTAATAGTTGGTCCAAAACTAATCATTTCCATTTCTGGGTAATGCGTTCCAAGAATACCACATTCTAATCCGGCGTGACAAGCAGCAACATGTGCTTTTTCGCCATTCATTTTTTCATATAAAGCATCTAATACTTTTAATATAGAAGAATCCATATTTGGAGCCCAACCAGGATAATCTCCCGAAAGTTCTACCTCACAACCTGTAAGTTCAAAAGTTGCACGAAGTGAATTTGCTAGATCATCTTTAGCACTTTCTACAGAACTACGTGTTAAGCATCCTATTTTAATAGCTCCATCTTTAATAATTACTCTCGCAATGTTATTGGATGTTTCTACCAAACCAGGAATCTCTGCACTCATTCTATACACCCCATTACAAGCGGCATAAATAGCTCTTGTGATCCCTTCTTGAACACCAAGATCCATAATAGTTTCTGGTGTTTCTGTTTTAGAAACTGTAATTTCTAAATCCGGTTCCATCGTTCTTAATTCGGTTTTAATGGTTTTTGCCATTGCTTCCATTTCTGCAATAAAAGCAGCTTCATGCACCGCATCGATAGCAACTATTGCATTACTTTCTCTCGGAATTGCATTACGCAAACTTCCTCCATCAATTTCAGAAATACGTAAACCAAAGTTTTCAAATCCGTCAAATAAAACACGATTCATAATTTTGTTCGCATTCCCTAAACCCTCGTGAATTTGCATTCCAGAATGTCCACCTTGCAAACCATTTACGGTAATAGCAAAACCGGTTTTAAATTCTGGAGTTTCTTCTACGTTATATTCTCTAGTTGCAGTAACATCGATTCCACCGGCACAACCAACACCAATTTCATCATCTTCTTCTGTGTCTAAGTTTAATAAGATTGCGCCTTCCAGCAATCCTCCTTTTAAACCCATTGCTCCTGTCATTCCTGTTTCTTCGTCAATAGTAAATAACGCCTCAATTGCAGGATGTGCAATATCTGTACTTTCTAGAATGGCCATAATAGTTGCAACACCTAAGCCATTATCTGCTCCAAGCGTAGTTCCTTTGGCACGAACCCAATCTCCTTCTACATACATATCAATTCCTTGCGTATCGAAATCAAAATCGGTATCGTTATTTTTTTGGTGTACCATATCTAAATGCGATTGCATAACGATGGTAACTCGATCTTCCATTCCAGAAGTTGCTGGCTTTTTAATGATTACGTTACCAACTTCATCTTCGATAACTTCTAAACCAAGTTTGGTTCCAAAATCTTTCATAAACGCAATAACACGTTCTTCTTTTTTGGATGCTCTTGGCACTGCATTAAGGTCTGCAAACTTATTCCAAAGTTGTTGTGGTTCTAGTTGTCTTATTTCTGAATTCATTTGTATATATTTTTGAAAGTGCAAAGATACGAATAGTCTTTTACAAACATTTGCTTACTTTTGAAAGATGCTGAAAAACCCAAAACCCTATATTGCTTTTTCTTTAGTACCAGTTTACTTTATGGTACGGTTACTTTCTAATTATCCTGAATTTATTGAGAAATATTACAGCAACGGCTTATACCCTATAATTTCGAAACTTTTGAGATATACTTTAGGATGGATTCCATTTTCATTTGGCGATGTATTCTATGCGTTTTCTATTATATTTATCCTTCGATGGTTTATTAAAAACAGACGAAGAATTAGAAAAGATACTAAAAACTGGTGTATAGATGTTTTTGCGGCAGTTTCCATTATCTATTTTGCCTTTCATCTTTTTTGGGCAATGAATTATTACCGATTGCCATTACATAAAAACCTCCATCTAGAAGCAGATTATACTACCGAAAAATTAATCTCCGTTACCAAACAGCTCATTAAAAAATCGAATACTTTACATCTAGAAATCACAAAAAACGATACTGTACAGGTAGAAATACCGTATAGTAAATCCGAATTATTACAACAAGTCCCCAATGGTTATACTGTTTTAGAGAAAGATTTTCCGCATCTAAAATACCATCCGAAGAGTATAAAAAAATCCTTATTTAGCATCCCATTAACATACATGGGATTTTCGGGATATTTAAATCCGTTGACCAATGAAGCGCAAGTAGATGCATTAATTCCTAAGTATAAATTTCCAACAACCGCTTCGCATGAAGTTGCGCATCAATTGGGTTATGCTGCAGAAAACGAAGCTAATTTTATTGGATTTTTAGCAGCAACCAACAATCCGGATATCTACTTTAAGTATTCTGGTTTTACCTTCGGATTAAAACATTGTTTATTGGAGGTATACCGAAGAGATCCTGTTGCTTACGAAGCATTATTAGATACTATTAACCTCGGAATTATTAAGAACTATCAAGAAACACAAGATTTCTGGCAAAGTTACCAAAACATAACAGAGCCTATTTTTAAACTTGTGTACACCAACTTTTTAAAAGCAAACAACCAACAAGGCGGAATGAAAAGCTATAGTTATGTGGTTGCCTTACTGGTTAATTATCAGGATAGTAAAATATAATTAATTCTTGTATCTTAGTACAATAAAAATCATAGGTTATGAAAAAGACATTATTATTAGTCTCCCTTTTTATTAGTGCTATTTCTTTTGCACAAACCATAGAGCTAAAGAAAATAGATAAAAAGAGTTATTCTTTTTTTGACAGCTATACTTTTGAAAAAATTCTGGTTTTAGAAACCAATTTAAAAACCACTGCACCTTTTAAAAATTTTGAAGCAATACCAACTGGCAACTTAGTATTTACACCACAAAATTTTAATAGGCTTACTGCTTATCCAGATTTTACTAGTTACACTTTAAAAAACGAATTACGCAAGGTGATGTTAGAAATTCCTGGTTTACATAGACCTATTGAACCTAATTCTTTGTAATTTTAAACTTAAAAATAGCACATAAAAAAAAGCGAACATTATATAATGTTCGCTTTTTTTATGTGCTTTAAAAGAACGCTTAGTTTGAAAATTCTCCATTTTCAGGTTTAGCAAATGTGCTAGATGGCATAGCTGCATCTGTAATTTGAACCTCTATAAAATCTGTACTCTTTGTAGCTTCTGTTGGTTTGTCGTCTTTAAAACCATAATTCACACTTGTTTTAGGCAATAATAAACCATTCACTTTTTGCCAATTACTATATCTTCTAAAGTGCAATTCTTTGGTATCAATTCCTGGAACAAAAGAAACGGTATAGCCTAACCATTCCATTTGATATGTTGTAGGGTTGTAATATAACACGTAACGATCTTCTGGAGTTTCACCAACTCCTGCGTTATAGGTTACTTGAATTCCTGGGTATGTTATCCCTTCATAAACTAAAGGTTCTGCATCTGCATAGTTAATTCCGTCATCGGCAAGAATAAAAGGCATCGCATAGAAATAGAACATTAAGTTATACTTATATTTAGCCATTGCCCCATTATAATCTCCTTCAGTTTTATTTACAAACCATGCTTTTTCACCATCAAAACCAATACTTTCTTTTGGGTTATCTACCAATCCTTCTCTTGAAATTAAGTTTGTGGTTATCACTTCTTTTCCGTCTGGCTTTTCCATAGTGAAAGCTAAGGATTTCATAGATTTCCAGGTGTCCATTCCGCCATGCGCATCAAATACTTTAGTCAGATTTTCTGGATAGGTAACTGCTGGATTTTCTACTATTACTTCTTCTACACTTTCTGTAGCTTCTTCTGTCTTTGTGTTTTGTTTACATGCCGAAAATGTAATTAATAAGGCAATTGCAAAAATGTAGTTTTTCATCAAATAGATTTTTAGTTGGTAGCTATGTCGAAAAGCGAAAATAAACATTACAAAAAAAGCTTCCGAATTACGGAAGCTTTTATAACTTAAATTTAACGTATATACTTATTCAATAATTAGTTTTTCCATCCTTTTAAATGTTTTGCTTTTCAGTTCTACAAAATACATTCCTTGTGATAAATTAGATACATTAAAAGTAATCTTATTCTCATTAGTAACCACTCGAGGTGCTCTTATTAATTTACCTTGTAGGTTGTAAATGCTTACCGAAAAATCTTCCGCTACAGCGTTATTAAACTGAATATTTACAGTACTATTTGCTGGATTTGGATAAATACTAAATTCTGAAAAGGGCAAAGCATCTACAGACAAGGTTGCAACAAACTCATTTACAAATCGGTTAGTCGTTATTCTATCATTAAAATCAAAATAAATATCTGCGATATTTGATACAAATGAATTTGGAGTATAACCACTTGTTGGTTTTATTTTGAAATAAACATAACCATGACTATTTGGTTCATCCATACTTTCACTTGGTAAGTTAATGTCATTAAATTTCCACACTAATTTATTACTTTTACGTATTAGCACATAATCATGACTTGCGCTTAACATTTTAAATGTACTTGCATCTATTGTTTCATTTAACAAATCTTCTATTCTGATATCAATAGCTTCTGCTGTACCAATATTTTGAAAGTTAATTGTATAATATAGATAGTCTTCACTGGTGAAACTTTCAAATGGTATTTCACTTCCGTGAGATTCCAATTTATTATTAGGATCATAAGAATTGACTACTGCTTCAGTTAATATAGATTCATTGTTATCGTTATCAATATCATCAATACCATAAACAACTATATTAGTAACTAAATCACCAATAGTTAAATTAGTAGGAATATTTAAGATAATTGAAACATGTTCCTGATCTCCAGGTTGTAAGTTATTAAAATCCAAAATAAAGCCAGTTCCTGTATTTGTTACAGTATTTCCTGAATCTAAATTCAGCACATTAACTAATGTTACGAATGTATCATGCGTAAACTCAACAGTACCAGAAACAGATGTACTTCCTAGGTTTTCAATAATCATTTTATTGGTATAGTTCTGCCCTGGTCTTGGTGGTATAAATGATAGCAATGACACATTAATGTCGTTACAATCTTGATTAATTGTTAAAGGAAAATCAATATGAACCGTATCAGATTCTGCAATTGAAACATTCTCAACTAGTGTGAATGTTTGATTTAAACAGGTTTCATAACTATCATACATTGTAAAACTTATATCATAGGTATTAGTATTATCATAATTTGGAATTAAAAAATTACCTGTAGACGAATTAACATAGTTTATTCTACCATCATTATTAACTTCATAAGTAAATACTCCTTCACTAAAATTGGATTCTATATCATCAAGAACTGAATTACTGTTCTCATCTACAAAAGCATTAACTTCTATATAATCTAGCTCACCAAGACAAGATACTGTAAAATCCCAAGGGTCATCATCACAAAGAGTTGAATTGAAATCCGAAGACACCATTACTGTAATAGAATCACCAGTAGATGTAAACATTAATCCTGTTAAGTTTCCTTCAACACCATAAGGTGTTTCTGCATTAATATTTGTTACACCATCTGAATCTAATACAATAAGTTCATCAAAATTATTTTCTGTTAGTCCAGAATTAAAAAACAACTTTAATTGTGAACCATCAGCAGTTTGAAATGAGAATTGTCTATTATCAGCATTATCATAACAAAAAACAGTATTGACTACTCCATTAACAGCACAATCAATGATTTGAATTGGATTATTTCTTGTTGAAAAACTTTCTTCAACACATCCCGTTGCTGGTCCATCATCATTATAAGGTACAATGGTTACATAATAAGTAGTTTCATATTCTAAAGTACCAGGATCATAAGTTGTTACCAGCCCAACATCTACATTATCCGCAACATCAGTACCTCCGGAAGTAGTTCCTATTGAAATTCTATATCCTGTAACATATTGACTCGCAAAAGTCCAGCTCAAATCCGCCTCTAAATCAGCATCTTGAAAATTATTTTCAGGTGCTATTAAAACAGCATCACAGTTTGGTAGAATCACTGGGCAATCAACTGTTATAAGTATATCTTCTTCTATTGTTGCAGGTAAACCAGTATTAGGATCTATAAATGTAATTTCTCCAGTAAATGTTTCATCAACTATTGGACAAACATTAATAGTTTCATTATTACTAATTAAAACATCATCTTGATCATACCAAGCATATGTATTTCCTAATATGCTTCCTGAAGGAAAAAATCCCCATGCTTCATACTGTGTAGACCATGCTCCTGTATTTCTTCCTGGAGGAACCACCGCTTGTGTACCTTCAGGGTTTTGAATCCCTACAACTGCATTTCCATTATTCCAACCAGCACAAAATGGTTTGTTTAAAAGGTATACTTCAACAACATTTGTAGTTTCATGCAGCACAATCATTTGCGTTGTTCTTAAATCATTACAAGAAAAATGTGCCATATCCAAAAAACTAACTACAAAGACTCTAAAAGGAGCCGTACCTTTAACCTCGTAAGCAATTTCGCCATTAACACTAGCATCCATATCATGTGCTGCACCAAAAATATTAGCATCACTCAATGCCGTATTCGTATTATTTGGTAAAGTCTCAGAAAACAACCAACCATTAAAACCATTAGCCTTAGAAGTATCAAATGAAACAACACCATTACCTCCAATTATTAGGTCACTATACGTATCCCCATAAAATGAAAAATCAAATGGAAGATTAAGAATACCACTCCATGTATCATCTAAATTTAAAGAAGTTCCAGAATCTAAACCATCAAAACTGGATGGAGGATTAAAAGGTATACTAGCGACATTATAATCTAAAGTTGCTTCTATATTTAAAGGGTAAATTGTAAGATCTGAACAACCAGTACTACAATCTGTCTCTTGAGAAATAAAAGAAGATTGCGAATAATGATTTAAACTAAATAAAACGGTAAGTAGTAATAAAAGTAATTTTTTATTCATAATAGTGTAAATTTGTGCTTACAATATAGGTAAATTAATGGATTTCAAACAAATAACAAGTACACAAAATGCTTACATAAAAGAGCTAGTTCTTTTAAAAGATAAGTCTAAAAACAGAAAACAATCTGGGTTGTTTTTAATTGAAGGCGAACGGGAAATTTCATTAGCGATTAAAGGAAAGTATGAAATAGAAACTATATTATTTTTTAAGGAATTATTTTCGGAAGAAAGATTAAACACACTAGATCTTTCTAAAGCTGAAATTATAGAAGTTTCCAAAGACGTGTATCAAAAATTAGCATATCGAAGTACTACGGAAGGTATTATTGCTATAGCCAAAAACAAACCACACAGCATTGAAAGTCTACAATTTAACACACCAAACCCTTTACTTCTAATTGCAGAAGCTCCAGAAAAACCCGGAAATATTGGTGCCATTTTACGTACTGCAGATGCTGCAAATGTAGATGCTGTAATTATTGCAAATCCGAAAACCGATTTATACAATCCTAATATTATTCGATCTAGTGTTGGCTGTTTATTTACAAACCAAATTGCGACAGGAACTACGGAGGAAATCATATCTTTTTTAGACAAAAACAACATCGCTATTTATAGCGCTATTTTGCAAGAAGCAGTAAATTACCACGAACAAAATTACACCAAAGCTTGCGCTATTGTGGTTGGTACAGAAGCAGATGGATTAAGCGATGCTTGGCGAAAAGCATCTAAGCAAAATATTAAAATTCCCATGCAAGGAGAAATAGATTCTATGAATGTTTCCGTTGCAGCTGGGATATTAATTTTTGAAGCGAAAAGACAAAGAGGTTTTAAATAAATAATCTCTACGAAAAACGAAGCAGTCCCCTAAAATAAAACAGATTGCCACGTCGTTTTAAAAACGCCTCGCAAAAACACAAAAAAAGAACATGACACCTACTACACTTTTCTATATTATCCTTGCTATTTTAATTATCGATTTTATAATCGATAAAACGCTAGACGCCTTAAACGCTAAACATTATAAAGATATCGTTCCTGAAGAGCTACAAGATGTTTATGATACTAACGAATATAATAAATCGCAAGAGTATAAGAAAACGAATTATACATTCGGAATCTTAACTTCTACATTCTCCATGCTTTTAACCTTAGCTTTTTTAATTTTTGATGGCTTTGAAGCTATGGATAATATAGCAAGAAGTTATTCTGAAAACCCAATTGTAGTTGCATTAATTTTCTTCGGAATCATAATGATTGGAAGCGATATTCTCACCACACCTTTTTCCTATTATAAAACATTTGTTATTGAAGAAAAATTTGGATTCAACAAAACCACAAAAAAAACCTTTTGGCTAGACAAAATAAAAGGATGGTTCATGATGGCGATTGTTGGAAGTCTTATTCTATCGGCAATTATTTGGTTTTACCAATCTACAGGAAAATATTTCTGGTTATATGCCTGGGCTTTAGTTACTGCTTTCACCGTTTTTATGAATATGTTTTACGCCAAACTAATTGTGCCATTATTCAATAAACAAACGCCTTTAGAAGATGGCAGTCTGCGCGATAAAATCTCAGCCTATGCAAAAACGGTTGGTTTCACCTTAGATAAAATTTTTGTTATTGATGGTTCTAAAAGAAGCACCAAAGCAAATGCTTATTTCTCTGGATTTGGTAGCGAAAAACGCGTCACTTTATATGACACGTTGATTAACGATCTAGACGAAGAAGAAATAGTTGCTGTGCTTGCGCATGAAGTTGGCCACTATAAAAAGAAACACATTATATTTAACTTGATAGCTTCCGTTTTACTAACTGGTTTTACACTTTTTATACTTTCCTTATTCATTTCAAAACCTATACTATCACAAGCTTTAGGTGTTGAGATTCCTAGTTTTCATATTGGATTAATTGCCTTCGGAATTTTATATAGTCCGCTTTCCGAAATTACAGGTTTATTAATGAATTGGTTTTCCCGAAAATTTGAATACCAAGCAGATGATTATGCAAAAAACACCTATAAAGCCGAACCATTAATTACTTCCCTTAAAAAGCTATCTAAAAACAGCTTGAGTAATTTAACGCCGCATAAAGCGTATGAATTTATGCATTATTCCCATCCTTCTTTATTAAAGAGAATTCAGAATTTGAGAAAATAATTCCCTCCTGTTAATGGTGTCCACTTTTTAAATCAAAATTTAATTTTCTTTATCACTTTCCTGCGAGGTTTTCAAAACCTTGTAGGTTTTCAGCAAATTTTAGCTACAAGATTTTCAAAACCTCAGAGAATCTACTGGACTAAAAAATGAATATAGTAATCGCATGCAACTTTAAACAAAAAAGGGTTGTGCATTAATTTTCTTTATACTATTTTTAGTACTTATGACAGATGCAGAAATAGAAAAAGAAAACGCAGCCATTACCAAAGCATATAAAGAATTGCTTAAGGTAAGCTACAGAACGCTTAGTACTGAAGATAAAAAACTAATCCGTAAAGCCTTTGAAGTCGCCGTAGATGCACACAAAGAACAACGCAGAAAATCTGGGGAAGCTTATATTTTTCATCCTATTGCGGTCGCTAAAATTGTAGCACAAGAGATTGGCTTAGATGCAACTTCTATTGCCGCCGCATTGTTGCATGACGTGGTAGAAGACAATGACGATTATTCGATTCAAGATATCGAACAGCTTTTTGGGGAAACGGTTGCTAAAATTGTAGACGGACTCACAAAAATTTCTTCGCTTAATAAAGACATGGATGTTTCTATGCAAGCAGAGAATTTTAGAAAAATGCTACTCACACTTAATGATGACGTTCGTGTTATCATTATTAAAATAGCAGATAGATTGCATAATATGCAAACTATGGATTCTATGCGAGCAGACAAACAAGTTAAAATTGCAAGCGAAACCCTTTATATTTATGCGCCATTAGCCCACAGAATAGGACTTTACAACATTAAAACCGAATTGGAAGATCTTGGTTTAAAATACACAGAACCTGAAGTCTATAATGACATTTTGCTTAAATTAAAAGAAAGCAAAGAAGAACAAGATATATATATTAAAGAATTTAATGATGTAATAAAAAACTCATTAGATAAAGAAAACCTGAATTACGATATAAAAGGAAGACCTAAATCTATTTTTTCTATCCGAAGAAAAATAGTGAATCAAGGTGTTTCCTTTGATGAAGTGTACGATAAATTTGCAGTTCGTATTATTTATAAAAGTGATGCTGCTAACGAAAAATTTCTAGCTTGGAAAATATATTCCATTGTAACCGATCATTTTAGACCGAATCCTACACGACTTCGAGATTGGATTTCCTCACCAAAATCTACAGGTTACGAAGCATTACACATTACCGTAATGGGACCAAAAGGTCGTTGGGTAGAAGTGCAAATCCGAAGTGAACGAATGAATGAAATCGCAGAAAAAGGATATGCTGCACATTATAAATACAAAAATAAGGACGAAAAAGAAGAAGATAGTTTGGACTCTTGGATTAATAAATTACAAGAAGCTTTAGAAAACCATGGTACAAATGCCGTAGATTTTGTAGAGCAGTTTAAACTCAATCTGTATTCTAAAGAAATTTTTGTTTTTACACCACAAGGAGATTTAAAATCCTTACCAAAAGGAGCTACTCCTTTAGACTTTGCTTTTCACATACATACAGAAGTTGGTATGAAAACTAGAGGCGCAAAAGTAAATGGAAAACTAGTCCCTTTAAGTCATGAATTACAAAGTGGCGATCAAGTAGATATATTGACTTCAGAAAGTGCTAAACCTAATCCTAACTGGTTAGACTATGCAACCACAGCAAGAGCTAGAAGCAAAATTAAAACGGCTTTAAAAGAAAGCACAAAACTGGTAGCCGAAGAAGGAAAAGAGATTTTAAGACGTAAATTAAAACAACTTAAAATCACTTTAAATGAAAATTCTATCAACGAGATGGTAAGTCATTTTAAACTTAAAACAAGTTTAGATTTATTTTACCGTGTCGGTTCTGGAGCTATAGATAACATCATGTTAAAGGAATATGCTTCGTCTCGAAGTAATGCTTTTGTTAGTTATATAAAGAATAAAATTTCTAGAAAAGTTCCGCTTACTAAAGAAGAAATTGAAAAAGACGAAATTACAAATAAATACGATTTACTCGTTTTTGGTAAAGAGGAAGAAAAACTAGACTACAAATTAGCAGTCTGTTGTAATCCTATTCCTGGAGATTCTGTTTTTGGATTCTTAACAATAAACGAAGGCATTAAAGTACATAAAAAGAATTGCCCAAATGCCGTAAGTATGCAATCTAATTATGCATATAGAATTTTATCTGCAAAATGGATAGACTCTAGTCAGCAAGATTTCTCTGCACAAATCATACTTTCAGGTATTGACAATTTGGGGTTAGTAAATAATATTACTAAAATGATTTCAGCAAACATGAATGTGAACATGAAAAGCATTAGCTTTCAAAGTGATGATGGTATCTTTTCAGGAAAAATTAATGTGGTTGTCAAAAACAAAAACTTATTAACAAAACTTATGGATAACCTTAAAAAAATTAATGGAATTGATAAGGTTAAAAGAGTATAAAAAGTGTAAATTTACGCCGAAATTATGAGTGTAAAAACAGATTCAAAAAACCAGGAAATTGTAAAGAATGTCTTTACTAAGTTTCTAGAAAGTAAAGGACATCGTAAAACGCCTGAGCGTTACGCTATTCTACAAGAGATTTATAACAGTGATGTACATTTTGACATTGAGTCGCTGTACCTAAACATGAAAAACAAAAAGTATCGTGTTAGTAGGGCAACGCTATACAATACCATAGAATTACTTCTAGAGTGTGCATTGGTAAGAAAACACCAATTTGGGCAAAGCCAAGCACATTATGAAAAATCTTATTTTGATAAGCAACACGATCACGTTATTCTTACAGATACAGGAGAAGTCATCGAGTTCTGTGATCCAAGAATTCAATCGATTAAAAAAACGATAGAAGAGGTTTTTGATATTGAAATCACAAACCACTCACTCTACTTTTACGGCACAAAAAAAGCAACTAAATAACTATATTATAATGGCAGTAGATTTACTACTAGGTTTACAATGGGGAGACGAAGGAAAAGGAAAAATCGTGGATGTCTTAACCGCTAACTACAATATTATTGCACGTTTTCAAGGTGGTCCAAATGCAGGACACACCTTAGAATTTGATGGCATCAAACACGTTTTAAGAACTATTCCTTCCGGGATTTTTCACGACGAATCTATCAATGTAATTGGTAATGGTGTGGTAATAGATCCTGTAGTCTTTGCTAAAGAACTAGAAGGTTTAGATCAATTTAATCTAGATTATAAAACCAAGCTTATCATTTCTAGAAAAGCACACGTCATTTTACCAACGCACAGATTATTAGATGCAGCAAATGAAGCGTCTAAAGGAAAAGCAAAAATTGGCTCTACCTTAAAAGGAATTGGTCCAACATACATGGATAAAACCGGTAGAAACGGAATTCGTGTTGGAGATCTAGAGCTTAGCGATTGGAAAGAAAAATACAGAGCTTTAGCGAATAAACATGAAGCTATGATTTCTTTTTTCAATGCAGATGTGCAATATGATTTAGAAGAAATGGAAGCTGAATTTTTTGAATCTATTAAGGTTTTAAAAGAATTACAATTTATAGATTCGGAAGAATATTTATACCAAGCACAAAAAGCAGGAAAAACCATTCTTGCCGAAGGCGCACAAGGTTCTCTTTTAGATATTGATTTTGGAACCTATCCTTTTGTAACTTCAAGTAATACAACCGCAGCTGGAGCATGTACTGGTCTTGGTGTTGCACCAAATCAAATTGGTGAAGTGTATGGTATTTTTAAAGCCTATACAACAAGAGTTGGTTCTGGACCATTCCCAACCGAACTTTTTGATAAAGTTGGTGAAGATATGGCAATCATTGGTAATGAAGTTGGGGCTGTAACGGGAAGAGCAAGACGTTGTGGTTGGTTAGACTTAGTCGCACTTAAATATGCTTGTCAAATAAATGGTGTTACCAAATTAATGATGATGAAAGGCGATGTGCTTTCTGGTTTTAAAACCCTTAAGATTTGTACAGCTTACAAATATAAAGGAGAAACAATCACACATTTACCTTATAATATAGAACCAGAAAATCTAGAACCAATCTATAGCGATTTTTCAGGTTGGAAAGAAGATTTAACGCAAATGACAGATAAAGCGCAATTCCCAAAAGAATTGAATGACTATATCGCTTTTCTTGAAAAAGAATTAGAAATCCCTATTTATGTGGTTTCTGTTGGTCCAGATAGAAAGCAAACGATTTACATGTAACAATGTCATTGTGAGGCGCGAAGCAATCTCATAAATAATAACTAAAACCTGTCAGAATAATTTCTTGACAGGTTTTTTTAGTATTAGAAACTCCTCTTTCTTTATATTTTTTAATGAAAATATAAATTCATTCTCCTCTTTAAAAAAAAGAGGAGAGCTTTTACTATTAATCATTTAGAACTAAAATTATATCTTTTTTATTACCAAATACACCTGTCACTTGCTCTTCTATTCTAGGAAAAATACAGTATTTAAAAAAAACTATCTCGTACTTGCTCCTCTCTTTTGTTAAAGAGAGGTGGATTTTTTAGAAAAAAATTCGGAGAGTTAGAAATTACTCCTTAGCAATCTTGTACGCCTTAACTTGTTTACCAATGGTAACCGTAACCAAATACATTCCTGCTTGTAAGTTAGAAGTGTCTATAACTGTTTGCATACTATTAGGTTTAGATTCTAAAATTTGCTGACCAATTAAATTATAAATAACAACACTTTCAATTCTTGTTCCAGATTTAAAATGAAGCAGTTCATTTACCGGATTAGGAAATATAGAAAATCCTTCGAAACCAAATTCTGGAGTAGTTAATGTACCATCTTGCACTAAGACATCAAACAATCCTGTTGCTCTTTTCCCATTACTATCGGACCAAACTTGCACGTAATAATCGGTATTAGTAGACACTGAAATATCTGTTAAAGCATTTGCAGCACATGCATTTGCCACTTGTGTTAAATTGGTGCAATTACCTTCCCAAAGTTGTAAAGAATAACCAGGTTCTGCTAAAATATCTAAAGTTGAATACAAACCAGAGTTTACAGTAAACCAAACGTCTACTCTATTTATATCGTTACAGCTTGGTGTTTGGGTAGAAGTTGTTGCATTTTCATTGTAGGCTTGTAACGTTTCTCCTATTGTAAGTTCTAACGCTTCTTCACAACTATCGTTGCTTGGAACAAGATCACAAGAAAGAGAAACTTCTGGTGTACTATTACAGCCAGGAGCATTGTTTTCTATAATTACTTGACCTAAAGGGCAGTAAAATGGATTCATATTGCAATAATTCAATGAATTACAAACTGAACTTATATTGCAAACTGATAAGTTTTGGTTATTTCTAAAAACTAAACCTTCTATAAAACCCTCGTCAAGAAAATCTACATCATTTAATGCTGAAATATCAGTCAAGGAATTATTATAAGATAATAACAAACTATATATTTGAGTTAACATATTGATGCCATCTAAACTTTGCAATGAAGAATTATAACTAATTTCGGCAGGTCCAAAATTGTTTAGAGAATCTAATCCATTAAGATTGATTAAATTGTCATTCCCTGAAATAGTAATATCATCTCCACTATTAACTAAATTATTTAATCCAGTTAAATCAACTAGTAAATCATTATTAGAAATATTTAGTACATCAACATCTGTCAATCCTTCTAATCCAGTCAAACTTATTAATGAGGAGTTATTATATATTACCAACTGTGATATATAACTTAAGCCTGAAAGCGTTGATAAATCAGTTATATCCTCACCACTGATAACTAATTGAAAAAAATCCGTGCAGTCTGAATAATTTACTGCAAAAGCATCCACTTCAGCTTGAGAGTTTAATTCTTCGAAGGTTGCGTTAAAATCTGGACATTGACTAAACCCAATTAGCGGAATAACGAATAACGAATAACGAAAGAAAATAAAGTTTTTGCAAAATGAAGTGTTTAGAATTATATTTTTTAAATATAATAAATAAAACAATAACCCATTAACAAAGTAATCCTGTATAAAAATAACTCTAAACATATTTTATTAAAACAAGTACTCGTTTAAGTACTTTTACCTATATTTGTACTATGGAAACAGTAAATTACAGCGATTTTCGTGCAAACCTAAAACATTGGTTCGATAAAGTGATTGATGATGTAAGCGATATCATCATTAAAAGAAAAGGAGGCAAAGACCTTGTACTCATCTCTTTAGACGAATATAATTCACTTAAAGAAACAACCTATTTACTAACAGGAAAAAATAGAGAGGTACTTTTAAAATCTATTCAAGAGTTAGAAGAAAATAAAGGAACAGAAAAAGAACTTATTTCGTAATGAAGCTAATCTGGTCTGCAACAAGTTGGGAAGAGTATCTCTATTGGCAAAAAGTAGATAAAAAAATTCTTAAACGTACAAACCAACTCATAAAAGCATGTACGCGAACACCTTTTGAAGGTATTGGAAAACCAGAAGCTTTAAAAGGTGACTTACAAGGTTATTGGTCTAGACGAATCACTTCAGAACATCGATTGGTTTATAAATATCGAGAAAATGAACTTTTAATTGCTTCATGTCGTTATCACTATAATAAATAACTCCAACAATTTTTTAGTAACTATTTCATATTAAATTTATCCCAATAGAGAATACCACATCATAATAATAGTTATTTTTACCACAAATTATAGATTTTGAAACATCCATAACATAAACTGGATACCAAAGGATAATGATTAAATGGATGCTACATGTGCCCATTGAAAATTATTAAATACAAATACATGAAATTGAAACACATATATATACTCCTCCTATTTTTCTCTTTCGCTTTCGCGGAAGCACAACAGCAAATAGAAATTAGATATTCTGGATTTTTAGAATTTAAAGAAGAAGATGCTCCTGGTTTAAAAATCATGACCCGTGATGATTCCGGACAAATTCACATTGTACATGAAGGTGTAGATATGTGGTGTGACCAAGCACTACTCTACTCCAACGACAATTTTGTGGAAGCCTACGGAAACGTAAAAATGAAACAAGGAGACACTATCAACATGACCTCCAAATATGTAGAATATAGCGGAAAAACAAAACTAGCATTTGCAAGTGGAGACGTTATTTTACAAGAACCAGCTTCCACATTAACAACAGATACGCTGTATTTTGATCGCGCCAAACAACAAGCGTTTTACAAAAGTGGTGGAAAAGTAGTTCGTGATTCTTCAGGAGTTATTACCAGTCAAATTGGTCGTTTTTATATGAATGCTAAAAAATACCAATTCGTAAAAAACGTAAAATTGGTAAATCCGGATTATACCATTGATACCGAACGATTAGATTTTTTCACAGAGACGGGACATGCCTTTCTTTATGGACCTTCCACTATTGTTACCGAAGAAAGTAAAATCTATTGCGAAAAAGGATTTTATAATACAGAAACCAAACAAGGATATGCGGTCAAAAAATCGCGTATAGATTATGAGAATCGACTCTTTGAAGGTGACAGTATGTATTTTGATAATACCCGAAATTTCGCCTCTGCAACGAATAATATAAAAGTTACAGACACGATAAATAAAAGTATTGTAAAAGGCCATTATGCTGAAATTTATAAACTCAAAGATTCTGTTTTTATTACCAAACGTGCTTTGGCTATTTCGGTACAAGAAAACGATTCGGTGTATATACATGCAGATACTTTAATGGTTACAGGAAAAGCAGAAAACAGAATTACACGAGCCTATAAAAATGCTAAGTTCTTTAAAACAGATATGAGCGGAAAAGCAGATTCTATACATGTCAACCATCTAACAGGACTAACAGAACTTATCAACTTAACCAATGTAAAATCTAAAGAAGCATTTGTCACCAAAAGACAACCAATTCTATGGAATCTTGGTAACCAAATGACAGGAGATACTATTCAAATAAAATCGAATCCAAAAACAGAAAAAGTAGATTCCTTATTCGTTTTTGATAACGCATTTATAATCAGTAAAGACACATTAGGTGCCGGTTATAATCAAATTACGGGAAAAATTCTTATCGGACTTTTCTCTGAAGAAAACACATTAAGACAAGTAGATATAAATAAAAATGCGGAATCCATTTATTTTGCTAGAAACGAAAAAAACGAATTAGTAGGAATTGACAAATCGAAATCTGGAAGTATTATGATGCTTTTTTCAGAAGGCGAAATTGAAGAGCTTCGAAAAATCAGACAAGTAGACGGAAAAACATATCCAGAATCTGAATTCCCAGAAAACGTAAGAAAACTGAGAGGTTTTAATTGGCGAGAAGAAGAAAGACCAAAAAGTGTTGAAGATTTATTTAGCGATGATCCTCCCCTAAACTTACCTATAATAAAAGGACTAGAAGATTATGTACCACAGGAAGAATTCTTTGATGCTGAAATGTTAGAGCGCATGGAAAAAGCAGATGAAGCCGAAGCTAAAAAGTCTAAAAAACCTGTAACTAGTCCAAAAGCATCGAGAAACGTACCACAAAAGAATATAAATAGCGGATCTATGCTTCCGCTTTCGGTTACACAAAAAGCAAAACCTCAATTAATAGCACCTAAAAAAGAATAGTCATAAAAAAAGATTTCTTAACATATCAAGCGCAAACTTCGCCACATCCTTTAGCAATGGAAATTTCTCGTGCAGAAGGATCTTACATTTACGACACCAACAATAAAGCCTATTTAGATTTTGTTGCAGGAGTGTCGGCATGCACACTTGGGCATAATCACCCCAAAGTAATAGCAGCACTTAAAGAACAAATAGATAGCTATTTACACGTCATGGTTTATGGGGAATACATCCAAAAACCAGCGGTAGAACTCACCAAACTGATAGCAAAACATCTCCCTAAATCTTTAGAAAAAACATACTTAACTAATTCGGGCACAGAAGCCATAGAAGGCGCTTTAAAACTAGCAAAAAGAGCCACTGGAAGAAGTCAGATTATTTCTGCCAAAAAAGCATATCACGGAAATACCATGGGTTCTATGAGTGTCATGGGTTTTGAAGAACGCAAACAAGCTTTCCGTCCATTACTTCCAGATGTTTCCTTTATTACTTTTAATGAGGTGGCAGATTTACAATTAATCACAACAAAAACAGCCTGTGTTATTTTAGAAACCATTCAAGGTGGCGCCGGTTTTATAGAACCAACAAATAACTATTTACAAAAGGTAGAAGCCCGCTGTAAAGAAGTTGGTGCGCTTTTCATTTTAGACGAAATACAACCAGGAATTGGTCGCACAGGAAAACTCTTCGGCTTTCAAAATTACAACTGCACTCCAGATATTTTAGTTACTGGAAAAGGTCTTGGTGGCGGTATGCCAATTGGTGCATTTACTGCTTCCACGGCACTTATGGACTTGTTGCAAGACAATCCTAAACTTGGTCACATCACTACGTTTGGTGGGCATCCGGTAATTGCAGCTGCTGCTTTAGCAACATTAAAAGAAGTAACAGATAGTGATTTAATGGCACAAACACTTAAAAAAGAAGCACTTTTCAGAAAACACTTAGTCCATCCATTAATTACAGAAATTAGAGGAAAAGGCTTAATGCTTGCCGTTTTAACTCCTTCCGCAGAAATAACAAACCAAGTAATTTTACGTTCTCAAGATGCTGGTTTAATTCTTTTCTGGTTACTTTTCGAGCAAAAAGCAATCCGAATTACGCCTCCATTAACCATTTCTGACCAAGAAATCATTAAAGGTTGTGGCATTATTATTGCTATTCTGAATAGTATTACACCCAATTGAACCCTTTAAAACAACTGACAACCAGTAATAAACACTAAAAACGATGCTGTTCATTACTTTGTTAAAAACATTTAAGGCTTTATCCCTTATTAACTGTTTAGATTAGTACATTTATTATAGTAGAACGATACCTATTGCCTATGGAGTTTAGTCATAACGACAACAACAATTTACCGCTTACAAAATTTGAATCGATGTTAAAAACAAACAACGTGTTGTTTTTCGATTCAGAGGAGTTCGAGAATATTATACATCACTACCTAAATCAAGGAAAGGTTGCATTGGCTAAAAAAGCCATTAAATTAGGTTTAGAGCAGCATCCTTCTTCTGTGAATTTAAAATTATTTAAAGTAGAGGTTTATATTTTTGAAGACGAACTGCCTAAAGCTGATAAGCTCTTAAATGAGCTTCATAACTTAGAACCTCAAAACGAAGAAATCTATATTCAGAAAGCCAATATTTTTTCTAAACAAGACAATCACGCAAAAGCTGTAGATGTACTTATTAGCGCATTAGAATTTGCTGATGATACCACAGATTTATATTCTTTAATAGGTATGGAATACCTGTTTTTAGATAAGTTTGAGGAAGCGAAACAAAACTTCATGAAATGTTTAGAACAAGATCTTGAAGATTATTCGGCATTATATAACATGATTTATTGTTTTGATTTTTTAGATCAGAATGACGAAGCAATAGAATATTTAAATGAATATTTAAATACCAATCCATATTGCGAAGTTGCTTGGCATCAGCTAGGAAAGCAATATTATACGATTAAAGATTACACAAAAGCACTTGCTGCATATGATTTTGCTATCATTTCTGATGATACTTTTGTGGGTGCATATTTAGAAAAAGGAAAAGTTCTAGAAAAACTAAAAAGACCTGAAGAGGCTATTGAAAGCTACACCTTGTCTTTGCAGTTAGATGACCCTACTTCGTTTGCTTTATTGCGAATTGCACAATGCTATGAAAAACTAGGAAAGGACGATTTAGCTGTTCAGTATTTCTATAAAACAGTACATGAAGACCCTTTATTAGACAAAGGTTGGATTGCTATTACTAAGTTTTATAACAAAAAGAAAAACTACAATAAAGCCTTATATTATATCAATAAAGCGATAAATATCGATACCGAAAATGTTGTTTATTGGAAACTTTATGCGCAAATAAATAACCGTTTAAACTTTTTAGAAGAAGCAGAACGTGGTTATAAAAAAGCTTTAGAATTAGGTAATTATGAAGTAGATACTTGGATTGCTCGTGGAGACATTCTTTTAAAACTTGGCGAATCTGAAGCTGCTATCTATAACTTTTTACAAGCTGCAGAATTTCATCCAGAAAATGCAGAATTAGAATACAGACTTGGTGGTTTATACTTTTTACAACATGAAATAGAAAAAGGAACCTTTCACTTAAAAAATGCGGTTCGTACGAATCCTGAATATGCATTTATTATAGAAGAACTTTTTCCTAATGTTTTTGATAAACCAATGGTTAAAAAGTTACTAAAAATAAAATAACGCAAAATGTCTTGCTAAAAATATTACCTTTGATTTCTACCAATTTAACCAAAGTATGCAAAGACGTTTTATAGATTACTTAATCATATCTTTTAAAGGAATGGCAATGGGAGCAGCAGATGCTGTTCCTGGAGTTTCTGGAGGAACAATCGCTTTTATTTCTGGTATTTACGAAGAACTTATTAATACGATTAGTAATGTAAATCTAACCACTTTAAAAACATTAAAAACCGAAGGAATTAAAGCCTTTTGGGAAAAAGTAAATGGTAATTTCTTGCTCGCTCTTTTTCTAGGAATGGTAATCAGTTTTGCCTCTTTTATGAAGCTTGCCAAATACCTAATCGAGCAGCATCCTATTTTAATTTGGTCCTTCTTTTTCGGACTAATTATAGCAAGTATTCTTTTTATTGGGAAGCAAATTACCAAGTGGAACATAGCAACCATTATTGCTGTAATTGTAGGCGCCGCTTTAGCATTTTATATTACTTCACTGCCTTCTATGGCAAGTAATAATAATCCTTTCTTTTTATTTTTTGCTGGTGCTATCGCTATTTGCGCAATGATTTTACCAGGTATTTCAGGCTCTTTTATCTTAGTAATTCTTGGTGCCTACAAAACATTAAGTGTAGCAATTGATAGTTTAGATTTTAAAAAAATAGCCATTTTTGCCTTAGGAGCAATCGTTGGCTTGCTAAGCTTTTCACGTGTTTTAAAATGGTTATTCAAACATTATCACAATATAACATTAGCAGTGCTTACTGGTTTTATTTTTGGATCTCTAAATAAGATTTGGCCATGGAAAAAGACTATTTCTGTGATGATCGATACCACAAAAGAAGTTGTACCTTTTTCTAGTGTTAGTGATTTAGGTACACTTTCCGTTTACCAAAAAACAATTCAGAATTTTGAAAGCTATAAAACCATTACAGAAAAAAGCATTTTACCTTCGCATTATTCCGAATTAAATCAAATGGATGCACAGCTATTAACCGCAATGGCATTAATGACCGTAGGATTTCTAACCATTTTTATTCTAGAAAAAATAGGAAACAAAGTAAAATAAATGGAAAGAACCAGAACATTTACAGACAAAATGTTCCTAGTCTTAAAAGGATTAGGAATGGGAGCTGCTAACAAAGTTCCTGGTGTTTCTGGTGGTGTGGTTGCTTTTGTTGCTGGTTTTTATGAAGAGTTTATCTATTCCCTTCAAAAAATAAATGGCAAAGCTTTAAAGCTTTTAATTAACGGAAGATTTAAAAGTTTCTTTACATACATTAATGGACGGTTTTTAGGCTTGCTATTCTTCGGAATAATTATCAGCTATTTTAGTGTTTCAAAAATATTAGATTATTTAATAATACATTTTGAGCTTTATGTTTGGAGTGTTTTCTTCGGAATGATTATAGGTTCCATCTATTACATTAGTAAAGATTTTAAAGACTGGAATTTAAAAACCTACCTTGCTCTCTTTATAGGTATTGTAATTGGTGTAAGCATTAGTTTTTTAGATCCTGCCAAAGAAAATGATAACCTATGGTTTGTATTCTTTTGTGGTATCATTAGTGTTTCGGGCATGACACTTCCAGGTTTTTCCGGATCTTTTATTTTAATTCTTCTAGGTAATTATGTGTTACTTCTAGTCGATTCTGTAAATGCATTGTATGACAGTTTTGCAGATATGATTAAAGGCGATTTTTCGTTTATAAAAAATATTGAACGCTTAAGAATGATTAAAGTACTTATAGTATTTACACTTGGTTCTTTTGCGGGGTTGGTAACCTTTTCTCACGTACTAAGCTATATTTTAAAAAATTACAAAAGCATTACAACAGCGTCTATAATTGGTTTTATAGTGGGATCTTTAGGTGTGGTTTGGCCTTTTAAAAAAACCGTCTATAAACTAAATGAAGATGGTGGTTTTTTAATAGACTCTGCTGGAAGAAAGATTATAGAAAACTACAAACGCTTTATACCAGAACTCACCCCAGAAACGTACCTTGCTATTCTCTATACTATTATTGGTATTGCGGTAGTTTTGGCTTTAGAATTTTATGGGCGAAAAACAAAAAAAACAAATGCGTAAATTCGGATTAATAGGAAAAAACATAGATTATTCATTCTCGCAATCCTATTTTGCAGCAAAGTTTAAAGCGGAAGAAATTACAGATGCTTCGTATCAAAATTTCGATTTAGAAAGTATCACTGATTTTCCAAAACTTTTAGAAGACAGCCATATGAAAGGCTTTAATATTACCATACCTTACAAAGAAGTAATTATTCCGTTTGTGGATACCTTAGATAAAAACGCAAAAAAGATAGGAGCAATAAATACCATAAAATTTACTAAAAAAGGAAAACTAAAAGGATATAACACCGATTACTACGGATTTAAAAATTCTATACTACCACATTTAAAACCACGGCATACGTCTGCATTAATTTTAGGAACAGGTGGCGCAAGTAAAGCCATTGCCTATGCATTAAAAAAGCTTAAAATTAAATACACCTATGTTTCTAGAAGTGCAACAAAAGAAAATCAGATTTCATACCAACAACTTACAGAAGAAATCATAAAAAACAACACCATAATTGTAAACTGCACACCATTAGGCACATATCCAGACATAAAAGCTTGTCCGAATATTCCATATGCAGCCATTACAGATAAACATTTGCTTTTTGATCTTATTTACAACCCAGAAGAATCCACTTTTTTAAATTATGGGAAGCAAAAAAATGCTACTATAATTAATGGCTACAACATGCTACAATTGCAAGCAGAAAAGTCATGGAAAATATGGAACAAGCAATAAATACTAGCAAACCTTAAAATTCATTTAGTTAATACTAGTTACTTTTTTGAAAATACAAGCCTTGTTTAGTATCTTTAACCCTATAGTACTTTTACGAACCAATCATTTTTATAATGTCAGAGAAAGATAACCTGCTGCAAGCAGACGGAAAATTAGAAAATCAGTCAACAGAAAATTCTAAAACAACAGAAGAAAACCAAGTAACGGAACAATCAGAAATCCAGGGCGACCTAGAAAATCAGGATGAAGTTCTAAATGAAATTGAAGCTGTTAATGCGGAAGATGCTGAAGACGAAGATACAAAAGAAAGGCATGAAATAGAAGTAAAAGACTATCACGCAATGGAGTTGGAAGACTTAGTTGCTGAGCTGGAAAAATTGGTGGCTAATGAAAAAACACAAGCCATTAAAAGTCATGTAGAAGAAATAAGAGCCGAATTTAAAGCAAAATTCAATACGCTTTTAGAAGAGAAAAAAGAAGAGTTTATTAACGAAGGTGGTAACGAAATAGATTTTCATTATTCTAGTCCGTTACACAAACAATTTAAAGAAACTTATTTTGTTTACCGTGATAAATTAAATGCGCACTACAAAAGTATAGAAAAAAGCCATAAAGATAATCTAGCAGAACGTTTACGTATTATTGAAGAAATAAAGGGTCTAATTAATGTAGAAGAAAACATTAATACAACGTACAAGCATTTTAAAGATCTACAAGAACAATGGAGAAATGCCGGAGCAATACCAAGAGATAAATACAATAATGCTTGGAACACATACCACCATCACGTTGAAATATTCTATGACTTTCTACATTTAAATAGAGATTTGCGTGACTTAGATTTTAAATACAATCTAGATCAAAAGCAAAAAATAATTGAAAGAGCAGAAGAGCTTGCACAAGACGATAATTTAAATCGTTCTTTTAGAGAACTACAAGTTTTACACAAACTTTGGAAAGAAGACCTTGGTCCTGTTGCTAAAGAAAACAGAGATGAAATTTGGAATAGATTTAAAGCTGCCACCAAAATTATTCACGACAAACGTCAAGATTATTTTAAAGACTTAGATAAGATTTACGAATTAAATTTAGAAACCAAACATGCTATAATTTCAAAAATAGAAGCCATTTCTAAGCAACCAGTAAAATCACATAGTGCTTGGCAAAGCAAGATAAAAGAAATTGAAGCTTTACGCAAAGAGTTTTTTAGTGCAGGTAAAGTTCCAGTGAAAGTAAACGAAGCTACGTGGTCTAAATTTAAAGATGTCGTTAGAGATTTTAACCGAAATAAAAATTCTTTTTATAAAGACTTAAAGAAAGAACAACACACCAATCTGGATAAAAAATTAGCTTTAATTAAAATTGCTGAAGAAAATAAGGATAGTGAAGATTTTGAAACTACTACGCCACTAATGAAGAAAATTCAAAATGAGTGGAAGAATATTGGTCATGTACCAAGAAGAGATAGCGACAAAATTTGGAAACAGTTTAAAAGTGCTTGCAACCACTATTTCGGTAAGTTTCATGCCATACAAGATGCTGAAAACAAAGAAGAATTTGAGGTTTACAACAAAAAGAAAGAATTGTTAGACACCATGAAAACGCTTGAAATGAGTGGTGATAATGAAAAAGATTTAAAGCTAATTAAAGACCATATTGCACAATGGAAAGCTTTAGGTACTGTACCACAAAATAAACGTTATATAGAAGGGAAATTTAGCAAAACTTTAGATGCTTTATTTGATGGTCTTAAAATGGAAAAAGAGGAGGCTGAAATGATTAAGTTTGAAAACAAATTAGAAAACTTAAGCAATGCTAAAGACAGTAGATTCTTAGATAACGAACGTACATACATAAGAAAGAAAATTGATGAAGTAAAAGGTGAAATCAACCAATTAGAAAACAATTTACTTTTCTTTAAACACGTAAAAGAGGATAATCCTTTAGTAAAAGAAGTGCACAATAACATTAAAAAACATAAAGATACTTTAGCGCTTTGGAAAACAAAGCTGAGTAAAATAAAGGAGCTTTATTAGTTGGTTGTCATAAATTATAAAAAACGACATTATAGCAATGGGGTTTTTAGTAATAATATTTTTGATATTTGAAATCACTTAACTTAATTTTGATAATTATAAAACTCCAATAATCCATCCATTATTGGAGTTTTATATTTTTCCACATGCCTTATAAGAAGAAAAAAAATGAAAATTAAAGAATACAAAAGTATTATTCTTTTTGGAGCAGCTTGGATACTCTTCTTCTTCTTGACGGAGTTTTTAATGAATATATTTTTCAAAGACAATACTCCGCTATGGAAGATAATAGCTATCAGCTTTATTTCTGGTTTAGGAATTTTTTATCCCTTTCTTAAAAATAGTAAAAATTTCTCATTAAATCAAGTTAAGAAAAAACAAAAAAGAGAAATCACTTTTAATGCAGAAGGTTTAGAATTTAGTATACAAGAAAAAATTATTCCACTTTTAAAACGGAATAAATTTAAAATTATAAATTCAGAAAGGAATACTATTAAATTTAGATCAAAATGGAGTTTGAATTCTTACGGAGAAAATTATATGCTAACCCTGAAAAAAGAATGCATCACAATAGAATCGACTCCACGCTCATATGTTTTCCCTTACGATAGTGGAACAACCTATAAACAAATAAATTTCATTGAAAAAGAGATAATTAACTTGAACTTGTCTAATAAGAACTACAAGACTTAGTTTATAAAAAGACTAAATCCTATTTGAATTTAAAAATTCAAATAGGATTAGTCCCTAACTAAACTAACTAAACAGTTATTTTTGAAATAAAAAAATAACTAAAAATATTAAGCTGACACTTTAAAAGAATTTGATTCTGCTATTAATCTACTCATGAAAGTAGTGCCATTTAATAATATATACGGCGAAACATTAATTTTGGATTACGAGAATTTAAAAAATTTACATTTTTTTCGCTTCTTCCCAGAAAACATCCATTTCCCCAAGGGTCATATCTTTTAAATCTTTATTTAAAGACTTTGCTTTCTCTTCCAAATATTGAAAACGTTTAATAAACTTTTTATTGGTACGTTCTAATGCGTTCTCTGGATTGATATTTAAAAATCTAGCATAGTTTATCATAGAAAACAAAACATCCCCAAATTCGCTTTCCATAGCTTCTTGGTCTTCTGCTTTTACTTCGTCTTGAAATTCTTTAAGTTCCTCTTCCACTTTTGCCCAGACTTGTTCTGGTTCTTCCCAATCAAAACCAACACCAGCAACTTTATCTTGAATCCTATTGGCTTTCACTAAAGCAGGTAAACTTTTTGGAACACCTTCTAGAACGCTACTTTTCCCTTCTTTAAGTTTTAAGTTTTCCCAATTACGTTTTACATCTTCTTCATTTTCTACCACAACATCGCTATAAATATGCGGATGTCTATGTACCAACTTATCGCAAATACTATTACAAACATCGGCTATATCAAAGTCGTTAGTTTCACTACCAATTTTCGCATAAAAAACAATATGCAGTAATACATCACCTAGCTCTTTTTTTACTTCTTCTAAGTCTTTATCTAAAATCGCATCTCCAAGCTCATACGTTTCTTCTA
This sequence comes from Lacinutrix sp. MEBiC02595, assembly GCF_053601555.1. Classification (NCBI taxonomy): domain Bacteria; kingdom Pseudomonadati; phylum Bacteroidota; class Flavobacteriia; order Flavobacteriales; family Flavobacteriaceae; genus Lacinutrix; species Lacinutrix sp. MEBiC02595. The sequence goes on along the minus strand of NZ_JBSHNU010000184.1, from coordinate 136,968 downwards.
TGGTTAAATGACGTAGCGTTTCCATGGTTTGTTTCTTATCCCAAGGACATTGTTCACGCAATTCGTCCATAATAGTTAACAATCTATCAAAGGCTTTTAGTTGATTTTCTCTAGAATTCATATTTCTTATTTTGGTAAATTTACAAACAAAAAATCCAACTGCTGGAGTTGGATTTTTAAAATATTATAGTTGAAAAATGTTATTCTTCTTCGTCGGAAGATTTTTCCACTTTATCAAAGTCTAACATATTATGCTTTTCTAATAAATTATACCATTGAATGATTTTTTTAATATCACTAGCATATACTCTATCTTCATCATAATCTGGTAACACTTCGAAAAAGTATTCTTCTAATTTGTCTTTACTTTCTTTATGACTTACAGAAGTTTGCTTACCGTTTTCTTTCGTTTTTATTCTATTTAAAACTTCTCTTAAAGGTAATTCTTCTTGTAATGTGTAAATAGCTATTTCACTTAAAATGCTAACATTATGTTGCATGTTTACAGAAATCTTTTTTTTGTCTAATAAAGATTCTGCTATAAAACCACCACGTGTTTGTGCTACTAATTTATATAATCCTGGCTTCCCTGAAATGGATAATACTTTATCTAAACTCATATACTTATTTTTTTAACGATGGCAAATATCAAGTGTTTGCAATTGCAAAACAAATTTTATCGTTTCTTTTTTTGGTTAGGAAATCGCATTTTATAATCTATACCTATTTTTCCTTTAGATATGTTTGCTAGTTTTCCTTTAATTAAACGCTTTTTTAAAGAAGATAACTTGTCTGTAAACAAAACACCCTCAATATGGTCATACTCATGTTGTATAACACGCGCTATTAAACCATCATATGTTTCGGTGTGCTTTTCAAAGTTTTCATCAAAATATTCAATAGTAATCTCTGGTTTTCTAAAAACATCTTCTCTTACATCTGGGATGCTCAAACAACCTTCATTAAAAGCCCATTCGTCCCCTTTTTCTTCAAGAATTCTTGGATTTATAAAAGCCTTTTTAAATCCTTTAAAAACTTCTTGTTCTTCTTTAGTATAAGATTCATCTTCTGCAAATGGTTCTGCATCTACAAGAAACAAGCGAATAGGCAGTCCAATTTGCGGAGCTGCTAAACCAAGACCAAAAGCACCATACATAGTTTCGTACATATTAGCAATTAATTCGTCTAGTTTCGGATAATCTTTAGTAATGTCTTTTCCTACTTTTTTTAAAACAGGATCTCCATAAGCTACAATAGGTAATATCATGAGGTATGTTAAGTGATTTTTGGCAAAAATACAATACTTCCTTAATTAGTTAGCAAGAAAGCAAAAAAAACTCCTTAAAATTTAAGGAGTTCTTTATATAATAGTTGTTTATGTTTTAATTCATTATAATTACTTTTCTAGTAACTGTTGCCATATCTGTAATAATTTGAGCAATGTAAATACCATTTTCTAAATTAGAAACATCTACGCTTACGCTGCTTAAATCAGACTTACCAGTACTTAACATTCTTTTTCCTGTAACATTATATATTTCTACTTTCACAGAAGTGTTAACACCTAATTCTATATTTAAGTTATCACCACTTTTAACCGGATTAGGATATACTTTTAGTAACGTTTTAAAGATCATTTCAAATTCTTCAGCAGATAAAGTCCCTCCTGAATATTCACAAACAGAAAATCCGAAATCTACAGCTATATTGTCTGGATCTGCTAATGCAGGACCTGAAGTTAATGCATAAACAGATAATTGATCTTGACAAGATGTTTGCGTAAAAGTACTTGATTCTACCGTTACAGTTGTAGGTCTATCTACACAAGCTGATGTTCCTGCATCATAAATAAAATAAAGGCTGGAATCTGTTGCGTATCCAGTTGGTGGACAAAATTGTGCTTGAATTTGAGTAAAAGAGAATAATGCTAATACTAGCATTGTTAAGTAGTAATTTTTCATAAGTTTAATAATTTGGGTTGGACAAATATATATTGTGGAATTAACAATCCAACTTTTATTAGACGAACGTAATAAAAAAATCGTTAAACGTAGGTAAAATGCATATTTATTCGATGAAATGCATAAAAACTTGTAGAAATCTATGAAAAACCTTACTTTGAATATAAATAACTCTGTAAAATAATGGTCGCACTAATCTCATCGACCAAAGCTTTATTTCTTCTTTGCTTTTTATTTAAGCCAGAATCTATCATGGTTTGAAATGCCATTTTTGAAGTAAACCGTTCGTCTACACGCTGCATTGGCATTTTTGGAAAGGCAATGGTAAACTTTTTAATAAAAGCTTGAATAGCAGCTTCACTCTCTGAAACCTCGTTATTTAATTGTTTTGGTTCCCCAATAACAACAAGCTCCACTTGTTCTGAAGAAAAATAGTCCTTTAAAAAAGGAAGCAATTCTTTAGTATGCACTGTAGTTAATCCGGAAGCAATAATCTGCAACTCATCGGTTACCGCAATTCCTGTTCTTTTCGTACCAAAATCTAATGCTAATATTCTTTTCATAGTGCTGCAAATTTAAACTTAATTTTTAAGCTTCAATACCTATACCATATTTTTATAGCAACCATTTACTTATATCAATTATAGATTTATCTTTGCAAAAGTAAAATGTTAAACAGAAGAGGTTTCCGCTTTAACGGAAATGAAAATATAATTTGCAATGAAAGAATTACAACAGCTAATAGAATCTGCTTGGAACGATAGAGAATTATTAAAAGAACCACAAACCATATCTGCAATTAGAGAGGTTGTAAACTTATTAGACTTAGGAAAACTTCGCGTTGCAGAACCTACAGCTACAGGATGGCAAGTTAATGAATGGGTAAAAAAGGCTGTAGTGTTATATTTTCCTATTCAGAAAATGGAAACTTTTGAAGTTGGAATTTTTGAATACCACGATAAAATTCCGTTAAAAACGGGGTATGCAGAAAAAGGAATTCGTGTGGTACCGCATGCCGTTGCAAGACATGGTGCATACATTGCTCCAGGAACTATTTTAATGCCAAGTTATGTAAATATTGGTGCTTTTGTAGATGAAGGTACTATGGTAGACACCTGGGCAACCGTTGGTAGTTGTGCACAAATTGGTAAGAATGTACATCTTTCTGGAGGTGTTGGTATTGGTGGTGTTTTAGAACCTTTACAAGCTGCTCCAGTTATTATTGAAGATGGTGCTTTTATTGGCTCTCGTTGTATTGTGGTAGAAGGTGTTCGTGTAGAAAAAGAAGCTGTTTTAGGTGCAAATGTAGTATTAACTATGAGTACCAAAATTATAGATGTTACCGGAGACGAACCGGTAGAAACGAAAGGAGTTGTTCCTGCTCGTTCTGTTGTAATTCCGGGTAGTTATACCAAAAAATTTAAGGCTGGCGAATTTCAAGTACCTTGTGCTTTAATTATTGGTAAACGAAAAGAAAGTACCAATAAAAAAACATCTTTAAATGATGCCTTACGTGAATATGATGTAGCAGTGTAATAGTTAGCAGTGTACAGTCGCAGTATACAGTTGTTCACTCTAATGTGAATACTGCAAACTGAATTCTGTGACTGAATACTTATCCTTAATTAATAATAAAATAATTCTTAGAGTTTGAAGATACTAGTTGTTCAACAGAAAATGATTGGAGATGTGCTTACGAGTAGTATTCTGTTTGAAGCATTGCGTGCAAAATATCCAGAAGCCCAACTAGATTATGTTATTAATTCACACACATTTCCTGTGGTGGAAAATAATCCGTTTATAGATAATTTTCTTTTTATTACTCCTGAGATTGAAAAGAATAAGATCCTCTTTTACCGTTTCCTAAAAACACTAAAAAAGAAAAAATACGATGTTGTTATTGATGTTTATGGGCAGTTAGGAAGTACACTTATTAGTAGATTCACTTCCGCTAAACTAAAAATTGCATATTATAAAAAACACACCGCTTTTGTTTTTACGCATCCAATTCAGCGAATCAAAAACCCAGAAAACAATGCAAGTTTGGCCATTGAAAACCGATTAAGACTTTTAGAGCCTTTAGATATTCCTTTTAAAAATAGAGTTCCTAAAATTTATTTAAAACTTAAAGAAATCACTACCGCTAAAAAGTATTTAGAAACATCTAAAATACAAAGTAGCAAACCTTTATTTATGATTAGCGTTTTAGGTAGTAGCGCTATTAAAACCTACCCCGCAAAATACATGGCTTCCTTATTAGATAGCTTGGTAGAATACAAAAAGGATGCACAAATACTGTTTAATTATATACCAAAACAGGAAGAAGAAGCTAGAGAAATTTATGACTATTGTTTAGCGCAAACACAAAACCATATTTATTTTAATGTCTTTGGAAAAAGTTTAAGAGAATTTTTGGCAATCACACAACAATGTGATGCTTTAATAGGAAACGAAGGAGGCGCAAATAATATGGCAAAAGCATTAAACATTCCCACCTTTACCCTTTTTGCACCTTATTTAAACAAAGCGAATTGGTTTAGCGAAAACGAACCGGGAAACAATATTGCTATACATCTATCGGATTATATACCTTATAATGAAACGGATAAAATAGAAGCTAAAAAAAATCCGGAAGCGTATTATTTAAAGCTTAAACCAGAATTTATCAAACCAGCTCTTAAAAAATTTTTAAGTAACTTATAATCATGAATTATAAATTTTTAATTTATATCTCGTACAGTTATGCGCTGCCAATTGGTACGCCTTTAGAAACTGAAATTATCAAACGAGGTTACACCGTAAAATGGTTTGCAGATATTGCCGATGGTAAAAAAGCTATCCAAGAAAAAGAGAATGCTTTACAAACAACACAAGAGGTTATTGATTACAAACCAGACATTGTATTAACAGCGACAGACAGTGTTGCTGATTTTATTACAGGTTTGAAAGTGCAGATATTTCATGGTTTTAATGCGCAAAAAAGACCTTCAAAGAAAAACACTTTTAGTCATTTTAGACTTCGTGGCTTTTTCGATTTATATTGTACACAAGGCCCATCTACAACAACTGGTTTTAAAGCACAGCAAAAAAAACATCCCTATTTTGAAGTTGTAGAAACGGGATGGAGTAAAGTAGATCCTTTATTTCCTATAGAAAAAAGAGAAAGCAATAACACAATTATGATTGCTTCCACGTTTACCGAAAGCTTAAGTCTAGCGTATAATGACGCGGTATACCAAGAGATTAAAAGACTATCTACTGCTGGAACTTTTAATTTTATTATGGTTTTACACCCTAAACTTCCAAAAGCTATTATTAATAAATGGAAATCTATAAATAATGCCAATTTTAAATTTTATAATACCACAGATTTAATTCCTTTATATAAACAAGCGGCTATTATGTTTGCCGATACCACTTCTGCAATTCAGGAGTTTTTACTTCAAAAAAAGCCAGTCGTTACCTTCAATCATACTTTTAACCATGACTACTTGTTACATGTGCATGAAGCTGGCGATTTAGAAAAAACATTTCAAGAAGCTTTGTTGTATCCTGAAGATTTAATTAAAAATATAGCGCATTTTCTTCAAGATTTACATCCTTATTTTGACGGAAAATCTAGCCAACGCATTATAGATGCTTCTCTTTCTTTTTTACATAAAGATAAAAACTATTTAAAACAAAAACCCTTAAATTTGGTGCGAAAGTATAAAATGCGAAAACGATTAAACTACTTTACTTTTAAAAGCTATAATAAAGCATACACTTTACTTAAAACGAATGAATAAACTAACTGCAATTATTCCTACAGGAAATGAAATTCATAATATAGAAGCGGTTATTGCTTCCGTAAGTTTTGCTGACGAAATACTAGTTGTAGATAGCTTTAGTACGGATGGCACTTTTGAAAAAGCACAAGAATTAGCAACTAAAGTAATTCGACGGGAGTATGAATATTCTGCTTCGCAAAAAAATTGGGCCATTCCCCAAGCAAAACACGAATGGATTTTATTAGTAGATGCAGATGAACGTGTTACTCCAGAATTAAGAGAAGAAATTCAGGCTAAATTAAAAGAATCAAAAATAGAACATACTGCGTATTGGATTGGTAGAATGAATCATTTCATGGGAGAACGCGTGCATTATAGCGGTTGGAGAAATGATAAAGTAATTCGTCTTTTTAAGCGTGATTTATGCACTTATGAAGATAAACATGTACATGCCGAAATTATAGTAAATGGTACTATTGGTAAGTTAGAAAGCAAGTTTTACCACAACACGTATATTACTTTTGATAAGTATCTAGAAAAGATGAATCGTTATGCATGGTGGCAAGCAAAAGATTACGATAAAAAAACAGGAAGCTTAACGCCTTATCACTTTGTGATTAAACCTTTTTACGGCTTTTTTAAACACTATATAATGCAAAGAGGTTTTTTAGATGGCCTTGTTGGTTTTACTATTGGTACCATACAAGCCTATGTTGTTTTTATGCGCTATTTAAAACTTTGGCTATTACGAAGAGGAAGAGAATAATCTTTCGAGTTTTGGATCTTAAAGATTACTTTTTCCAAAATTTCAATTTCTTTTTCAAACGTTTTTTTCGTTTAAACTTCTCTTGAAAAGCTTCTGTTTCCTTCCACATTAAGCCAAACACTTTAGTATAATCTTCTCCTGAAATTTTAGCATATTCATCACTCATCGTTTCTACAATAGATTGATGTACGGTAAGTCTAGAGAAATTCTTTATTCTTGCTTCAAAGGACATGGGCTTAAATTCCATCCTATTTAAATCTACCAAATAGAATTGGTACTCGCCATCTACTTTTTTAATTAACGTATTTCCTGGAGAATGATCTAAAAAGTTAATATTATTTTGATGTAATATATAGGTAAACCTTGTAAACGCTCTTAGTATCGTTTCGTGATCAGGATAATCTAAATCTCTTGTAAGCTCTCTGTACGTTAAATCACAATCTAAATGAGCACTAATATAAAAGCTCTTTTTAAATAGAAACGGCGTTGCAAACTCATAATATGCAATTGGCTGCGGTGTTCCAATTCCTAGTTCTTTTATCTTAGAAGCATACTCAAAAGAACGCTGTGCTTTACTTTTTCTGAAAAACTTATAAGCTATTTGATTAAATATATTTGGTACTTTAAACGATTTAATATTTATCGTTTCTCCTTCTAAATCAAATAATTTAATAACATTTCTATCTGCTTTACCAAATTGTGTTCCTAAATCATTAAAATGACTAATGAAATGGTCTAATTTTTCTTGGTGCTTTTTATAGATGTCTTGATATACCGTTTGCATCTTGCAATATTACAAATTTTACGGGTTATTAATCTAAAAAAACAAAGCTGTTATTAAATGTTTTTAATTACTTTGTAGCCGACACTATTGAATATAACTATGAGATTATTACAGATTACTGCATCTGGCGTTTGGAGAGGTCATGAACAAAAAATTATTTATTTATACGAAGCCTTTAAAGAAAAGAATTATGTAGAAGATCAATATATTATTTGTGCCAACAACACGCCTATTCACGAGGTTGCTAAAGAAAAAAACATGCAAGTTATTGGTTTTGATTACAAATCGGAATATGATTTAGGTTTTGCAAAACAACTAGCACAAATTGTAAAAGAGAAAAAAATCGATGTTGTTTTTATTCATAATAGTAAAGCACATACCTTGGCTGTTTTATCTCATTTATTTTATAAACTTCCTGCTCCTTTAGTATTATGCAGAACTTTAATAAGACGTGTAGATTCTAACATGCTTAGAAAATGGAAGTACAATTACAAAGGCATTAAAAAAATAATTTGTGTATCGCAACCTGTGGTAGACGTATTAAAATTTGCTGTAAAAGACACGAGTAAAATGTGCGTAGTTGGTAGTGTTACAGATGTACACAAATTTACGAAACAAGAAAAAAACGGCTTATTACATAAAGAATATAACATTCCTTCGGACTATAAAATAATTGGAAACATTGCTGCTTTTGCTGGCTTTAAAGATCACTATACTTGGGTAGATGCGGTTGAAATTTTAGTAAAACGAAATAATATAAAAGCGAAATACATTTTAATTGGAGAAGGAAAGTTAGAAGCTGAAATAAAACAATACGTAACTGATAAAAACCTGAATGATCACATTATATTTTCCGGATTTAGGAAGGATATACCACAGGTTTTACCAGAATTCGATTTGTTTATGTTTACTTCTAATAACGAACCAACAGGTGGCGTTTTATTAGAATCTTATGCTTGCCGAGTTCCTATTGTTGCTGCAAATGCAGGAGGAATTCCAGAAGTTATTGTAGATAATGAAACTGGATTTTTAGCAGAAGTTGGTAATCCTGTCGATTTTGCGGATAAAGTAGAATTATTACTGAAGGATAAAGAACTTCAAAATAAATTCACAACCAACGGTCATCAGTTTTTATTAGATAACTTCACCAAAGATGTTATTGCTAAAAAAATGTATGACAAGTTAAATGAAGTTATAAATTCTTAAAAATTAAATTGGTAATTTTATTAAATCACCAAGCTCGAAGTTGAGTCTTTCGACGGTAAGTCTTTTATTTGCTGCCCAAGGAAAAAATGTAAGCTCTCCAAAATAAATTTTGTTTTCTATAGAATATAAATCTACCCGAACAAAAATGAAATCGCCCGCTAATTTTTTGGCAACCGTTATTAATTCTTCCAAATTATCTGGTTTAGAAATATCTTTAGATAAATAATCCTTTTTATTTGTGTCTGGAGACAATCTATTCCAGTTTAAATCAAAATAGCAATTTCTATATTTTCCATCGTCAAAGGTTTTTACCCAAATACAAGCTGGTTCCCCATGAATACAATAAAATTTATAATCTATAATATGATCATTATCCAATTGGTCTAAATACTTCTCGGCTAAAATTCTAGGCTGTACATCCTTATAAATTCGTTCTTTATATCTCTCATAATAGTTTAGAGACATAAACTTATTTAATTTTGTTTTTGCATCTCCCCAATCTAAACTACTTTTATCTTTAACAATTACGTTATACCCAGAACCGTGTGTTCCTTTTAATGCAAATTGATTAGGTAAATCATCTAACTTTATTTCATCTACATGATCATAAATAGCAATAAATTCATTTAAATATGCGTCTCCGATTTTATCTTTTACATACGCCCTAATCTCGTATTTATCTACATAATTTTTATATGCTTCCGTATATTTAAAAAACTTTAACCATTGCAGTTTTTCAACAAATTCCGTAGGGTTTTCAATATTTAATGACCTATTATTTTTTAATTTGTAATATGTTTTTACATACTGAAAATCTGTACCAAAAACTTTAAAATACTTTATTGATAATTGATAATACTTTCGTTTTATAAAATTCATACTATTTTTAAAAGGCTTTAGTTTTCATTTTACTATGGATTCACATAAATAGATGTAAGCAAATATATTAATATCTTATTGAATATCTTTGCAGCATAATTCTTTTTAAATAAATGAATACAGAAATAGCAAACGCGACAAAAGTTTTAAAACAAGGAGGAATCATACTCTACCCAACAGATACCGTTTGGGGAATTGGCTGTGACGCCACCAATGCAGAAGCTGTGGCTAAAATTTACAAGCTTAAAAAACGCATAGAAACCAAAGCCATGATTTGCTTAGTTGCAGATGATAGAATGCTAAATAAGTATGTAAAAAAAATACCCGATGCTGCACAAAGTATTTTTGATATTAGCGATGATCCTATTACCATCATTTATGATGACGCACAAAATCTAGCAGAAAATTTAATTGCTGAAGATAAAACCATTGCTATTCGTATTCCAGATGATGAGTTTTGCTTTCAAATATGCAGAAAACTGAATGGCGCCATTGTTTCTACCTCAGCAAATATTAGCGGGCAACCTACTCCTAAATCCTTTAAAGAAATACACCAAGACATTTTAAAAGGTGTGGACTATGTTGTAAATTTGCACCACGATAAAAAAAACGTAAAACCATCGGCTATTATTAAATTAAGTAGTAGCGGTATTGTTAAGGTTATACGTAAGTAAAAACACAAGTTTCAAGTACTACATTCTAAAAAATATATCCTTAGCATTAACACTTGATTACTGGAATTTAGTTTATGAATTACAAACAAGCATTACAAAATAAAATTTTCAAAATAATTTCGCAATCTGCTAAAGAACTAGGTTTAGAAAGCTATGTCATTGGTGGTTTTGTTCGTGATTTTATTTTAAATCGTGGAACAGCAAAAGATATAGATATTGTTGCTATTGGTAGCGGAATTGCGCTAGCAAAACAAGTAGCAAAAAATTTACCCAACAAACCAAAGGTACAAGTATTTAAAACCTACGGAACTGCAATGCTTCGCTACGAAGATATTGAAATCGAGTTTGTTGGCGCTAGAAAAGAATCCTATAACGAAGACAGTCGAAACCCTATTGTCGAAGATGGGACCTTGCAAGACGACCAAAACCGACGCGATTTCACAATTAATGCACTCGCCCTAGATTTATCGGAAGATAACTTTGGCGACCTTTTAGATCCGTTTCAAGGCGTTCCAGATTTAGAGGCTAAAATCATTAAAACACCATTAAATCCAGATATTACCTATAGCGATGATCCGTTAAGAATGATGCGCGCCATTCGTTTTGCGACACAACTAGATTTTATCATTGAAAAAGAATCGCTAGATTCCATTTCAAGAAACAATGAACGCATTAATATTATTACCAAAGAACGTATTGTTGTAGAATTAAATAAAATTCTAGAAGCAGACAAACCATCTATTGGTTTCTTATTACTAGAAGAAACTGGATTATTAAAGCATATATTACCAGAACTAACGGCGTTAAAAGGAATTGACGAAGTAGAAGGTCAAAAACATAAAGATAATTTTTACCACACCTTAGAAGTTGTAGATAATATAGCACCAAATACAGAAGACGTTTGGTTACGTTGGGCTGCATTATTACATGATATTGGTAAAGCACCAACAAAAAGATTTAGTAAAAAAGTAGGTTGGACCTTTCATTCCCATGAATTTGAAGGCTCAAAAATGGTCTATCGTTTATTTAAAAGACTCAAAATGCCATTAAATGACAAAATGAAGTTTGTCCAAAAGATGGTTTTCATGAGTTCTAGACCAATTGTACTCGCACAAGATGTTACCGATTCTGCCGTACGTAGATTGGTTTTTGATGCTGGAGATTATGTCGATGATTTAATGACACTTTGCGAAGCAGACATTACCACTAAGAATCCGAATAAATTTAAGAGATATCATAATAACTTTAAGATCGTTCGTGAAAAAATTGTAGAAGTAGAAGAAAGAGATAGCGTACGTAATTTTCAACCACCAGTTTCTGGGGAAGAAATAATGAAAACCTTCAACTTAAAGCCTTCCAAAGAAATCGGAATAATTAAAGAAGCGATAAAAGAAGCTATTTTAGAAGGCGTAATTCCTAATGAATTTGATGCCGCATTTCAACTAATGCTAAAAGAAGGAGAACGTTTAGGATTAGTCAAAAGTGAGTCTTAGAGAGTGTTCAGTGTTCAGTGTTCAGTGTTCAGTGTTCAGTGTTCAGTGTTCAGTGTTCAGTGTTCAGTGTTCAGTGTTCAATAAGTAAAACGAAAAAAAATGGATTTAGTTAGAACCAATTCTGAAAATAACGATTTTGTTTACTTAGTAAAACAACTGGATGCGTATTTAAAAATAACAGACGGAGAAGAACATGCCTTTTATAACCAATTCAATAGTATTGCCGTTTTAAAAAATGTCATCATAGCTTATAATAAGGAAAAAGCTGTTGGTTGTGGCGCTTTTAAAGAGTTTAATAAAAGTACTGTAGAAATCAAACGTATGTTTACTAGTACCGAAACCAGAAACTTAGGTATTGCCTCTAAAATTTTAGAAGATTTAGAAAATTGGGCAAAGCAATTAGGATATAAAAAATGTGTACTAGAAACTGGTATTCGACAAATGGAAGCGGTACATTTTTATAAAAAAAACAACTATAAAATAATCACAAACTATGGCCAATATGCGACTATGGAAAATAGCTTGTGCTTTGAAAAAGAATTAATTTAGCGATGAAAAAGGATAACAAAAAAGTAATCTATTGGCTATTTACTGGCTGTTTATTAATCTTCATTATGGTGGTTGTTGGTGGCATTACCAGATTAACCGATTCTGGTTTATCCATTTCAAACTACAAACTAATCACAGGAACCATTCCTCCTATTGGAGAAGCCGCATGGCAAGAAGCATTTGCCCTTTACCAACAATATCCAGAATTTCAAAAGTTACATTCTCATTTCACATTAGAAGATTTTAAAAGCATTTACTTCTGGGAATGGCTGCATAGAGTCATTGGGAGATTAATAGGTATGGTTTTTATTATTCCTTTCTTATACTTTTTAGCAACCAAACAGCTAACTAAAAAAACAATAAAAAAATGCATGGTACTTCTTGTTCTTGGCGGTTTTCAAGGTTTTTTAGGTTGGTATATGGTAAAAAGTGGATTAGTAGATAAACCAGATGTGAGTCATTTTAGGTTAGCTGCGCATTTAACCACGGCCTTTTTAACTTTTGCTGCAACTTTATGGGTGGCATTAGATTTAATTTTCCCAGATAGAAAAGCAATCGATAAAAAGTTTAGAAACCTTATTCTTGTTGGCTATATCGTATTAATTTTTCAAATTATTTATGGTGCTTTCGTGGCTGGTTTAAAGGCAGGATTATTACATAATCATTGGCCCTTAATGAACGAAGGAAAATTTATGCACGAAACCGTTTATATACTTAATCCATTTTATAAAAATCTTATTGAAAACCCAAGTGGTATTCAGTTTATACACAGAACAACTGCTTACTTAGTGGTTCTTTTCATATGCATTATTTGGTTTCAAGCAAAAAAGAAAATAACTACTAGATATCAAAAAATAGGGATCCATTCGTTAATAATCTTGGTCGGATTTCAATTTTTATTAGGTGTACTAACCATTATATATCAAGTCCCTTTAATATTAGGTGTTGCACATCAAATTGGTGCTTTTTTCTTATTAACAGCCATGACATTTACATTGCACCGTTTCAGCAAATAAAATAAAAACAACCTAAAATACTTGAACGACATAAATTACTTATCCTCCGAATTTAGTTTTGAGATTTTGGAATTTAGTTTTTGGTTTTTGGGCTTTGGAAATCGTACCTTTGCAAAATAATATTTTACCATGATTTACAGATTTAGAGTAGTACTTGATAATGACACAGAAGAAGATATTTTTCGTGATTTAGAAATTCGCGAAACCGATACTTTAGAAGACCTACATAACATCATCACCCAATCTTTTGGTTTTGACGGATTAGAAATGGCTTCGTTTTATATAAGTAATGATACTTGGGAACAAGGAGAGGAAATCTCTATGTTTGATGTTAGCGAAGGTGCAAATGAAGTTCGTTTAATGAACGAAACGGTTATTAATGATGTTACGCATGAAATGGCCACCAAACTAATTTATGTGTACGACTTTTTAAGCATGTGGACTTTTTACGTAGAGCTTGCTGAAATTGTAGAGGAAGCTGAAGGTCAAGATTACCCAAACCTCATGTTTGTTCATGGACAAATCCCAGATGAAGCGCCAATTAAAAACTTTGAAAGTGAAGACGAAGATGAATTTGATGAGTTTGACGATGGTTATGACGTTAATGATTATGACAACCTAGACTTTGAAGAAAACTGGAACTAAATAAGGTTCTTTATATCATTTTAAGCACTCTAATTTAAATAATTAGGGTGCTTTTTCATTTTAACCTGTAACAATTTTTCGCTTATCTCGTCTTACTTATAACTAATCAAACCTGTATACTTTGGAATCTATTCTTACGATTAATAACCTTACCAAAAAATTTGGCTATCTCACCGCTGTAAAAAACCTTTCGTTTACTATAAAAAAAGGAAATGTTTATGGTATTCTAGGACCCAACGGAAGCGGAAAATCGACAACATTAGGCATCGTTTTAAATGTGGTAAACAAAACGCAAGGAGACTTTAAATGGTTCGATGGCACAGTATCTACACATGATGCATTGAAAAAAGTTGGAGCCATAATTGAGCGCCCTAACTTTTATCCGTACATGACCGCTTCGCAAAACCTAAAACTGGTTTGTAAAATCAAAGGAGTAGCTTATAGTAAAATTGAAGAGAAATTAGCTATTGTTGGTTTAGAAGATAGAAAAGATCACAAGTTTAATACCTATTCATTAGGTATGAAACAACGTCTTGCTATTGCTTCCGCTTTATTAAATGATCCTGAAATATTAATTCTAGATGAGCCTACTAACGGATTAGATCCGCAAGGAATTCATCAAATACGTAAAATAATACAAGATATTGCCGCAAAAGGAACAACTATTCTATTAGCTTCTCACCTACTCGACGAAGTAGAAAAAGTGTGCACACATGTTGTGGTTCTTCGTAAAGGAGAAAAATTATATTCTGGTCGCGTAGACGAAATGATTTCTAGTCATGGTTTTTTTGAATTAAAAGCAGAAAAACAGGAAGATTTAATAAAACTATTAGAAAGCAATACTACTTTTAAAAATATAAAAGTGGAAAACGGTTTAATTACAGCTTTTTTAAATGCACCAATGGATGCTTCCGATTTTAACAAACTTATGTTTGAAAAAGGCATCGTATTATCTCATTTGGTACAACGTAAAGAAAGTCTTGAAGAACAATTTCTTCAGCTTACAGACAATAACTAATACATCCATATATGCTGAACTTGCTTCAGCACCAAAACCAAACCCATGTTACGACTATTAAATCTTGAATTACAAAAACTGCTACTTAACAGAGCTAGTAAAGTACTTATATTTGTTTCTTTTATATTACCATTTACGGTATTAATTCTATCTTCTATAAAAATAAACTTCTTTGGTTTTTTCACATTAGAATTGGGCGAATTAGGAATCTTTAACTTTCCTATAATTTGGCATATCACAACATTTTTTGCATCGCAGTTTAAATTCTTTTTCGCTATTGTTGTAGTTAGCATGATTGGTAATGAGTATAGCAATAAAACGATAAAGCAAAACTTAATTGATGGTTTAAGTAAAAAGGAATTTATACTTTCAAAATTCTATACCATTGTATTCTTTTCCTTAGTAGCAACTATTTTAATAGCAGTAGCTTCCTTTTGTATTGGTATGTACTACTCTAGTTATACAGAAGCTAGTATCATATTTAGAGAAACTAATTTCTTAGTCGCTTATTTTGTGAAGCTTGTCGGTTTTTTTACGTTATGCTTATTCTTTGGTATGCTTGTAAAACGCTCTGCTTTTGCTTTAGCTTTCCTATTTATTCTATACATTTTAGAATATATCGTTTTAGGTTTAATCACTTGGCAAAGTAACTATGAATTGGCCGAAAAAATTCAGAATTTCTTCCCATTAAAATCAATGTACAAGTTGATAGATCAGCCTTTTCAACGTGTTATGATGACAAAATTTCCAGACAAGATGGATCTTACGTATAACTACGCAGTCCATTGGTATGAAATTGTTATTGTACTTTGTTGGACTGGGTTATTCTTATTTTTATCCTACAGAATTTTAAAAAACAGGGATTTATAAATAACACATCGCACTCATTTTAACACGTACCTCTTAATATTCAAATAAAAATATAATATCTTTGATAGCTATTGCTATAAAAGAATGAAAAACATATTATATCTACTTTTTCTTATTGTTACTGTGTCTTACTCACAAAACCAAGCATCTAATTGGTATTTTGGGGACAATGCCGGGATTACTTTTGACAGCAATACGGGAGCTGTATCTGCCTTAACAGATGGACTATTAAGTACAGACGAAGGTTGCACAAGTATTTCGGATATCGATGGTAATCTTTTGTTTTATACCGATGGTATTAAAGTATACAATCGCAACCATCAAATAATGCTAAATGGTAATAACCTATTTGGAAACCCTTCTAGTACACAATCTGCTATTATAATACCAAAACCAGAAGATCCAAATATCTATTATATTTTCACGCAAGGGACCACTTACCTAAGCCAACAGGACTTTGGTTTTAATTATTCGGAAGTGGACATGACTCTAGACGGTGGTCTTGGTGGAATAACGGTTTTAAAGAATCAGCGGTTACTACATAAGGCTTCTGAAAAACTAAGTGCGGTACTTAAAGATTGTGCATCTGGTGAAATCTGGGTGATTACCTTTGCTGATGCTGATGCAATCACAAATAGTGGAGCAGTAGATAACAACAATAATACTTTTTATGCATTCAAGGTAAGTTCTGCAGGTGTGGATACTACACCAATTACGTTTACAGATACGACTCGAAGTCTTGTAGAAAGAAGAGGTTATTTAAAGGTATCTCCAGATGGTAGTAGACTTGTATCTTCCAATATTAGCAGCGGTTTATTTATATATGATTTTGATTTAAATACAGGTTTAGTTTCCAATCCGCAACAAATAACAATAAACCCTACCAATCTTAATGGCGCAATTTACTCGTATGGAATTGAGTTTTCTTCTAATAGTAAAGTACTATATATAAGCACCTACAATGATTTAAGTCAAACCAGTAGTTCTAGACCTTTCGATCAACAAAGTGCAGTATTACAATACGATATAACAACCGGAGACATTAATGAAATTAATGCTAGTCAAATCAATATAGATATTAGCCAAGGTTATAGAAGTGCCTTACAACTAGGTCCAGATAGTAAGATTTATAAAACCGAAAGTAGCACCTATTTTGTAGGTTTACCTAATTTAAGCACCATAGAATCTCCCAACATTTTAGGTGTAGATTGTAATTACACACAAAATGCTATAAACTTAAATGGCAGATTAGCTAGACAAGGCTTACCTCCTTTTATTTCCTCTTATTTTACTGAAAAAATAGATATTATAGGGAACACGTCACAAACCATCCAATTACCTTTATGCACTGGAGACATTTATACTTTAGAAGCAGAAGATGTTGTTGGAGCAACTTATTCTTGGACTGTTGATGGGGTAGCAATAGCAACACCAGTACCTCCATATCAATTAACCATAAACGCAGATGGGAATTATGAAGTGGAAATACAAATACCAGGTAATGACTGTGAATCTAAAGAAGGACAAGCTATTGTAAAGTATTATGATATTCCTGTAGCAAACCAACCAGCAGATATTTTAGTTTGTGATGACAACAATAATGACCATTGGGCATTTAATTTTTCTTCGCAAAATGCTGCCGTAATAGACACACAAGACGCGAGTATTTATAGCGTACATTATTTCGAAAATCAATTAGATGCCGATAATAATGAAAACGAAATAATTGGGTCGTATGATAATCAAGATAACCCACAAATTATCTATACTAGAGTTCATAATGATAATAATCCGAATTGCTACGATACCTCTTCTTTCAAAATACATATTTACAATACACCAATTGCAAATTTTGTAGACAACTTTACGACTTGTGATGATAATGCGGATGGCGATGACACCAACGGACAAATAGATATTTTACTTACCGATTTTAACACCGAAGTTTTAGACACTCAAAACGCAGCAGATTATACAATAACCTACCATAACTCTCAAGCAAATGCAGATGCCGGAATCCCTGTTTTACCTAACACCTATTATACACAAACTCCAAATCGAGAAACTATTTTTGTTAGAATAGAAAATAATTTAAATGCAACATGTTATGATACTACCTTTTTTGATGTTATTGTAAATCCGTTACCAAACCGTTTTGACAGTAGCTTATTTCAATGTGATGAAGATGGTGCTATAGATGGTATTACGGTATTTAATCTTACCGAAGCAGAAGATGCTTTAACGGGAAGTGCAACCAATGTTTCGGTTAAATTCTATACCGAACTAGCAGATGCTGAAGCTGGTGTAAATGAAGTCGATGGGACAAACTATCCCAATACTACTAATCCGCAAATCGTTTTTGCTCTTATTACAAATAACACTTCAGAATGTACAGCAATTGCAGAACTTTCATTAGAAGTAAGTACTACGCAAATTCAAAATTATAATGCTCCAGTAGCTTGTGATGAATTAGATTCAGAAGATGGTATAAATGCTTTTAATTTAAACGATTTCACAACAGATATTCAAGCTATAAACGGCATCACGTTTCCTATAAAATACTATGAAACATATAATGATGCACTTTTGGAAGAAAATGAATTAACTTCTCCATACGTCAATACAAATCCGTACACACAAATTATTTACGGAAGAGCAGAAGATGACAATACATGTTATGGTATTAGTGAAATAACGGTAACAGTGAACAGGCGTCCGCAACTTGTAGAAGATGAAACGGCTTTTTATTGTTTAAATTTTCACCCAGAAACAATACCCTTAGAAAGTGGAGTCATTGGTAATCCTGCCGATTATACTTATGCGTGGTCTAATGGAGCAACTACAAACGAAATTCAAATTAATGAAGTAGGAACCTATACCGTAACAGTTACTAATGTAGAGGGTTGCAAAAAAACGAGAACAATTACTGTAGAAGCCTCTAGTAATGCAACTATTGATTCTATCGATATTGTAGATGCTTCTTCTAATAATACAATAATCGTTAATGCTTCTGGTGAAGGAGTATATGAATACGCCCTTTTTAATGACGCAGGTATGCACACCTATTATCAAACAAGTCCTATTTTTACCAATGTAGCTCCCGGAGGTATTTATACGGTTTCTGTTAGAGATTTAAAAAATAGCTGTGGTATTACAGAAAAAACAATTTCTGTAATTGGTTTCCCTAAGTTCTTTACACCTAATAATGACGGTATTAATGATTTTTGGCAAGTATATGGCGTTTCTAATATTTTTCAACCAAATACAAAAATTAAAATCTTTGATCGTTATGGGAAATTGTTAAAACAAATTAGCCCAATTGGTCTAGGTTGGGACGGTACATTTAATGGCAAAATTTTACAAAACGATGATTATTGGTTTGCAGTAACCCTTCAAGATGGAAGAGAATACTTTAATCATTTCACTCTAAAAAGATAACTCACTTTTGAAAACAAATAGAAAACTACTTCTTATACTTATAGCAAATTTCTTTGTGCAATTTACTTTCGCACAACTACCAACAGATTGTATCGATGCCATTATTGTATGTGGTAACTCCAATGTGAATTTAGACGCTAACGGAATTGGTACGCAAGAATTATCTGGCTCTAACACCTGCGGAAGTCAAGAAAATAATAGTTTATGGTTGCAAGTTACCGTAGTTAATAATGGCACACTTGGATTTACATTAAGACCAAACAGTGGAAATATTGTAGTGGATTATGACTTTTTTGTATTTGGCCCAAATGTCACTTGTGGTGCTATTGGTTCTGCTATTCGATGCTCTACTACAAATCCGCAAGCTGCAAATCAAGGCAATAATTTAACGGGGATGAACGGTACAGAAACAGATATAGCTGAAGGTCCTGGAGCAACTGGAAATAGTTTTGTAAAATGGTTAGATGTAATTGCTGGAGAAACGTATTTTATTGTTATCGATAGACCTGCAGGAACAAGCCCTTTTACTTTAGAATGGACCGGAACTGCAGAATTTGCAGAACCACCAACCAATGATGCTGGAAGTGCCGATGCCTTAAACATGGAAGATTGTGATTTAATTACTCCTTTTGATGATGGCTTTACAACATTTAACTTAGAAAACAATACCGCTTCTATTACAGGTACGCAAACAAATATTTTTATTACTTATCATGATTCTGAAAGTGACGCAAACCTAAATATTAACGCATTATCTAGCCCGTATACAAACACCGCAAATCCCAAAACTATTTATGCTAGACTAACCAATACAACCAATGGTTGTTTTGATATTGCTCCCTTTGAATTAACCGTAAAAATAGGCCCCGATTTTAAAACTCCTACAGATCTACTTACTTGTGATAACTATGATGATGGAAACGCCACAGATGGTTTCACCTTTTTTGATTTAGCATCTAAAACGGCAGAGATTCTTGATGGTCAAGATGCTTCACTAGTAAACATAACCTATCATGAAACGAATACACAAGCTTTAAATAACACAAATGCGTTGGCTAGTCCGTATTACACCACAGACACCACCCTTTTTGTAAGAATTGAAAGTGCTTCTGAACCAGATTGCAAAAATATTACAACTTTAGATTTAAGCACATTATCTATACCTCCTAGTATTAACAGTTCTCTTTTTCAATGTGATGAAGATGGGACTATAGATGGTTTAACGGTTTTTAATCTTTTTCAAGCAAAAGACGCCTTAACTGGTGGAGATACAAATGCTCCGGTGAAATTTTATACTTCCGCGGCAGATGCAGAAAATAGCGTGAATGAAATAGATGGTAATATTTACACTAATACTACAAATCCAGAGACTGTATATGCACAAATTATTAATAGCACCACAACATGTTTTTCTGTGGCAACACTTACGTTGGAAGTAAGCACTACTCAAATTCTAGATTATAACGCTCCAGCTGTTTGTGATGCTTTAGATTCCGAAGACGGCATACACACTTTTAATCTCGATGATTTCACAACAGATATTCAAAATATAAATAGCATTACCCTACCAATTACCTATTATAAAACATATAATGATGCACTTTTAGAACAAAACGAACTAACATCACCCTACACAAATACAATTCCTTATACACAAACTATTTTTGCAAGAGCAGAAGACAATAATGCTTGTTATGGCATTAGCGAAGTTTCTTTAATAATACATGAGTTACCTGCTGTTTTAGAAGACGAAACCCTATTGTATTGTTTAAACTTTTATCCGCAAACCATAACCTTAAAAAGTGGCGTTATTGGCAATCCCAACAACTATACTTATGCATGGTCTAATGGAGAAACAACAAACGAGATTCAAGTAAATGAAATTGGAAGTTATACCGTAACCATTACGAATGCAGAAAGCTGTGATAAATCAAGAATACTAACTGTAGAAGCATCCAATATTGCGACTATAGATGCAGTTGAAGTTATAGACGGAAGCATCCGCAATACCATAACCGTTTTAACTTCTGGTGAAGGAATTTATGAATATGCATTATATGATGCGGATGGCGTTTTGTATCTTCCGTATCAATCGAGTAACATTTTAGAAAATGTATATCCAGGAATGTACACTATTGCTGTAATGGATATTAAAAATAATTGTGGTATTGTAGAACAACCTGTTTCTGTAATTGGCTTTCCCCAATACTTTACACCTAATAATGATGGGATTCATGATACTTGGCAAGTGCTAGGAATTTCTAACCTGATACAACCAAACACCAAAATTAAAATTTTTAATCGTTATGGTAAACTTATAAAGCAAATTAGCCCTTCAAGTACTGGTTGGGACGGCACATTTAATGGAGAATATTTACCAAGTGAAGATTATTGGTTTGCCATTACATTGCAGGACGGAAGAGAATATTTTAACCATTTTTCATTAATACGCTAAAATGAATCGCGTACATGTGCATAGCAGACTATGAAAACGTGCAACCATACTTTAATTTTACTCGTACTTCTATGGACCTTTCTTCCTCTAGCCGCGCAAGATATAACGTTATACCAGCAATACAATGGTCGTATTAATTACACCGCTATTGGTAATACTTTAAACCCTGCAGAAAACAATATAGCTAGAGAATTTTGCGAAACACTACCTAATTCTTCCGCAGCATTAAACCTACCAAATACAGAAAATATTGTAGCAGCCTATTTGTATTGGGCTGGTTCTGGAGTTGGTGATCTAGAGGTTTCCTTAAACGATATACCGGTTCTAGCAGAAGAGGTTTACCGTGTTGCATATGAAGATCCTTTTAACGGAACACTTCCCTATTTTTCCTGCTTTACAGACATTACGAGTATCGTTAATAACCTAGGTAACACTACTTACACCTTAAGTGATTTAGATATTTCTGAAACACTAGCAAACAACGATGGTTATTGCAGTAACAGAACTAATTTTGCTGGTTGGAGTATGTATGTTATTTACGAAGAATCTAGCTTACCAATAAACCAAGTGAGTCTTTTTCAAGGCCTAGAAATTATTAACCGCGTAGTACAAGAAAAAACAATTGTTATAGATAATATTAATGTTTTAGATAATGATGGCGCTAAAATTGGATTTCTTGCTTGGGAAGGAGATAGCAACCTCAACTATGGAGAAACCTTGCAAATAAATGGGAACCTAATTTCTAACGCTCCGTTAAACCCTGCAGATAATGCTTTTAATGGTACCAATTCTTTTACTAATTCTAACACATTTTATAATGGCGATTTAGATGTTTATAATATTCAAGATAATATTGCTATTGGTGACACCTCTGTAGAAATAAAACTTACAACGGGAGCTACAGACGACTTTGGAATTTTTAGAGCCGATTTAATAATTTTAAACAATATAATAACCGTTTTAAATAGTCAATTACCAGACGCTACTATAACGATTAACAATTATTATATGCCTTGCTATAGCAAAACCATAGACCTAGATTATACCGTCTTTAATATAAATAGCACAGAAGTATTACCAGAAAATACACCAATTGCATTTTATGCCGACAACCAAATTATTGCACAAAGCATCACACAAAATGAAATAGCAATAGACGCTTTTGAAAACGGAAATATCTTACTTACCATACCAGACAATATTCCAGACCACTTTACCTTAACGCTTGCGGTAGATGATATTGGGGATGGTAACGGCGTTGTTATTGAGCTAAACGAAACCAATAACATAACAACAGAAAACCTACAACGTATTCCATTACCAGAAAGCATAGAATTAGCAGCTATTTTAAATTGTGATATTGGTTTTAATACCTCTATTTTTAATCTAACAAACCCATTAGACAGCATTACATATACAGATATTTCTACTATCCATTTTTATGAAAATTTGGAGGATCTTATAAATAATGATAATTATATAATGCACCCCGAAGATTACCAAAGCACTGCAAGTCCGCAAACGATTTATATAAAAGATACAACCGAGGAATGCTATACCATCTATCAATTTAATCTACAAACAGAAAACTGTCCTCCTACCATTCCGCAAGGGTTTTCTCCAAATAATGACACGGTTAATGATTGGTTTAACATTCAAGATTTATATGATATTTTTGAGCAGCATGAACTTCAAATTTACAATAGATATGGTACGCTAATTTTTGTTGGAGATAATTCCACAAGATGGGAAGGCAAAGCCAATCGAGGTATTAATAATCAAGGTGAAATACTTCCTGTTGGCACCTATTTTTATGTACTAAATCTAAATGACAGTAACTATAAAATTATTACCGGTTGGGTTTATTTAAATAAATAGCGCATTCAACACCTTGTATTTCGTCGATTTTATTTGCATTTCACCTAAATTTCACTTACTTTTGGGGTCTAGAAATAAAGCCCTAATAAATTGAAAAAGAGTTCAATAAAAACAATCCATAAGCTAAAGCTACTATTCACATGCCTTTTAGTAAGCAGCTGCTTTTTGCAAAACTCGTTTTCGCAACAAATTTCAATAGACAACACACAAACACCCCAGCAACTTATAGAGAATAATCTAATTCAAGGTTGTGTAGAAGTTTCCAATATAGTTTCTAATGTAAACGGAAGCATCAATGGACTAACTAGTTATGGTTATTTTGAAAAAGGAACTTCCAATTTCCCTTTTGAAAACGGGATTCTATTATCTACAGGGAATTCGGTTTCCGCTGGTAATTCCACCAATGCCAATAACATGCATGATGGAGATGAAAATTGGGGAACAGATCCAGATATAGAAACGGCTCTTGGTATTTCAAACACCGTAAATGCAACATCTATTGAATTCGATTTTGTGTCGGTTACCAACCAAATTCAGTTCAATTATATTTTAGCTTCCGAAGAATATTATGCAACATATCCTTGTGAATACTCGGATGGCTTTGCATTCCTTTTAAGAGAAGTTGACACAACTACATATACCAATATTGCAGTGGTACCAGGAACTAACATACCGGTAAACACAAGTACCATACACGACGAAATTGTTGGTCATTGTGCTGCCGAAAACGAAATGTATTTTGACGGCTATAACGTTGGCGACACGAATTTTAATGGACGAACTACGGTGCTTTCTGCTACAGCAACTATTCTACCAAATGTACAATATCATATAAAGTTAGTAATTGCAGATCAAGACGATCAAAATTATGATTCTGCTGTTTTTATTGAAGGAAATAGTTTTAATGCTACGGTAGATTTAGGCCCAGATATTACAACATGTGCCGATTCCGTTTCCCTAAATGCCGACACAGAAAACCCTTTAGCGACCTATGAATGGTTTTTAAATAGCACTTTAATCCCTAACGAAACACCACCGCATATAAAAAACGTAACACAGTCTGGTTTATATCAAGTTGTAGTAACGATGCCAATTGGTAGTACCATTTGTGAGATCACAGATGAAATCCTTGTCACATTAAGTTCAGAACAATCTGCTGAAAATATTGAAGATTACGAAATCTGTGACGATATTAGTAATGATGAAGAAGAGACCTTCGATCTTTCTACAATGGATGCCGAAGTTTTAGCATCTGTTCCAATGTCTAATTACAATATAAGTTACCACTATACAAATTCTAACGCACAAGCCGGAAACAATGCAATTACTGCTCCTATTATAAACGGAACGAATCCACAACTAATTCATGTAAGAATTGAAGATACAGATAATGGTTGTTTAGCATTTTCTACTTTTAATTTAATAGTAAATCCCTTACCAACAATTATAGATCCAACACAACTAGATGTTTGCGATGATGCTACTTCAGATGGTTTTACAACGATAGATTTATCGGTGAAAAACGATGAAATTACTGGCGGAAACACGGGATATATTGTAAACTATCATTACTCGCAAATAGACGCGGATACTGCAGCAAATCCAATTGCGATGCCGTATCCAAATACCAGCACAACAGAGCAACTTTTTGTAAGTGTTGTCGATACTTCTACTGGTTGTGTGAGCACAACAACACTAGTTATTAATGTTTTAGAAAATCCAGATATTAACACAGACACGCAGCAAATTAACGCTTGTGAACCAGATGATGATGGTTTAGCTTCTTTTGATTTATCTACCATAATCCCTGATGTATTAGAAGGCTTAACAGATGTTACCGTAACATTTCATGTAACGTATGCAGATGCACAAACGGGAGATAACCCAATTATAGATTATCAAAATTTTAATAATACAATACCAAATACACAAATTGTATTTATTAGAGTGGTAAGCAACAATACCGGTTGTGCTTCTATATCTACAGTAGAGTTACATGCAAACTTATTACAATCTGGAACTGCTATTAGAGATTTTAGTAAATGTGACGATGCTTCTAATGATGGTATTGTTGAATTTAATTTAGATACTGTTGGCAATATAATTGCAAATAATATAGAAGACGCTACTGTTACTTTTTATGAAACAGAAAACGACCAAACCAATGATCAAAACGAAATTGACAAGTCGGTACTTTACACAATAACAGAGAGTCCGCATACTTTATATGTTACCATTGAAACACCTGAATGTATTTACTTTTCAAACATTAATTTAATTATTGATCCAGCAACCATTATTCAACCATTAGACACGGTGGATTATTGCGATACAGATGATGATGGATATACCGCTATTTCTTTAGAAGATTTTAACGATTATGTAAGTGATGGCATCGCAAATGCTGCTGTAAAATATTTTTTAACAGAAGAAAATGCAGATAATAATGAAAACGCATTACCTCCTTTTTACACAAACACAACAAATCCGCAAATAGTATATACACGAGTTAGAAATACTGCCACAGGCTGTTATGATGTTGCCGAGTTAGAAATACAAGTGATTCCTGCTCCTACAGTTATGCAACCCAACGATATTGTTATTTGTGATGATGATTATGATGCTTTGTACCTAGTAAATCTAGAGGATAAAATAGCGGAAATAGTAACCAGCACTTCTAATTTAACAATCACTTTTCACACTTCCGAAAATAATGCAAATACAAATACTGGTGCTATTACTAACACAACTGCATACAACGCAAATACGCAAACCATTTATACACGGGTAGAAAGTGATATCACCACTTGTTTCGCTCTTGTTATTTTTGAAATAACGGTAAACACACAACCTGTCTTTACTACAATTACTAATTTTAGACATTGTGAAACAGATGGCGATCAAACAGGAGATTTTATTTTTAATGAAAAAGATGCGGAAATCTTAAATGGACAACCTGGGAAA
Source organism: Lacinutrix sp. MEBiC02595 (assembly GCF_053601555.1). Lineage (NCBI taxonomy): Bacteria > Pseudomonadati > Bacteroidota > Flavobacteriia > Flavobacteriales > Flavobacteriaceae > Lacinutrix > Lacinutrix sp. MEBiC02595. The sequence goes on along the minus strand of NZ_JBSHNU010000184.1, from coordinate 110,602 downwards.
CAGGTTTTATATTTTGAAACCGCACAAGACGCAATAGACAGAACAAACATAATAGATAAAAACGCAGTGTATCAAAACACCGAAAATCCACAAGAAATATTTATTCGCGTAGAAAATTACTCAGACCACGATTGTTTTGACACCACTTCTTTTGAAATTGAAGTAGGATTGATTCCTGAATTCACGGCTCCAGTGGATTTTATAGTTTGTGATGATATTGCCAATGATGGAATAGAAACCTTTGATTTTTCTGAAAAGGTAGCTGAAATGTCTGCTTCTAGCACCGAAAATTTAACCATTACATTTTACCTTTCTTTTGATGATGCAGAAAATGAAGAGAATAGCCTTCCGCTGATCTATGAAAACACAGATAATCCGCAACAAATTTATACAAGAATAGAAAACGGAACCTATTGTCATGGTATTTCACAATTCGGATTAAATATTATACAAGTACCAAATGTAAACCCTACAGGTCCATTAAGAAAATGCGATACGGATACCGACGGACTTACAAATTTTGATTTAACAGCTGTAGAAATTGATGTTTTAGGAGTAAGACAAGATGATATTGCAATAACATACCATCCCTCTTTTAACGATGTAGAAGCACATACCAATATAATAAACAACCCAAGCAACTATACTAATACTACCAATCCGCAAACCGCATATATTAAAATTACAAGCACCATTTCATTATGTTATGTCGCTGTACCAATAGAGCTAATTGTAGACGTGCCGCCAACAATAAATACAATTTCAAATGTAGAAACTTGTGATAATGAAGACAACACCTTTAATCTTTCCGAAACAACAGAAAGCTTAATAGATGATACTACTAACGTTGCTGTCACTTTTTATAGTAATCTTAATGATGCTGAAAATGCACAAAATCCGTTAAACACAAATTACACCTATCTTTCTAATAATGATACGATTTATGTAAGAGCAGAAAACACGAATTCAAACTGCCACGCTACCTCTTCTTTTGTTCTACAAGTAAATAGTAGTCCGATAGCTAATACGTTAACCGATTTAGAAGCCTGTGATGATGACTATGACGAAATACAACAGTTTAATTTAGAAGAACAAACTGCCATCGTTTTAGGCAGTCAAAATCCAAATGATTTTACAGTTACTTATTTTGAATTAGAAGACGAAGCAAATACTAACGAAAATGCTATTTCAGATTTAAACTATGCTGCCTTTGATGGACAAACCTTTTACATACGTTTAGAAAACAAGACTACCTTATGTTATACGGTAACAAACTTTAATACTATTGTACACAGAAAACCTATTCTAGAAATTGAAGACCAAACCATCTGTTTAGAAAGTCTTCCACTAATAGTTAGCGCAAACACTGGATTTACTAATGATACATATGCTTGGTCTACAAACGCTACAACTTCAGAAATTGAAATAACAGCAATAGGAAGTTATTCGGTAACGGTTACTACAGCTTTTGGTTGTACCACTTTTGCAACTTTTAATGTAATAGAATCCGAACAAGCAACTATTGAGTTTACCGAGCAAGTAGATTTTTCAGATCCTAATAATATTACGGTTACTATTAGTGGTATTGGAGATTACTTCTACATTCTAGATAATGGTCCTGCACAAGAATCTAACTTTTTTAATAATGTAACACTTGGACCACATGTTATTACCGTTTTAGATGCCAATGGTTGTGCGTCTACTACTAAAGAAATTATAATTATAGATACGCCACTATTCATGACACCAAATAACGATGGCTATAATGATACTTGGCACATTACTGGTGTTAATCAACTTACAGGAACCATTGTCTATGTTTTTGATAGATACGGAAAACTATTGAAAACACTTTCTCATACTTCTCCAGGTTGGGACGGAACCTACAGAGGACAAAACATGCCAACAAGTGATTATTGGTTTCTTGCAGAAGTAATACAAGACGGTAAAAAGTTTGAACTTAAAGGAAACTTTACGCTAAAGCGATAAATACAAATCCCAATTTCTTTAACATATCATTTTCCTTATAAAACGTAACACTTCTTTATATTTGCAATCCAATTATATGTAATGAAGAATTGCTTTACGGTTTTGTTATCTCTTTTTACTTGTTTGCTATTCTCGCAAAACATACAAGTAGATCATACTACCTACACGCCACAACAACTTATTGAAGACATTTTAATTAATAGTGAATGTATTAGTAATGTTGTTGTTACTAATGTAGAAGGTGGTAATTTTAATGGAACAGACCAAAGTTATGGTTATTTTGATGCTTCCGGAACCACCTTTCCTATAGCAAATGGTTTGGTTTTAAGCACCGGAAGATTATCTAATGTTCCGGGTCCTAATAGTAGTTTAAGCGATGATGATGCCCCAGGTTGGTCTGGAGATAATGATCTAGAAACTGCTTTAAACGAAAACAATACTATAAACGCAACCATTTTAGAATTTGATTTTCAATCGCTAAGTAACCAAATAAGCTTTCGTTATTTATTTGCTTCCGAAGAATACCAAGAAGGAAATAATAATACCTGTCAGTACTCCGATTTGTTTGGCTTTTTAATTCGTCCAACAACTTCTACAAACTACACCAATATAGCATTAGTTCCAGGAACCAACACGCCTGTAAAAGTAACCACAGTGCATTCTGGTATTCCAGGTGCTTGCAACCCAATTAATGAAACTTTCTTTGGTGGTTGGAACAACGCTTCTGCTCCAATAAATTTCAACGGACAAACCACTGTACTAACCGCTACAGCAACCATTACTCCTAATGTTACCTATCATGTAAAACTAGTAATTGCAGATGAGCAAAATTATAGATATGACTCTGCTGTTTTTTTAGAAGCTGGAAGTTTTACTTCGGATATTGATCTTGGTATAGATAGACTTTTTGCTACTAGAAACTCTTTATGTGAAAACGAAACTTTAGATCTAGATGCTACCCAAACTGGAGCTACAGGCTATACTTGGTTTAAAAATAGTTTACCAATTGCAGGGGCAACTAGTCCAACCTATACCATTCTAGATGCTGGTACATATAGCATTACTATTACCTATCCTACTACCTGCGTAACGTCTGGAGAAATCACTGTAGAATATGGAACAAAACCAATTGTAAACGACGCCACATTAATAGCTTGTGATTTAAATCAAGACGGAATTACAACCTACAACCTATTCGATGCGCAACAAGATATCGTCACCGTTGGTGGAGATTTTGTCACTAATTTCTATCTATATGCTGTAGATGCAGAAGATGAAATAGATGAAATACTAAGTGCAACAGTTTTCGAAAACACGATGGTGTTACAAACCGTTTTTGCGCGTGTACAAAATCAGTTTGGTTGTTACGCTGTCGCGGAAGTGGTATTAGATATTTCAAATAACGTCGTTACTATTGCTCCTTTTGAAGCATGTGATAATTTTCCTGTAGATGGTTTTACGGAATTTGATTTAAACCTACTGCGTTCCCAAATAGAGACACAAGTTCCTGCCGGATCTACCATTACATTTTTTCCTTCGGAAGCAGACTTACTAGCAGCAACAAATAGCATCAACGGCAACTATACCAATACGATTCAAAATACAGAAACCATTTATGTGCTTATCACCAACGGAAGCAGTTGTTTTGCAGTTAGTACAGTAATGCTATCGATGAAATACACACCGATTCTTTTAGCAGACGAAACCACAAACTACTGTTTAAATACGTACCCAAACACTATTCCATTAGAAGCTGGTTTACTCCTTGGTGCTCCTGGAGATTTCACCTATCAATGGCTATTCAATACTGTACCTACACCTTTTACAAGCGAGACCATAAACATTAATGAAGTTGGTACCTATACTGTAATAGTAACGCATCCAGATGGCTGTTCCGCTACTAGAGATATCGTTGTAGAGCCTAAAGATACAGCCTTTGTAGAATCCGTTTCTGTTTCTGGTGTTGCGCCAAACAATACGATTACTATTACCGTTTCAGGAATTGGAGATTACGAATTCACATTAGATGATGATAATGGCAACTACCAAGACAGTCCTATTTTTACTAATATTTCCGCAGGAGAACACATAGCGTACATACGAGATAAAAATGGTTGCGGTACCGTCGAAGAAATTATTTACGTTTTAGGTTTCCCTTCGTATTTCACACCAAATGGGGACTATTATAACGAAACTTGGATGCCATTAGGTGTCGATTTAGATTTTAAAGCAACCATGATTATTCAAATTTTTGATAGGTATGGCAAACTTTTAAAACAAATAAAGCCGCAAAGTCAAGGTTTTAATGGTACATTTAACGGCGAAAATTTACCGTCGTCAGATTATTGGTTTGTCGTTCGTTTTTCTAACGGAAAAACCTACCGAGGACATTTCGCTTTAGTGCGTTAATTATTGTTTACAATAGCATCACATTGTCTATTATATTTTTTATTATTTTTACCATCCTTAAAATTATTTAATGAAAAAAACTATTACTCTATTCTGTTCTATTGCGCTTTTATTATTTACTACCACTAGTACATCTAGCAATACCAATCTTGTTAAAAACAGTAATACAACAGTAGAATGTCCTGCTGCTATTATCACTTCTTTCTCGCCTTCTTCAGGACCAGAAAACACCTTAATTACCATTACTGGAAGTAACTTTAACACAGCTAATACTGTAACCTTTGGAGGAGTAAATACTACTTTTAATATTATTAGTGATACCGAAATAACCACTTTTATTCCTGCAGGAACTAGCGATTCTTCCACTATTTCCATTATAAGTACCGGAGGCTGCACAGGAACATCTACGTCAAACTTCACGTTGTTAGCTTCAGAATGTACTACGGCAGAAATTTATATTTCCGAAATTTATGATGCCTTTGCAGGAGATTACGCGGTTATAGAATTGTATAACCCAACCAATGCTCCTATCGTTATTGATAATACATATGTTATTCTTAGATATGGAGATATAGGAAGTACGGACATTAGGAATAACTTTGATTATATCACTGGTACCATAGCTCCTTTAAGTACTTTTATTATTCAAATGGGAAGTAGTGGTTCTGATTGTTCTTCCATAAGCGCTGATTTTAATATTGATACAGGTATTAATGACAATGATGAATTTGAACTTTTAAAAAACGGTGTCATCATAGATAATGTGCATGCTCCAGACGAAAGAGGATATAGTATTATTAGAAATGCAGATGCTACCATTCCGCAAACAACGTATAATAACAACGATTGGTCTATAAATCCTCAAGAAAACTGTACCGATTTAGGTGTACATACTGCAGATGCTATTCCAGATAACACACCAAACATTACGCATCCAACCTCACAATCTATTTGTGAAAATGGGACAACTACTTTTACAGCTTCCGAAGATTCTGGAACATTTTCATACCAATGGAAAACACTTAACGCTTCCGGAAACTGGGTAAACGTAAACAATAACGCGAATTATTCAGGTGCTACAACGGGTACATTAACCCTTAATAGTGTTCCTGTAAGTTTTAATGATAACCAATATTATTGCGAAATCACTTCGCCTTCGTGTACACTGATAACCAATGCAGCGCAATTAGAAATTGGTATTATTGCTGTAGATACTTTAACCAATCAAACGGTTTGCGAAAGTTATACTTTACCTACCTTAACTAATGGTAATTATTTTACTGGAACTAACGGAACAGGAACTGCACTTACTACTGGCGATATTATTTCGACTTCACAAACTATTTACATTTATAATGTAACAGGTGCTTGTACCAACCAAAGTAGTTTTATTGTTACAATAACTCCTGCTCCAAGCGTGGATACTTTATCTAATGTATCGGTATGTACTTCATATACGCTTCCAACACTTACTAACGGAAACTATTTTACGGCAACCAATGGTTCTGGAACTGCTTTAAATGCAGGTGCTGTAATTTCAACGACACAAACCATTTATATTTATAATGCTACAGGTACTTGTTCCAACGAAAACAGTTTTACAATTACAGTAAATGGCACGCCAACAGTAGATACACTAGCAAATCAAACGGCATGTGATAGCTATGCCTTACCAACTTTAACCAATGGCAATTACTTTACAGGAACCAACGGAACAGGAACTCCATTAACTGCTGGTGATGTAATTACTACGTCGCAAACAGTATATATTTATATCGAATTAGGTACTGCACCTAACAATTGTTCTAACGAATCTAGCTTTACCGTTACCATAAATCAAACGCCTTTAGTAGACACACTTAATAATGCCGAAGCATGTTCCCAATATGTGTTACCAACAATAACGAATGGTAATTATTTCACAGCAACTAATGGAACGGGAACAACACTTATTGCTGGTGATGTGATTACCACTTCACAAACGGTTTATATATACAATTCCGTAGCTACATGTACTAACGAAACTAGTTTTGATATTACCATTTTACCTGCTACAGATTTTACGCTTGAAGCAAATAACCTTACTGTAAATGAAGATGTATTAACAGTAACAATGAATGATACGACAATTAATTATATGTATGCAGTCGATAGTGGAGATTTTCAACTAGACGAAACTTTTACCAACCTCTCTAACGGAACACATACGCTTTATGTGGAAGATGCAAATGGTTGTGTTTCTAAATCTATTTCTTTTGAGGTTCTTGTTAATCTGGATGCCATAGTAATTCCTAACGGATTTTCTCCAAATGGAGACGGAATTAACGAATGGTTTAATATTCAAGGACTTTATGACACGTACACAAATCATAGCCTAGAAATTTATAACCGTTACGGATCACTTATTTTCAAAGGAAACAACGATAATAAATGGCACGGAAAAGCGAATAAAGGTCTTTTAAGTACAGATAAAACACTCCCTGTAGGAACCTACTTTTATGTATTACACCTTAACGATGCCAATGCTACAAAACAAAGATATATAGGTTGGGTATACCTTAATAAATAACGTATAGTTTAAGTATTCTTTATTAATCTAATATTTTATTATATATTTAGGAGCCTTATTTTTCAAATAAGGTTCCTTTTTTTTATAAGGTAACAATCACATAACGTAAGAAATTAAATATTAATTATTTTTGCGCCCTAATTATAGCTAATGAAACCTATTAAACTTTTACTTGTTTTTATTTGTACTTTTTTTATTTACAATGCAAGCAACGCCTTTAAAACAAGAAAACCCACAAAATTCAGGTTTTGATGATACATTTGATGGTAATAACTGACCAACTTCAGATTATTGGTTTGTTGCTACTTTTTCTAATGGAAAAATACACCAAGGACATTTTGCTTTAAAACATTAAAAAACAGTCACCTAACTTTAAATTAAGGTTCATAATTACTTAAAATAAAATTGATAGAATGAAAAAAGTTACATTACTTTTCTTATTAGCAGCATTGCATACTTTTGCACAAGTTCCAAACATAGCATGGAGTAAAAATTACGGTGGAACGCAGGCCGATTTAGGTAAAAAAATAATACAAACAACAGATTTAGGATATTTAGTTGCAGGAGATACCTATTCCAATGACGGAGATGTTACTTCAAATAATGGAGGTTATGATGTTTTTCTATTAAAATTAAATCCAGATGGAGATATCATATGGAAAAAAACGTATGGAGGTTCTCTTAATGATAATGTTAGTTGGGTAGATCAAACTTCAGATGGAGGCTATATTATATCTGCTACCTCGTACTCTAATGATTTTGATGTATCTGTTAATAAAGGTAGTGCAGATTATTGGATTTTTAAAATTGATAGTTTAGGTAATTTACAATGGGAAAAAACATTTGGAGGAACAGGTTATGATTTTTGTAGAAAAGTGGAAGAAACTTTTGATGGAAACTTTATAGTTACTGGTTATTCAAACTCTAATGATGGAGATGTAACAGGAGCTCATGGTAATTATGATTTTTGGGTATTAAAGTTAAACGCTTCAGGAAATATAATGTGGAAAAATGCTATTGGTGGCTCCGATATAGATATTTCTACTTCTATTGTTGAAACCACAGATAATGGTTATTTAGTTTCTGGAAAATCCGATTCTTCAGATGGAGATAGATTACCATTACAAGGTATTTCTAATGGTAGTTGGGTTGTTAAACTAGATATTAATGGAGTTATTACTTGGAAACAATCTTGGAATAACAACATATTTTCTACCGTTGAAGGAGTAAACGTAATTAACACAAATGATAATGGCTTTCTAGTAAGCTCCAGCCAATCTTCTACTAATGGTATCGTTAATGGAACTCTTACATCTTATTATCCAGATTCTTATATCACAAAATTAGATGTTAATGGTTCCATAGAGTGGCAAAAACCTTTTGGAGGCTTACATGACGAATTACTATTTTCTATGTCACAAGATGCAGATAATGGTTATACGTTAATACACTTTTCGAATTCTAATGACCAATATGTATCTAATCATAATGGAAATGCAGGTTTATCAGGTGATTCAAGTGATGCTTGGATAGTTAAAACAGATAGTTTGGGTAATATTATTTGGGAATCTTCCTTTGGAGGAACAAATAAAGATGGAGGATATAACATTGTTCAAACAAATGATGGAGGGCATGTTTTTACTGGCTTAAGTGAATCTACTAATGGAGACATTGCAAACCCTAAAGGTGACCAAGATTTATGGGTTTTAAAATTAGAAGCAATATGTCCTGCTCCAGTTGTAACTTCTTTTTTCCCTTCTAGTGGACCAGAAGACACATTAGTTTACATTAGCGGAAGTGATTTCACTACTGCAGCAACAGTAGCATTCGACGGAATAAGTACAGGTTTCACGATAATTAACGATAATGAAATTGAAGCTTTTATTCCTGCTGGAATTTCAGCATCTTCTAATATAACTATTACTAGTACTGGTGGCTGTGTAGGAAACTCGGCAACAGACTTTACGTTATTAGCTTCCGAATGTACTACTGCGGATGTTTATATTTCTGAAATTTATGATGCGTTTTCCGGAAGTTATGCGGTTATTGAATTATATAATCCAACAAATACTCCTATTGTTTTAGATGGCGTTTATATTATTGAGCGTTTTGGTGATATTGGAAACGCTGCTCCAAGTAATACGTATAACGTACTTGGTACCATTCCTCCATTAGATACTTTTATTATTATATTAGGTGGTGGATCAGATTGCCCTTCATTAACTGCTGATTTTAATGTTGGCACAGGAATTAACGAAAATGATGAATTTAAACTTTTTAAAAACGGTACCTTAATCGATATTGTTAATGCTCCTGCAGATAAAGGATATACCATTATTAGAAACCCCGATGCTGCCGTAACCCAAACTACTTATACTGCTAGTGATTGGTCTATAAATTCTAATGAAGATTGCTCCGATCTAGGTTCGCATACTGCAGATCCAATTCCGGATAATACGCCAACGATTACAAATCCATTTTCACAAACCATTTGTGAAAATGGCACTGCTACTTTTACAATTTCTATCTCTGGTACCGAAACATACACCTACCAATGGAAAGTTTTAAACAGTGCAGGAAACTGGGTAAACGTAGTCAATGATGCAAATTATTCTGGAGCTACAACAGATACATTAACTATTACCAATGCGCCTTTAACTTTTGATGCGAATCAATATTATTGCGAAGTCAATTCGACTAGTTGTGATTTAGTTACGAATGCGGCGCAATTACATGTTGGTAATGTGGAAGTCGATACACTGTCAAGCGAAACGGTTTGTACAAGTTATACCTTACCTACATTAACAAACGGAAACTATTATACTGCAACCAATGGTGGCGGAACGCAATTAAATGTTGGCGATATGATCACTACATCGCAAACTATTTTTATTTATAATATTTCTGGAACACCTCCTAATACCTGTGATAACGAAACGAGTTTCACCATTACAGTAAGCGGAACGCCTCCTGTAGATACCGTTTCTAGCGAAACCGTTTGTGCTAGTTACACTTTACCTTCTATTACTAACGGAAATTATTACACAGCAACCAATGGTGGCGGAACACAACTGAACATTGGAGATAACATTACAGCCACACAAACTATTTTTATTTACAACCAAGTTGGGACTGCTCCTAACACCTGTTCTAACGAATCCAATTTTACCATTACGGTAACCGGGAATCCTGCTGTAGATACCATATCTAGTGAAGCGGTTTGTACAAGTTATACCTTACCTACATTAACAAACGGAAACTATTATACCGCAACCAATGGTGGAGGAACGCAATTAAATGTTGGCGATATGATCACTACATCGCAAACTATTTATATTTATAATATATCTGGAACGCCTCCTAATACCTGTGATAACGAAACGAACTTCACCATTACAGTAAGTGGAACGCCTCCTGTAGATACCGTTTCTAACGAAACTGTTTGTGCAAGTTACACACTACCTTCTATTACCAACGGAAACTATTACACAGCAACCAATGGTGGCGGAACACAACTGAACATTGGCGATAACATTACAGCTACACAAACTATTTTTATTTACAACCAAGTTGGCACTGCTCCTGACACTTGTTCTAACGAATCTAATTTCACCATTACGGTAACCGGGAATCCTCCTGTAGATACTTTATCTGATCAAGCAGTTTGTACAAGTTACACCTTACCAATACTTACTAACGGAAACTATTTTACTGCAAGCAATGGTAGCGGAACACCACTTAATGCTGGTGATATGATCACTACATCGCAAACTATTTTTATTTATAATATATCCGGGACTGCTCCTAATACTTGTGATAATGAAACCACTTTTGATGTAACCATCTATCCAGCTACAGATTTCACACTGGATGCTTCTAATATTACCATTATTGAAAATACTTTAACGGTTAGTATGACAGACACGTCCATAAACTATATCTACGCAGTAGACACTGGAGCTACGCAAACAAATCCAACGTTTACAGATCTTGCAAATGGCATACACACCTTAGTGGTTCAAGATGAAAATGGTTGTGTAGTAAAATCTATTCCGTTTACAATCGATAGTATTCAAGAAATAAATATTCCTTTATTTTTCACACCCAATGGGGATACCTTTAATGATACCTGGTTAATAACAGATACTCAAAATACCATTAAAGAAATCCTAATTTTTAATAGATACGGTAAACTTCTAAAGCAAGTTTCGCCGAGTTCTAAATTTTGGGATGGAACATACCGAGGTTATAATTTAGAAACCAATGATTATTGGTACTTAATCACACTACATAGCGGAGAAGAACTTAAAGGGCATTTTACACTTAAAAGATAATCTATAAAGTTTTCGGAGTCTTACATTTTATATTAAAGTAACTTTAAGTAATTTAGCTGAATTACAGATGGAAACATTTGTCATTCCGTAAGCTTAAACTATGCTTTTCGACACAGGTAATACGGAATAATAACCTTTTTTTTGTTGCTGCGTTGTAGCTTAGCATGCCAATAACTTATGAAATTTAAAATAGAATCGGAATTCAAACCAACTGGAGATCAACCAAATGCCATAAAACAATTAGTGCATGGTTTAGACACCCATGAAAAATACCAAACCTTACTTGGTGTTACAGGTTCTGGTAAAACATTTACAGTTGCTAATGTTATTGAAGAAACACAAAGACCAACCTTAGTTCTTGCACATAACAAAACTTTAGCGGCACAATTATACAGTGAATTCAAACAGTTTTTTCCAGAAAATGCTGTAGAATATTTTGTGTCTTATTATGATTATTACCAACCCGAAGCCTACATACCAACTTCTGGTGTTTATATAGAAAAAGATTTATCTATTAACGAAGAAATAGAGAAAATGCGATTAAGTACCACTTCTTCCCTCCTTTCTGGTCGTCGTGATGTCATTGTTATTGCTTCCGTTTCGTGTTTATATGGTATTGGGAATCCGGTAGAGTTTCAAAAAAATGTCATTACATTAAAACGAGATCAGGTCATTTCTCGTACCAAATTATTACACCAATTAGTACAAAGTTTGTATTCGCGTACCGAAGCAGATTTTAATCATGGAAACTTCCGAATAAAAGGAGATACGGTAGATATATTTCCAAGTTATGCTGATGATGCTTTTCGCGTTCACTTCTTTGGCGATGAAATTGAGGAAATCGAATCTTTCGACATTCAAACCAATAAGGTTATTGAAAAATATGACGTACTGACTATCTATCCTGCAAATATGTTTGTTACTTCTCCAGACATTTTACAAGGAGCCATTAGAGGTATTCAAGACGATTTAGTAAAACAATACGATTATTTTAAAGAAATAGGAAAACACTTAGAAGCAAAACGACTTAAAGAACGTACCGAATTTGATCTAGAAATGATTCGGGAACTTGGTTATTGTTCTGGTATTGAAAACTATTCGCGTTACCTTGACGGAAGAGAGCCGGGAACGCGACCTTTCTGTTTGTTAGATTATTTTCCAGAAGATTATTTAATGGTTGTAGACGAAAGTCACGTAACTATTTCACAAGTTCATGCTATGTACGGAGGAGATAGAAGCAGAAAAGAGAACTTGGTAGAATATGGATTTAGACTTCCTGCTGCCATGGACAATAGACCTCTAAAATTTGAAGAGTTTGAAGCACTTCAAAATCAAGTCATTTATGTGAGTGCTACTCCTGCAGATTATGAGCTTGAAAAAACGGATGGTGTTTATGTAGAGCAAGTCATTAGACCTACTGGTTTATTAGATCCGATTATTGAAGTGCGACCAAGTTTAAATCAGATTGATGACTTAATTGAAGAAATACAGCAACGTATAGAAAAAGACGAACGTACTTTAGTAACGACGCTTACCAAACGTATGGCGGAAGAATTGACCAAATATTTAAGCAGAATTTCTATCCGAGTAAACTACATCCATAGTGATGTAGATACTTTAGAGCGAGTTCAAATCATGCAAGATTTACGTCGCGGTATTTATGATGTTTTGGTGGGTGTGAATTTATTACGTGAAGGTTTAGACTTACCAGAAGTTTCTTTAGTTGCGATCTTAGATGCAGATAAAGAAGGTTTTTTACGTTCGGCAAGGTCTTTAACCCAAACGGTTGGTCGTGCAGCACGTAACCTTAATGGAAAAGCAATAATGTATGCCGATAAAATTACCAAAAGCATGCAAAAAACGATTGATGAAACCGAATACAGACGTGCAAAACAAATCGCATATAACACCCAGCATAACTTAGTACCAAAAGCATTAAATAAGAGCTTGGATAGTGCATTATCGAAAAACTCGGTAAGTACCTATAGTTACGAACTAGAAGCTGCAAGAGCTGCAGAACCAGAAAGCGAATATCTAAGTAAAGGAGAACTGGAAAAGAAAATTCGTGAAAAACGAAAAGTGATGGAGCAAGCTGCCAAAGCATTAGACTTTTTAGTTGCTGCAAAACTACGTGATGAAATTAAAAGCTACCAAGGTAAACTGGAAGCACTGAAGGCCTAATTTATAACTAATGACCGACGACTGCAATAGTTTACTACACAGAGACTCACAAAGATCCACAAAGTTGCACGGAGAAATTACGAACAAAGACGAAAATGTTGCCTTACCTATTGATGACTGATGACTGATGACTGATGACTGAAACCTATGTCATTTCGAGCTTGTCGAGAAAACTTTTTTTACGGATATTCTTTTCAAAGAAATTTTTAGCTTAATTCAGAAGATTCCGCATTTTAGCGGAATAAGTCCCACTAACCAAATGGAATGCACCAAAAGGCTTTTCCATTTAGAACCTACCTTAATTATACTGTACCTTAAAAATATCGATCAATACATCTGGTGGCACCATCTTATTTGGAAAGCTCTCCATCAAGTACAATACCTTATTAATAGACTCATGGTTTAAACCCATTCGCAAACCAAAATTATGGAGTTTAATAATTTCTTTATCATTAATATCTCCATCAATACTCATTAGTAAAACCAACCTATGAAACTGTACAATGCGCTCGCTATGTGATTTTAAATGGGTATAATCGATAGGGTTTGCTATAAGATAATCAAAATCTTCACGAGAAATATGTAACTGCTTCGCTACACCTAATAAAAATTTATGTTCTATACTTTTTATCATCTTGTCGCATTTTGCAAATGCAATCATTTCCGACAAAAGGCATAGTTTTTCTACCCTATTTACCATTACTATGAGGAATTAATTAATTATTATAAAGTTAGATATAATCCCTCTTTTATAATCGTTGATATATTGTATCTTGTCGAAAAAAAAAGAGCAATTCATCGCTTTTATACTAGTTTCATAGAAACAAAATCTTATAGAACAACATACAACACCTTTGTTTTACATGTTTCAGACGATTTTCACTTCTAAAACTAACCAAAAAAATTAAAATTCTACTATGACTAATAATGACATATTTAAAAAACTAAGAGTAGCACATAAACTTCGTGATGAGGATATTATAAAAATTCTAGAATTAGTAGATTTTAGAATCGGAAAAAGTGAACTTAATGCTTTTTTCAGAAAAGAAGACCATCCAAAATATATGGAATGTGGCGATCAGATTTTACGAAATTTCCTTAACGGTTTAGTGATTCATTTACGTGGACCAATGCCAAAAAAAGGAGAGAAAAAAATAAGCGATACGCCAACAAAGAATAAGATACAAAAAAAGAGCAACGATTAGTTGCTCTTTTTTTTGGTCTATACTTACCAAAATTTAAAGAAAACGTATCTGTCATTTCCCATTTTAAGACAAAAAAAAGAGCAACCAAATGGTTGCTCTTTTCTATATATTTATGAAATACAGAAACTAGTTCTGCATCACATTGAAATTTATTTAGATAATACTTCTTGTACTTTATCTGCAGCTTCTTGAAACTCTGTAGCACTCATTACAGCTAATCCTGAATTATCAATTAATTTTTTCGCAATATCGGCATTAGTACCTTGTAAACGAACAATAATTGGCACTTCAATATTCCCCATGTTTTTGTATGCATCAATAACACCTTGAGCAACACGATCACAACGAACAATACCACCAAAAATATTAATTAAGATTGCTTTTACAGCTGGATCTCTTAAAATAAGTTCGAATGCAATTTCTACTCTTGCAGCATCTGCAGTACCACCAACATCTAAAAAGTTAGCCGGCTCACCACCTGCTTGCTTAATTAAATCCATTGTTGCCATTGCAAGTCCTGCACCATTTACCATACAACCAACGTTACCGTCAAGATCTACATAGTTAAGTCCATGTTCACCTGCTTCTACTTCAATTGCATTTTCTTCACGTAAATCACGTAAAGCAGCTAAATCTTTATGTCTATATAATGCATTGTCATCTAAAGATACTTTAGCATCCACAGCCATTATTTTAGAATCACTTGTTTTTAAAACTGGGTTAATTTCAAATAAAGAAGAATCAGACGCTACGTAAGCTGTATATAATGCAGTTACAAATTTTGTCATTTCTTTAAAAGCAACACCAGATAAACCTAAGTTAAACGCTATTTTTCTAGCTTGAAAACCCATTATTCCTAAAGCAGGATCTATTTCTTCATGAAATATTAAATGTGGTGTTTCTTCTGCAACCGTTTCAATATCCATTCCACCTTCTGTAGAATACATAATCATATTTTTACCTGTAGCTCTATTTAAAAGTACAGACATATAATACTCTTCTGTCTCAGAATCTCCAGGATAATAAACATCTTCACAAACTAAAACTTGGTGTACACGTTTACCTTCCGCAGAAGTTTGAGGTGTTACCAAATCCATTCCAATAATTTGTCCAGCAATTTCTTCTACTTCTTGTAAGCTCTTAGCAAGCTTAACTCCTCCACCTTTACCACGTCCACCAGCATGAACTTGTGCTTTAATCACGTGCCAACCAGTTCCTGTGTCTTCCGTCATTTTTTTTGCTGCAGCAACTGCTTCTTGAGCGGTTTGTGCAACGATTCCTCTTTGAATACGTACGCCAAAACTGCTTAATAATTCTTTTCCTTGATATTCGTGTAAATTCATCTTGTTTAAAGTAAAATTGTTAGTTCTCTTTCGCCAAAAGCTTCAAAGAATTTATAATGAAACAAAAGTAAATAATCACAAGAACTTACCCTAATATTTAATTATTAAAAAACGAACAAACTATAGAAATCTCATATTGTTAAATATTTAACAATATGTTTAAAATGTGTAATATTATGTTATTTTCATTTTTATAAGCCTAAAAAAAAATATATTTGAAAAAAAATCACACATGGAAAACAGCGAATTATTAAAGATAACAAAAGATTTCGGGAGTCCGATTTATGTTTATGACGCAGATAAAATAGCTTTTCAATATAAACGTTTAACTTCTGCTTTTAAAAAGGTGAAGCAGGTAAAACTGAACTATGCTGTTAAAGCGCTATCTAATATTTCCATTTTAAAATTAATGAAATCCTTAGGAGCCGGATTAGATACGGTTTCTATTCAAGAAGTAAAACTAGGACTTACCGCTGGTTTTACTCCAGATCAAATTATTTTTACTCCGAATGGTGTTTCCTTAGAAGAAATTGAAACAGCTGCAAAATTAGGCGTTCAAATTAATATAGACAACCTTTCTATTTTAGAACAATTTGGTACAAAGCATCCAAAAACACCGGTTTGCATTCGTATCAATCCGCATGTAATGGCTGGAGGAAACACGAATATTTCTGTAGGACATATAGATAGTAAATTCGGAATTTCCATCCATCAAATACCACATATCCTTCGTATTGTAGAAAACACAGGAATGCATATTAACGGGATTCACATGCATACCGGAAGTGATATTTTAGATATTGATGTGTTTTTATATGCAAGTGAGATTTTATTTGAAACCGCTAAACACTTTAAAACGTTAGACTTTATTGATTTTGGATCTGGTTTTAAAGTGCCTTATAAAGCAGAAGACATTGAAACAAATATTGAAGAATTTGGAGAAAAACTCACTAAACGGTTCAATGATTTCTGCAAAGAATACGGAAAAGAATTAACGCTTGCTTTTGAGCCAGGGAAATTTTTGGTGAGTGAAGCTGGTCAGTTTTTAGCGAAAGTAAATGTGGTAAAACAAACAACCTCAACAGTTTTTGCGCAAATAGATTCTGGATTTAATCATTTAATACGACCAATGCTTTATGGGTCGCAACATGAAATTGAAAACATTTCAAACCCAAAAGGAAGAGAACGTTTTTATAGTGTTGTAGGTTATATTTGTGAAACAGATACTTTTGCGAATAACAGACGTATTTCTGAAATTAACGAAGGAGATATTATAGCTTTTAAAAACGCAGGAGCGTATTGCTATTCGATGGCTAGCAATTATAATTCGCGTTATCGTCCAGCAGAAGTACTTTGGCTAAATAACAAAGCGCACTTAATTAGAAAAAGAGAAACTTTTGATGATATACTGAAAAATCAGATTGAAATAGAAATAGGTCCTTCTAGCAAAAAAAAGGAAAATGTTTTAGTGAAATAAGACACTTTAATTATACAATATAAATCCGTTTTAAGACAGCACATTCTTAAAACGGATTTTTTTTTCGTAAGAAAAACCATTTATCTGCGTTTTTCCAGCAAAATCAAGGTATTTTTGAAATTAAAAATAAAATTTAATGGATTTCACTAACCCTTTAGTTTACGGCGTACCTTGTTTTTTAGGACTCATTTTATTAGAGTTAAGCTATAGCAAACACCGTAAAGAACCTCGTAATCAAGAATTATACGGATGGAAAGATTTAGGGGCAAGTGTAACTATGGGTGTTGGTTCTGCTATTATAGCGCCACTTACTAAAACCATTGCAGCCATTGTATTATTTAACTTTATTTACAACCTTTTCAACCCAATAGTAGCTGGTGTACACACCAATATTATGGGATACGAGTCTTTTGGATACGCTTGGTATGTTTGGTTTATATGCCAGCTTTGCGACGATTTTAGTTATTATTGGTTTCACCGACAAAACCACAATGTACGCTTTCTTTGGGCTGCCCATATTGTGCATCATTCTTCCAATAATTTTAATTTAGGGACAGCTGTGAGAAACGGATGGTTTACTCTTTTTTACAAACCTTTATTTTACATGTGGATGCCCGCTATTGGCTTTCCGCCTGAAATGGTAGTCGTTTGTTTAGGTATAGAATCGCTATGGCAATTTCAATTACATACCGTTTACGTTCCTAAATTAGGTATTATTGAAAAAGTATTCAACACGCATACTATGCATCAAGTACACCATGCACAAAACATAGAGTATATGGATAAAAACCATGGTGGCTTTTTAAATATTTTTGATAAAATTTTTGGTACTTGGAAAGAGCTAGATGAGAATATTGAAATTAAATACGGAGTTACTCATGCGCCAAACTCCTATAATCCACTTGTTATTTTAACACATGAATACAAAGATATTTGGAACGATATGAAAAAATCTAAAAACTGGTCCCATAAATTCATGTATGCTTTTGCGGCTCCTGGTTGGAGTCATGATGGCAGTACACTTACCATAAAACAACTACGAAAACAAATGAAAATGCAAAACCTAAAAAGTTAACTTTTCAGGTTTTATGCCTTTTCTATAAAACGAAGTATTACTTTTTAATAAACTTTTTAGTAAACACTGCGCTATCTGTTTCTACTTTTACAAGGTACATTCCGCCTTGCAAAACACCAACATCGATAGCTGTTGTATTATTTGTTGTACTTAGAACTTGTCGTCCATTAATATCATAAATACCAATAGTTTTAATAGGGTTTGGTGTTTTTAAATTTATATTTAAAACAGAATGCACCGGATTAGGAACAACGGATATCTCATTATATGCATTTTCGTTAATCCCTAATAAAGTGACTAAATATGCTTCATTAATAGTAGTAGTTTCGTCCACACTTGCAATTGGAATTACAATATGCACCGTATTAGATCTAAAAACTAAATTACCATTACCATTATCATAATAATAGTAAGACGTTTGTGTCGCGGTACCTGCGTTAGGTAAAAAAGGAGGAAGACCTAAATTAACTGTTTGAACTACTTTTAATCTAGTAACCGTCGAGCTATAAGCTCCAACACCAACATCATTCATGTTAAGCGTTCCATAAGCATCTACTGTCTTTACAATGTCACCAGTAAATTCGCCAGAAATATCTGGATTAGTGAAAGTACCTTCAACAAGATCGGTGTTATTGTAACCAAAACTTAATGGAAATGTACCAATAAGCGCATTATCGTCATTATAATTTAATTCTAAGTCGGGCGTTATTGCTCCGGTAATAAAAAGTTCACCAGCCACACTTTTAAATAAAATATCGTTATCACCTGAAGAAAACACATTTGTTGTTCCAGGAAACGTATTTGTTTGATCCGTGGTTGGTCCAGCATAGGTATCTGTAGAGTTACCCGCATCAGTTAAGCTTGTAAAATTCCAAGTAGCGCTTGCTCCCATTGGGCTTTGATCTACTGCACCATCTACAATAGCATAATTAGACATGTGCACACTATTAAAGGTTGCAATGCTTTGGGAAAAAGTGAAGCTAGTAGCGAAACAAGCCAGATAAAGTAATTTTTTTTTCATTTTTTTAATATTGATTAATAGTACTCTAAAAGTACAAAAAGGAAACAGACAACCTAAAATATTAGTATAAAGAGCGACTATAAACGATTAACTGCTTAATTGTATTCGGAAATAATTTACGAAACCGAAAGATTTTTTAAGTAAAATATGGAAACCTTTTACTTCAACAAACCTCGGTACTAACAATTAATTCGCTAAAAATCAAGGTTTAACATCTTTTATTTGGTATCTTTATAAAACTCCTAATCGAAATAAGCATACATTGCCTCACATGTACTATCATTAACAATCTTCCTATTTCTTTATGGAAACGGTTTATTCATTTAAATTTTAGTTTCATGAAAAAAGGTATTATAATAGGATTCGTATTACTACTAATAGTTTCCTGTAACAAACAGCGATACACGCAAAACTCTCCAGAAATTGACATTGTTAAAGCGGTTATAAATAATTATGACTACCAGAAATGGGATAGCTTAACGATGAAATATGCCGACACCGCGAAAGTATATTACAACACAAGAGATCAATTTTTTACTGCAAAAAGTTTACCGGAATATCATAAAAGGAATGATTCCAGTTTTTTAACTAGAGCTTTTGAAGAAAACAGAAGAGAGTTTGAAATGGTTACGGATGATAGTGGAAAAAACTGGGTGAATTTTTGGGGAATCTGGGAAGGCAATCTTTTAGAGAACAATAAAAAAATTGAAATGCCGGTTCATATTACTTATCAATTTATTGATAAAAAAATAGTTCTTGAATATGGATATTGGGATGCCAGCCAACTAGTATTAGCCCTTCAGCGCTTGGAAGACATGAAGAAAACAGATACTATTTTTATTCAATAATAAAAAACGGGATTAATTTTTAATTATTCTTTTAGTTTCTATTTCGCCATTTTCAGTTTCAAAAACAAAAAAGTATATTCCGGATTCTAGATTGCTCACATTTAAATTAGTAGTAGTACTAGAAGCAATTTTATGGGAAAGCTTCCTTTGCCCTTTCACATTATAAACCGTAAGTTTTAGGTTTAAAAGATCCTTCGTTTTATCTATAGTTAGCGAATGCATAACAGGATTAGGAAACAACTTTATTTTAGAAGCTATATGCTTATTTGTATTTAATAAAGCGCTTCCGTAAATTGCTTGATCCCCATTATTAGTAGTAATAGTTAATGTATAGGTATTATCTATAAGTTGCACTATATTATATGTAAATGCACCGGATTGATTCGCAAAATAAAAATTAGAAAAATAAAGACTTTCAAAACTACTATTTTCTTGCATATCACATACAATCAACGTTTGATATAATTCTGAAAATGTAAAAGTAGATAAAGCATCATCAAAGATTAGATTTCCACTAAGAAGGTTGCATACGTTAGTCTCAAAATCAAAACCTGCAAAGAATGATAATGAAACCGATGCAACTTCGGCATTAGATGGCGGATAATTATTTTGACCATTAACAATTACATTTTGTAAATACCACACATTTTCACCTAACCGCGAATCTTGGCCTTTACTATGTAGTGCAAATAAAAATATAATGATTACTAAAAAATATTTCTTAAAATCACACTTTGGAAAACCTGTCATATGGAACCTTTTTATCTATAAAGGTAGTTTTTTTTGTGGAAAACAAAAACTAATTTTTAATAGCACTTTGTTTTGGTAACGGATTAGTTCCATATTTATCAAACAGATACACTAAAGAAGTCATGGTTGCTGCACCAAGTTCTAGTTCGCGTTTATTAACGGCATCGAAGGTATCATTTGCCGCATGATGATGATCAAAGTAACGTTGTGAATCTGGACGTAATCCTGCTAATACATTACTATCATTTTTTAAAGGACCAACATCTGCACCACTTCCACCTTTTTCAAAATAATGAATAAGGTATGGTTTAAACAAAGGTTTCCAACTTAATACTTGGTCAAAATTAGCATCGCTACAATCAAAACTAAATCCTCTTGGTGTAAATCCGCCAGAATCACTTTCTAAAGCAAACACATGGTTTTCTCCTTTTCGCTTTGCTTCTTCTGCATATTTATTTCCGCCACGCAATCCGTTTTCTTCATTCATAAATAAAACGACACGAATACTTCTTTTAGGTTTAATACCTGATGCTTTTAAAAGTCTTAAAACATCCATTGACTGTACCACTCCTGCTCCATCATCATGCGATCCATCTCCCAAATCCCAAGAATCTAAATGCCCTCCAACTACAAAATATTCTTTAGGAAACTCACTTCCTGTAATTTCACCAATGACATTATACGATAGTACATCTCTAAATTGCGAACAGCTTTGTTTAAAATAAAATTCTAAGTCTTTATCTAATTTTAATGCGGTACTTAAAAGCTCTGCATCATTAGTACTTATTGCAGCTGCAGGAATACGTTTTTCTAAAGGAAGATCGTCATAAGTCATACTTCCTGTGTGTGGAAAATCGTCTAAACGTAAATTCATAGAACGAACAATGACACCAACAGCACCAAACTTCTCTGCTTCTACTGCGCCACTATACCGTTGATTTACACAACCACCATAGGCATTGAAAGTACTAATTAAATCTTCTTGCATTGGCCTGTTAAAGAATATAATTTTTCCTTTTATTACTGCTTCACCAAGTCCCTGTAATTCTTCAAAATTTTGTACTTCAATGATTTTTGCTTTTAAACCTAAAGGGTTTGTGGCTACAGAGCCACCAAGCGCACAAATATTAACACTGGTTGTCGTTTTCTTTTGCGAAGACTCTATATATGCATATTCTTTTGCTCCACGAACCCATTTTGGAACCATTACTTCTTGCAACCAAACTTTATCTAAGCCTAGCTTTTCTAATTCTTCTTTCCCCCATTTTACAGCAAATTCTGCTTGTATAGATCCTGATAAACGTCCTCCTATTTGGTTAGACAAATAATCTAGCCATTCGTAACTTTTACCATTAGTTAAGGATTGTTTATATATTTCTTTAAGGATTTCTTCGTCGGTTTGCGAATAAGTTGTTATAGAACTTAATGCGAAAAGAAATAGAAGGATTTTTTTCATGTGTAATTATTTTAGGGATGCTAATATTAAGTTTTAAAGATACTTCTTCTAGAAAAAAGGAATCCTTAAATAAAATATAAAAAGTAATTTTATTTAGTATGGCTCTATTTTAAAAGTCGGTTCTATTGGTAATATTTTCATCAAACTTTGCTTTTAGCCCTTCTATTTTGGAAAGATTTAATTCTCCATTTAAATCAAACACTTTGTTGCTGTACAAAAACTTTACATGATTTTTCAATAAATTATAACCAGAAACTTCTACTACAATATCTTCTTTAAGAAATTTATAGATGGTATAATCTTGTTTTCCTTGTTTTGCACCAAACTCAATTCGTATAAAAATCAGTTCTTCTCCAGTTTCCTTATCCAGCAGAGTCACCCATTCTGCGGGTCCTTTTTCACAATTAAACACATGTACCTCTTCAATTAGCGCTTTACCTTTTTTAAGTTTTACTTTTTGAGCATGCATCATGGATGTCGTTGCTAACAGTAAGAATAGCACAATCTTTAATTTGTTTTTCATTTCGTATCTTTTTTTTATTATATAATATTAAACTAGTTATTTTCACTCATTATCCAAGTTAATGCTTGTTCTTTTTTAGCTCTAAAAATGGTACTGTGTTTTTCATTCGGTGCATCTTCATATTTCCAAATTAATGTGCTAGGCGCATTATTTTGCAAGGTTTTAGCAAGATTATTGGTATGTATGGAAATATCTTCTACTCCCGATCCAGCAAACCAAAGTTTCTTTTTTTTATTCGGAAAAGCATTTAAGTATGTTGAAGCATTTTGTTCTAGATAATGATTATTCCACCAAAGCGAAGGATCCATTGCAATATAGAAATCGAATGCATTTGGCTGAACGAGGAAAGTTTCCATAACAAAAAGGCCCGCTAGAGATTCGCCAATAATACCTTTTTGAGATGTTGTTCTGTATTTACTGTTTATCTGAAGCATTAATTCTTCGGTTATAAATGCTCTAAAGTTTTTTGCGCCATCGGTTAACGGACAAAATTGTGCATCATATTCCGTTTCCGAAAAACCTGTGAGGTCTCTTCCTCTTTCTGTATTTTCAATTCCGACAAGAATTACCGGCGGTATATTTTTGCTTTCCACTAACTTAGCAATGGAATTCGCTATATGCGGAAAATCCTCTTTTATTCCGCCATCAGGCATATATAACACAGGAAAAGAATCGGTACCATTTTTATAATTTGGTGGAACCCACACATTAATTACGCGCGTTTCATTTACAAATTTGGACTTTATAGTAAAGTTATCATGATTTGGAATAACGTCATGAATGGTTGTGGTTTGCCAACAACTAGAAGTTAGTAAAGCCACCAAAAGCAGAAAGTAAATAGATTTATTCATCGTTTGTTTGTTAGTATTCCTTTTAAAGTACAATTAATTTAACTGTTCATTAATCAATTTATGCAATGCGCAATATCTTTTCCATTTTACGTCCTCTTGCCAATTCCTCTACTAGTTTATCCAAATATCGGACTTCTTTGGTTAGCTGATTTTCTATTTCTTCAATTCTATACCCACAAATCACCCCTTTAATTAGTTGGGCATTTGGGTTTAATTTTGCACTTTTAAAAAATATTTCAAAAGTCACTTTTTCAGCTATTAGTTCTTCTAGTTCTTGTTCATCATAACCCGTTAACCAATGAATAACTTGATGTAATTCGTCTTTACTTCTACCTTTTTTCTCCACTTTGGTAATGTAATGCGGATACACGGAAGCGAATGTCATTTTTGCAATACGTGCATCATGGTGGCTTGTTGTGGACATCGTTTATTTTATTTTTTGATTCTTATGGTTTTCAAAGTGCTTTCCGTTTTACCGGTATTTAGAATAGCAACTTTCCTTTTCATTCTTGCTTTGCTTTATTCCATTTTTATAGCCGTAGAATAAATTTTACTTAAGCCATTTTGATTTCCTTGAATATAGCTTTTAAAATCTAAAACATCCTTAAACTTTCTAGATTCCAGATTTCTTCTTTTACTGGTAAAATATAAGATTCCGTTTTCCGCATCATAAAAAGGACAGTATTCCATATACTTTGTATTAATAGGAGTCCCCATATTTTTTGCTTTTTCCCATTTTCCATTTGCATCTTTTCTAGAAATGTACAAATCCCCACTTCCTTGTCCGCCTTCTTCCTTATACTTTGTATATATTATAAATTCTTCTTCTCTAGAGATAAAAGCATTAAACTCATAACCACTACTGTTTATGTTTTCATTCAAAAGAATTGGTGCTTCATAGCCATCGCCATTCCATTTAGAAAAATAAATATCATCTTTTCCTAATCCATTAGGAGATTCCATCGTAAAATACAAATTATTATTTTTACTCACGGAAGGATAAAACTCATTAAAACCGGAATTAATTGGCTTTCCTATATTTTTAGGTGCCGACCACTTGTCTTTAGTATTATTTCTATCCACATACCAAATATCGAAATCTTTCTTTTCATTAGAAGTATGGTCTAAAGGTCTATCTGAAACAAAAAATAGTCGATTTCCTTTGGGAGACAAAAAAGGTTCTAAATACATAAAGGAATCATTAAAAGACACTAATTCTGGTTCCGACCATTCCTTTTTCTCTTTTTTGACGACTACTATTTGTGAAATTTGTACATCTGGACTTTGTATGGTAAAAAAAGCTTCCTTACCAGTATTAGAAATACAA
This sequence comes from Lacinutrix sp. MEBiC02595, assembly GCF_053601555.1. Lineage (NCBI taxonomy): Bacteria > Pseudomonadati > Bacteroidota > Flavobacteriia > Flavobacteriales > Flavobacteriaceae > Lacinutrix > Lacinutrix sp. MEBiC02595. The sequence goes on along the minus strand of NZ_JBSHNU010000184.1, from coordinate 85,244 downwards.
AAATCGCGTACGTTATAAAATTCACCTAATTTTTTATCAAACGGAATAATCGCATTATCCTTTTGGCCAAATACCACAGTAGAACTTAAAACTAATACTATTATCCATCTCATTTATATCTTATTATTTTTCTAAATTTACTCTATTCAAATAACCTTTAAAATTCGTGCTAATAAATACTTTAAAACCCAGCTTATTTATGTAAAAAGCTTTTGTGACATCTTTATCAAGCATTGGTAATTTTGGAATGATAGTAGTTAGCATAATTTTTAAGATTCTTGATCTTTTTTATGTTCTAGAATATCTGCTGGCTGACAATCTAATGCTTCACAAACCGCATTTAAAGTACTAAACCGAATTGCTTTTACTTTTCCCGTTTTTAGTTTAGACAAGTTTGCTAAGGAGATATTTACGATTTCAGATAATTCGTTAAGTGACATTTTACGTTTTGCCATCATCACATCCATATTTACAATAATTGCCATATGTTATACTGTTTCTTCTAGTTCTTCTTGATTTGCTACTCCTTTTGAAAAAATAATAGCAATCACATAAATTACAGCTGCCATTAAAATAAAGGCTTGACTGTCTGCCCAAAACTGGTTTAGCATATCGATATTATAACCACGATGTTGCAAATTTTTAGCAACCTGCCTTGCTAAATAACTTAATAAGCCTATGGAAAATGTATAGTAACTAATTTGAGTAATTTGTTTAGAAACAAAACTATTGAACGGCTTAGATAAATCAATTTTGGTTACGAGTACAATTAGTAAATAGAATAGATATGCTTTAAGAATCGAGATGATTAGGATAAAACTATACATACTATAAAAAGCTCTTTTACTGCTTGCGTACATTTCGCTTAAGTCTAATTTCTGATATAGTTTTGAAACGAATTCCGGGTTATACAGACTAAAAATAAAGTTGACTACCAAGCCTCCTGCTTCAATACACAGACCAACAAAGATGACCCAAGCAACAATTTTTAAACCTTTAAATACGACGTTATTTGTTTCTGACATGATTAGAATAGCTATAAATATATTACAAATATAGATAAATATTTATTGATAAACGATAAATATTTTATTTTTAATGATATATTTAAAAAACAACAAAGGGCAACAAATTATTTTCATCAACTCATTACCCTAAAAAAAAGCACATAATTCTTCCTCTCAAAAAAAGGATGAAATCCATAGAAAACTATTCCTTATTCAACTGCTCCTTATACCATTCAATATTTGCCTTCACATCATCATCCAATTCTGGTTCTTTAATATCCGTATATTCTTTTAATGTATCATACATTATTTTTGCGACTATCAGTCTTGCTGTGGGTTTATCATCTGCTGGAATATTAAACCAAGGCGCATGTGGTTTTGATGTTCTATTTAAAGCATCTTGATAACATTCTTGGTATGCTCCCCAAAGTTTACGCTCTTTTAAATCACCTGGAGAGAATTTCCAGTTTTTAGATGGTTTATCTAAACGACGCAGTAAACGGTTTTTCTGTTCCTCTAAAGATAAGTTTAAAAAGAATTTAAAAATAATAGTTCCAGTTTCTGCAATGTGCTTTTCAAAATTATTTATTTGTTGAAAACGTGCATTCCAAAAAGCCTCATCTATATCTTTTACGGAATTTATATGCGGCAAATGCTCTCCCATAATATAACCAGGATGCACTCTGGTTACTAATACGTTTTCATAATGCGTTCTATTAAACACACCAAACTTACCGCGAGCAGGAAGTGCAATATAATGTCTCCAGATAAAATCATGTTTTAATTCTAATTCTGTTGGTACTTTAAAACTATGAACCACCACTCCTCTTGCATTAAAATCTTTAAATACTTCACGAATTAAACTGTCTTTTCCGGCAGTATCCATTCCTTGTAAGCAAACCAAAACGGCATATTTACCATGTGCATAAAGCGTGTCTTGTAGTTCACCTAGTTTTCGTCTTACTTTTCTTAACTCGTCTTTTACATCGTCTTCTTCTGCTTCTAAATTAAAGGTTGTAGTTAGTTTAGAAATTTCTATTTGAGATTGTATTTTAAAGTCGTTTATTTTAATGTCTTTCAATTTCCAAGGCTTTTATAAGTTCTGTTTAAAGATATTAATATTTTTGGTTAATAGAAATTCTATTAATAAATAGCTGCTATTAATTTGCCTAAACTTTTCTAGTCGAGCTCATTATAAATATTGTAATTTTATCGTCTCACTAATTCATCTTCATGAAATCTTTTCACCTATTCATATTTACACTAGTACTATTTCCTTTTATAACTTTTTCGCAACAAGTAGATTCGATACCTACGACTATAAAAAATGGAATTACAAAACCGAGCATTGTGTCTTCCCATCCTTTTGGTCTCTTTTTTTCAAGACTACAAGGAAATTTTAAAACACATGCTACTAAAAATAGTGTTGTTAATATTAGCTTAGAAAGTGCAAATGTTTGGGGACCTCCAGTAACCACATACATTCCAAATGATGAAGCGACAAGAAATGAAGCTAGAAAATACGATTGGGATTTGGCTCAATATCATTTTGATGTAGAAGATTTAGATGCCGAAACTTTTCAATTACAAATAGATGGCGTTATAAAAAGCATTAAAGCAAATGTTGCTTTTAATTTAAGTGACAACAAAGAATTAGTAGTTGCCTTACGAGTTGCCATGCTAACGAATGGAGAATATCCCCTTTCTTTTTTTACTAGTGATAAATTTATTGAAGATTTTCACAGTAAAATTGCAGGAGGAGAAGATCCTTTTGACAGAAAGGTTTTTAAATTAAATGACGCCGGAATTAAATATACAGACAGAAATGGCAACACTGCAGAACTTGAAAAAAATGATGTTTTTTTAAGCGGAATAGAAACTACTTATTATTATTATCCGGAATGGTTGATAAATAAAAACAAAAGTTTCTTTATGAATTTGGGTTCTCACCTTGGTACAAATCTATCCAAATATAATACGTCTATAGATTTAGGTGTTTCTGTTAATGCCGTTAAAAAGATTGCATTTAAAAACGAAAACTACGCACAAATAGGTGCTAGTTTAGGTTCCCTAAGAAAGAATGCCATTAATTTAAAAAAAGACAATGTACAATTTGGAACCAATAATTATGTAGCCTTTTTAGAAAGTGCTTTAGAGTATAATTTTATATCTAAAAAGGGATCGACACATTCTATAGGTTTAGATTTTTACATACAAACTAGCTTAAATAAAAAGAAGGAGCTAGATTATATAATACCTATTCGCCATCCAGATGCGCATGATGCTTGGGGAACTGGTACTACCAATTTATATAAAAACAATAATTATTGGACTTTACTATATTCTTTTACAAGAAAGGTTACCACCACTATTTATCTACAACAAGATCTTACGGTAAACAACAATCCAGATATACAAACTGGTGTTAGCGTTAGTTTCAAAATATAAGGCCACCTCATTTTTCCTTTTTAAAATACATCCATATTTTCTATTTGACCATTAATTGTTTCTATTAGAAATTGGCATTTTAGTCTTATCAAAGTCATTACTTAGCTTCATAAACTTAATGAATATGAATAAAGCAGTAATACTGCAAGGAAGCGCAAGAAGTTTTGGCGACACCTATAAAATAGTGAATCATCTTGCCTCCAAATGCAACTATGCGGTTATAGATTTAAACACCAAAGTTATTAGCCAATATGATTATAAGTATAAAAATGCGGGTGACGATTTTATGGATGTCATAACAGAAGTTATTACAAATTATGACACTATTATTTTTGCTACTCCGGTTTATTGGTATACTATGAGTGGTATAATGAAAGCTTTTTTTGATCGTATTTCGGATGTTATTAGAACAGAAAAAGATTTAGGCAGACAACTACGAGGTAAACATATGGCAATGATAAGTACTAGTAATAGTCCGGATTTAGTAAAAGGTTTTAATATGCCTTTTGTAGAATCTGCAAACTATTTAGGAATGCATTATTTAGGAGACATTCATACTTGGGTTGCTGATGATCATATTCCTAATGAGGTAAAAAATAGTATTAATACCTTTGATGAAAAACTAAAAAAGACACTAAATAATTAGTGTCTTTTTTTATATGTTAAAGTGATTTTATGACCCGTACTATTTGCTGTTTTTCATGGTTCCAGTTTATTAAAAGATATAATGTAATTAATTTTACGCATCTCTTTCTAAATCTTCAATATGTAATAAATATTAGAAGCTCCTTTTAAAAACAAAACAAACACCGATTAAAAGTTGCTTTATCACGTTTAATTGTAAAGTTTGATTATTTTTACTCCCGTAACTTAAATGATCCTACTTATGAAAAAACAATACCTACTCTTTCTTCTACCTATTATCTTTTTAAATACTATTACCGCTAAAATTTCTAAATCAGGAAACGGAGATACAAATCTAGGAATTGTTACTAAAAATATAGATGCTGGAATTAAAGCTTATAATATAATAGACTTAAAGTATCATGCGGATCTATCCAAACAAGCTATTGAAAGTGTCATAGAAGCTCTAGAAGCTACAGACTGCACTAGTGCTTTAGACTTATCCATAAGTATTTCTACGTATTTAGATACTGCTTTATTAGCTGATGACTTGGCTTCTGGAAGAACTTATTTGTATATGGCTGAAGAATTAATTGTTAAAACATTTTATGAATATGAACTTTGTAATACGCTAACAAAGGAGAACAATGAATTGACACAAAACAGTAACAATCAGCTATCCGACTTAGAGCAACAACAAGCGAAATTAAAACAGCAACAAGCGGAATTAGAACAACAAGCAAATGAAATAAAAAGAAAACTTGCAGAACAACAAGTTAAAAAATCTTTATTAGAAAAAGAACAATTTATAACATTGCAAGACAAAACAATAGTAGAAAACATTAAAAACTATAACGATTTATTAAAAACGTGTGATTGCAATACTACAGTTAATAATAGCACTGAAAATAAAATAACATTATCCTCCAAAACGATAGAAGAACTTAAAGCATATTATTTAAATAAAATAATACGTATTACCGAAAATCATCTTCAACTTTTAAATACTTGTAAAAAGTAAAAACCTCAATATAATATTGAGGTTTTTATATAATCTATATAAATTATACTTCCAAAAAAGGACTCTAGACGTATCCTTGTAGATAAAAAAGGGAACAATACCACGTTATTTTTACAATAAAAAATGTACTATAACATGACGTATTTCTTAATCCATGTTAAAATTCTTCCGTTTAGAATATGCAATAATTCACTATACCATGTAATATTTTTGAATTGTTTGCTTTTAATAATTTAGAGCTACTTACTCGCAAACATTTTCACATCTTGTTCGCTTACTTCTTTTTCACCAAGAATAATTAAACGTTCTACAACATTACGTAGTTCTCGTATGTTTCCGGTCCAATCGTATTCTTGCAATAATTTTATCGCTTTCGCCGAAAAATTCTTTTTTGCTGTGCCTTGCTCGTCTGCAATTTTTTTAGAAAAATATTCAATCAGTAACGGAATATCATCTCGTCTATCATTTAACGAAGGAACTTTTATAAGAATTACTGCTAGTCTGTGGTAAAGATCTTCACGAAATCTACCTTCTTCTATTTCTTTTTTTAAGTCTTTATTGGTTGCTGCTACTACTCTAACATTTACTTTAATGTCTTTATCACTACCAACACGTTGTATTCTACTTTCTTGCAATGCACGAAGCACTTTTGCTTGTGCAGAAAGACTCATATCACCTATCTCATCTAAAAATATAGTTCCCGAATTTGCTGCCTCAAATTTCCCTGCTCTATCTTTATTTGCACTTGTAAAAGCTCCTTTTACATGTCCAAAAAGTTCACTTTCTATAAGTTCGCTTGGTATTGCCGCACAGTTTACTTCTATCATAGGTCCTTTAGAACGTGCACTTTTTTGATGTAACCAATGCGCTACTAATTCTTTTCCCGTTCCGTTAGGACCAGTAATTAAAACACGCGCATCTGTTTGTGCTACCTTTTCAATAATTTCTTTTATATGCGAAATGGCTTCACTTTTACCAATCATTTCGTAGTTCTTGCTTACTTTCTTTTTAAGCATTTTGTTTTCTACAACAAGCTCTTTTCTATCTAAAGCAATACGAACGGTATTTAATAACCGATTTAAATCTGGCGGTTTTGAAATATAATCAAAAGCACCAAGACGCATGGTATTTACAGCGGTATCTAAATCGCCATGACCAGAAATCATCACCATTGTGGTTTCTGGTTTTAATTTTTTAACCGCTTCTAATACTTCTACACCATCCATTTTTGGCATTTTTATATCACAAAGCACTAAGTCATAATCTTCTTTCCTAATTTTTTCGATTCCAACTAAACCGTCTTCTGCTTCTTCTACTTCATACGTATCGTTTTCTTCGGAAAGTATTTTTACCAATACTCTTCGGATTGCTGCTTCATCTTCGATTACTAATATTTTCGGCATCTTTATCTCTTTTTTATTTCTGAATAATATGAATATCTCTTTGTGGAAAAGGTATACTTATGTTGTTTTCTCTAAATAATCTATCTATTTCAAAACGAATATCACTTTTTGGTATTCTTGCATTAAAACTATCGTTGATAGTAAACGCTATTCTAAAATTTAGAGAACTATCTCCAAAATCTGTAAATAACACAGCTGGCCCTGGATATTTTAAAACATCTTTATGACCTTTAGCTGCTTCAATAAGTAATTTTTTCACTAATTGCACATCACTACCATACGCCACACCAACATCTACACTCTCACGTGTTGTGGTTCCGTTTTGCGTCCAATTATACAAACTATTGGTTAAATATAAATGATTTGGTATGACTAGTACTTTATTATCGATAGTAACAGCTCTTGTGGTACGTAATTTAATTTCTTCTACGCGCCCTATTTTCCCATCTAATTCAATAATATCACCAACATGAACAGATTGATCTACCAAAATAAAAACACCGGAAATTATATCCTGAAAAAGCGTTTGTAATGCTAAACCAATACCAATTAATAATGCTGCAGATGCTGCAAAAATCCCTGTAACATTAACACCAACGGTATGTAAAGTCACCAAAACAATAATGACATAACTAAACCAAGTTGCATAAGAAAAAACAGCTTTGAATTTTAATTTATCATCTTGAGGTAATTTTCTACTTATTAACTTTCTAAGAAGCCTTAAAAATACGGTTGCAAATAATATGACTAAAAGTAAAATTAAAATATTTTGCACACTAATCTCTACATCTTTAGAGATTTGAATAGATTTAGATAGTATGTTTTTTATCTCTTTCATATTAATATTTAATCCACTTCATAAGTTCCTTATAACTCGGCTTTTTACCATACATTAAAATACCAACTCTGTATATTTTCGCTGCAAACCATACGGTTAACATAAAGGTACCAACTAATATTAAAAAAGAAAGTGCTTGTTGCCAAATGGGTACACCAAAAGGAATACGCATTAACATAACTACTGGAGAGGTAAACGGTATAAACGAAAATATAGTAGAAACAGTACCATGAGGATCTTCAATTACTGTAAATATACCAATATATACGGCTAAAACTAAAGGCATTATAATAGGTAACATAAATTGTTGCGTATCCGTTTCGTTATCTACTGCGGCTCCAATTGCGGCATATAAAGAACTGTATAACAAATATCCACCTATAAAAAATAAGATGAATGCTATAATTAGATTTGCGATTGGCAAGTTATAAAAAGCAGTAATTGCATTTTGCATTTCCATAGCTACTTCTGGGTTATCCATAGCTTGTTGCATCATTTCACTCTGTGGTGTTTGCTGCATCAAGTCGATACCAAAAATGGCAGACACTACTGTCATTAAAATACTTCCTATTATAATCCAAATAACAAACTGTGTTATTCCTGCTAAAGAAGTTCCTATAATTTTACCAAGCATTAATTGAATTGGCTTTACGGAAGAGATTATAACTTCTATAATTCTACTTGTTTTTTCTTCAATAATACTTCGCATAATCATGTTACCGTAAATAATAATAAACATGAATAGTAAGTACCCTGCAGCCAAACCAAAACCTAATTTAAAATAACTATCTATTTTGGATGTTTTTTCGCCAATAAAACTTTCTTGAGCAATATTAACTTTGGTTCTTGATGCTGTTAATTTTGCTAAATCGATACCTTGTTCTTGTAATTTAACGTCTCTTAATCTGTTTTCTAATTTGCTTTCTAAACCAGAAATAACAGATAACGAAGGTGTTTCTTTAGAGTAAAACTTAATATGCTTTACTAATGCATCTATACTATCTTGTTTTGGTATATAAAGCAAGCCATAGGTTTCTGCTTCTTCTACAATTATTTTAGCATCATCTAGAGATACATTATCAAGCATATTATATTTTGTATGCTCTGCATTTTGAAAAATATCGGTAACTAATCCAGATTCGTCTAAAACAGAAATAGTTCGTGTTTTATTATTATTTAATTGGGATAAATAACCCACAACAGCAATTAGTGCTATCATAATGATAGGACTTAAAATAGTCATGACAATAAACGATTTGTTTTTAACTTTTGTTAAATACTCGCGTTTTATAATAAGTGGTAAATGGTTCATAAATTAATTATTCTTAACTGCTTGAATAAAAATATCGTTAGCGCTTGGTATGAGTTCTACAAAATGAGAAACCTCTCCTTTAGTGGTTAAATAACTTAATAGATCGTTTGCAGATTCGTTTTCGGAAAGCTTTATATTTAATTTTAACTCATCGTTTAAAGATCTAAAATCAGTAAGCGATGCATCAAACTTTTGCGAAATAGTTTCAGCAAGTGCTACTTTATCTGCTGCGTTTATACCAATCTCAAAGGTATTGGTTTTATACTGTCTTTTTATATCTGTTAATTTTCCATCTAGTATTTTATTAGACTGATGTATTAGCGCAATATGATCACACAACTCTTCTACAGATTCCATTCTATGCGTAGAAAATATAACAGTTGCTCCGTTATCTCTTAAACGTAAAATTTCGTCTTTAATTAAATTCGCGTTTATTGGATCGAATCCTGAAAAAGGCTCGTCGAAAATCAATAATTTAGGTTCGTGTAAAACAGTAACTACAAACTGAATTTTTTGAGCCATTCCTTTAGAAAGCTCTTGAATTTTTTTGTTCCACCAATCACCAATCTCTAAACGATCAAACCAATATTTTAATCTGATTTTAGCTTCACCTTTACTCAAACCTTTTAATTGTGCTAAATACAATACTTGTTCGCCAACTTTCATCGATTTATATAAACCACGTTCTTCTGGTAAATAGCCAATATTTTGCACATGATGTGATTGCAAAGGTTCTCCGTCCAATAAAACATGACCAGAATCTGGCATGGTTATTTGGTTTATTACACGTATTAAGGTTGTTTTCCCTGCTCCGTTTGGTCCTAATAAACCAAAAATACTTCCTTTAGGAACGGAAATAGACACTTTATTTAATGCGGTAAAATCTCCAAAGTTTTTAGAAACTGCGTGTGCTTCTAAGAGGTTTTTCATAATATGTATTTAGAAATACCAAACAAATGTTTTGGTACGATATAAGTGTTGTAAAGATAGAAAATGTTACAAAAGAAATAGCATGCATTAAATTAAAATTAAAGATAGCTACTAACGTATAAACTATTCACCTAATCATAGTACGATTTGTTAAAACAAGAACTATTAAAAAACAAAACCCACCCTTTTACTTAAAGTGAAAGGATGGGAAAAAATTGCTATGAAAAAGAAAAATTACCACTAAAATTAATTAGTGATAAACCAAATATACTATTTTTTGCTAAATAAATGTTAATAGAAATAGATTTGTTACTCTTTATCAAAAAAAAATCCACTTAAAAAGTGGATTTTTTATATATACTATTGCTTTTTTTTTAAGAAAACATATCTTTTACTTTTTCAAAAAAAGATTTATCTGTACTTTCTGGTTTAGGCGAAAAATGTTCGTCTTCTCGCATAGACTCAAAAAATTCTTTTTGTTCTTTGTTTAATGTTTTTGGTGTCCAAACATTTACATGGACTAATAAATCACCTTTACCATACCCATTAATATTTGGTATTCCTTTTCCGCGTAAGCGTAAAATTTTACCAGACTGCACTCCTGCTTCTACTTTAATTCGCACTTTTCCTGTTACCGTATCTATTTCTTTAGAGGTACCAAGAACTGCGTCGGGAAGACTGATATACATATCATAATGTAAATTATCACCTTCACGCTGCAAGGATTCATGATCTTGTTCTTCAATAGCAACTAGCATATCTCCAGCAATTCCATTTCCTGGTGCTTCGTTACCTTTTCCTGTTACTTTAAGCTGCATACCATCTACAACTCCTGCAGGAATTTTAATAGAAACCGTTTCCTCCTTAATGATTAAACCATGCGCATCTGCCTCTGCTGGTTTTTTATCTATAGTTTGTCCTGCTCCGCCACATGTTGTACATGTTGCTGCTGTTTGCATTCTTCCTAAAATAGTATTGGTAATTCTAGTAATTTGTCCAGAACCGTTACAAGTAGAACAGGTTCTGTAGGTAGTACCTTCTGCTTGAACTTTACGTTTTACTTTAATTTTCTTTTCTACGCCATTCGCAATTTCTTCTAGCGTAAGTTTAACGCGAATTCTAAGGTTACTTCCTTTTACTCTGCGTTGTTGACCGCCACCAAAACCACCACCAGAGAAACCACCGCCGCCGCCAAAGCCACCAAAAATATCACCGAACTGACTGAATATGTCATCCATATTCATGCCACCTCCACCACCTCCAAAACCACCAGAGCCATCAAATGCTTGATGTCCAAATTGGTCATAGCGTGCTTTTTTGTCAGCATTACTTAAAATCTCGTAAGCTTCTGCAGCTTCCTTAAATTTAGATTCTGCTTCCGTATCATCTGGATTTTTATCTGGATGAAATTTTAAAGCCATTTTTCTGTAGGCCTTTTTTATTTCTGCAGCTGTTGCGCTTTTACTTATACCTAATATTTCGTAATAATCTCTCTTTGCCATATAATATTTGAGTTTTCAGTTTTCCATACCCGTTTTCATCGATAATACTCTAAGAATACTGTACCTTTTTACTGAACACTTTATTTATTTTAATTTTCAGTTTCTTTATGCTGCGCTACGCCGTAAAGGAATATAACAGCATAAGAAAAACCGTTTTACTGTCCTATTACCACTTTAGGAAAACGTATTACTTTCTCTCCTAGTTTGTATCCTTTTTCAACTACATCTATAATTTTTCCTTTTAAATCGTCTGTTGGCGCAGGAATTTGTGTAATTGCTTCATGATGGTCTGCATTAAAGACATCGCCTTGTCTAACAGATAAAGCGGCTAAACCTTTATGCTCTAACGTAGATAGTAATTTTTGATAAATTAGATTCACTCCTTTACGCAGTTCTTCAGCTTCTTTGTCGTCTTCAATATGACTTAAAGCGCGTTCAAAATCGTCTAAAACCGGTAAAAGTGACACCATAACATCTTGACTTGCTGTTTTAAACAACTCAATTCGTTCTTTAGATGTACGTTTTTTATAATTTTCAAACTCCGCAAAAAGACGTAAAAACTTATCTTTTTCTTGTTTTAATTCTGCTTGTAGTTGTTCTTCCACAGTTAACTCTTGCGTTTCTACTGTTGATTGTTCTACTTGCTCTTCTATACCTTCTTCTTTATTTTTCTTGCTCATTTTTGTACCTAGATTTTAAATACCTTTTTACAGATGGCAAAAGTACTGCCATTATTATAAAAATGTCAAAATGTCATTGACTTTTTTTTATGCTTTTTCTTATTTAACTAAATTAACAATTTGTATTTTTGTCACTTAACACTATAAACAAAATAATAATTATGAAAAAACAAGTTTTAAATATTTTTACTGTTATTGCCTTATGTACAGCAGTTATTGGTTGTAAAAAAGCAAAAGAAGCTAACACAAGTGACGCTGAAGCTGCTGCTGTTAGCGAAAGTGCAACGGCAAAGTATGTTGCAAATGTATCTGAATCTACCATTGAGTGGAAAGGTTTTAAACCTGGAGGAACACATAACGGTACTATAAACGTTGAAAGTGGAATATTTCATGTAGATAATGGTACTTTACAAAGTGGTACTTTTTTAATTGATATGAAATCTATCAATTCTACAGATGTTGAAGGTGATAAAAAAAAGAGTTTAGATGCGCATTTAATGGGAACTGTTGCAGGTAAAGAAGGTGACTTTTTTGATGTAAACAAATTTCCAACAGGAGCTTTTGAAATTACAGGAACGCAAGCTGCTGAAGGTGGAAAAACAATGCTTTCTGGTAACTTAGCTTTAAAAGGAAACAAACACAATGTTACATTTCCTGTTACTATTACTAACGAAGGAGATATCATGACCATTTCTAGTGAAGCATTTACTATTGACAGAACACAATGGGGAATTAACTATGGTTCTAAATCTGTTTTTGACAACCTTGGAGACAAGTTTATTAATGATGATATGGAATTAAAGATTACTATTAAAGCTAAAAAAGCTTAAGTCATAATTACTTTTATAAAAAATAAGGCCATACTTTTACGTGTGGCTTTATTTTTGTTTTGCACCCTATAAAACAATAACTACCAGCGATTTACTTAATTAAAATCGAGTAAATTAGCTTTTTATCGAATAATTAAAATTTATTAATCTTTTACTTTACATTTTATAATTAGAAGCTATATTTTCACCAGTATTTTTTTTTGAAGAAAGCCTTAAATATTTAGAGAGACCAATGAAATTTATATTTACATTTTTAGTTACATTCACATGTATAGCTGCAAGCTATAGCCAAGCGTCTAATACCTTAAGTTTTGAAAATTTTGAAACCGACTTTTTCTCTTATAATCCAGAGCAAAAAAAAACGGTAACAGATGATCACTTTAGCTTTGCAGAATATGTGATTTCTGAAACTAAAAAATCTTTAAATAATGATGTAAGTAATTATAATGTAATTCATTATTGGAACATACTAACCGCATTAGATATGCTTAAAGAAGATAAATCTAAATTAATTTTAGGTTTTCAAAAATTAGTAGAATTAGAAGGTAGCTGTAAATATATTGTTAATTATAAAAAGAAAATTTCTTTTTATAAAACCATAACGGCAATGTATGACCACTACTACTTGCAGTGTAAAAAAAGCGACAGTCTACTAGGCACGAACTAATTACAATAATTTAGTTGCTCTTAACATGTGCCTTTTTCCGGGAGGACCTGGTAAGCGTTTTAAATCAAACCCTACACTTCTTAATGCTCTTTTAACAGTTCCTTTAGCAGCATATGTTACCAAAACTCCATTTTTCTTTAGTGCATTAAACATACTTTTAAAGATCTCTTCGGTCCATAATTCTGGTTGTACTCCTGCTCCAAAAGCATCAAAATAGATAATATTAAAAGCCTCTTTTTCGTTTATTTCTGAAAAATCTTTTTGCTCTTTAATCAGATGGAAATTACTGGTGATTTGCGCTTCGGTTTCCCAAGGAACTTCATGTAGTTTATTAAAAGCAACTTCCTTTTTTGAAGCATCTAATTGCGTAACATAATTCAATTGTTGTAACTCTTCCAATGAAATAGGAAAAGCTTCCACTCCTTTATACTGAATTTTAAGGTTTCGTTTTTCGGCTTCCAACAATGTCATAAAGGCATTCAATCCAGTACCAAAACCTATTTCTAGTATCGATATACTTTCCGCATTATTTTCATCTACATAATGATGTAAACCATTTTTAAGATACACGTGTTCTGCTTCTTGAATTGCTCCATGTGTAGAATGATAATGTTCATTCCATTCTGGAATATGAATGGTTGTAGAACCGTCTTCTGTAATTATTATTTTACGTTTCAAAACGAACTATTTAATTAATAGTTTTTTTATTCTTGGTATTGGTCCTGTACATTCGGTTTGGTGACAAGAAATACAAAGACCAACAGCATTATTAAACCGATCTTCAATAGGTGTCTTAGAATCTGTATTGAAAACCTCTTTTTCTGCGGAAACAAAAAGTGTAGAAAATGCTTGAAACCTTTCGCTTCTAGATTTAAAATCGGAAAGTTCTGCGGTATGAATCTTTAAAAAATCTAACGGAAATTCTGTTGGAATTTCACCAGCAATAATTTCTTTTTTAATCTTTAAATTATGCGCATACATTTCGTTCATGAGTATTGCCATTTCTGACGACTCATACATATCGTAAACCTTTTTTTCTTTTTTTTCGACTTGTTTTTCTTTCGTATTACAATTGAATAAAAAAGCGAAACAAAAAAACCAAAGCACATGTTTCATCTATAATTGTTCTTCTACAAGTAAAACGCCATCTGCTTCAAAAGAATATGTTTTTTTGGATTCTGTAATTTGTGCAATTTCTTCAGCAGATTTTCCTGCATCTTCTGCATAATGACGAAGTTCTTCAACAGGCACTTCGTTTACGTATGCTTTACCATTTATAATTACTTCTTGTCCTGCAATATTTTTAGGCATGAAGAAACCATAGTCTTTAAACTTAACCATAACTTGTTCTCCATTCTCTAAATCTAATTTCATCCAGCAACCTTTAGCTTGACAAACATCCGCCACTTTTGCAATCATTTTAGAGTTTATACTATCTCCAACTTTCATTGTTTTATAGTGTTCCGCCATAGAAGTTGCCGTAATAGCATCTGCTGCAATAATTTCTTCTCCAAAAGATTTATATGCTACTTCTTTAACTTCTTCTATTGTAGCATCCCCTTTTTTCGCATCGTTTTTACATGCCACAAAAACAGTTAAAAGCATTGTAATTAGTATATATTTCTTCATTTTTAATTCTATTTTAATATTAATATTTCGGCATAAAGATAGTACTTTTTAAAAAATAATTAATCTTTTTTATACCACTATTATTCTGTATTTTTGTGTCTTAATACATGTTTTTTAGCATGAATAAACAATTGCAAACAAAATGGATATAGTAAAAGTAGAAAAATCAAGAATAGATAGCGTTGATTTTGAAAATTTAGCTTTTGGTCGCGAATTTTCGGATCATATGTTTGAGTGTGATTTTGTAAATGGCGAATGGCAAACTCCAAAAATAAAACCTTACCAAGCATTAACACTGGACCCTTCGGCTCGCGTGTTTCATTATGGTCAAGCCGTTTTTGAAGGAATGAAAGCGTTTAAAGATGATAATAATAAAGTTTGGTTATTTAGACCTTTAGAAAACTTTAAACGTATTAATGAGTCGGCAAAACGATTAGCAATGCCAGAATTTCCGGAAGCATATTTTACGGAAGGACTAAGTACTTTAATTAGTTTAGACCAAGATTGGACTAAAAAGGGAGATGGTAATGCGTTATATATAAGACCTTTTATTATTGCTACAGAGCCTGCTATTTCTGCTGCGCCTGCTAGCGAATATAAGTTTATGATTATTTGCTCTCCAGTTAAAGCGTATTATACTGGTTTAGTTCGCGTTTTAATAGCCGAACAATTTAGTCGTTCTGCAGATGGAGGTGTTGGTTATGCAAAAGCTGCTGGTAATTATGCCGCACAGTTTTACCCTACAGCTTTAGCTCAAGATCAAGGATACCAACAAATTATTTGGACCGATGCTAGTACACATAAATACCTGGAAGAAGCAGGTACCATGAATGTGTTTTTTAGAATAAACGACAAGCTAATAACAGCACCTACAAGTGATCGTATTTTAGATGGAATTACTAGAAAGAGTATTATTCAATTAGCAGAAGACAATAATGTAGAAGTAGATATTAGACCTATTTCGGTGGAAGAATTAAAAACAGCATCAAAAGACGGGTCTTTAAAAGAAATTTTTGGAACTGGAACTGCTGCAGTAATTAGTCCGATTTCAGCATTTGAACATGCTAAAGAAGTATATGAATTACCGGAATTGAATGCCGATTCTTATTCTACTGTTTTCAAAAGAAAACTATTAGACATACAATATAACAAAGCAGAAGACAACCATAATTGGCGAGTAGCTGTAAAATAAAAAAGTAAAAAAAGCAACCCGGTGGGTTGCTTTTTTTTATTTACTTATCTAATATTTCAGAAATATTGGGTTTAAAATAATTTGGTCCTTTAAGCACTTTACCATCTTCCCGGTAAATTGGTTGTCCGTCTTCTCCAAGCTTACTCATATTACTTCGTTGAATTTCGTTAAAGACCTCCTCTATTTTATCTTGCATACCATGTTCTATAATAGTACCACAAAGAATATACAACATATCTCCTAAAGCATCTGCAACCTCTACCAAATCATTATTATTAGCAGCTTCTAGGTATTCTTCGTTTTCCTCTTGCATTAAATTAAAACGAAGTGTATTCTTATCTTTTCCTAAATCTGCTTTTGGTGCTTCTCTATGTCCAATTTTAAAAGCAGTATGAAATGCTTTTACAGCTTTAATCTTATTTTTCATATAAATATATTTGTTTATCAATTTCCGTGAAAACGGAAACCTTATCGTTATTAATTTCACTAATTTTGCATAAAAATAGATATATGTTTAGTACTGGTCAAATCGTTTTCGGAATTTTATTTGCAATCGCATTTATTATCGTAATTACGTACACGTACCGAAAAGACCTAAAACTACACCAACGTCATTACAAAGGAAGCATTTGGGTTTTAGTTGCTTTTATCTGTTTTATCCTTTTTATTGTTTCTATTAAGCACTTCTTAAAGTAATTCAACTGCAATTATTGTTGTTTGTCTGAATTTTATATACTTCAAAAAAAATATCCTTAACTTTTTAGAATACCTGTAACTAGGTATTTTTTCGCATGTCTATATTTGAGATATTTGCAACTAACCAAACCAAAACTATGGGAAATTTAAATTCGGTGCGCTTATTATGTTTTTTCATTTTTTTAATGAATTGCAAAGACAATAACCTGAAGCAAGAAAATTACAGTTTTGATTTGTGCAAGAATCCTTGCGCAATTTTAAACCAAGGCTATGATTACAATACCATCGACGGAACAGCAAAATACATAATTCCATATCCTAGTGGATCCAAGTTAACCGAGGTAGATAATAAAAATAATATTATAACCTATAACATTACTGGTAGCGGAGATTTTACAAAACCAAAATTTCAACAGTTTAGCAAAAATAGTTTATCCAAAACACCTGGCGCAGGATTAACCATTATAGTGGAGTTTGAAAATTTTGACTGTAACGCAAGTAGCATTACAAAAAGAAAGAAAAAAACGATAATAAAAGGATCTCCAATAACTCTTGATTGTGGAATTTTGGAGTAATTTCATGAGAGCTTCATTTATAAAATTAGTCTGTATTTTTTGTTGTTCTACTATTTGCTTAGCACAAAAGGATTCTGCCTATTTTTATTTTGATGCTACCACGCCTATTGCGTTACTAGAGTCCAAACTTAAAAATTCTAAAAATACCACAGATGCTACATTCTATAAATTAATATACCATAGTCGTTTAAGAGATAGTGATTCTATGTTTTTTTATATAAATCTGCTAGAAAAGAATAAAAAACTTACCAAATTTCAACAATGCAGAGTCTTATATTTTGAGGGGTTTTATAATAAAATAACGAGTAACGATTCTTTATTTTTTAAAAAAAGTTATCAAACACTTCAATTAGCAAAAAAAACTCAAGATACTTTAACCACGTTGTCTTGCCTTTCAGCGCTTAGCCAGACTTATGACTATAATAATGACAACTATTATAATCTAGAATATTTAAATGATTTAGAACAAAAAGCAAAAGAGTATAATAATACTACGTATAAAATAATTCATCGTTTTTTATTAGCGACGTACTATTATTATAGAGATGAAAACAATGAAGCACTACGTAATTATAAAATGCTTTTAGGCTATAACTACAAAAAAAGAGATAGTGCTTATTTACTTTATACCTATAATAATTTAGGTGCATTGTTTGAAGACAATTTATTACAATCGGATTCTGCCATATATTATTTTAATAAGAAATTAGACTTCTTTAAAAAATCACCAAGTCATGCATCAAAAGAAAGTTATTTTAACACGTATTTTAATATTGGTGTTTCGTACGAAAGATTAAATAAACTGGATGAAGCTGAAAAATTTTATTTGAAAGCGGATAGTGTATCTACTCGAGAAAACATCCTTAAGAATAGTAAAAAAATCAATGAAAATCTATCGGATTTATTTGCCAAACAGAAAAAGTACCATAACGCATATAATAGTCTAAAATTATCACTTGAACTTTCGGATAGCTTAAATACCAAAGATCATAAAGAAGCTATCGCCAATATTAAAGAACAATACGATAACCAAAAACTACGTGCAGACAACCTAGAAAGCGAAGTAAAAAGAAAACAAAATCAAAACCTGCTTATTGCATCTTTATTCCTCCTAGTTTTTGGTGGGTTTTCTGCATTCTTAATTCAGAAAAACACCAAACGCAAACAACTACTTGCCGAACAAGAAAAAGAGCTGCAAACACAAAAATTAGCAACGGTACTTAAAGAACAAGAACTTACAAGTATTGACGCTATGATTGCTGGTCAAGAAAAAGAAAGACAACGGATTGCTAATGATTTACATGATGATCTTGGTGGACTCATGGCTACCGTAAAACTGCATTTTAACTCCTTAAAAGAAAATAACTCCACAGAAATATTTGACAAAACAAATTCGTTATTAGACGAAGCATATACCAAAATACGAAATATAGCACATGCAAAAAATTCTGGCGTTATTGCTAAACAAGGACTTCTAAAAGCGGTTAAAGAAATGGCTAACAAAGTTTCGGGAGCTAATAAAACACAAATAGAAGTAATAGATCACGGACTAGAAAACCGTTTAGAAAACAGTTTAGAGCTAACTATTTTTAGAATCATACAAGAACTTGTTGCCAACACTATAAAACATGCAAAAGCCACACACGTAACCATTCACCTTACTAACCATGATAATAGTTTAAACATTATGGTAGAAGATAATGGCGTTGGTTTTGACACAAAAACCATTTTTAAAAAAGGAATGGGAATTCATAGTATAGATAAGCGCATAGAACATCTAGAAGGTAGCATGACCATAGAATCTGAAATTCATCAAGGCACAACAATAATAATAGATTTACCGATATGAGAAGATCCTATATTTTAGATGGTTATCTATAAATTAGAGGAGTTTGATTTTTGAATTAAAAATAGAAAATAATGATACGATTAGCCATAGCAGAAGATCATCAATCCTTAATTGATGGATTACAACTACTCTTAAAATACGAAGAAGACATTTCTATAATTGGTACCGCAAATGATGGCGAACAGCTACTTAAAATAGTAAGATTAAAACAGCCAAACGTTATTATTACAGATATAAGAATGCCAAAATTAGATGGAATTGCCGCTACAAAAGTGATAATGAAAGAGTTTCCAACTACAAAAGTATTAGCGTTTTCTATGTTTGATCAATTGGATGCTATTGAACAGATGTTAGATGCTGGAGCCAAAGGTTATATATTAAAAAACTCTTCGCTAACCGAAGTCTTACAAGCAATTAAAACAGTATATAAAGGAGAAACGTACTTCGATAAAAACATAGATACCAATGCGCTTGGCACCGATAAAAACAATTCTAAAAAAGGACTTTTAACCAAAAGACAAATTGAAATACTAGAACTTGTTGCACAAGGTAAAACCTCACGAGAGATTGCCGAACAATTATTTATTGGTATTCATACGGTAGATACACACCGAAAAAATATGATCCGTATTCTTGGTCTTCAAGGTAAAGGGGAATTGATGCGTTATGCATTAGAGAAAAAGTATAAATTCTAGTACATTTAAAATACCCATTACTAGGTATTTTTTTCATGATATGTTTCTCCTAGTTTTGTTATAATCCTTTAAAAGGAACTAAGATTTTAAAAACATTCTTTTTCTAACAATCAGATTATCACTATCTTATAGTCGCTATTAATTAATAAAAAATATCATGAAACAACTCTTACTTTATTTTACACTTACTGTTTTAACAATTCAAAGTACTTTTTCTCAAGTACCTGCAAACGATCTTATTCAAAATGCTACATTGGTAGATCAATCTCCTCACGTAGAAAGAAACGTAAGAATAGACCAAGCAAGTGTTGGAGATGGCGGACAAAACGGCTGTGAACTTGGTGTTAATTACCAACAAATATATTATAAGTTTACTGCAACTAATACAAACATAATTTCTATAACAATAGAAGACTCACGTGAAGGTTATACTTTGGGTAATGCTTTTGCTATTGTTTATTCTGCTTCAGATTTAAATGCCACCAGTGACAGCCAACTAACAAATATTTCTCCATGCACTTATGCTGGTGAAACAACCTTTACTCCTACAGTTGGAACTAATTATTATGTTATCATACACAGAACCAATGGAGAATCAAACTATACATCCATAACTATAGACATCCCGCAAGCGGTAACTCCAAGTGAAAAAACAGCACTTCAAGATTTATATAATAACACAAATGGTGCAACTTGGACAAATCAAAACAACTGGAATACTACAAATCCAGAATCTTCATGGCATGGCGTTACAGTGAAAAATGGTCATGTTTCTAAACTTTTATTAAATGCAAATAATTTAAACGGAACTATTCCAGCTTCCATTTTAAATTTACCATACTTAGAAGAAATAAATTTTAGCAATAATGGAATAAGCGGAACTTTCCCAGATATAGGAACAATAACAACAATCAATTCCGTAAATATTTCTAATAATGACTTTTCATTTTCAGATTTAGAAACCAATTACGCAAGTAATAACACTATAGCCTCCTTTATATATCAAACACAAAACAAAAGAGATACTGAAGATTCTTTTGATGGTATAACAGGAAACAGTTACACATTAACCATGAACCCAATAAGCGGTACAAATGTACAATACCAATGGTATAAAAAACGTTTCAACTATTTTAATGCAAGTGATGATGCAATACCAGGAGCAACCGGTAATACTTATTCTATAACCAATTTACAAGACCAAAATTTTGATGTGTATTTTTGTAGAGCAACCAGCGCCAGTGTTCCTTATTTAGTAATTGAGCGAAATAGTATCGAAATTAAAGGCGAAGTATCGCAATTACAAAAAGATGCTTTAATTGCTATTTATATTTCTACTAACGGAGGTAGCTGGAATGACAACACCAATTGGTTAAGTGCAGAACCTGTTTCAGATTGGTATGGTGTAACCGTTACTGGTAATAAAGTTTCGAAACTAGAATTTTCAAATAATAATTTAACAGGAACATTACCTCCAGAAATTGGTGATTTAACTGGTTTAGAGTATTTATCTTTTTATTCTGGAAATAGCATTAATGGAACATTACCTCCAGAAGTTGGAAACTTAACCGAGTTACGCGTTTTAAGCTTTGAATACAATAATTTTACAGGACCCATTCCTGCCTCTTACGCTAACCTAACGGAGTTAAGAGGTTTTTGGTTTAATAACAACCAGCTTTCGGGTGAGGTGCCAGATTTTATAGCAACCAATTATCCTAATATGGTGTATTTTGATATTAGCTATAATAATTTTCAAGGTATATTACCAGATTTCACTGCATTACAATACTTAAAATATATAAATATTAATAACAACCATTTTTATGCTTCCGATTTCTCCGATCAATTTAATGATTACATCACACAAGCGAATTGGAATAGTAGCTGGTATTACTCCCCACAAACCACTTTAGATACTCCTGGAAGCCAAAATCTAAACACAGGTAATGACATCACCTTATCTGTTAGTGAAACAGCAGGGAGGTTTTCTAGTAGAACTTCTAGTTCCCCAGTATTTCAATGGTATAAAGACAACCTTATTATTTCTGGAGCAGATACAAATCCGTACATAATTACAAATGCACAACCTTCCGATTCTGGAAGCTACCATTGTGTAATAACCGATAATGATATTCCTAATTTTGAAATTATTAGAGCACCTATACTTGTAGATGTAGCTTTAAGTATTAATGAAAACGAATTAAAAAAGGTACAGATATATCCTATTCCTACAAAATCTATGCTTTACATTTCAAGTAATCGCATTGTGAATTTTATTGAAATTTTCGATCTATTAGGAAAAAAAATTAAGCATATAGAGAAACCTTCCAATAAAATAGATCTTTCTAATTTTTCTCCTGGTGTATATATTTTAAAATTACAAACAGAAAACAAAACCGTTTCAAAACGAATCATTAAAAATTAATTAAATTATTAGCTCTAAAACATAACGCTTACTAATTCTTGTTTTCAAAAATCCCCACTATTGGGGATTTTTTTGTGTTAAGTCCTTTTCTACATTAGGACTCTATTAATCAACAAAAACTTAAGTCATGAAAACATGTACAAAAACATTCAAAAACGCCTTAATCTTATGCTTTACACTTGTTTCTACAAGTTTATTAGCACAAACCATTATCACTATTGATAATAATTCTGGTTCTACAACCACACACCAAACTATTCAAGCTGCACATGATGCTGCTTCAGCTGGAGACATTATTTATGTACAGCCTTCTGGCACATCATATGGTGCTGTTACCATAGATAAAGAATTAACTATAGTTGGTAGATCACATAGTGAACCTAGTAAAGTTTCGCAATTAGCATCAGTTATCATTCGCTCTTCCGCAGTAACGCTTAAAGGTTTAAAAATAGCTTCGTTGAATCCACAAGGTTCTGGCGCACCAATCGCACCTCCTTTTATTGGTTTAGATATTGACGAGTGCTATGTAACTAATCTAACCCTTGGTGAAGGTAATGCTGCCCCAATAGTGGTTATAGACGATATTAAAATAAGAGGTAGTCTTTTAACAGGAAATAATTACATATATGAAGATGCTACCAATGTACTTTTTTCTAATAATATTTTCACTTACAGTAGTCCTCTAAGTATTTATAACACAACAAGTCTTGTTGTTGCCAATAATATTTTTAAGTTTACTTCTAGTTTAAGCCTTACTAACAGCAATGTAAGCGGGACAGCCATATTATATAACAATATGTTTATTTCTAATTATGGTGCAGAAGCAAACGTTTATTTTAATACTGGAGATTTTAACCTATCTAACAACCTTACCTATAATTATGCTGACACTTTCAATATTATATTTACAAATGGTAGTGGAGGAACATATTTAGATTCTAATACATTAACAGATATAAATCCTCTGTTTACAAACATTGATAATTCTGTAAATGGCAGTCTTGCAGGTTCTGGATCTTATAACCCAGCCTACCGTTTAGAAGAAGATCTAACCTTACAATCAGGATCCCCTGCACTTATTGGTGGAGGTGGTGGTTCTGAAATGGGCTTACATAACAATGGCTTTTTATATAACATGCTTGGTAACCCAAAAGGCATACCAACACTAGACGTAATTAGTTATGATGGTGCTGTACCTAAAAACGGCAATATTAATGTAACTATTAACGCAAAAGCGCATTAATTATGAAAGCGCAACACAAAAACATGCGCTTGCCAATTAATTATCTATTAGGATGTATACTATTATTCTTTTTTAGTTTTGCCACAGTAACCTCGCAAAACATACAACAATTAGAATATTATTTTGGTACAGATCCTGGATTAGGTAATGGTACTTTGGTAACTGCAAACGCAAATACAGGCGAACTTACACAAGCTTTAAATTTATCAATAACTGGTTTAAATGAAGGCTTTCATAAGCTAACCGTTAGAGCTCAAGGTAATTTGGGTACTTGGGGATTATACCAAGATGTTACTTTTTATATTTCAGAAGAAATTAATACAAGCGATCCTATATCTAATATAGCTGGAGCAGAATATTGGTTTGATGCAGATCCCGGACAAGGAAACGGAAATCCGTTAACCATTTCTGGAAGTCCAAGTGATACTACTCAGAATTTTGCTATTCCTTTAGAAACTTTAGATACTGGTTTTCATACTATTGGAATACGAACTCAAAATCTAGATGGAACATGGAGTTTATACGACAAGAAAGTATTTTATGTTTCGGAAGAAATTGCAGGAGGTGCCACTGTCTCTAACATTGCAGGAGCAGAATATTGGTTTAATGCCGATCCAGGACAAGGAAACGGAAATCCGCTTACCATATCTGGAAGTCCTAGTGATACTTCACAAAACTTTGTAATTCCGTTAGGAACACTAGATGTTGGATTTCATACCATAGGTTTACGAACACAAAATCTGGATGAAACATGGAGTTTGTACGATAAGAAAATATTTTATGTTTCGGAAGAAATTGACGGAAGCGATCCTGTTTCTAACATTGCAGGAGCAGAATATTGGTTTAATGCAGATCCCGGACAAGGAAATGGCAATCCTTTGACTATTTCTGGTAGTCCGAATGAAACATCGCAAAACTTTGTAATTCCTTTAGGAATACTGGATGCTGGTTTTCATAAATTAGGATTACGAACTCAAAATCTAGATGGAACTTGGGGTATATACGAAAAGAAAATATTTTATGTTTTTGAAGCCGAAGACAACCAGCCTCCTGCTGCTTTAGCGGAAGCTGAATTTTTATACGATGCCGAATTAGGCTTTGGTACAGGAACTGCTGCTACTTTAACACCAACCGGAAACACAGATGAATATCTCGTAGAAATTCCGACAAATCTAGTTACCTGCGATTTACATGACGTTTGGTTAAGTATAAAAAATGCAGATGGTAATTATTCGCTGTACAAAATCACATTAGATGTAGATGTTTATGACGACTTACCTCCTACCATCGTCGTATTTCCAAATATCACTGCAGAACTAGATGCAAATGGTCAAGTTTCTATAGACATCGATGATGTGAACAATGGTACTTTTGATGATTGCGAATTAGTTTCGGTAGTATTAAATCAGACACAATTTGATTATACTTGTGTAAATCTTGGCACAAATACGATAACTATTACTGCTACAGATGCCGAAAACAAAGTAAGTACACAAGATGTAACCATAACTGTTATAGATTCTATTGATCCTGTTGCTGTTACCCAAAATATTACGGTGCAATTAGATGCTAATGGAGATGCAAGTATTACCGCTTCGGAAATAGAAAATGGTTCTACAGATAATTGTAGTATTGCAACAAGTAGTTTAGATATTGTAAGTTTCAATTGTACCAATTTAGGTGCGAATACAGTTACGTTTACCGTAGAAGATACTTCTGGAAACAGCAATAATACAACTGCTGTAGTAACAGTAGAAGACTCTATAAATCCGACAGCAATTACACAAAATATTACTGTGCAATTAGATGCAAATGGTAATGCTACTATTACACCAAACATGGTGAATAATAATTCTACAGACAACTGTACTATTGCTAGTTATAGTTTAGATACTACTGCTTTTACTTGTGCTAATTTAGGAAACAACACAGTTACTTTAACGGTTATAGACCAGAGTAATAATAGCGATACCGAAACGGCTATAGTTACGGTTGTAGATGCTATGAATCCATCAGTTATTACCCAAAATATAACTGTTCAGTTAGACGCCAATGGTACTGCGAGTATTTTAGAATCGGAAATAGAAAATGGTTCTACAGATAATTGCACCATAGCAAGTAGCAGTTTAGACATAACTAGCTTTTCTTGTGCAGATCTTGGAGCGAATACAGTCACGCTTTCTGTTACAGACCAAAGTAATAATACAGGAACAGCAACTGCAATCGTAACGGTTGAAGATGCAATAAATCCTTCAGCAATCACCCAAAATATTACGGTACAATTAGATGCTAATGGGAATGCTAGTTTTACTCCAAATATGGTAGATAACAATTCTACAGACAATTGTTCTATTACTAGTTACAGCTTAGATATTACCTCTTTTACTTGTGATGATATTGGAGATAATACCGTTACTTTAACAGTTACTGACGCGAGTAATAATAGCGATACCGAAACGGCAGTTGTCACTGTCGTAGACACCTTAAATCCGACTGTAAGTGGTCAAGATATCACAGTCGATTTAGAAGGAAATCCCTCTATAACTATAACCGTAGATGATGTGGATGATGGCTCTTCAGACAATTGTACTTTTTCTTTAAGTATAGATATAGATACTTTTACAATGCCTGGAGATTATCCTGTAGCATTAACAATTACAGATAATTTTGGTAATGCAACGGCCGTAACAATTACGGTAACAGTTCTTGACTCTTCTTTAGGTATTGAAGAAGAAAGTCTAACAAAAAATCAAATTAAGGTTTTTCCAGTTCCAACGGAAGGCTTTATAAATATTTCTACAAATATGCAAATAGATGAAATGGTAATATTTGATTTAAATGGTAAAAAAATCATGCAAAATCAAGGAGCTGTTTCTAAAATGGATGTTTCCAAAATAGAAGTTGGTATGTATTTAATCCGATTTAAAGTAGAAGACAAATATTACACTAAACGTATCATTAAAAACTAATTAGAATAGCACGTGTTTTTTAGGGAAAATTAATACTCCTTCTAATTAATAAAATCCCCTTTATTGGGGATTTTATTCCTTCCAATAATTCCATAAATTAAAAAAAACAAATACTTTTAAAATGTTTCAAATAATATCAATACTTTTTATTCTGCTTATTTTCAATTTCATTTTACTAAAATTTAGCATTAATAAATAGCTGTTAATCAGCACCTTTTAAAACTGAAAAATATTTGATTATATTTGGTACTATATCAAATAAACAAATAATGAAAACTTTTAAATACGTTCTCTTTTTACTACTGATTTTAATTGTCGGTTTTTCAGTTTATGTAGCTGTACAACCAAATAGTTATGATGTAAAACGAACCAAATTAATTAAAGCTCCAGTAGCTATGGTTTTCCACCAAATTAACGACTTTAAAAACTGGGAAAATTGGGGGCCGTGGAAAGCAGAAGATCCTGACATGACCATTACCTATCCTGAAAAAACCGCTGGAATTGGAGGGAACTATTCCTGGGAAGGTACAGAAGGACCGGGCTATATGGAAACAGTAGCCGTAACACTAAATAAATCTATAGATCAAAAAATATCTTTTGCCGGCATGGAACCCAATGATGTGTATTGGATTTTTAATGAAGTTGAAAATGGCACAGAAGTAACTTGGGGAATGAAACATGACAAAATGAACTTTATGTTTAAAGCGTTTGCTGTAGCGCAAGGAGGAATGGAAAAAAACCTAGGAATTATGTTTAATAAAGGACTTAATAAACTAGATAGTATAGTAACCGAAGAATTTAAAAAAACACCGAAAGTCGATTATAGATTAGATGACGTTGTTGAAGTCGCTATTCCTGCTCAAAAATTTATAGGGTATAAACAGAATACTACTACCGATTTGTCTCCAGAAGAAATGACCAATCTATTTACCGAATTCATGCCAAAAGCTGGTGCTTATGCCATGCGTAAATTAACTTCCGAAGATTTTATTCCCAGTACCTATTACACCAAATGGGACGAAGAAACTAAAGAAGCAGAATTCTATATTGGTTTATTATTAAAAAAAGAATTAGCTCCGGCACAAGGAATGACTTCTTTTAATGTGCCAGAAGGAAATGCAGTTAAAATTGCAAAATATGGTAATTATGGTTCTGGTGATTATGAAGCACACACTGCCATTGGAAAATATATGCAGGACAATAAATTAGAAATGAACGGAACCTTTGTTTGGGAACTTTATGTTAATGATCCTACAACGGTAAAACCAGAAGATATTCAAACAGATATTTACTATCCTATAAAATAATTCATTCATCCTATTAACAAAATAAAAAAGCAGCTCAATTTGAGCTGCTTTTCTTTTTTAAATTAATTTTTTGGTTGTTAAACCACGTCCTTTAGACAAACAATTTTTCTAATATGTATTGCTGGATATATTCTTTGACTGTCAAGAATTACGCGATGTTTTGCAGTTAAAGTTATTTCCCCACAGTTTTTAGTACTAGAAGTAGCAACACTAAAGGGCTCGTCACTTATTGATGCTGTTCCACTTGCTACAGTAAAACTAGAAGCATCTGTTAAACTAGTATGTAAATGGAACTCTTCTAAATGCGTTTCTTCCACAGAAAAACTTCCCGAAATAGGACTTCCTTTTACAAAATGAGAACATTCACCATAATTAATGATATCCAAAGTTAAACCTGGAATCGTGTTATCCATTTGAATTACTTGGCTATCTGGAGTAGAACCATCTAAATGCTCTAATGTAATTCTTAATAAATCATTATTTCCTGGGTAGAACCTTGCAACAATATTATTTTCATTGTTAGTGGCATCCCCATAATAGGTATATTCATTAGCTGCGTTCGCTGTAGATTCTGAATTATCATCTAATTTAAATGATTTGTTTAGATAATTGCTTTCTCCTGTGGTAAGATTATCTATTCTAATTTTATATTTCTGCCCAGCAAATGCATTTGTTTTGGCTTCTACCATTATTAATCTAGCAAAAGCACAATTATCATAAGCCACTGGAGTATCATAATAATCAAAGAAAATTCCTGGTTTTGTTAAACCATCATTACCAATATCTTCCACTCTAACACCTCCAATAACGGTTAGTTTTGGACCAATACCATGCCATGCATCCATAGGTTTTAATTGAATGTAAGACTCTACAATATTTCCCCAATTAGAGCAATTCCTATCTGTTGGTGGCACATTCCATGACAATACAGCCCGTACTTTTAGAACATTTGGTGTATTACAATTTCTTTTTAAATCTTGAAAATTATAAGGTAAAACTACCGAATAAAACAAGCCTTCACTTGGCATATCATCAATGTCATATACAGCAACAGAAGAGGTTCCCGCGTGAACCCATTCACAATTTTCTTCGGTTTGCACCCAGAAAGACACGTACTCTTTACTTCCGCTACTACAAAGACTTCCGCTATAACCCGAAGATTTTTTCACTTTAACCGTTCCTACTAAAGCTTCTCTATTATAATCTGCTCCAACACAAACTAACTCTTCGTAGTTTGTATTACAATTAAGAGTATTTAAATGAATTAAACTGTCAGATAATGAGATATTGTTCATTTCGAATAAATTTGAAATATCACTAACATTGTTTGTAAACGCAGTATTTTGAATCTTATCCAACAACTTATAACCAAACCGGTATGGTTCAATTTTATCTTTTGCATATAAATTTACAAGAGCATTAAATGGTAAGTCTTTAGGAATAATAGTGTGTTTTGCTTTTTGTAATGCTGAAATGTGTTCCGGCTTATCAAAGGCAATCGTATTTAAGGACAAATTTGGATTTAAGATTGCAGCATGCAACAATTCATCAATCTCTAAAACTGGAAAGTTTGGAATAAAAAATTGTAATGGTGCTATTTGAATTCTAGCATCTTTTTTATCACTCCAAACATAAGTTCCTTTTGTTAAGTTTGGATCGTTTGGCTCTGGAATTGTATTCCAAGCAAGAACAGCTCTTACTAATGGTAAGTTTGGTATTGTACAATATTTCTTTTTCGGATTAATATTCAACCTAACCACATAGCTCATTGGCTTTTCATTTTCTCCTTGACAATCTTTTTTTGTTGGAATGTCATGCACATTTAAACCTACAATTCCCATATCTTCCCAACCAGCACCATCTTGATAGTCTAAATAAAACCGCACATATTCATGTGATCCATTAGCACATAAATCCCCAGAATATCCTGTTGCTCTTTTAATATTTACAGTTGCTGTTAATTGCTTCTTTACCGCGTTATAACCAACACAACCTAAAGATTCAAAAGTGGTGT
The DNA here is from genome assembly GCF_053601555.1 of Lacinutrix sp. MEBiC02595. Classification (NCBI taxonomy): domain Bacteria; kingdom Pseudomonadati; phylum Bacteroidota; class Flavobacteriia; order Flavobacteriales; family Flavobacteriaceae; genus Lacinutrix; species Lacinutrix sp. MEBiC02595. The sequence continues at coordinate 55,388 of NZ_JBSHNU010000184.1, read as the reverse complement.
TTAGCTGTTGTTTAAAAGCACTTAGCGGTGTTTTTAGTTTTAATTTTGAAAGCGTTTTACTTCCAGAGGTTAAATAAGGTCTAAATTCTTGTCTTGCAACCAATAGTTGCTTTTCGCTTAATTTTTCCATGATTTTTTAATTTAAGATATACCTACTCTATTCTTAGGCTTTTCGGATTACGCCTTTAGGCTAAACCAGTGTATTAAGGAGAATGAATTAACGGAATTCAAATTTTAATAATCAAAAACTAAAAAGGTTAACATGTTTTAAAAATTAATTCTATTGTAATTTATTAGGTAGTATATTTGTTAAATGAAGAATTTATTACTCGTATTTGTTGGTGGCGGTTTTGGTAGTGTATTACGTTATATTATTGGAAAGTATTTAAATAATACAGAAAACGGAATTCCGTACGGAACTTTTTTAGCAAACATTTTAGGTAGTTTACTTATTGGATTTATTCTTGGCTATGCACTTAAAAATAATAATCTATCTTCAAACCAAACACTATTACTAGCCACAGGATTTTGTGGTGGTTTTACTACCTTTTCCACCTTTGCTTATGAAAATCATCTGTTTTTAAAATCTGGAGATTTCACTAGTTTCGCTATTTATACCATTGCTAGTTTTGTTTTAGGATTTTTAGCTGTTTTTTCAGGAATGTATTTAGCGAAGTAAAACGGGATTGAAGTTGGAAGACGGAAGATTATAGATTTAAGATGAGCACTGATTACTGAACACTAAAACCACACCAACTCCTCTCTTTAGCTAAAGAGAGGTGATTCCGTTTTAACGGAATCGGAGAGTTTGACCTAAAATGCGAAGCCATTTTCACCTACTGCCACGCAATACTTAAAACTACTTCACAAAAGCCTTCACTCCTGCTTCTATACTTTCATCTACATAATTATTTCTAGGTACAATTGGACAAGAAAACTTTTCATTATACGCACAAAACGGATTGTATGCCTGATTAAAATCAAGCGTTAAAGTATCTCCTTCCGGAATTCGTAAATCAATATATCGTCCGCCACCATAGGTAGTATCGCCATTCGTATTATCTATAAACGGAAGAAATAAATAATCCTCAAAACCTTTTTTTTGCATTAAATCTTGACCTTGGTAAATATCCAAACGATAGTTTTTTCCGTTTAGTTGAAAAAATAAAACCCCATAAACACGCTCTTTAGAAACACGATCTGTAGTTGTTTTCATTTTAAACCATTCCGAATCTGGTGTTCTTTCCAATGTGGCAGTTACCACAAACTTAGCATCAAACTTAAAAAAGTCTAATGTTCTAAAAGCCTTTCTGTCTTTACTTTTTAAAGGCGATTTAGAAGCGTCTTTGAAATCGGCATTCTGTTCTCGTTGCCAATCGGTATCTCCTAATAAAGGCTGTTTTTCTTGAGCACAACTTAAAGCAGATATGAATATAAATAGATAGAATAAATTTTTCATGGTATTATTTTTCGGCTTAAAAATACAACTTCTAATTATTTTGTTTAGCTTTGAACCATCAAATTATAAATAAAAATGAATTTAGTCATTACTAATTATAAGCAATATACCTCTTGTAGAAATGCAGGTTGGGCTACTTATATATTATGATGATATAAATATCAATTAATACAATATTAAAAGTCCAACTTCGTAGTTGGACTTTTTTATTTTAGGTCTAATAACGAAGTACCCTTTTTGCTAATGAAATAAACCAAGAAACCATTAAAACCAACCAACATGAAAAAACTATTACATAACTACATAAATACTTTTAGAGGTCTCTCTACAGAAGTTTGGTGGCTCGCACTGATTACTTTAATTAATAGAGCCGGAACCATGGTTATACCTTTTCTATCTTTATATCTTATAGAAGATTTACACTTTACGTATAAAGATGTAGGATGGATCATGTCTGCTTTTGGTTTAGGTTCTGTCGCTGGATCTTGGTTGGGAGGAAAATTAACAGACAAAATTGGCTATTATAAAGTAATGGTTAGAAGTTTATTGCTCACAGGAATACTATTTGTAGCGCTTCAGTTTTTAAATACTTTTGCCTCTTTATGTGTTGGTATTTTTCTAGTCATGCTAGTTGCAGATATGTTTAGACCTGCAATGTTTGTTGCATTAAGCGCATATAGTAAACCAGAAAATAAAACTAGAAGTGTAACGTTAATTCGTCTTGCCATAAACTTAGGTTTCTCTGCAGGACCAGCTGTTGGCGGACTTATTATAACAAAAATGAATTATAGTGGTTTATTTTGGGTAGATGGTATTACTTGTATTTTAGCAACAATAGTACTTATTCTTGTATTAAACCCTAAAAAAGCTAAAGTACTGGATAATATTATTGTAGAAAATCCAGATTCTGCATATAATGACAAACCTTTCTTAATTTTTCTAGTAGCTATGTTTTTGTTTGGTTTTATTTTTCTACAATACTTTTCTACCATGCCAATTTATTACAGAGAAACGCACATGCTTACCGAATTGCAAATAGGCTTGCTTTTAGGTGCAAACGGCTTTTTTATTTTTCTACTAGAAATGCCTTTAATTAAATGGCTCGAGAACTCGAAATACACGAAATCTGGTTTAATGCTTTTTGGTGTAACATTAACTGCGTTAAGCTTTTTGGTTTTAAATCTAACCACTTGGTCTGGAATATTAATTATTGGAATGTTCTTAATGACCGTTGGCGAAATGATTGCTTTTCCGTTTTCAAATGCCTTTGCAATGCAACGTGCTAAAAAAGGAAATCAAGGAGAATACATGGCCTTATATTCTATAGCATTTTCTATAGCACATATTTTTGGACATAACGCAGGAATGCGATCTGTGGATGGATTTGGTTTTAATAACACCTGGTATATTATGGCTGTACTAGGAAGTGTTTGTGCTTTTTTATTCCTGTTTTTAAAGATCTACATGAAGAATAAAAATAGTGCGCAATAAAATAAAACAAGCTATTAATAAGATTTATATACTACTTCCCGAATTTAAATCTTATTAATAGCATTATTCTTCACTACATGCGAAAGGATAATTTGGGTTTTGCTTTCGCCATACACAATAAGTTGGTCGATAAATGTTTCTAAATGTTTTTGATTTTTTAAAATCACTTCCATTACAATATTTTCATCGCCTGTAATTCTGTAGCAATTAATAACCTCATCAAAGGTTTTTACTTTTTCAAGAAACGGCTTTAGTTTTCCCATAAAAGCACGCAAAGTAATAAGTGCTTTTAGCTGATAACCAACCTCAAAAGGAGAAATTAAGGTGATATGATTTTGAATAATCCCCAAATCTTCCATCTTCTTAATACGCTCGGAAACTGCTGGAGAAGTGATACCAACTTGCCTACCAATTGCCGCATTAGATTGTCGCGAATTTTCCTGCAAACATTTCAATATCTTCCAGTTAAGATTATCTAGGCTCATTTCTAAAGTATTTAATTAAAATAATTTAATTTTTAAAGCAAATATATGGTTTTACTTTAAAATCAAAAGTGTTTAGTGCGATCTTGTGACTAAATTTGATGGAAATCGAAAAAATATCATGTTAGCGCATATTCCATCACATCTTTCAGACTTACCAATATACAAGCAGGCCTTGCATATTTTTCTATTGTCTAGAAGTATATCTACGTATCTAAATCAAGATTTAGCATACTTAAAAGAAGATGGTACCGAAGATGAAAACATTTATTTTTCTGGTGATATTGTACAGCATTCTGTTTCTCTTGCACCTGAAATTATTAATGCAGAAATGGAACGTTTTTCAGATAAAAAGCACAAACATATTGCTTCTGTAAGACAACTTACCAATAGACTATATAGCCATTGTAAGCGCTTAGAAAAATGCAATAGTAATGGTAAGGAGTATATTCCTATTTTAAGAAGAGAACTTAAAGTTTTTAAAAAACTACAAAATAGCTGGATGCTGACTTTGTAATTACTTCCCTTCTACTATATGCGCATTATACATAATAGTATCCTTCAGTTGCTCAAATTTTGGATGCATTTTTTCAGCTAAAAGTACATATTGACATTTTGCTAAACTTTCTGTAACACGCAAAACATCGTTATGGTAATTGTTTCGTATTAAAAATTCTGCATCATCTAAAGCTAATATTTTAAGTTGCCCTAAATGCAAACTATTCATAAAATACAGCTTATTTAAACGTTTTGGTGTTGCTACTAAAACATCTACGCCGTAATAAATTTCTTCGCGTTGTTGATCTAAAGTTTGCTCATCATAAGCTGCATAGACTCTTAAATCCATGTACCTCATATACTTCTCAAACTCCTCTTTTAAATCTAATGCTGCTTGCTTGTCTTTTACAATAACCAATGCTCTAGGAGAGTCTTCAAAAGCTTCTGCTTTTAACTTATGAATGATGGCAATGATTAAAGCTGTCGTTTTACCTGAACCTTTTGGAGCTAACCCATATACATTTGCTCCTCCTTTTATCTTTGGTAATATTTCTTTCTGAAAAGGTAAAGGCGCTTCATAATTTAAGGTTTCTAAAGCTTCTTTTAGTACTGGGTTTAATTTTTTAAAGGACATGCTAAGTAAATTTGTAAGTTGTAAAGCGCAGTAACTCGCCTTAATTTTGCACAAAGGTACGTATTAATGACACATTTTGCAGTCTGCTTTCTCTTTGATTTCTCCAACTAAATAACCTTCTTCATTTATTACAAAGTCACAACAGTCTACAAACCCTTGCGCTATCATTTTACGAGCCCGTTGTATTTGTGACTTCACCGTAGATAATGGCACATGTAGTTGTTCGGCTATTTGCGCTTGTTTTAGTCCTTTTATGTCACTTAAAAACAAGGGATCTCTATACTTTTTAGGTAAGCTTTTAATAATACCTTGCAAACAATCTGCTTCTGTATGTTCTAACTTTTGTTCTTCAAAAATAAAATCTTCTTCTGTGGTTTCATATACTAATTTTTTATTTCTAAAGTAATCTAAAACCGTATGTCTGGCTATTGTAAACAACCAAGACTTCATCTTTTCTTCGTTTTTTAATGTATTTAGCTTTGTGTGTACTTTTATAAAGGTTTCCTGTACTAAATCTTCAGCAATAACGGCATCCTTCACTTTACTTAAAATAAAGAATTTAATATCGTCTGCATGCAATTGCCAAATGTCTTGAGTTTTCATAAGGATATTCTATAAATAACGCTAATCACAGTATAAATTTACTACAATTAGCGTTGTTATTTTCTTCTATTAGTAATAGCTTAACAGTTGCAATTCGTACATGTGCAATTAGCGCAAGTACAATTTTGACAATTTCCTTTGGAGCAACTATCACAGTTGCAAGTACATTCTGTGTTTTTCATGACCTCTATTTTTTAAGTTCATATAGTAGACGAGACAATTTATAAAAAGATGCATGTTTCAACCATTATTTTTTCTGAAAAACCCTAGAGTCGACATCTAAAACTCCTGTTTTTATAATTTTAACTTCTTTAATCAGCGGATGCCTTGGGTTTACCAAAATATTTTTGCTCATTGGTAAAATGGCAGAAGGAACTTCTATTGCTAGACTTTTATTCGCTTTAAGCCAATCTGTCCCATATTGCATAGAATAATTAGAAGGCGGATTTTCACGCCAACTTTCTTCTAGTTCGATTTCTTTTTGCTTCGGAGAAATTAGAAGGTCCGGAATTTCCGCTTCTAAATAACCAAAATCGTTGGTTAAAAATTTAAAATCTATATGCACTAAAATTTCTAAAACAGCCAAGGATAAGCTTTCGGAAAAATAAACCATGGGATACCCTTTTTTATTCCATCTTCCACCATATAATCGTGCTCCTTCTCCAGATACATCTTCTAGATATTGCTTTTTTGCTATTCTGTAAATTTTCAAAAGAATGGTTTTAAGAATAAACACCAAATTCAATACGACCAAGCGTATCTTTAATTAGACTAGTACCAAAACTGGTATCTAGAAAATTTATAGGTTTTTGGTAGTTTAAAACCCGTATTTCACTGTGTAACCATGAAGTAAATGCTTCTAGAGTACCAAGCACTTCGATACCTCTAGAAATCACTTCTGCTATCTCTAAAATTTGTTCTGTAGGATATACATTTAATAACTCTTCATCACTTTTTCGTTGGATGGTACGATGGGAAACATGAATTAATGCACTCATTTTTTCCATAGAAATACCAAGTAGACTGCTTATAGTATGTACTACAGATTTCGGTAAACCTTTACGAGTAATCTCTATGAGATCAAAATCATTAGAAATGGTTTGCCCAACCTGTAAACTACCACCTAAAACACTAATGATTCTATCATATTTGTTTTGCAAATTATAAAAGGCCTCTGGCTCGTTTGCCAAATCTTTTATTGCATTTTCAAGTTTGTAATTTCTCATAACTATGACATTTTACACAAATATACGTATTTTTGTCGTGATTTAATGTTTTTTACTATTTTAACACAACCTAAAGCAAACAAATACAAAGCTTTGCGTTTTTATATTTTTGAAATCCTAAACTAAATTTTGTTTAATAAACTCCAAAAACAACACTACTTTACTTGTATCGTTGCGCGATGAGAGATTGGAAAATTACAGGAATTAGCAATAAAACATAATGCATTTGCTTGCTCATGAAGGCTTTCTGCCTTTTCCACCATTTCCTGTTTACTAACTACAACTACAGGATTTAATTGCATGGAAACAAACTGTCCTTTTCCTTTATTATCCACTTCTAAAACACCTTCTGCTTGATCTTCATAAGCAACTACTTCTATTCCGTTTTGCGAACACACATAAAAATAAGACATCATATGGCAAGAAGAAACAGCACTTAACAGCATATCTTCTGGATTATAAAGTGCATCATCTCCTCTAAAAATTTTTGCAGAAGACACTTGTAAAGGTTCTGATTTTCCTTTTATACTTACTGTGTGATTTCTATTGTAGCTTCTAGCATCTAATGTACTTTCTCCTTTACTAGAAGACCATTGCGTTTTGGCCTTGAAAATATGTTTAAATGCCATGTTCTTTGTTTTTTTATTTAAACGAATAAACCACTTTTCAAAAAACATGAAAAGTGGTTTGTTCTATTTTTTTTTTAGAGATCCCGAAACGAGTTCGGGATAAGTGATTCGCACGCTTTTCATGAAAAATGAAAAGCGGCTCTCTGAGATCCCGAAACGGGTTCGGGATAAGTGATTCGCACGCTTTTCATGAAAAATGAAAAGCGGCTCTCTACTTACATGTTACGTCTATATTGTCCGCCTACTTCAAACAACGACTCCGTAATCTCTCCTAAACTACATACTTTACAAACATCCATCAAGGCTTCAAAGATATTCTCATTGTTAATCGCTTTATGTTGTAAATCTTTTAACAATGCTTCTGTATCATTTGCTTCATGAAGGCTTTCTAAAGTTTTAATTTGAAATTGCTTCTCTTCTTCCGTTGCACGAATAACTTCTTTAGGAATAACGGTTGGAGATCCTTTAGAACTCAAGAAGGTATTTACACCTATAATTGGGAACTTCCCGTTATGTTTTAATGTTTCGTAATATAAACTCTCTTCTTGAATTTTAGAACGTTGGTACATAGTTTCCATAGCACCTAAAACACCACCTCTTTCTGTAATTCTATCAAATTCTAACAACACAGCTTCTTCTACTAAATCGGTTAATTCTTCAATAATGAAAGATCCTTGAATTGGATTTTCATTTTTAGCTAAACCTAATTCTTTATTAATAATTAGTTGAATTGCCATGGCACGTCTAACCGATTCTTCCGTTGGTGTTGTAATCGCTTCATCATACGCATTGGTATGTAACGAGTTACAGTTATCATAAATAGCATACAATGCTTGAAGCGTGGTACGAATATCATTAAAGTCAATTTCCTGCGCGTGTAAGCTTCGTCCGGAAGTTTGAATATGGTATTTCAACATTTGCGCTCTTGCATTTGCACCATATTTATGCTTCATTGCTTTCGCCCAAATTTTTCTTGCTACACGACCAATTACTGCATATTCTGGATCAATTCCGTTAGAGAAAAAGAACGATAGATTTGGACCAAATTTATTGATGTCCATGCCACGACTTAAATAATATTCCACGTACGTGAAACCATTAGATAAAGTCAACGCTAATTGTGTAATTGGGTTTGCTCCTGCTTCTGCAATATGATATCCAGAAATAGAAACCGAATAAAAGTTACGCACATTATTCTCGATAAAATACTCTTGCACATCTCCCATTAAACGCAATGCGAATTCGGTAGAGAAAATACAAGTATTTTGCGCTTGATCTTCTTTTAAAATATCTGCTTGAACGGTTCCTCTAACCTGAGCAATCGTATTCTTTTTAATCTCGGCATACACATCTGCTGGTAATACTTGATCTCCGGTAACACCTAATAGCATCAACCCTAAACCATTATTTCCTTCTGGTAACTCGCCATTATAAAAAGGACGCGTTTTATCTTTATAAATTTTAGCAATTTTAGCTTCCACTTCTTTTTCAAGACCATTCTCTTTAATGTAAAATTCACATTGTTGGTCAATGGCAGCATTCATAAAAAAGCCTAGTAACATTGGAGCAGGACCGTTAATAGTCATACTTACAGAGGTCATTACATTTGCTAAATCGAAACCAGAATACAGTTTTTTAGCATCATCTAAGCAACAAATAGAAACTCCTGCATTACCAATTTTACCGTAAATATCCGGACGTAAATCTGGATCGTTTCCGTAAAGCGTCACACTATCAAAAGCGGTAGACAAACGTTTTGCTGGCAAACCTGCACTTACATAATGAAAACGAGTGTTCGTTCTTTCTGGTCCTCCTTCCCCTGCAAACATACGTGCTGGATCTTCTCCTGTACGTTTAAAAGGATATAAACCAGAAGTATATGGAAATTCTCCTGGTACGTTTTCTTGCAAACTCCATTTTAATAAATCTCCCCAAGCTTGATACTTTGGAAGCGCTATTCTTGGAATTTGTAAATGCGATAATGACTCGGTATGCGTTTCTATTTTAATTTCTTTATCTCTTACTTTGAAGCTATAAATCGGGTTTTTATATTTGTTTACTTTTTCGTCCCAACCGGTAATTACTTCCCAGTTGTACGGATCTAAGTTTAGTTTTACTCTATCAAATTCGCCAACTAATAATCTAACAAAATCTTTATTGTCTTCCGTAGAAGTAATCGATTCTGAAGCAATTCCTGCTTTATCTAAAACTGGTGTGGCATCTAAAACAGATTCTAATGTTTTATAAATTCCGTATAATTTCTGAGCAACTTCCTCTTGTGTTCTTGCTGTTTTATCATACGCACGATTACTCTCTGCAATTTCAGATAAGTAACGCGTTCTAGAAGGAGGAATAACGAAAATCTTCTCGCTCATCTCGTCAGAAATATGGAACGTCGATTTTAAATCGGAAGCTGTTTTTTCTACCAACTTATCCATAATCGCTTTGTACAGCGTATTCATCCCCGGATCATTAAATTGCGAAGCGATGGTACCATAAACAGGTAAATCATCTTGATGCACATCCCAAAGATTATTATTACGCATATATTGTTTTTTCACATCGCGTAACGCATCTAAAGAACCACGTTTATCAAATTTATTGATGGCAACTAAATCGGCAAAATCCAACATGTCGATTTTCTCCAATTGCGTTGCAGCACCAAATTCTGGAGTCATTACATATAATGCAACATCGGAATGCTCCATGATTTCTGTATCTGATTGTCCGATTCCTGAAGTTTCTAAAATAATCAAATCATATTCCGCAGCTTTTAAAACTTGTACTGCTTCATTTACATATTTTGATAATGCTAAATTAGATTGACGAGTAGCCAAACTACGCATATATACTCTTGGCGAATTAATGGCATTCATTCTAATTCGATCTCCTAAAAGCGCTCCTCCTGTTTTACGTTTGGAAGGATCGACGGAAACTAAACCAACTGTTTTTTCTGGAAAATCTACTAAAAAACGACGAACCAATTCATCGACTAAAGAGGATTTTCCAGACCCTCCAGTTCCTGTAATTCCTAAAACCGGTGTTTTAGAATTCTTATTTTTTTTATGAATTTTATCTAAAGTATCTTTTGCAACTTCTGGAAAGTTTTCAGCAGAAGAAATCACTCTAGCAATTGCTCTTGCATTTTTAGATGGTAAAATATCTAATTCCCCATTTAAAACATCACCAATTGCAAAGTCAGATTGCTCTACCAAATCGTTAATCATACCTTGTAATCCCATCGCACGACCGTCATCTGGCGAGTAAATACGTGCAATACCATAATCCATTAATTCTTTAATTTCAGACGGAAGGATTACACCACCACCACCACCAAAAATCTTGATGTGTTCTGCACCTCTTTCTTTTAAAAGATCGTACATATATTTAAAATACTCGTTATGTCCACCTTGGTAAGAAGTTAAACAAATAGCATTTGCATCTTCTTGAATGGCTGTATTTACAACCTCATCTACACTTCTATCGTGACCTAAATGGATCACTTCTACTCCTGTAGATTGAATAATACGACGCATAATATTTATGGATGCATCATGACCGTCAAATAATGCTGCTGCCGTAACTATTCTTACTTTATATTTTGGTTTGTATGGTGTTGCTTGTGTCATCTTATGGTTTCTATTGCTTTTTATTTAAAAGATGTTACACGCATTTCTATCTTTCTATACTTTCAAAAAAAAGAAATGCATGTTTCATTCTTAAAATATAATCTATTTTAGGCTTGCAATTTACGGAATATTCAAAAATATCGCTCTATAATCTGTAATTATCTAAAAGTTAAAAACAAAAAGCCAACCTGAAATTTTTAGAGTAATTTAGTATAACTATTTCGTTATTAGATTTTTACTTTTACAGAAATAAAAATATATAAAATTCTCGCTTTCGCGGAAAACAAACATGAAAAAACTAACCATACTTATAAACTGCAAGGACCAGTCTGGAATCATTGCAACTGTCACTAATTTTATTGCGAATAATAAAGGAAATATTGTTTACATAGATCAGCACGTGGATAGAGAGCAAGATATTTTCTTTATGCGTTTAGAAGGGGAATTTGAAGCAGCCTCTTTTAATACGGAAGCTTTCAAGGAAAATTTCAAGTCTAATTTGGCCGAACAATTTAAAATGAAATGGCGAATATATTCCGCAGAAAACAAACCAAAAATGGCATTATTTGTTTCTAAATATGATCATTGTTTGTATGATATTTTAGGCCGTTATAATTCTGGAGAGCTAGATGTAGATATTCCTTTTATTATCAGTAACCACAATACTTTAAAGCCCATTGCAGATAGCTTTAATATTCCGTTTTATCATATTCCGGTAACCAAAGACACCAAAGCAGAAGCCGAAGAACAGCAATTAAAACTATGTAAAGAATTTGGCATCCACTTTATTGTACTTGCTCGTTATATGCAAATAGTGTCTAGCAAAATAATTAGTCAGTATAACAATAAGGTTATAAATATTCATCATTCGTTTTTACCCGCTTTTGTTGGCGCAAAACCGTATCATTCGGCCTATAAACGAGGTGTTAAAATTATTGGAGCAACCAGTCATTATGTTACTGAGGAATTAGATGCCGGACCAATTATAGAGCAAGATGTCGCTCGTGTTTCCCACACACATGCTATTGAAGACTTAATAGCAAAAGGACGTGATTTAGAAAAAATAGTTTTAGCCAATGCTATTAAACTTCATATTAAAAGAAAGGTAATGGTATATAATAATAAAACGGTTATTTTCTCGTAGTTACTATTTGCGTGAGCGGTTGCAGTGACATCCTTTTTGTTTTTCGCAAAAAGATATAACGGAAAACGCGGTTTTTATTGACATTTTGGTTTCTAGTAAAAATCTTAAGTTACTTTACAATTAGTTTCATTAGTTATTTTGAATGCGTAATTTTAATTTCATATCAAAACAAAATTTCACTAAAAATACGCCATAAGAATAAGTATCTTTACATCCAAAAAATATAAATTATGAAAAAAATATTAGCCTTAGTTATTATTTTAAATTTTACTGCATGCGCAGAATTACAACAAGTAATAGACCAATTACCTGAAGAGGTTGGTTCTCTTTCTGAATCTGAAATTGGCTCTGGTTTGCGAGAAGCGTTAGAACTTGGTATTGACAAACAAGTAACCAAATTAACCCAGAAAGACGGTTTTTTTAAAAATGAATTGGTAAAAATAGTTCTACCTGAAGAATTACAAAAAGTAGACAAAGCACTACGTGATATTGGACTAAGTAGTTTAGCTGATGAAGGGTTAAAAGTATTAAACAGAGCTGCAGAAGACGCGGTAAGTGAAGCGACTCCTATTTTTGTTAATGCGGTTAAAGACATTACTTTTGCTGATGCAAAAAACATTCTACTTGGTAAAAATGATGCTGCGACACAATACTTAACAAGCAAAACGCAAACCGCTTTATACGCTAAATTTAATCCTGTTATTAAAAACTCTTTTAGTAAAGTTGGTGCAGATCAGGTTTGGGCGAATTTAATTAACAAGTATAACGCGATTCCTTTTACAAGTAATGTAAATCCAGACTTAACAGATTATGTTACTGGTGAAGCTTTAAATGGCGTTTATAAAATGATTGCCGTAGAAGAACAAGAAATAAGAAGTAAATCTTCTTCTAGAACTACCGATTTATTACGTAAAGTTTTTGCTATGCAAGATTAGTCTCATCTTACATCCTTCCTAAAGGGAAGAACTTTTAGACTACTCGATTAATTAAACATAAAAAGCCTTTGAAGAAATAATTCTTGAAAGGCTTTTTATTTATTAGTTGTTTGTCGCAACGACACTTCCTTTCGTATTCAATAACTTCAACCAACAAATGAAACTTATAAACTACTAATACTTTCTTCAAAAAGTAAACCGCCTTTATACATTCCTTTCAAAACAGGATGAATTTCATTACCTAATTTTGTTAAACTATATTCTACTCTTGGAGGAACTTCAGGAAATGCTGTTCTATTGATTAATCCATCTACTTCTAATTCTTTTAGCTGTTTGGTAATCATTCGTTCGCTAATATCTGGCATTAATCTCACCAACTCACTATATCTTTTATCGCCTTGAAAAAGATGTAAAATTATAGTTCCTTTCCTTTTTCCTTTAATCGTATTTATAAATGTATCTATTGGACAATAACTTTTTTTCATTTTTTTTTATTCTTAAACGCCTTATAAACAGACAAAACAGCACAAAATGTTCGTATGCGCAAAAAATGTAAGCTCTTGCATATCAGCACATTTTTAACGAAATTTAATGTAAAATTAAGTAAAACAAATAAAAGAACAACTATGAATACGCAAACAACATACAAAGCTTTTAGAGTAGAAGATAATGATGGCAATTATGTTTCTTCCATTAAAGACATGCCTTTTTCTGATTTACCCGAAGGAGAAATACGCATAAAAGTACACTATAGTTCTTTAAACTACAAAGACGCTTTGTCTGCTTCAGGAAATAAAGGAGTAACTAGAAATTACCCGCACACGCCAGGTATTGATGCCGTTGGAACCGTTGTTTCTTCTAAATCGTCTAAATTTAAAGTTTCAGACCAAGTTATTGTAACCAGTTATGATTTAGGAATGAATACGGATGGAGGTTTTGCGCAATACGTGCAAGCACCTGCAGATTGGGCAGTTAAGCTACCAGAAAATCTTTCTATGAAAGAAGCGATGACTATTGGTACAGCCGGATTAACAGCTGGAATGTCTGTATTAAGATTAAGTGAACTTGTAAGACCAGAAGATGGACCAATAGTTGTCTCGGGCGCTACAGGTGGTGTAGGTTCTATGAGTCTCCTGATTTTAAAAAAACTAGGATATAAAACAGTTGCCATTACAGGGAAAGAATCTGAAATTGATTTTTTGAAAAATCTAGGAGCAGATGAAGTTATTATGCGGGAAGATTTCGAGAACATGGATAAAAAACCACTTTTAAAACCACTTTATGCTGGTGGTATAGATACGGTTGGAGGAACAATTCTTCAAAATATTATTAAAGCTACTTTCCCAATGGGAATTGTGACTTGCTGCGGAAATGTTGCATCTCCAAAACTAGATTTAACCGTATTTCCTTTTATATTAAGAGGAGTCACATTAATAGGAATAGATTCTCAAAATTACCCAATGAAATATAGAGAAAAAGTATGGGAGAAATTAGCTAACGAATGGAAAACGGATAGATTAACAGATGCAGCTACAGAAATATCTTTAGGTGATTTAAACGAAAAAATGGCGTTCATGCTAAAAGGAAAATTAAAAGGAAGAACAATAGTCAATTTGAATATATAAAGTACGCCAAGCCTATTATTTTCTACAAGCAAATTAGATTTTTAAAGTTGGATTTAAAAGAATCCTTTTTTTTTGTTAAATTTAATAATACACGTTTAAATTAAATATAAATAATGTATATTTAATTGATTAATAGCACATTACTACAATGAACAACAATGACTTAATAAAAAAGCATCAAAGCAAACTCGATAAGAAATACAAAAACCTTATCGAGCAAGCTTACAATTTAAGGCAAACAGATCACGCATTAAGTGATATTTCTGAATACAGAGCCATTAAACTTCTAGGTAAATTAAACAAGTTAAAATACCTATCTAGAGATACAGCACATTCTGTAATTTCTTAATTTACCTTTTATTTAACCTTTGCTTAAAATCCAAACGCGAAGAAAACTCGTACTTTATATAAAGAACAAGTTATGAGCGCACAATTTTGCAAGGTTGGAAAAATAAAACCAAATTTAAACAAGTTATTAAGCCTAGGATCTACGGATAAAAAAGCAATACAGTTTGTGGAAGTAGTATACAAGAAAAAGTATACTAAAGACTTACATGTAGCTTCTTAAAATAACTAAAAGACTTAATAAGTCTAGAACCATACCATGAAAACATTTCGCCATCTACTAATTGTATTTTGGCATTAGTATAGTACGCTCCTAATTCTTCTATATGTTTTTCCTTAAAAGGATATGGCTCACTAGACAAAAAGACCACATCTACTTCTTTATTTTGCTGCATTTCAATTTCCGGATACCTTCCTAAATCTGCATAAACATTTTCAAATTTATTTAATTGTAATAAATAATCAATGAAGGTATTTTTACCAGCAACCATAAACGGATTCTTCCAGATGAAATACGCTACTTTTAAAGTCGGTTTTGCTTGAATATCGTTTTGAAAATCTTTTAAATTATTTTGAATTTTCTCTGAAACATTTAAAGTTTCCTCCTTCTTACTGAAGATTTCGCCATATTGCTGAATCATTTCTATACAATGGGAAATGGTTTCAATTTCGGAAACATGCACCATACAAATTTCACTACAAGCAGCAACAATCTCCTTTGTATTTTCCTCTTTATTGCATAGAATAATATCTGGTCGTAGTGCTTTTATCTTTTCTAGATGGATTTGCTTTGTACCACCAACAATCGTTTTTGTTTTTAGTAAATGCTTTGGATGTACACAAAATTTAGTAATACCAACAATAGAAGATTCTAAACCTAAATCGTATAATAATTCGGTTTGAGAAGGCACTAAGGAGACAATTCGTTTTGGAACGGATTTAAAATGTAATTGTCTTCCTATTTGATCTTTTAGTTGCATTTAAAAAGACTGCTTCGTTCTTTGCAATGCCAGTAATGCTTCCATTTGCGATTGCAGTTCTTTTGCACTTTTTGCAGCTGCATCTGCAAAATCTAGTTCTTTGGAAGCGTAAATAATTCCTCTAGAAGAATTTATTAGTAAACCAACTTGTTCATTCATTCCATATTTACAAACATCTTGTAAATTTCCACCTTGTGCACCAACGCCTGGAACTAGTAAAAAACTATTTGGAACAATCTTTCTAATTTCCGCAAAACACTCCGTTTTAGTAGCACCGACTACATACATTAGGTTTTCCGAATTTTTCCAGTTTTTAGAGGTTTCTAAAACCTGTTTATATAATTCTTTTCCTTCTACTTGCTTGGTTTGAAAATCGAAAGCACCTTCATTAGACGTTAAAGCCAACATAATAGTATGCTTATTTTCAAAAGCTAGAAATGGCTCTACGGAATCTTTTCCCATATATGGAGCAACCGTTACACTATCAAAAGCTAAATCTTCAAAAAAAGCTTTGGCATACATCGTACTTGTATTACCAATATCACCACGTTTTGCATCTGCAATGGTAAAAATTTCCGGATACTTTTCGTTTAAATAATGGATAGTCTTTTCTAAAGCTCTCCATCCTTTTAATCCGTACGCTTCATAAAAAGCGGTATTTGGTTTATACGCCACACATACATGATGTGTTGCATCTATAATCGCTTGATTAAACGCGAATATTGGATCTTCTTCTTTTAAAAGATGTTGCGGAATTTTATTCACATCGACATCTAATCCTATACATAGAAAGGATTTCTTTTTTTGGATCTGATTTACAAGTTCTTTTGTGTTCATCGATAATATTTTGTCATTCTGCGCTACGACGCAGAATCTATTTTTATTATTAGTGGATTCCGCATCCAGTGCGGAATGACAAATCATTTTTATTTGTCATTAAAAAAGCCTCAAAAAAGAGGCTTATTATTAAAGGTGTTCGTCACTAGCTTTTAACTTCTCTGTGTTATCTGCTAGTTGTAATTCGTCTATAATTTTTTGAATATCGCCATTTACAATATTTTGTAAATCGTAAAGTGTTAATCCAATTCGGTGATCTGTTACACGACCTTGTGAATAATTGTACGTTCTAATTTTAGCACTTCTATCTCCAGAAGTTACCATGGTACCACGTAAAGCGGCATCTTCTTCATTTTTCTTCGCCAACTCCATATCATACAAACGAGAACGCAATACTTTAAATGCTTTCTCTTTATTTTTATGTTGTGATTTCTGGTCTTGACACTGTGCTACCAATCCGGTTGGAACGTGCGTTAAACGCACTGCAGAATACGTTGTATTTACTGATTGTCCTCCTGGTCCTGAAGAACAGAAAAAATCGATACGTACATCTTTTGGGTTTATTTCTACATCAAACTCTTCGGCTTCTGGAAATACCATAACCGTTGCTGCACTAGTATGTACACGACCTTGTGTTTCGGTTTGTGGTACACGTTGTACACGATGTACACCAGCTTCAAATTTTAAAGTTCCGTACACATCATTACCGGTAACTTCAAATTGAATTTCTTTAAAACCGCCATTGGTACCTTCACTATAATCTACAGTATCTACTTTCCATCCTCTACCTTCGCAGTATTTGGTATACATTCTGAATAAATCTCCAGCAAAAATACTAGCTTCATCTCCACCAGTTCCTGCACGCAGTTCTACCACCGCATTTTTAGAATCTTGCGGATCTTTAGGAATTAAAAGAACACGAATCTCATCGTCTAACTTAGGAATCCCTTCTTTGGCTTCGTCATATTGCATTTTAGCCATTTCTACCATTTCGGCATCACTACCATCTGCAATAATCGCTTCTGCTTCTGCTAAATTATCTGTAAACTCTATATATTGCTCACGTTTATCCATTAAAAGGCGTAAGTCTTTGTATTCTTTATTTAACTCTACATAACGCTTTTGATCGGTAATAATATCTGGTTGAATGATTAAATCACTAACCTCATCAAAACGTTGTTTTACTATTTGTAATTTATCTAACATCTATCTTCTAAAAAATTGTATGCCAAAAATACGATAATTTATGGATTTTATATAGTGTATAGACTAGCAATATTGTTATGAAAATAATTAGTGCACTTTTGCGTTTTAATAGTACTCATGAAACTGCTAAAAGGAATACTTGCATATTACAAACCACTATTTCTGTGGTCTTTTTCTATAAACCTTCTTGTTTTAATAGTCAGCCAAAGCTTTGCACTCACTATTTTAACCAAGTTGTTTGTAGTTATTTTATTTTGGTTATTACTAAAAGATGCTAGCGTTAGAAGAAGAATTGGCTTTTATAAAATGGTTGGCGTTTCTAACCTAAAACTACTCAGTATTTTATTTTTAATAGATTGTTCTGTATCTCTTGCTTTTATATTCTTGATAAAAGGTTTTGCTTGATATATTGTTAAACCTTTCTAAATGTATTTAGTAATACCAGAAAAAACGCTTTAATTAGGAGACATGAAATCGCTAAAACTTATTTTTATTTTTTACAAACCGTTCCTTCTCTGGTCGTTTATAATTAATGTTTTAGCAGGAAGCAATATTGCTGTTCTTGTATTGCTAAAGCTACTTCTTACCATATTTCTATGGTATTATATTCGAGAAACAAAAGCAAAAACCAATTTAGTGTTTTATAAAAATGCTGGTATTTCTACTTTTAAATTATATGCTTCTATATTTATTATGGATGTTATTCTATCTGTTCCTTTTCTTCTAATAGCAAAAACAATACTATGATTTTAGAGATAGATAATGTAGAGCTTTCCTTTTCCAATAAGTTAGTGTTAAACGGAATTTATCTGAAAGCAGAAACAGGAAAAGTTACTGCTATTCTTGGCAGTAATGGTTGCGGAAAAAGTTGTTTACTACAAATAATATTTGGTGCATTACAACCTAAATATAAACTAGTAAGAATAGATAGCAAACCGATTACAAAACCTTTGTACTTAACTAAAAGCGTTAGTTTATTACCACAATACAATTTTGTTCCGAAAGGCTTAAAACTGAAAACCATTTTTAAAATTTTAGAGGTATCTTGGGAAACTTTCACGACTACTTTTGAAGGTTTTTCAAAATACAAAAACAGTAAGATCCATTTGCTTTCTGGCGGAGAACGTCGTTTAGTAGAAACCTATTTAATACTAAAAGGGAAAAGTAAAATTATTTTATTAGATGAGCCTTTTTCTCATATTGCCCCGCTTTATATAGAGAAACTAAAAACGCTGATTACCGAAGAAAAACAGCATAAAATTATCATCATCACCGATCATATGTACAAAGACATTATCGATACGGCAGATGCTATCTACTTACTTAAAAATGGGTATACAAAACAGATTATAGATTTAAAAGATTTAGAGTTCTTCAACTACTTAAGTGCAAATAGTATACACTAAAAATCTACAACCACACCAATACCTAGAATTTGCTTCCATTGTACTCTGGCTCCTTCTTCTACATATGCTTCCTCTTCATTTTCTTCACTAATAGCCATCAGATTTTTCACATCATTATCATACTTTAAATGCGAACCTAGATTCGCTCTAATGTAATTATTTACTTTAAAATCTAAGTTCACTTGCCAGTCTACATCTATGTTTCCGAAGCCATTAAGGTAATCGGTATAAAAGTTGACTGCATGTTTCATATAAATATTGGTAGCTATTTCTGTTTCGTAGGCATTTGTAATTAGTATTCCGAACTCATTTCGTACTTGCTCCCCATTTTTAATCACATTTTCATTTTCATCTAAAATAGCTGGTTTAACACCAAATGCTCCTGCGTTTGCTAACTCTTGATCTAAAACAAAAGTAGATTTAGTAGTTGCTGGAGAAAAGTAAACAGAAAGTTTTTCTATGTTTTTACCATATTCAATACCTACGCCATAAAACAAATAACCTGGCGCCATAATTTTAGAGATTACATTTGTGGTATTTGGATACGTATACCCATTTGTAAACTGCGTTTTAAAATTAAATCTAGAAGTAAAAAACCAATTAGTTAAACTATCTCGTCGATAACCAACATTGGAGTTAACCTCAATGATATCTTCCGTTTTTCTAAACTCTTGTTCTTGTTGCTTATTAATCCCATATCGAATATTAATATTATTATTCCAAAAAAAGTGTTTGAATTTATAGTTTGCTTGGCTAACAATACCT
Source organism: Lacinutrix sp. MEBiC02595 (assembly GCF_053601555.1). NCBI lineage: Bacteria > Pseudomonadati > Bacteroidota > Flavobacteriia > Flavobacteriales > Flavobacteriaceae > Lacinutrix > Lacinutrix sp. MEBiC02595. Next base: position 35,494 of record NZ_JBSHNU010000184.1, on the reverse strand, counting down.
AATAATGCGGAAATAGAGTTACTTCCTCCAGAATTCCAATTAACAAAAGCGACCTCACTTACATCTAGAGTAGCAATGTTTTTGTTTTTCCATTTAGGAAAACTTTCTCTAAAGGTAGTATCTACAGCCGTAGAATCAGATTGTGCAAAAGTAAATTGAATAGCAAAAACGAGTAGTAGGAATAAAACTTTTTTCATGGGTAAATTTTAATAGCATACGAATTTAAATACTTCAACAAAGTATTTAATCTTTTTAACAGTTTTTAACAAGAAAACGGTAGAAAGCTCGTTTTTATTGTTAGTCGTCTAATCCCACATATTCCTCACTATAATCATCAATAGCATATCGTACCATAAAAAATAAAGCAAAAAGATAAAAAGATATTCCTGGAATAAATAATAGGTTAATATTAAAATAATAAGCTAGTACCATAAAAAAATCGGAAAGCGCAAAACCAAAAACAAAAGACATATAATACATAGCCTTTGTAGTATTGGCTGTGAAATTATAGTTTCCGGCAAAAACACATGCTAGAATAAGCACAATACCATAGAAATAGAGTATTATTTGTTGCAAGCCGTCATGCAGTTTATATGTTATAAACGTGAGTAATTGATCTAAGAAAAAAAAGTTTAAAAAAATTATTACCACAAAAAAAGCAATAAGAAATTTATTCACTTTTTTTAATTGTAATCTTTTCAATCCGCTAATTAATAACACTAAATAACCAGCAATTGAAAACAATGAAGTTAGCTTATTATAGATTCTATCATCATAAAAAAGCATAAAAAAGGCAGAAATTAAAAAGCTCACAAAAATGAACAAGATAGCCTTGTTTTTATACCCTTTAAAATAAAGGAATAATAAAAAATAAACAAATACGCTTATAAATCTTAATATTCTGTTTTCCGAAAAGGTGTATTCAGAAATAACATATATATTAATTACTAATAAGAGTAGCGAAATAATAAGCAGTGCTTTTTTTTCAAAACTCATTAAGATATTGCTTTTAATAAGACGCTAATATCGATAAATGTATTAATACTCAAAAACGCCATATTCACTTTTAATAGTTAGCTTTTTATTTTCTGAAGCTTCTACGCTACCAATAATTTTAGCATCCACATTAAAGGATTTTGAAATAGCGATAATATCTTCGGCTATTTCTGGAGTTACATATAATTCCATTCTATGACCACAATTAAATACTTGGTACATTTCTTTCCAATCTGTTTTAGATTGTTCTTGAATAAGTTTAAATAATGGTGGCACCGTAAACATATTGTCTTTTACAATATGTAGATTATCTATAAAGTGAAGTATTTTAGTTTGTGCCCCTCCAGAACAATGTACCATACCGTGTAAACGATCACTATTGTATTTGGACAAGATGGCACTAATAATTGGCGCATAGGTTCTTGTTGGTGATAATACTAGTTTTCCTGCATCAATCGGAGAATCTTGTACAGCATCTGTTAATTTAATATTTCCAGAGTACACTAATTCTTCTGGTACGGAAGCATCAAAACTTTCTGGATATTTTTCTGCCAAATATTTTGCGAATACATCATGTCTTGCAGAAGTTAAGCCATTGCTTCCCATTCCTCCATTATATTCTTTCTCATAAGTGGCTTGACCAAAACTTTCTAAACCAACAATAACATCACCAGGTTTAATGTTTGCATTATCTACAACATCTGTACGTTTCATTCTTGCTGTTACTGTGGAATCTACAATAATAGTTCGCACTAAATCACCAACATCTGCAGTTTCGCCTCCTGTAGAATGAATAGTAACACCAAAGGTTTTTAAGTCTTGAATAAGCTCTTCGGTACCATTAATGATTGCCGAAAGCACTTCGCCTGTAATTAGGTTTTTATTTCTTCCAATGGTAGAGGAAAGCATGATATTGTCTGTTGCTCCAACACAAAGCAAATCGTCAATATTCATGATAAGTGCATCTTGTGCAATACCTTTCCAAACAGAAATATCTCCTGTTTCTTTCCAGTACATATAGGCTAGAGATGATTTTGTTCCTGCACCATCTGCATGCATAATTAAACAATAGTCATCATCATTCGTTAAATAATCTGGAACAATTTTACAGAATGCTTTTGGAAATAAACCTTTATCTATATTTTTAATAGCGTTATGCACATCTTCTTTAGAAGCAGAAACTCCTCTTTGTGCATATCTTTTACTTACATCTTGGCTCATGAGTCTATTTTGAGCAACAAAAATAGGAATTGTATTTTAGTTAATTATGAATTATTGGATTAGAATTAATAATTGTTGGTTCATTACTTGGTATTTTTTTCTTTTTATTAGAATTACCAAAGTAATAATTTATTCCAAAAGCAATTCTCCAATACACATCGTTTGCATCTCCAAACACTTTTCCATCCAATTCATCTGAAAAAGTATGGTTATAATCTGTAAACAGTTTTATACCAAAATCTTCCATAATGATATATTCTAGACCAAGACCTCCTTGTATTTTCATTCCAGTTGCTGCAAAATAGTTAGACGCATTAAGTCCTGCGCCTGCAAAAATAAAAGGTGTAAAGAAGTGATCTGGCATTATGGTACTTTCTACATTAAGATCAAAAGACATGTACCCATTATTACTAATATTTTTATGTGCAAGATTGAATTTGTTGTAGGTAAAATTCACATTAATATAAGGATTAATATATCTTTTATAACCTACTTGACCATAAAACTCGAATAACGGATCTTGGTAATCCCCATTAATTACGGCCGTACCCAAAGCGGCAGTAAAAACATTATCTGCTCTATATTTATAAAAAAAAGTATGTGATTTGTCTTTTGTTTGTTTACTCGCTTCCTTTTGGGTTTGTGAACGTATTTGAGCAGTACAAAAACACAGAAATAAAACTAGAGAAACTTGTTTGAAATTTGAAATCATTTTAGCTGATTTTTTTATAAATATGGATTTAATTTAAAACAATAAAGACAAATGAAGCAAGTTCATTTGTCTTTATTAAAAATACTTAAAAACTTAAATCAACACATAATAACTCGCAGAGTTAACTACTAACTATAACTAGTTACTATTTATGTTGCACTACTTGTTTTGTCTGTACTAAATCTTTTTTGAAATCTTGTGTCTTTTTTTCTTTACTAGCCTGCGAGAATATAAAAGTCGCAACCATGAGCATAAGGACACTTAAGAAAAGCCTCTTCATTTTAAATTGATTATTGATTAATAGCTCTGCTAAAGTAAAGAAAACAAAGCTACTAAACTCCTATTAACCAAAGTATTCGTTGACATGTGAATTATATTAGACAAAATACAAAGTATTAACTTTTGCTCCATAAAAAAGGCCACTTTTATGAAAGCGACCTTTAAATGAAGGAAGAATTATGTCTAGTTGGTAAATAGTAATTCTCTATATTTTGTTAGTGGCCAAAGCTCATCATCGACCAATAACTCGAGCTTATCACAATGGTATCTAATATCATCGAAGAGTGGCTTTACTTTAAAGCAATATGCCTCTGCTTTTTTCTCTATATCTGCCAGATTATTCGCTTTTTTACGTTCGTTAGTCATTTTAGTAACATTAGAATTTAAAGATTCTAAATGACCAGAGATTTCTTCGATTAAAACCATTTGTTCTTTCGCTAATTTTTTAAAATCAGCACCATAAATTTCTTTAAGTCCTCTCACGTTTTCTATTAAAACGTTTTGATATTTCACAGCAGTTGGCACGACATGATTTCTTGCGACATCACCTAGCACACGACTTTCTATTTGTAAACGCATGGTATATTGCTCTACCTCTATTTCGTAACGCGCTTCTACTTCTACTTTATTCATAATACCCAAATCACCATACAGATCGATCGCTTTTTTGGAGATTTTAGCTTTTAATGCTTCCGGAGTGGTTTTATTATTGCTCAATCCACGTTTTTTAGCTTCTTTTTCCCAAGCTTCACCATACCCATTTCCTTCGAATAAAATATTTTTAGATTTCTTGATATATTCTCTTAATATATTAAAGACAGCTTCGTCCTTTTTTAAACTTTTCTTTTCAATTAATGCATCTACTTCTCCCTTAAACTCTATTAATTGTTTTGCTACAATAGCGTTTAAAACGGTCATTGGATTTGCACAATTCGCTGTAGATCCTACTGCTCTAAATTCGAATTTATTTCCGGTAAACGCAAAAGGAGAAGTTCTGTTTCTATCTGTATTATCCAATAAAACATCTGGAATTTTACCAACTACATTCAATTTTAAATCTGTTTTTTCTTCAGGAGACAATTTACCATTAGTAACGTTTTCTAGCTCGCTTAATGTTTTGGTTAATTGTTCTCCTATAAATACGGAAATAATTGCAGGAGGCGCTTCATTTGCACCCAAACGATGATCATTACTGGCCGATGCTATTGCAGCACGAAGAAGTTCTTCATTATCATAAACCGCTTTAATAGTATTTATAAAAAAGGTTAAGAATTGCAGATTACTCATTGGTGTTTTCCCCGGACTCAAAAGATTAACTCCGGTATCTGTGGCCAAACTCCAATTATTATGTTTCCCAGAACCGTTTACTCCCGCAAATGGTTTTTCATGAAAAAGCACTTTAAAGTTATGTCGCGCAGCAATTTTATCCATCACATCCATTAATAAGGAATTATGATCTACTGCAAGATTCGCTTCGTCATAAACTGGCGCCAATTCAAATTGATTAGGTGCCACTTCATTATGTCTTGTTTTAACAGGAATACCAAGTAGCATACATTCGGTTTCTAAGTCCCGCATATACGCCATTGCACGATTTGGTATGGTACCAAAATAGTGATCATCTAATTGTTGTCCTTTTGCAGGAGAATGCCCTAATAACGTACGACCAGTTAACACTATATCTGGACGAGAATTGGCCAAAGCAAGATCGATTAAGAAATACTCTTGCTCCCAACCTAAAGAAGCATTTACTTTCTTGACATTTTTATCAAAATATTTACAAACGGCAACTGCGGCTTGATCCACGGCTTGTAATGCACGAAGTAAGGGTGTTTTATAATCTAATGCTTCTCCCGTATAGGAAACAAAAACGGTAGGCACACAAAGTGTTGTACCATAAATAAATGCTGGCGAAGTTGGGTCCCAAGCGGTGTAACCACGGGCCTCAAAAGTATTACGTATTCCGCCATTTGGAAAACTAGATGCATCTGGTTCTTGCTGTACTAGTTGTCCGCCTTCAAATTTCTCTATTGCTCTACCATTTCCAACAGGCTCAAAAAACGCATCGTGCTTTTCTGCGGTAGCTCCTGTTAGTGGCTGAAACCAATGTGTGTAATGTGTAACTCCTTTAGATATTGCCCACTCTTTCATACCAGTAGAGATATGATCTGCAATTACTCTATCTATTTTTGAACCATTTTTAATAGCATCTTGCACACTTTTAAGTGCTTCTTTAGTTAAATATTGTCGCATGGTGTCTTCATTAAAAACATTAGCACCAAAAATGGAAGAACGACGTTCCTTTTCTTCAATATAAACTGGCTTTCTATTATAGGTTTCTTTTACTGCAAAAAATCTTAAAGTGGACATAAAAATGTTTTTAATTTATTTTACGAATTTACAATTATTAGCTTCAAAAAAAGAAATACCCTAAAAAAAATAGGGTTATTAACCATAATTTAATAAAACTCACGATAAGTGATCTATTTTTTCATAGGTAATAATGAAAATTACCTATATTTACCAACATCATATTAATATAATTTGAAGTATTATGGCAAAAATTAAATTAGAATACATTTGGTTAGATGGGTATTTCCCAACTCAAAATATGAGAAGTAAAACCAAAGTAGAAGAGCATGAAGACTTTCAAGGAACAATTGAAGAATTAGGAATGTGGTCTTTTGATGGTTCCTCTACTAAACAAGCATCTGGAGGTGCTTCTGATTGCTTATTAAAACCAGTTGCAATTTATCCAGATCCTACACGAAGAAATGGTTATTTAGTAATGACAGAGGTATTAAATGCAGATGGTACGCCGCACGTTTCTAATGGTAGAGCTACCATTGAAGATGAAGATAATGATTTCTGGTTTGGTTTTGAGCAAGAGTATTTTATAATGGATACTAAAACACAATTACCGTTAGGATTCCCTATTGGTGGTTATCCTGCACCACAAGGAATGTATTACTGTTCTGTTGGAGGTTTACATACACATGGTAGAAAACTAGTAGAAGAGCACGCAGATTTATGTATTGATGCAGGTTTAAATTTCGAAGGAATTAATCAAGAAGTTGCTTCCGGACAATGGGAATACCAATTGTTTGCAAAAGGAGCTAAACAAGCAGGTGATGAAATTTGGGTTTCTCGTTATTTACTAGATAGATTAACAGAACAATATGGTTATTATATTGAATACCATCCAAAACCATTAGGTAGAGATATGGATTGGAATGGATCTGGAATGCATGCCAATTTCTCTAATACTGTTTTAAGAACATGTGGTAGTAAAGAAACATACGAAAAAATATGTGAAGCATTCAGACCTGTTGTAAAAGAACATATGGCTGTTTATGGTGAGTTTAACGACCAACGTTTAACAGGAGATCATGAAACTGCATCTATTGACGATTTCTCTTATGGCGTATCGGATAGAGGAGCTTCTATTAGAATTCCTATTATTACAGTAGAAAAAGGCTGGAAAGGATGGTTAGAAGACAGAAGACCTGCTTCTAATGGAGATCCATATAAAATTGCTGGTAGAATTATTAAGACTGTGAAGTCTGCTAATATTAGTTAATAAAATTTACATTATTTCAATTATCCATTAAAAAGGCTGTCTTATTAGATAGCCTTTTTTTTTATCCTCTAAATACGCTCACTATAAAAAAGTATTTAGATAAATCTGCAAATATCCCTTAATACTATTCCCTTTATTTAATTACCTATTAAAAAGACTATTGTATTAAATCGCTTCTTTTTATCCTCTAAATACTAAGACAATAAAAATACCGTAAAGCATTACTAAACCAAATCCTTTAATTTTATTAATCTCATGCCTTTTAGGTAAAAGTGCTAAAATCAATACGCTAGCAGCAAAGATTAACATCCAAAATATATCGCGAGATAATATCAAAGGCTCTGTCACAGGAATGGTTTTTATCATAGAAGTTAAACCCAGTACAGAACCAATATTAAAAATATTAGAACCAATTAAGTTACCCAAAGAAATTGCTTTTTCCTGTTTAGCTGCTGCTATTACAGAAGCTGCAAGTTCTGGAACACTTGTTCCTATAGCAATCATAGTTACACCAATCACCGCTTCGCTAACCCCAAGTTGTGTCGCAATTTCTGTAGCTCCTTTTACCAACCACTCACTACCAAAGTACAAAGCTAAAGCACCTATAAGCAACCAAATAATCATTTTAAAATTAGAAACAATTGCTAAAGTATCATCTACTTCTTCGGAAGCATCTTCATTTTTTTGACTTTTAATTAAATAGATTATAAATACAATTAAAGCTGCAAAAAGTATTGCTCCTTCTATAGCTGTTAATTGATTATCATTCCAAAGAAAATAATAAAGCGCAATAGAGAATAGCATCATTACTGGCCAGTTTACTTTATAAAAAGACTTATCTACACCAATAGCGCCAACTATTGCAGTAATACCAAGTACCAAACCAATATTTGCAATATTAGAACCTACCACATTATTTATTGCTATTGCTGGTGAGCCAGACAAAGCGGCGTTTAAACTTACTAGTAATTCTGGAGCAGAAGTAGCAAAAGAAACCACTGTCATACCAATTACAATTTTAGATATGTTTAATTTAAAAGATAAAGCAACCGAAGCCCTAACTAGAAACTCTCCTCCTATTACTAATAAAACAAAGCCTAAAATTAAAAAAGCAATACTCATAATTATTTTTTTTTACGAAGATAGTATTTCTTCCAAATGAAAAAACAAAACTTAAAACTTAGTTGAATAACTATATTTACAGTTGTATAACTATAAAAATAGTTATACATTTGAGACAGTAAACTAGATTCCCATTTTCATGGGAACAAAAATATATTTTCGATGCAAAAGCTAACGAATAAAGAAGAGGAAATTATGCACATATTATGGAAGCTAGAAAAGGCTTTTGTAAAAGATGTATTACAGGAAATTGAAGAAGAAAAACCGCACTATAATACCCTTTCTACTATTATTAGACATTTAGAGGAGAAAGATTATGTTAGTTATAATGCCTTCGGAAAAACGCACCAATACTTTCCTATTATAACCAAAGAAGCCTATAAGAAGAAATTTATGAATACGGCCATAGACAACTATTTTAACAGCTCTTATAAAAATGTAGTTTCCTTTTTTGCTAAAGAAGAGAAAATAAGTGTTGCTGAGTTAAAAGAGATTATTTCTATCATTGAACAAAAAAAATAAGTATGGAGTATTTTTTAAAAGCATCTGCTATTACAGCACTATTCTATTTATGCTACAAAGTTTTTTTGCACCGTGAAACTTTTTTTGAAAGTAACCGATGGTTTTTATTAATAGGCTTACTAGCTACTATTTGTTTGCCTTTATTAATAATTCCGATTTACATAGAAAGTCCAAATACCACAATAGACCTCTCTAAATTTACAGAAAACATAAATATTACAACCACTACAAGTTTCGACTATACCTTCCTGGGATTAGCAAGTATTTATGTGCTTGGCGTTAGTTTCTTTTTCTTAAAACTAATTATAGAGTTTGTATCCTTGTTTCGTGTATTGCGTAAAAATAAATCCACCAAAAAAAATGGCTTCCTACATATAGAAACCGAAGAGTCCATTTCTCCTTTCTCTTTTTTCCACTTTATTGTGTATAATAAGAAACCGTTTAGCCCTACAGAATTAGAACATATCATTAATCACGAAAAAGTGCATGCAAAGCAATTCCATTCTATAGACATTCTTTGCATACAATTCGCGACTGTTGTGTTTTGGTTTAATCCGTTTATCTGGCTTTATAAAAAAGAAGTACAGCAAAATTTAGAGTTTATTGCCGACAAACATGCGCAACGTAATTCGACCAATAAAAAGAGTTATGAATATGTTTTACTTAAAACAAGCATTGCTAACCAGTCATTAGCATTAGCAAACAACTTTTACACTTCATTAATTAAAAAACGAATCGTTATGTTACACAAATCAAAATCTAGAAAATTAAATGCATTAAAATATGTATTAGTATTACCATTATTAACGCTTTTCTTAATGAGTTTTAATACGAAAGAAATTTACTTGAATACCAATACTTCTAATTTCAAACAAACGATTGGAGCTATGGAAACGGTTATAATTACTAAGAATTTTTCGGATGTGGCATTAGACAAAGTAATTTCCGAATTTAAAACGAAAGATGTCACTCTTAATTTTAAGAAAATTGAAAGAAACGATCGAAATGAAATTATAGCGATTGCAATAGAAGCGAGTTCTAAAAAGATGAAAACTAATTTTAGCTCTAATTCGAATAACGCTATTAAACCCATTAAAATAATCTACAATAGCCAAGACTATAGTATTTCTATTAGCACCATAGAAGCGAATGAAACAGTTGTTACAGAAGACGGCACTACTGCTATTGTACCATCGGAATCGGACAATAATGCTTTTATTTTATCGGAAGAAGAACAGAATGCTAAGGTTGAAGTTATTACAGAAGACAGCAATAACAAAGACACTAAAGTTGTTATTAGAAGAAAAGCTACTACTATTGATTTAAATACGGAAGCTTCAGAAAATAAAGAGAAAGTAAAATTTACCTCGAAAGATAAGGATGGAAATATAGTAAATGAAGAAATTATTCCAGGTCAAAATGGTCAAACTTGGGTTGTTGAAAAAGGAGGCGCAAATGACGTACAGATTGTTAAAGCAAAGACAAAAGACAACAAACTATTTATTTCTACAGACTCAGAAAACAGTCCTTTAATATTTATAGACGAAAAAGAGTCTACCAAAGAGGAAATGGAAAATCTAGATCCAAACAATATAGCATCTATTAATGTTCTTAAAGGAGATAAACATATAAGAATCTATGGCGAAAAAGCTAAAAATGGTGTCCTATTAATTGTTACCAAAAAATAATATTTCAATTAAAAACAAGCATAAAAAAAATCGCAAACTAATGTTTGCGATTTTTTTTATGGGATTATGTTTTACTGAATCACCATTTTCTTTATGGTAGTTTTACCTTCCGAAGTAATTTTAAAAAGATACATACCACTCGCAAGGTTTACATTTAAAACCGAATTACCAGTAATGCTGTAAGTTTCTATTTTTCTTCCTTCTAAAGAAAACACATCTACTGTAGCTTTATTTAAAAGACCATTAATGTAAATCGCATTTTTGGCTGGATTAGGATATACCTGAAGCTGTAGTTTATTATTTTCAGCAATACTTAATTCTTGATCCCAAACTTCTCCTGTCCCTACTTTATTTCCCCAAATATATTCTACCATATCTGGTTGATCTATAAAAGGGTTTCTATTAAACTGCCAAGTATAGACTACGTTGTTTCTATTCATTTCATAATCGTCTGGCGGATCATTTCTATGCCATTCTAATAAGGTTGCTAAATCTCCTAACTGTCCTTCTGTGCCGTCGCCAATGGGATAACCATTCACAACTTCCAGTCCGTTATATCTAACTGCCATGTACAAAACACTTCTAGCAACATCGCCATAAAAACTTCCCGCTGTATTTGTTGGTCCATTATATCCTCCTAAATTTGGATCTCCGTAATGCTTATTATTACGTGAACTATTCTCTGGTCCGTCTGCTGCTCTTAAAGCATGTGCATCTGAATTTCCGTGACGCAAGGAATCTGCTGTAGTATTCCAGAAAACTTCCTTTCCATCTGCAATATCATCCGCATCTATATCATAAAAGCCACCACGAGATCTAGGAAAAGTATGTTCTCTATTCCATTTCCCTGTGCTACTACCAATAGTATGATTATCTAATTTAGAACGACTTATTTCTTTATATACTAACCAAACCTCATTACTTTGTGCTGGGTTCTGATCTGCTTCTTTTAAAATATCAACAATATCTGCATACGTTTGCGCTCTTACTACACCTTCTTCTGCTACAATATCTTGTATCGCTTGACGTAATGCATCTTCTGTTAAGCCATCTAAACTATCATAATAACCATCCGGTTGCGTACTTGTTACATTTCCTATAAACGGGTTAAATTGAGTTGCAGGTGCTCCAAAATTTGCTGTTGTAAAATCATCATCCAGCACACGAAGCTTTACAAAGTTATTATTTATAATATTGGGCCAATTTACATTTCCGAATTTTATAATTGGTTCTTCATCCCCTTCATCTATTATATCATTTATAAGTGTAATTGATGTTGTAACCGAATTCATTCCGTTAAGAATGGTAACTGTAGTATTTCCAGAAAAATCAGAAGCGTCAAATCCATCATTATCTAAAGTAAAACTAAAAGTTACATCTTCTGTCACATTCTCTTCCGTAGAAAAAACAATATCAAAAGTATCCCCTTCATTATATTCTGTTGCATTTGTAGAAAGACTTACTGCTTTAAAAGGTATTCCTGCGCCATCATTTACAGCTCTTGGTGTTGGTGTTGCAGTTATGTACGAGCCATCTTCCAGACGTTGTATAGAGTTTGTATTATTAGAAGAACCTTCACTTATCTGTTCTGTTACTCCTAAAAGCGCCATTAAATCAACATCATCTGAATCGCTAGTATCGTACACCAATGCATCGATTAAATTGGTTTGAGTTGCTTGTGTTCCGTCGGGAAAATCAGATGCGCTTCCTAAATAAATGGCAACTGCATCTGCACCATTCTGAATCGTACTTACAGATATCAATATTTGAGGAAAAGGTTCTACGGAATCACTACCAATTAAAAGTAAACCATTTGGATCTGTTTGAAAACCATCTAGATCTATAGTAAAATAACTAGAATCATTTCCTGAAGCTGAGCCATTAAATAAAACGAGCACATAACCATCTAGAGGAAAATTGGGTGTGTCTGATTTAAGTTCGATAAATTCTTTATCATCCGTACTTGGCGTATCGCAATCTAGTTCATTGATAACAATTTGACTGAAGGAGAATTGATATATTACTAAACATATCAATAGCATGTAGTATTTTTTCATTAGGGGGAATTTTGTGTAAAAATACGTATCCGTTTGGGTTTAAGCCGATTTTAACCTCGCGAAATGCAGAACTTTAACACTTATAGAAAAAAATCTATAAGAAAAAAATCAAACTATTATATGTTTTATGAAACTATAAAAAAGATGAAAACGGATAAAAACAATCTGTTTTCGTAAAAAAAGCCCTTGGTTTTATTAAACCTTATAAAAAAGCACCTTGAAACACTACATATTATAACAACAATCAACACTTATAATTACATATTACAACATAAAACAAGGAATAATCATTACTAATTATAATAAAAATCATCTTTTTAGTTATAATACTATACGCAAATTCATTGATATTCTATAAAACGTTTGGAACATGGTTTGAAAATCATATATATTGAAAAAACATAAAAAAAACGAAACGCTTTATTAACAACTAAACCCTTAAAATTATGATGACACTTGTAACCACTTTAATTGAATTTATTATTTCTATACTTTAGTATATTACCCGATAGTAAGACTTAGTCTAGAATAAGTTTTACTATTTTATAAAAAAAGAATATTTGGCTACTTCTATTTAAAGCAATAATTTTGTTATTCAAAATATATCCTTTTTAACAATGAAAAAGAAAGTGTTTAAAATATTAGCAAAGCTTAATAGAACCATTTTACCTAGTTTCACGAAACAGCGATTGGATTTAAGCAAAGCCTCAAAACTACAAATGGCTATTTTTGGTTGGAAAGTGTACGTAACTAAAAATGCATTAGATTAATTTTTCACTAATTACATCTCTTCCTTCTTCTCTTATAAGCGGCGCTTCTAACGAAGATAAAGACTTCTTATCGACTAATATTCAGACAAGTAATAATCAGGTGTATTCTCCTAAAAAGCAACCTGTACTGTATCTATTATCCTTCTATATTTTTACAACGAAAAAAAAGTAAATAAAACTTTGAGTTTGCTTTGTGTTTCTATTAAAAAGAAATATATTTGCAGCCACAAAAATGGCCTCGTGGCGCAACTGAATAGCGCACTTGATTACGGCTCAAGAGGTTACTGGTTTGAATCCAGTCGAGGTCACTACTGATAATAAAGCTTCCAAGAGATTGGGAGCTTTTTTATTTTTACTATTTGCAGAAAATTTGCAGAATAATCGAGATTTAATATTACTACTATTTGCACTCTAGAAACCTTCTCCCCTAGTAAACCACAATCATTTTAATTGATTCTTCTGTAATAAATCTATTAATTCTTGCTTATTGTAATAACGTCTGCTAGCAATACCATAACTTTTTACTTTGCCTTTATTCGTCCAATTCCAAAGCGTAGTTAAATTAATCTTTAAAAATTCGGCAGTTTCTTGTCTGGTTAAATACACATCATTTTCTTTTATGTGTAGTTCATCTAAATAATGTTTTATTTTGATTAAAAGTTTATCGGCTACTTTTTCTGCTAATTCGTCAAAAGTGATTTCTTGGATTTGAATTGTTTTTGATATCATAATTATGTTTTGTTTAAAACAAATAACATAAAACAATTTAACTAGTCTCTTAACATAAAATGCAATTCATCGAATTTACACTGCATTCACCTTTTATAAATACTCATTATCAAACGTTTAACTATTTTGCATTAAAACCAAATTATGGACTTAAAAGAAAACTCAATAACTAATTCCCCCTTTGACAACTCATTTATCACGTCTTTTATCTTGCCAGGTACAATTTTCTCTATTTGCCTAATAATTATTGCATTTGTTTTCAAGGAAGTTTTTCCTAGCTGGATGATTATAAATAAGGAACCCTTAGATTCTATTTTCGCAAACAAACAACGACTCTTCAAACTACTACAAGGGGAATACACTCTAGGGATTCAAGTACTTATGCTTGCAATACTTATTTTCATAAGTATAATATTTGGAAATGCCATTTCTGTAATAGGGAGCCTTTCTTTTGACCATCATTGGTATAAAAAAACTATTGGCTATCCGTATGAAAGGTTTTTAAGTCTCCCGTCAAAAAGGTATTATAAAAATGGATCCAATATGGTAATATATATTTGTGTAAATATAGCATCAATTCTATTTATTCTTTTAAACTCACCATTGACATCTATATATATTCCAATAGCATTGGTGCTTTTTAGTATAATTCTTTCTTTAACTATTAAGAATAGAGAAACAATTAACAAGTTAAAAATTTATGGTTTTTTGGAAAAATATAGCAAGAAAAAGAATAAAAGAATAACAGAAATTAACTGGGTTGCTCATAAATATTATAAAGAAAATAAACTTAAAATAGATTTAAATTTTTACATGATGTGCATAATTGACTTCTTTATTCTAATTAAAATAATTTTAAGCAAACCTTTTGGGCTAACCGTAGAGTTTGATAAAAGCACAGTAAAAAAATTCAAATCTTATTATTGTAAAAAATTCTCAACTAATAAATTCTACAACTCGACTGAGATCTTTTGGAATGTTTATATTTATCTTTATCAGAACGAACAACACTTATTTAAAAGCGTTTTTAATCAATATAAAAAAAGTATTTTTTTAAGAAACCTAACAGCATCTGGCTCATTATTAATTATTTTACTATTCATAATAAAACTCTTCTTAAAAAACACTAGTGAAAATTTCAATAGGTGGTATTGGTGGACTTTGAGTATTTTTTTAATAACTCACCTTCTTTTTGTTGGATATAACCACATTTACCATAAGTCATACACAAAATTTCTTTTTAGAAGCTTCATTGTTAGTTGTGAAACCTCTAAAAAAACAAAAAAGCAATAACGCCCGAATATATACTAGTCTCGCTCATTAATTCTACCAGAAATAACCTCATCAAACCTATTCATTAAATCAAAACAATCTGATTCTATAGCCTTCCATATCTCACCTGTATAACTAAAGTTATAATAAAGTGATTCATTATGATCCTTTGCATTGTTACAAAGTATTACTTCTAATCTATCTCCTTTTCTCAATGCAATATTTGTATCAAATGCACCCTTTGTATTGAGCGTACTAACTAATAACTGAGCATTAATTTCAAACATAGGATGTAAGTGATCTGGTAATATAGGAATCCCCATTACTATATCGTTTTTATCTTTATTGTACCTATGCAAAACCCAATAATGATTAAATTCTTCTATATCTATATCATCATCAATACAAGTACAAAACTTTATTTTATCTGAAATTTTACACATATTTTAATATTAGTTACACTAATTAGCGAATACTGGTTTGCGAACCATCTGGCAAAAATATTTGTATGGTTTGTGGTCTTGACATAAATACTTTTTATTAAAATTAAAAATAGATACTACTATTTATCATTGCGTTAACTAAGACAATCTTCCAATTATTTATACCATCTCTAGCTTCAATTTTTGAATAGTGGTTTTTAATAAATTTTTTAAGTTCTATTTCATCACTAATTGAATCTTTACCACTTGAAATAAGTAAATCTAATTCTGCAATAACTTCATCAGAATCTTCCCTGAAACGTTGTAACAAATTCAATTTATCATAATGGCTCTTTATAACTTTAAACAAGTTTAAATCGATATTCGATATGTTTTTCAATTCAAAAGTAAATTCTATCTTCGATACAATACTAACAAATAAATATTGTGAATTGGGTATTGTCAAGGAGTATAGGTTTAAAAACAATAAGTTTTTATCACCTTTCCAATTCTCCTTCTTTTTTGAATTACAGGTTGAACAACAAGGTATTAAATTTATTGGATTAACTGAAAATTCTGGAAATTCATCTTTTGGGATATAATGATCTAACGACGCAACTTTTTCAATTGTGCAATTTGGGCAATTATTTATTCTTTGATTAAATTCATTTGTGGTAAGCTCTTTTTTAAGTTCTATGATGGGCTTCCTTTGCGAAGAATAAAGCTTTAGAAGGTTTGCCTTATCCTCACCCTCAAAACCATGTGCTGAAATAGCAAACAAATTATTATTGTCAAATTTATCCTTATAATCAGCATAAGTTTGAGTTATAGTAAGTTCATTTTTTAATAAATTATCTTTAACAACTCCTATATTTAAACTATCATTTACCAATTTTTTATGAAAAGACAGAGCATCTCCTTGATAACACTTTATATTTTTCATACTAATTTACTTTTAATATAAATTTTAGCATTTAAGCTTAATGGGAGATTATCATTTTCAATCTTTTCAAGTATAGTTTCATAATGGTAATATTGCTCAATCATCTTATCGAGTATTATTTTATAATGCTTATTTATATCTCTGTTTTCGAAAATATCTTCTGTTAATACAGTTAAATTCTCACCAAAACTTTCAACTCCTATTTTTCGTAAAAAAGGAACATTACTCTCTTTTTCCATTACATAAACATTCTTTCCAAAAATATTTTGAATAATAATTGGAGAATGCGTTGTAATTAAGCAATAGGAATCAAATGATTCAACCAATTCATAAATTGAACTTATAAGTTGAGAAATCGCATTTGGGTGTAAATGTGTTTCTGGTTCATCAAATAGAATTAATGAGTCAAATCTAATGTTTGCTATTATTTTAGTAATGATTTCTAACATTATACTTTGACCAGAGCTTAATTTATCTAAAATTTCAATAAATTTACCCTCATTTATTTTGTACTCGTTATCATCTCCATAAGCTCGTAATCCATTTTTAACGAAAACATCATCTAGAGTTTCCTCATCAATAAAGTTTGTCAAAATATGCTTCCATTTTCCAACTCTATTATGGTGTTTTATTTTTTTATACGCTTCAAGAAAGTTTTGAACTTTATCAGTTTTTGAAGGAATATTTTTATCAGCATTCAACAAGCCACAAAACACATAGTTAAAATCAATTTTTTGATTGGGTATTTTAAAATTGTCAAACACACTATAAGAAACAGCAATTACTTTACTGAATATTGGTTTATGAGGTTTAAAAGCCTCGGCTTTAGATTCAGATATATCTATGGGTAAATTTGTTATTAATTGAGTCTTTCCCGCACCATTTTTACCAATTACGGCAAAAATTCTATCTGAAAATTCTAAAGTATCATTAAATTCTAAATCAATCTCAACAGGAATAGATGCATAGTTAGGTGTAAAAGTGTAGGTGAAATTGTATTTATTCTCAAGACTTATTCCTTGTAAAATTAACCTAATATTTCTTGAAAGCTGTTCTGCCTCATCTCTTCTTGTTAAAGAATCCCGATATATAGCGTTAGAAGAAAACTTATCATTTATTTCAACAAAATAGGCAGCATCCTTTAAGGCTAATAAAATACTTGGAAATTTACTACTAAATATCCTTTGAAGGTTTTCATAGTATTCCTGTTCCTGACCTAACGAACAGAATGAGCCATTTAAAGATGTAAACCTTTTATCAATTACATCTCTTGTTTTTTTACTTTTTCCATCTGTTATTTTTACATCTCCAATCTTTTCAATATCAAATGAGCTTTTATAATAAAGTAATCGAAAAGTAGTTTCACTTCCATAATCATCCCAATCATTTGTTTGTAAATAAAAATAAGGGTATTTATTTATATGATGACCTACTACAAAAGGTGTTGAATTTTCTAATATATCAATCTTATCATTTTTCTTACTTTCCCTTAAAGTGTAAATAGGTAAACCTTCTTTATAATCAGAAACAGCCAAAGTGTAATTAATATTTGCCAATTCAACATTGATAAGAGCGACAAACAATTCTATTTCCTGCAAATCATTTCTAAAATCAGGATGAACTACAGTCTCGATGAATTTAGTAAAGTCTTCATCATTTTCTAATAATTTGAAACGATCTAAAAAAGTATATTCATAACTCCAGTCATCATTATTAGCTAAATGCTGTACAGCATCATCATAAGCATTAGACCACCTAGTGTCTTCTGGCGAAGGTGGAAGTCCTTTTAAATCCCATATATTATTCAAAAACAATATTATCCCGTTATTCCATCCATCATCTTTTGCATTAAAAGTAGTAGGATGCTTATTTATTAACTTAAAAAGTTTTGACTTTAACTCTTTGGTGTATTTTATCATTTATTAAATTTAAAAAAACTTAGTATCTACTATTTTTACTAAAGCAGTATTAAAAAATATTAGTTTAAACTAAATCTAGACTTTACATTTTGATTTAAATCAATCCAATGCTCAATAATAACGATTGCCCTTGATATTAATTCCCAGTTTCTTGAACCTCTTTCAATTTGACCATAAAACTTTGCTCCATGCAATAGACTGTTTCTTATTCTCCTTATGTATTCTGCTAATTGAAGTTCAATAGTAGCTTCTTTTGTAACTACTACCCATGTCATACTACCACTTTCTTGAATTAGTTTTCGTGGCGGATCATTTAATATAAAATCTATTGCTAGTTTTAAATTTTCGGATGTATCTGGATTAAATTGTTCTGAAATAGAAGCAACATAATTATCTATACTAGCCATAGCATACGAACTTGATTGTAAAAAACCTTCTTCCTTTAATGCATATTCAAACCTTGAATAAAGCATCAAAAAGTCTGAACACAATTCCAAATAATCAGGATTTACATCGATAATTCTAGCTTTTAATTCATTTAAGTTTTCCATAATTTTTTAATTTACCTACAATTACATTCCTTTAACAAATCTGCATTTAACTAACCAACATAAATTACGCTAATATTTAGATTGTTGACCTAACTCTAAGGTTACTTTTTTAATTCAATCCACTTTATAAGAAAATCGTTTGTTTTATTTATATAAGCGATAGCTTCTGCCTTGGTTTTTATGGGTCCAGGATGAGCAGCTTCGTTTCTTTTTACACGCAAATCATCAATGAGTTCTATTTTCAAGTCAGAAGGCGTATTAAAGTTAGCTATTAATTCAACTAGAAATTTTGGGTAATCTACATTACTAATGGCAGACGTATTTATTCTTATTGATTTGAACTTCTCGAGTGTCCCTTGCATGACACCAATCATCCATTTTTTTGTAGAATCAACTTTTATGAACAGGTCTTTTAATTCATTCTCAACTGATCGTCCATATTGAAGAATTACAGGTGAAAAGTCACTATGAGCATCAATATTATGTAGCAAATACTGGCCAGTGGATAAATACCTTAGGCTGTCTGGCAATAATTTTGAATGATTAACAAAAATTGCATTTATCAATGTTTGATATCCTCTTATATCTGCTTTCTCAGTATAGTCGTCAATCTTCTGCTGCAAATTAGAAATTATATTTTCGTTTTCTTCATTATCTGCTTTCAGAGCTTCAAAATCTCTGAAGAAATTATCTCTTTTAACGTTCAGCAGACTTAACTCCAACTTATCTGCTTCGTCGAAGAAACCGTCGTCAAAAAGTTTATAATCTATAGTACCGTCAGAATCTATGAAAATCGGTTCTATCTGTTTTCTGTCTACTGTGATTTTTTTTGCGCCTCTTAGATAAAATATCTTGACGTCCTCACTATTTATTTTCCCTTTCGCTGTAAGTGTCTGAAATTTCCTTATGAGGTATTCACTGTGCGTTTCTATTATTAACTGGATATTATATAACTCATTAGCCTCTACAAACATTTTTGCTAACAATGACTGCCATTTTGGGTGAAGGTTTGTTTCGGGTTCTTCAATTAGAAGTATACTTGAAACATAGTAATCTTCCATATAATAGTCACCTTCGTGATTAGTAACTTCTTTACTTTTCTTGTTTTTTTCTGCTATTACTTCTATATGCATTAAAATCAGAATCAACTGCTTAATTCCATAACCAAAATCAACCAGATCACGTTCAGTAAACTGATCTGATTTTATCGAAATATTAATAACTTGATGTTTACGTTCAAAATTCACCATAAGTTCATCACCAATTTCAAAGGCTTTTAAATATTTATTGATGAAGTTTGTATCTATATTAAGTGAGCTGTAATCTTTTAATAATTTTGTAAAAGTTGAATTATTTGTACCTATATAAATTCTTGAATTCTCATCTTTAACCGTTGAGAGGTAATTTATGGTAGAAATTCTTCCTATGAGTTCTTTGTAACTGCTTTTAAAACATTCTGAAATGACAAAATAATTATCATCTAGGTCTGTATTGTTTTTCCAATTTAGTTTTTTATTTAATATTCCAATGGATCGATAGTATAATATTTCTTCTATTTTTGGCTCAGGAATAAAGTATTCTTCAGATTGGAAATCATCTTCCAAAATTGGCTCCTTTCCAGCCAGAAGTATTCCTTCTTTAATATCACTATCAAGGAAATCTTTCCACGCTGCAATCGATGCTTCACTTTTAAGCGATTTGATAAAAACAGAAGCAATAAACGAGTCTTTTTCAAAAACCCCATCAGCATGCTCCAGAAAGCCTTCATTCTTTTTATTTTTTAAATAGATTTCATAGAACCCTAATAGTTCCTTTAAATAATATCTTAATTTCTCTATATTGATACTCCAATCTATATATGCAACCAACGGACTATAAGATGGTGGCATATAAAATAGATTAAGGAACTGATTTTCTGAAGACTCCTGAGTAGCTGTATTTTTTTTCTGTTGGAACTCTTCTGTTTTAAGCTTGTGTTCTTTAGTAAGAGAATCTATCTCCGCTTCCGTTGCTTTCCTATAGGCAAATGAAAAAAGGTCAATATTATCTTTTTTATCCGTTATGGTCATTTTTCGCAGATGCCCTTTATAACTGTCATTATGCGACGGTATTTCAAAAGAAAGTATTGAATAGATCGTTGTAATTCCTAAAAATGTAAAGGGAAGAGAAATTTCAATATTTCTATTGGCTGTATTATTTAGTACATTTTCAAAATCCCCTAAGAGGTGTTCCTGCTCGTTTAAATCTAGATCAAAGGGAATTTTATTTCCAGCAACACTGTTTTTGAGCATCTGAAGATATTTTATTATCGAACTTTTACCTGAATTGTTTGTTCCAGTGAGTAAATTTATAGCAGAAAGTTCTTCAAAAATCCCATTCTGATCATCGAATACTCTAAAATTCTTAATTCCAATAAAATCAATTGGTTTCATAAATTGTTGTTTATTTCAACTGTTTAGACTAAACAGCCTTAATAGTTATTTTACTATCATTAATAGCACTAATTATAACAGATAGTCCTTTTAAACAATTATTAACTGCTTTTAATAGCTCTTCAAAATTATCGAATCTATCAGTTAATAATAAAAAGCATAATAAACATTCTGCATTACTATTTGGGTTAATTACCGAAACTCTAACAGCTTTACCCAAACCACATTTAATTAATCTGTCGTGTATTTCTTGTAGTTTTTTATTCATTTTTTATACATTTCTAATTGGTAAAAACCTCCCGCAAAACACTCTGCATCAAAATTTCACTATATTCTTGGCTTTGTTGTACTTCTTGCTCTAAAGTATCACATAAACCCATTAAAGTATTTACTTTTTCTACAATGGCTTTTTGTTCTTCTATTGGTGGAAGCCCGAAAGCAGACATTTTTAATTTAGTACCATTTATCGCTGGTTGATTTCCGCCCACCGCATTTGACCTAGTTTTTTCATATCTACTCAAAAAGTAATGCCATAAATATTCTGATATCAAATAGTTGTGGAAAATTATAATACCACCTACATTTTGATTTGTACCTGCTTTAATTTTAAGGATTGAAGTTTGTCCACGTGTTTTACCTTGACCAATCATTGCTACCAAAACTGTTCCAACTGGATATATTGTAACAGATGATTCTGATAATCCTTTTTCTGTGATTTTTTCTTTCGTGTTTAGAATGAAATTATTTGCGACTTCTCCACTTGATATCCAAGGTATATTACCATTCCAGTATTCTGGAATCTCTCTTTTAGGTGTTGCTCCTACTCTAATACTTGAAATATCACCCAACCTACACCAAACCCAACCTTCAGGCAAATCATAAGAGATTTCATCCTTAGTAATTTTAGGTAATGCTTTTTCCTTTTTTATTTTTTTGTCTTTGATGAGTTGTGCTTTCTCTTCTTGAATGCGTTTTAATAGAATAGTAGCATCTTCAGTATCTGGATTTTTTGCTCGCCAGTCTGCTGTTAGTTTTCCTTGTACAGCTAATTGTAAAACGGTTTCTCGTAACTTTTTAATATTAGTGGTTTCATTAAAGAAACTTTTAAAATGCTCTTGTAAAAAAGCCCATTCTTGGTTAGCGTTATTGGTAGTGAGTTGTTTTAATGCTGATATTGCAAAACCTTCTTTTAAACCAATACGCGCTAATGTTAATTGCTCTAATTGTTCTACTTCTTCAAAAAGGGTTTCTACTACTTTTACGATTTCTTTTTGTTCTTCTAGTGGTGGAAGAGGAAGATAAAATTCTTTAACATTTGAAGCTGACAAATTAGGTTGAGCTGTACCATTATCGTGTTTGTAAATCATTTCTTTACCTAAGCGACTTGAAAAATAATTCAACAAAAAAACAGAATCAACTGATTCCGTAACCCTAACAATTACAAGAGATGATGCAATTGCTCCTTTTTCTATACCTTCTACAATACTACATTTACCCAAAGAACCTCTTAAACAATACAGAATATCATTTAATTGAACTTGCCCACTTCTTAGTAAATTGTATTTTTCTTCTGAAATATAATTAAGGGCTTCGTGCTTTAAAAAACGTTCTCCTAAATTTCTTGCAGTAATAAAAGGTATTCCTTCCGAAATATAATGCTCTTTGGAAGGATAATTTTTACCTCTATCTCCATTAATCAAACTACCAACTTCTCCCAATTTCACCCAAACCCAACTATTAGGTAATTCATAAGGTATTTCATCTTTATCTATTTCTGACAATGATTTTTCCTTTCTTATTTTCTTATCATTAACAAGTTGTGCCTTTTCTTTTTGTATTCTATTTAATAAGTCAGCAGCAGGTTCAATACCTGCATTTTCTTCCCTCCAATTAGCTGTCAATTTCCCTTGAATTGCCAATTGCAAAATCAATCCTTTTAATTCTTCAGCATTTTTAGGACGAATGGTTAATTCTTTAAAGTGTTGTAGTAGTTGCATATTACTTTAAAGCTTCAGTTAATACATTTATAATTTTGTCTTGTATGCTAGAAATTTTTTGTTCCGTAGTTCTAAATTTTTCTAAAATTACTTCAGGACTTTCTAAATTATCGGCTTCTTGGTGTGGATTTTTAATATCTAGATTGTAATTACGCTTTTTAATATCTTCAATAGATACCTTCCAAGCATATTCATTTTCTACACGTTTATTCCACCATTTTTTTTCTACATCAAACTCTTTAATATTAATAGGTTTGGTTTTGTTATAGCTTTTTGCTCCTTTTGGATATTGGTGTTCGTAATACCAAACTTCTTTGGTTGGTGTGCCTTTTTCAAAAAACAATAAATTGGTTTTAATACCTGTGTATGGGTTAAATACGCCATTTGGTAAACGCACAATGGTATGTAGGTTACATTTGTCTAACAACTCTTCTTTTAGGCGTGTTTTCATTCCTTCGCCAAACAACGTACCATCTGGTAATACAATGGCACAACGTCCTTTATCTTTTAAAAGCTTAATAATTAAGGCTAAGAACAAATCGGCAGTTTCTTTGGTTCTAAACTTTGTAGGGAAGTTGGTTTCGGTACCATCTTCTTCTACACCACCAAAAGGCGGATTAGAGAGTATAATATCTAACTTGTCTTTGGCTCCCCAATCTGCATAAGGTTTACTTAGTAAATTGTCTCTGCGCACCGCTGGTAAATCAAAACCATGTAACATTAAATTGGTGGTACACAGTAAATGTGGTAATGGTTTTTTCTCTATACCACGTATCGATTTTTGTAATATGTCTCTTTCTGTATAATCTTTTACTTGGTTTCTAACATGGTCTATAGTACAAGTTAAAAAACCACCTGTACCACAGGCTGGATCTAATACGCTTTCGCCCAATTGCGGATTAATAATATCTACCATAAACTGCGTTACAGCTCTTGGTGTGTAATACTCCCCAGAAGAACCCGCAGATTGTAGGTCTTTTAATATGGTTTCGTAAATATCGTTAAATACGTGGCTTTCTTTAGAGTCGTTAAAATCTATTTGGTTAATTACATTAATCACTTGGCGGAAGAGTGTTCCGTTTTTCATAAAGTTATACGTATCATCAAAAACCGAACGTATAATTTTTGCTTGCGGACTTAATGTAATATCTAGATCTTTTAAAGCAGGAAATAATTCGGTTTCTATAAACTCCATTAAAGCATCTCCTGTTAAACCTTCATCGTCTGCTGCCCAGTTTTGCCATTTTAAGTGTTCAGGAATTGGCGATTGGTAACCGTCTATAGTTATTTCCCATTCTTCTTCTTTATCGGCAAAAATCTTCATAAAAAGCATCCACACCATTTGCGAGATACGTTGTGCATCTCCATCTACTCCTGTGTCTTTACGCATTATATCGCGTATGCCTTTTATGTTTGTTGTTATGTTACTCATTAATTATGATTTGTTTTAACTCGTCTACTGTGTAGTATTCGTTTTTATTGTTTTTTCTATGTAGCATTCTATGACAATTTGCGCATACTAGTGCTAAATCTTCTAATTTAGTGATTCTTTCTCCTTGATTAATAGGAATCCTATGATGGCACTCTATAAAACCACTACCTAAGTTTGGATAGGTATTTGAATAGTCGAAACTACAACATTCACATACGGGACTGGCGACTGAAGCTTTCTTTTTTCTAACTAAACTTCTATCTCTTTCTCTAAAACGATGCATTGCATAATTCCATTTACCTTCTTCACTTTCGGCATCTTCTAAACTATCATCATTAAGACTTTCTGATACCTCTAACAAGTATTTATTATAAACTTCTGTTCTAAAAAATGGTTTGAATGCATTCCAAATTATTTTTTGAATATCCTCCTTAGATGTATCTAAATTTAAATATTCAACCGGGTAAGTATGACCTTGATTAACTCGACCTAAACCCAATGAATTCGGGCGTAGAACTTCTTGTGTCTTCGCTAATATTTTCATTTTCCTTCCCCAACGATAATAAGGGTTATTATCAATACAATCTCTTTCTAGATTATCTACAGGAGTTAATAAATGCGTAAAATAAAAATGATTATTTGTATTTAGCTTTTGAAAAAGAACTACAATATCTCCAATTTTAGGAATCATAGCGTGTGTTGGATGTTTAGTAAATGAAGACGACCAATGCAAAATCATTTCGTCTTTATCTTCGTCAAAGTACGCCCAATTTTCTCCACCTTCGCGCTTTACATTACGAACCCATTGTATGTCTGTATGTTTAAACATTAAGCGATATTGTATATTTCGTTTTCTAATTCTTTTACGGCTTGTTCAAAGTCTTTTTTCTTACCAAAAGCTCTCACTAATTCTACAGGAGAACCCATTTGGCTTAAAGGCTGTACTTTTAATACAGAACCTTGTTCTATGGACACAATGCCTTCTTTTTCGTATTTATCTAATAAACTATTTAAAACCTTTTGTGCGGTTTCGCTGTACTTTGTAAAGTAGTTGCGTTTACGTACATTATTTGCACGTTCTTGTCGTGTTAAAGCAGGTTGATCGAAGGCAATATGACATATTAAATCGAAATCGTCTAAGTCTAAACCAACATCTTCGCGCAATGCTTCTAATAAAACACCATGTTCTGCCAATTCTTTTATTAATTCTTCTTTCTTTTCAGAATCATTCCATTTTTGGATAAAAGCATCTAAAGAAGCAAACTCTTTTGTTATATTTTTTTTAGAGTAGTCTTTTAAAGATTCTGTGATTAGTTTTCCATCCTTACCGTAATACTGTACACGCTCATGAATTATAGAAACAGGTATTTGATTTACGTAGAATTTTTTTACTTCGTCTTCCGTATCATCTATTCCAATACCTGGAGTTGTTGGTTTAAAAACATCAGGCTTACTTGGATCTCCAATATCTGGCTCTGATGGTTCAATAACATCTGGCGGAACTACAGGTTGCCCTGGCTCTGGTTCATAAATTTGTACTGGATCACCATCAAAATCGGGTCTTGCAAAAATGTTAGTCGCTTTTCTAAAGTCCATAATAGTAAAAAACACTTTACCTTCTGCTTCTCTAATTCGTGTTCCACGACCAATAATTTGCTTAAACTCTGTAACCGATTGTATGTTGGATTCTAAAACAATAAATTTTACCATTTTAGTGTCAATTCCAGTAGTCAGCATTTTAGAAGTGGTGGCAATTACAGGAAAACGTTCTTCTACATCCGTAAAATTATCGAGTTCTTGTTTTCCAACTTCATCATCACCAGTAATTTTCACACAATAGTTCCAATGTTTGGCTACTAAGTCTGCGTTTTCATTAATTAAGGCTTGACGCATTCTGTTTGCATGATCAATATCGGTACAAAACACAATGGTTTTAGCATAACGGTCTGTAGCTTTTAAATATTCCGTGATTTTCTTTGCAACAATTTCTGTACGCTCATCAATTGCTAAAGTTCTGTCGTAATCCTTTAAATTATAAATACGGTCTTTTACTTCATTTCCATATTTATCTATTAAACCTGCTGTTGGTCTCCAGCCTTCATCTACACTGGTAGTAATTCTTACCACTTTGTAAGGTGCTAAAAAGCCATCGTCTATACCTTGTTTTAAAGAATAGGTATATACAGGTTTTCCAAAATAATCCATATTAGAAACATCTTTGGTTTCTTTTGGAGTTGCTGTTAATCCAATTTGAGTAGCTGCATTAAAGTAAGTTAAGACATCTCGCCATGCAGAAGCTTCGGATGCGCTTCCTCTGTGACACTCATCTATTACAATTAAATCAAAGAAATCTGGACTAAACTCTTTGTAGGCATTTTTATCTTCGTCCGTACTGGTTAAACCTTGATACAATGCGAAGTATATTTGATAGGATTTATCAATCTTTCGGTTTTTAATAATATGCATGATATCATTTCCGAAAGGTGAGAAATCCCCGTTTTTTGTTTGTGTTAGTAATGCATTTCTATCTGCAAGAAATAAGATTCGTTTCTTAACTCCTGTTTTCCATAAACGCCAAATAATATTAAATGCAGTATACGTTTTTCCTGTTCCTGTTGCCATAACCAAGATAATCTTGTTTTGACCTTTAGCTACAGCTTCTACTGTTCTGTTTACTGCGTTTTGTTGATAATATCTTGGCGTCATTCCGCTATCATCTGCGTAATAGTCTTTTTGCACAATTTCTTGTGCTTCGGGAGTATCAATATCAGCATGCTTTAAATACTTCTGCCATAAGGTTTCAGGAGAAGGAAAGTTATCTAACGGTAATTCTTCTTCTAAAATTCCATCTGTTCTTGTTTTATCATGAAAAACAAAAGAATCTCCGTTGGAAGTAAATACAAATGGGATTTGCAAAATTTCGGAATATTCTAAAGCCTGTTGCATACCATGACCAACTGCTTTTTTATTGTCTTTAGCTTCAATAATTGCAATTGGAATATTGGATTTGTAGTATAGGATATAATCTGCTCGCTTATTTTTTCCTCTAGTATATAAATTTCCTTGAACAATAATTCTTCCATCTGTGAAAGAAACTTCTTCACGAACTTGGGTTCTCATGTTCCATCCCGCTTTTTGTATCGCAGGATTAATAAATTTGCTGCAAATATCCCTTTCGGAGAGGTCTTTTTTATTCATATAATGATACAGTAAATCGTTCTAATTAAATAAACTATTATTATAATTGGCTATTTTAAGCTTTAGGAGATTCCAATATATAACCTTTTTAAAAACTAAGGAGGTATTACATCGAAAAAAAACAGCTAACAACAGCATTTCAAAGTTAATTCAATTGAAACGTAAAACCTTGAGGAAAACCGTAAACAAACCAACGCATTTTATTTATTTTGTGAAGTTTTTTTAGTAAAATAAAAAGTAACGCCCTTTAAGTTAGCTTCATAGATTCTGGCATTAAGTGCTAGATGGTGTTTTTGACAAGAACCGTTCTTACTTTCAAATTTATAAAATTTTTATCCACACCACCTTTGTAACGCGCAAGGTGTCCGTCTGCGCTTTTGTAAAAAGAAATATCTCCGATAGTTCCTTTTAATTTGATAATACCTGTCTGTCTAGCCATAACTTATAAAATTTTGATTATTAAACAAAAGACAGTAGATTTATAAGAGAAATCAAAAACACACATACATCCATTCCTATTAGTTCGTTTTATGCCATTAGAGTACATATAGACGATTCCAAGATGCGGTATGGACCAAGTATGGATAAAGTATAAAATGAGAATAGTAAGAGCTTGCATATATCCAAAAGACATCCAACGCATCACTGGAAGAAGTGAACGCTACGGACGTAAGCTTTTAAATGACATTAAAGCCCACTTTGGCAAAAAGCCTTATCAATTTATCACTGCAGAAGAATTCGCAGAATACAGCGGGATCAAAACAGATATTGTTATGCAATATTTAGAAAGCACTTCTTAAACATACCCTTTCGGGTATAGCTAGACACAAGTACTTATTAATTATACCCTTTAAGGTGTAATATAAATAGAAATCAGTATATTGCACCCATAAAGGTATAATTATGAAAGAATGGAACCGCAATAATGCAATAGCAACTTTTGTACGTAACAGACGAAAGGAGGCAAACTATACACAAGTCGATCTAGCAGATTTAACAGGAATTGGCTTGCGCTTTCTTCGTGAGCTCGAGCAAGGCAAACCAAACGTAATGACAGATAAAGTAAATCAATTATTACAGTTCTTCGGTCATACATTAACACCAACACCTATAAAAAATGAGACAAGGAGCAATTTGGATAAATAAGGAACAAGCAGGTATTTTAAAAGAAACCGACGACGGCTACTTATTCACCTATAACATCGACTATCTAAATAAAGAAAAACCGCTAGCAATAGCACTTTCTTTACCAGTACAAGAAGCACCATTTGAGTCGGAGAGCCTCTTCCCTTTCTTTGATGGACTAATACCAGAAGGATGGTTATTAGAAATTGTACATAAAAACTGGAAGCTCAACCCCAGAGATCGCATGGGACTATTATTAACCACTTGTCGTGATTGTATCGGCAACATAAGCGTAATTGAAATATGATTTGTTTAGCGTGTCATAAACCTGTTAACGAAAAAAACAGCCAATATCATGAGGCTTGCCTTAAAGAATTTTGGCAAGAAAACGAACCTGTAATACAATTAGAATATGCCTCGTCGGATATAGAACAGCTGGCCAAAGAGAATGTAGCACAACGTTTAATAGTTACCGGTGTACAACCTAAATTATCTTTAGGATTCGATAACGCAAAGCATAAGGATAAACGCCTGACTATTGTTGGAGCTTTAAACGGTCGATTCATATTGAAGCCTCCTTTTGCTTTATATCCTGAAATGCCACAAATTGAAGCGTTATCCATGCATCTTGCAAAAGCTTGTGGCGCAGACACAGTTCCTTTTCTATTAATTCCCTTAAAAGATGGCGAGCTTGCGTATCTCACGCGACGAATAGACCGTAAACCAGATGGCAGCAAGTTAGCAATGGAAGATGCCTGTCAGTTTACAGAACGATTAACAGAGCACAAATACAGAGGATCCTATGAGCAAATAGCGAAAGGAATAAAAGCCTACGGCTATAATCCTTTAATTGATATCATACGTTTCTATGAACAGGTAATTGTTTCGTTTTTGATAGGGAACAACGATATGCATCTAAAAAATTTCTCATTGATTGCTAAGGTACCAGGAAACTATAGTTTAACACCTGCATATGATATGGTTGCAGCGCAACTACTAGTAGATGATCCAGAAGAGCTAGCTCTGAATCTCAATGGTAAAAAAAATCGTTTAAAACGTACGGATTTTGATGTTGCAATAGAAGGAAGTGGTATTCCTAAGAAGGCAATACAAAACATTTGGAAACGTATAGAAACAGGAATGGAAGAATGGCAGCTACTAATAAAAAACAGTTTTTTAAGTCCGGAACAAAAAGCATCTTTTAATAAATTAATCGCTGAAAGAGCAGAACAAATAGATCTTAATTTTTAAATGCTTTTAATAGCATTTAGTACTATTTATATAGGTTTGAATCTTTATTTTTATTAAATTGTACTAGGTTTAGAAAGTCAATTAAAACCAAACTCGTTCATTTCAAAATGTTACAAATCGGTTACCATTTAAAATTTAAATGGTGAAACCCCAACAATATCAATAGGTTGACGACTGCGTTTGAATCCAGTCGAGGTCACGAAAAAAAAGCAAGCTTAATTTAAGCTTGCTTTTTTATTTTTATAATATCTGACTAAACAAAAAAACCACCAATAAATTGGTGGTTTTTTTATTTACTCTATTTTTTGTTAGTCCATGGAAACTACAATAAACTCACTACGTCTATTAAGTTGGTGTTCTTCTTCTGTACATGGTACACCGTCAGAACATCTATTAGTTAACCTTCTTTCTCCATAACCATTTCCTGTTAATCTATTAGCATCTATTAAACCCACTTTAATAATATGTGCTATAGTCGATTTATTTCTTCTTTTAGATAATGCTTCGTTATAACTATAAGGAGCTCTAGAATCTGTATGCGAACGTACATCTATTTTCATATTAGGATATTGCTTCATTACCGCTATTACTTTTTGCAATTCTAATGCTGCATCTGGTCTAATATTAGATTTATCAAAATCGAAATAAATAATTGGAATATCTAATACTTGAGCTAAATCAGTACCAACTTTAATTTCTCTAACCTCTTTAGATAAGTTAAGTTCTAAATCTAATTCTTGTTTTGTACTTGGCGTAGTAAAACGTACTTCATCTGAAGCATAATCTTGTTTCTGCGCACGTACTAAATATTCTTCTTCACAGTCTAAATTAAAAGTAAAAGAGGCATCCCCTTCAACCACTAATCGTTGCATTTCTTTTCCGTCTTTATCAAATAAGATAACGGTAGCTTCTGACAATAATTCCCTTGTGTTTTTATCTTTAACTATACCTTCTACAATTTGCTCACACTTGGTTTCTTTTGCTGCAAAACTATAAATATCATCATCTCCTTTTCCGTTTAGTCTATTAGAAGAGAAAAAACCTTCATTAGTACCTAAGTTTTCATAGTACGCAAAATCATCTTGCGGACTATTAATAGGCTTTGCTAAATTTTCTACAGCTAGAGTAGAACTACTTGCATATTTATTTTCAAAATCTCTAATTACATATACATCTAAACCTCCTAAACCAGGATAGCCATTAGAGGAAAAGAATAAATCTCCTCTTTCGTTAATAAAAGGAAATGTTTCTTGTCCTTCTGTATTTATTTTAGATCCTAAATTTACAGGTTTCCCTAAAGTACCATCCGTATTAATATCTACGACATACAAATCGGACTTCCCTTGCGTATCTGGCATATCTGAAGCAAAATATAATTTTGTTCCGTATACGTTAATCGATGGATGTGCTACACTGTATTGGTTACTATTAAAATGCACAGACTCTATATCTCCCCAAGTTTCATCTTCTTGCAGTCTAGCTCTGTAAATCTTTAACCTAGTAACATCTTCACTATCTCTTTTTAGTTTTTTGTTTGTATAGTTATTACGAGTAAAAAACATTAATTGATCATCTGGTGTAAATGAAGGTGTAGATTCATGATACGGTGTATTTACAGTTTCATCATAATTTTCTACATTAATATAGGTACCATCTTCTTGTTTTTCTACTGCATATAAATCTAAAAATGGTTGATCATTCCATCCATAACTTTTACCATCTCCTCTAGAAGAGGCAAATATTAATTTGTTTTTATATTGGGTGGTACCAAAATCTGAAACTTCAGAATTAAAGTCCATATTAGTTACTTCAAAATCTTTACTTGCCTTTTCAATTTTAGCAAGATAGTTTACTGTCGAAGCAAAAGCTCTTCCTCTAGAATCATTAGATTTAGATTCATTGAATTTTGTCATCCATTTATCAGATTCTTCATAGTTTTCGCCATACTTTAATGCTTGTGCATATCTAAAGTAGTATTCCGCATCTAAAGGTTCATCTAAAGCCATTAATTCTCCATACCATTTTGTAGCCTCTTCCATTTTATTATTGAAATAGAAAGAGTTACCCAGTTTTTGAAATAAATCGACAGACTTATGACCCGCTTCTGCAACTTCAAGTAAAATTTCACTTGTTTTTACGTAGCTAAATTGGTCATATTGTTTACTTGCTTTTTTAATTTTTCCTTTTTGGGCATACCCTATAGATATAAAGAAACCAAAAAAGGCAATTAATGTAAGTTTATATAATTTCATAATCTTTTATTTAGAAGAATCTAGGAGAAATAATTTTACTATCTTTTTTGAACAATTCAAATCTTAACATGATTTCATAAGAACCACTATTAAATTTAGTTTTACCAAGTTCAGTAGTTTCTTTATCATATGCCAAACCAATCATTAATCCTTCCGTAATTTGGAAACCAGCTAATGCACTTAAAGAAGCACTCCATCTATAAGCAGCACCTAAAGTAAGCTTATCGTTTATTAAAAAGTTTGCTGTTAAATCTACCTGTAAAGGAGCTCCTTGCACAGCTTTACCTAAAAATGCTGGCTTAAATTTTAAATTCTCTGATAAATCAAAAACATAACCTCCAATTAAATAATAATGAATTCTTTCGGTTGCTGTAGATAAGGTTACTTCATCCAAATGTTCTGTTTCCAATAGGTTTGGAGCAGAAACACCTAAATACCATTTATCAGCATGACGATAGTATAAACCAACTCCTACGTTAGGTGAAAACTCACTTATAGATCCTGTTGGTAATACAGCATCTGTATTATATCGTTTAAGCTCATCATAATTAATATTTAATAAATGACCTCCTCCTTTTAATCCAAAAGAAAATCTTCCTTTATCTGAAGTATGAAAAGTATAAGAAAAATCAATATCAAAGTTAGTTTCATGGGTTGGCCCAATATTATCATTAATGATAGACAATCCTAGACCTAGCTTTTCACTACTTCCAATAGGCGAATGAACACCTAGCGTTTGTGTCTCAGGAGCACCATCTAGGCCTACCCATTGTGTTCTGTATAAACCAACAACGCTTAACACTTCTCTCGAACCAGCATAGGCAGGGTTTATACTCATTGTATTATACATATACTGGGTATATTGAGCTTCCTGCTGTGCAAAACTTTCTAAGCAAAAAGTAGTGCTAATACTAATAACTAATAGTAAGATTTTATTTTTCATTATAATCTATTATTTTTATTTTATAAATGGAGGTAGACGCTAATCTACCTCCTTTTTTAATTCTATCTATGGATATATAAATAACCTGCTTTTTCTTTAGTCTCTCCGTTCTTAACGTAAGACACTATGTAGAAATAAGTACCTTCTGGTAATAATTCATCTTCACTAATAGTAACTCTACCATCTGATCTACCACTAAAATACTCTCCATTCTGACCGTATCCTAAAGCATCATATACTAAAACTCCCCATCTATTATAAATTCTTACCTGATTCTCTGGGAACAATTCAATATTTTCAATTGTAAAGACGTCATTATCATAATCTCCATTAGGCGTTACCGCGTTGAATATTTCAATATCATCATCCGATTCTGCTAAAACTCCATTATCTACTTCTAGATAATCTGGAAGACCATCTCCGTCACTATCAAACGCATCGAAACCAAATCCATCACCAGGGTATTCATCACTTGTTAGAATCTCATCATTATCATCATCCGTATCTAAATAATCAGGTGTACCATCTCCATCTGTATCCTCATTTGCAGGTAAACCATCTCCTGTTGGATCTACTTCTCCATCTGATACATCTGTATCTGTGTAATCTTCATTAATAGTTAATACTCCATCATTATCATCATCTGTATCATTGAAGTTAGGCATACCATCTCCATCGGTATCTCCGTAACCTAACTCTTCTCCATTTGGTACATTATCATTATCACAATCATCTGCTAACCAAGCTGCAGAAGGATCCACTGTTGCGCTCTCTATTACAAGATCACAATAATCATGTGGATCTGTACCATCCATAATTTCGTCAATATCAATAACTCCATCTCCATCACAATCAATTGAAACTGTGATTGGTTCTGTAATATCGTCTACATTATAAGAACATGGATTATTTGGATCCGTTCCGTTTAAAATTTCAACACTATCTAATACACCATCTCCATCCGTATCACAACTTGTAACTGCTGTTACAGGTAAAGTAATATCTGTTGCAGTAAATTCACATGCATCATTTGGATCTGTGTCGTTTGGTCCTTGAACGCCGTCTCCATCAGGATCTACTTCGTCTAAGTTACTTACTCCATCTCCATCACAATCTGCAGTTGCCCAGTCACTTGTTGTGTCTGTTAAATCTACATTTGATAATGTTCCTCCGATACAAGGATCCGTATCATTTGGATCCGTATCACTTGTTTCTCCATCGCCATCACAATCTGTAATCGCTGTTACAGGTAAAGTAATATCTGCTGCAGTAAATTCACATGCATCGTTTGGATCTGTGTCGTTTGGTCCTTGAACGCCGTCTCCATCAGGATCAACCTCGTCTAAGTTACTTACTCCGTCTCCATCACAATCTGCAGTTGCCCAGTCACTTGTTGTGTCTGTTAAATCTACATTGGATAATGTTCCTCCGATACATGGATCGGTATCATTTGGATCCGTATCACTTGTTTCTCCATCACCATCACAATCCGTAATTGCTGTTACAGGTAAAGTAATATCTGTTGCTGTAAATTCACATGCATCATTTGGATCGGTGTCGTTTGGTCCTTGAACGCCGTCTCCATCAGGATCTACTTCGTCTAAGTTACTTACTCCATCTCCATCACAATCTGCAGTTGCCCAGTCACTTGTTGTGTCTGTTAAATCTACATTTGTTAAATTTCCTCCGATACATGGATCGGTATCATTTGGATCCGTATCACTTGTTTCTCCATCACCATCACAATCTGTGATTGCTGTTACAGGTAAAGTAATATCTGCTGCAGTAAATTCACATGCATCATTTGGATCGGTGTCGTTTGGTCCTTGAACGCCGTCTCCATCAGGATCTACTTCGTCTAAGTTACTTACTCCGTCTCCATCACAATCTGCAGTTGCCCAGTCACTTGTTATGTCTGTTAAATCTACATTTGTTAAATCTCCTCCAATACATGGATCCGTATCATTTGGATCCGTATCACTTGTTTCTCCATCACCATCACAATCTGTGATTGCTGTTACAGGTAATGTAATATCTGCTGCTGTAAATTCACATGCATCATTTGGATCTGTGTCGTTTGG
>NZ_JBSHNU010000183.1:0-1085 GCF_053601555.1 Lacinutrix sp. MEBiC02595 | reverse complement strand
TAATAAAACCAGTGCATAACACCGTATATATTTTATTGCTAGTTCTAGCTTGTTTACGAAAATCCTCGCGGATTTTCTATTCCGTTTTTATTTACTAACTTAGTTGCTTAATCACGCAACAAAGCATATACAAACACGTTGGCAAACATATGTCCAAATAATGAAATTCATCAAACTAACAATAATTTTACTTTTGACTTTTAGTTGTTCAAATGAAAAAAAAATAGCACAATTTGAAAAGGTTTTGGGAAAAGAAAACAGCGAAACTCTGACTTATCTCGTGAACGACTTTGAATCTGACTTTCTCAAAAGACAATATCCGAATTTAGACACTAAAAATGCTTACAAACAATTCTTGACTGATTTAAAAAATGGAAGAACTGATTTACTGAAAACAGTATCAAAAGAGAGTAGAAAGCGATTTGAACAAAGCAATTTAAAACATGAAATTTATAGTTATGTAGATTCTGTTTGGATAGAAAATGATTTTCTGATAAAAAAAAGATTTGTAAATAAAAGTCTAAATGGAATAATTCAATACAATGTTCAGACTCAATCTGGAAATATTCCAAGTAACTTTGATAAAGATTCTTTGATAATTGCAGAAATGGATTCAAGAACTCTAAACAATTTAGGAAAATATTGGATAGCATTGGATTCTATAAAAAATCAAAATGAATTCATTAAAGAATACTACAAATTCAAAATACCAATGGGCTTTTTACACCCAGAAATAGTTTCAAATATGATGTTAAATTCTGATTTAAATTTTTCTGACTATTACATTAAGAGAATTATAATAACCGATTTTATATATTAATAATAAATACGATTTGCCAACACCGTATATAATTTATTGCTAGTTCTAGCCTGCTTACGAAAACCCTCGCGGATTTTCTATTCGGTTTTTATTTGCTAAATTACGTACTTAACCACGCAACAAATCATATACAAACACGTTATCTATAAGTTACTCACCAACAAAAATTATTGGAAAATCTATAAGTCTGAACTTCCAACAAGGGAATAATTACTCAGATGAATAATGTAATCTGAAAAACGTTACGGATTGGATTCTGTTTGAT
>NZ_JBSHNU010000182.1:0-705 GCF_053601555.1 Lacinutrix sp. MEBiC02595 | reverse complement strand
GTTGCGTTTATTATTGCACCATCCGTTGCTATTGGGTTAAAAACAAAACTTCCGCCAGTATCTCCTATGATATTTGCGGTTCCGCCATCACAATTTGCAGTCATAGTAAAAGAAGCATTCCCGGAGGTTAAAACAGTTACCGTTTGTGTGCTACTTGTTCCGCAGGTTCCTGGACTCGTGTATTCTATCGTATATGTGGTTCCTGAAAGTCCATTAGTTACCGTTCCGTTAGTTGCATCTATGGTTGCGCCATCGGTTGGTATTGGATTAAACGTAAAACCCCCACCAAAATCTCCTATGATATTTGCCGTTCCGCCGTCACAAGTTGCTGTCATAGAAAAGGAGGCATTTCCAGAGGTTAAAACAGTTACAGGTTGGGTACTACTTGTTCCGCAGGTTCCTGGACTCGTGTATTCTATAGTATAGGTTGTCCCGGAAATTCCATTAGTTACCGTTCCGGTAGTTGCGTTTATGGTTGCACCATCTGTTGGAACAGGATTAAAAGTAAAGCTTCCGCCAAGATCTCCGGTTATATTTGCGGTGCCGCCATCACAAGTTGCAGTCGTATTAAAAGAAGCGTTTCCTAAAGTTAAAACAGTTACCGCTTGTGTGCTACTTGTTCCGCAGGTTCCTGGACTCGTGTATTCTATCGTATATGTGGTTCCTGAAAGTCCATTAGTTACCGTTCCGCTAGTTGCGTTTATT
>NZ_JBSHNU010000181.1:0-860 GCF_053601555.1 Lacinutrix sp. MEBiC02595 | reverse complement strand
TCTATTTTTTATTTCCTCGAAAATGGAATTAATTTTAAATTAAACACCTTAATATCCATTTACTGATATAAATCATTCTTTTTGTCGAAACATTTTTGCAAACTTACTATCAGTAAACGTAATTACAGAAATAGACAAAAGGTCCCCTATTATTCACAAAAACAAACATTTTGTCTTGCAGATTAAACTGGTAAGATTGTTGCCTTTAACTAATAACAATAGAGAAAATTATAAGATGTACATCTTATACTAAATTATAAAACACAACATAACTATAAACTTCAACAATTATACAATAAATCACAAGAAGCCATACAACAAGCACAACAAATTGCGCAAGGTTATGATCATCAACAAATAGAAAACGAGCACCTTTTTAAAGCTATTTTTGAAGTAGATAAAAACGTTTTACCATTTATATTAAAAAAACTGAATGTTAACGTTGCCATGCTTCAGCAAATATTAGAGAAGGATTTAGAAAGCTTTCCTAAAGTTACAGGTGGAGATATTATATTATCTAGAGAATTAGGATAATCGCCACTAGTTTTAGGAATACTTAATAAGAAATTGACTACTTTTATCTCTAAACTCCTACAAATATGCAATACGCGAACAAACTACTTTTAATACTATTTTTTGTTTTTAATATCAGTTTAGCACAAAATGATAATAGCGCTGCAACAAAAACATTTGTTAAAGAAAACAACTTTTTACATAAGGAGTATTTAGAAAAATTTTCGCTGCATACTAATAAGTCTGTATATTTTTCAGGAGAAGACATTTGGTTTAAAACCTATGTAGCTTATGATATCACGGAAACACCAAGTTATAGAACCACAAATTTGCACATAAACATCTAT
>NZ_JBSHNU010000180.1:0-191730 GCF_053601555.1 Lacinutrix sp. MEBiC02595 | reverse complement strand
GGCGGACGATTAGAGAAAAAAGGAAGCTGGAACTATAAATACGATGCCGACGGTTTTTTAACCGAAAAGTACAAAGGTAGTAGCAGCATTTTTAGAAGTAAAAAAGACCATTGGCAATACGAGTGGAATGCTGCTGGTATGTTACAAACCGTAACACGACCAGATAAATTACAAGTACATTTTACGTATGATGCTTTAGGAAGACGTTTAAGTAAAACCTTTAAAAACACGACTACCAAATGGCTTTGGGATGGTAACGTACCATTACACGAATGGAAAGAAAACCAAAACGGAGACATTTTAAGTAACAGCACCGTTGGCGACAATGGCATTGTAACTTGGGTTTTTGAAGAAAATAGTTTTATACCAACGGCCAAACTTAAAAATAATAAGAAATTTAGTATTTTAGCAGACCATTTGGGTACGCCAATAGCTATGCACAATGGCGATGGTGAACAAGTTTGGGAGCGTAAATTAGACACTTTTGGTAAAGCTATTGTAGGAGATAATAGTAGTTGTCCTTTTATGTATCAAGGGCAGTATTATGATCCTGAAATTGAATTGGCTTATAATAGATTTAGGTATTATGATCCTGAGGACGGTAGGTATATTTCTGTAGATCCTATAGGATTGCTTTCGGGAGAGTTTAATCTGTATAATTATGTAAATAATCCAAATAAATGGATTGATGAATTTGGATTAAAGAAAAGTTATTCAAAAAAACATAAAGATGGAGCTACTTTTACGGATAAACAAAAGCTATATGTTCTAAAAAAAGACGGAAAAGTAGTTTATGTTGGTATTACTAGTCAACATCCTAAAAGGAGAAAGTCGCAACATAAGCGACAAAAAGGAGAAGACTCATTTGATGAGATGGTAGTTATCGGTGATGCTGATTCTAGGGGAGGAATAAGAGAAATGGAAGGTTCCGCGTTATTAGATGCAGATGGTGGCTTAGATCTAAATGCAAATAGAAATGATGGTCAGCATTATCATTCTGCTAGTTCTAGTACAATTGATGTAGATTTAAATACAACAGGAGATATATATTAATAAAATGAATGAAACAAATTTAATAGAAAAAGTAAAAAAAGATATTGAAAATAAAGATATTAGTCAGCATAAAGATTTAAATGATTACTTAGTTGCTAGAGATTTGTTATTACATAATGGATTTATAAATAACAGTAACAAACAATTACAAGAAGCTTATATTGAATTATTTCCTACTAATTTTAAATTAAAAAAAGAATTAGAAGGATCTTTAAAAGATATTTTATCTAATGATGTAGAAACTAGAATTAGCACATCAAAAGATTTAGAAAAAGCATCAAGACGCGAAACAAGTATGTTAGATAAATTATGGCTAAAAGAACCAAGAACTATTGATATATTATGTCTTGCATTAAATGATGAAAATGTAAAAGTATTAGAAAACATAATTTTATGCCTTGGTAATATAGCATCAAGATATAAATACAATGATTTGGCTATTTTTGATAAAATAATCTCAAAATTTGATAAGGCAAATGATAGATTAAAAATACGTATAGCTCAATCTTGTGGAGAATTTGATACAAATAAGAAATGGGAATATATCTATAAAGCATTAGAATGTAAACCTAAAAAAGATGCTATTGAAAGATTAACAAGACACTTAAGAAATCAACACCAAGAAATCTCAATTGAATACCGAGATAAATTCATTAAAAAGTTACTTACCGACTTTTATGATGAAAAAAATAAAAATGAACTTATAAAAGCTACAGCTTTAAATACTGCAATCCTTTTAATGCAAAAAGAAGATTTAGAAAAACTAAGAAACATTAGAGACAATTACTCCCTACTTTCATCTTCAAAAAAAGCAGTTGCTAAAAGAATAGAAGAGTTAGAAAATCACTAATTAATTTAATTATTTTATTTTGAGATTAAGCTAAAAAAGGTTTATGAATATAGTTAAGCTTGAGTCTAAAGTCAAACCTTTTTTTTGGGTAGACCACAATGATGGTTCATTTGCCGTTTGTTTAACTGTTGGCACCTATAAAACTGAAATATTTGAATCAAGAAAAAACGAAGGATTTGAAGGAAATGGTTATGATTGGACATCATTAGCTATAGTGTTTTTAAATGAAAAAAAACCAGAGCTAAAAAATATTATTGATTTTGATCCAGAAGGCAGTATGTTTTGCGCTTTTTCAGATGATAAGGAGTCTTTAAAGTCATTTGCAATTTCATTTAAAGCTGCTTGTGAAGATGATTCACTAATAAAAGACCTCTTCTCCAGAGCAATTTTAGATAGCTAATTTTTTTATAACATAATTATATTACTCTTAAAATTCTCTCCAAAATTAAGCTTCTTGACATAAAAGAACCTACACAGTAAAAATAAGTTACAAAAAACAGACGATAGCAAACAAGGGATTACTAAATATGGGTATTCAGCAACAGGACATTTAGAGCAAGCCAACTTTCAAGATGGAACCCAACAAGTACGTGACCAAGATAATGTTGGTAACCTTTTTGAAACCACCAACCATAACGATAGAGAATACAGTAAAGGCGGACGATTAGAGAAAAAAGGAAGTTGGAATTACAAATACGATGCCGACGGGTTTTTAACCGAAAAATACAAAGGCAGCTCTAGCATTTTTAGAAGCAAGAAAGACCATTGGCAATATATATGGAATGATGCTGGTATGTTACAAACCGTAATACGACCAGACAAATTACAAGTACATTTTACCTATGATGCTTTAGGAAGAAGACTTTCTAAAACCTTTAAAAACACGACTACTAAATGGCTTTGGGATGGAAACGTACCCTTACACGAATGGAAAGAAAACAGCCTAGGAGATATTTTAAGTAATAGCATTGTTGGCGACAACGGCATTATTACTTGGGTATTTGAGGAGAACAGTTTTATACCAACAGCCAAACTTAAAAATAATAAGAAATTTAGTATTTTAGCAGACCATTTAGGTACACCAACTAGCATGCATAATGCAGAAGGGGAACAAACTTGGGAACGTAAACTGGATACTTTTGGTAAAGTAATACATGGAGATAACAACTCCTGCCCTTTTATGTATCAAGGGCAATATTATGATAGTGAGATAGAACTTGCTTATAATAGATTTAGATATTATGATCCTGAGGATGGTAGGTATATTTCTGTGGATCCAATTGGGCTGCTTTCTGGAGAATATAACTTATATGTTTATGTAAATGACTCTAATGGTGAGATTGATGTATTTGGATTAAGTATTTATTCTCAAAATAGAAGAAAACGTGAAAAAGGGAAACATACACGTAACTCAGAATATCCTCATGGAAATAAAAAAAAGGTACGAGAAGATGTAATAAAAAAGCATACAGATAAAAACGGAAATGTTATAGATCCTGAAACAGGTAATATAATTCCTCCAGGTAAAGTAAGTATAGAACATAAAGAACCAGTTGTAGCACATTGGAATAGTAGAGGTAGAAATCAAACCAAAGCACAAAGAAATAGGTGGTATAATAAAAAAAGTAATTTAACAGTAAAAGAGATAGGACCAAATAAAAGTGAAGGAGGTGCTAATAAAATGAACTTCAATCAAAATACCGGGAAAAATTACTCTAATTAATATGAATGAATTAAATCTTGAGCAATACACTAATATAGGTGTTGATTATAAAATTAATAATACACCTTCTTTTGGGTTTTATACATTTTACTTTAATGCAAAAAATAAAAAAATAGAAATTACTATTAGAAATTTTTCAAAATTTGAAGAAAATGGTTTACTTGAGTTAAGTAATTATTTAAAAGAAAAAGAAATAACAACAAATTTCAATAAGATTAATAATGTAAGTTTTAAAAATCTTGAATTTAATTCATTAATAGTTTATCAAAATAATTTTGAAGATTCAACAGAGACAGATGTCAGCAAATATACAGCTTTTCCAATCTATGAATGTGAATTTTCGGGTAATGAAAGTGGTAATGAACTTTCTTTTTTGAGAAGAAATATGATAACTACTATAAACTGGAGGCGAAAGCCATCTCCAATAGTAAAAATGAAATTCAAAAATTTATCAACTGGAGTAAAGTCTACAGGAAATAAATTTAATTATTTTTCTAAAAGTGATTTCTTTAATGAAATAAAAAGTTTACGAAAAACAGGGTCTTTTATTGAAGTTAAAAATTATAAAAATGAGCATTGTAAAATAATTATTGAAG
Organism: Lacinutrix sp. MEBiC02595; assembly: GCF_053601555.1. NCBI lineage: Bacteria > Pseudomonadati > Bacteroidota > Flavobacteriia > Flavobacteriales > Flavobacteriaceae > Lacinutrix > Lacinutrix sp. MEBiC02595. The sequence goes on along the minus strand of NZ_JBSHNU010000180.1, from coordinate 187,508 downwards.
GGAATAAAATTCTGTTAGAACAAAAAAAAGAAAAGAAGAACTTTACAAAAAAAGAACTAATCGTTTTTTTTGCTGATTTTTTTGATTAATATTTCCCTCGCTAGCGCTCGTTTGTAACGAGTGCCGTACCGAGTAAGTTCTACGAAAAGAATTAAACAATAAAAGCTATCTATTCCTTTAGGTAGCTTTTTGTATTTTTAAGTTATGAGTAGAAAGCATAAATTTCATAATCCAACAGCGGCATATTTTGTTTCTTTTGCCACAACCATAACGATAGAGAATACAGTAAAGGCCCCGCTAGCGCTCGTTTGTAACGAGTGCCGTACCGAGTAAGTTCTACTAAAGAATTAAACAATAAAAGCTATCTATTCATTTAGGTAGCTTTTTGTATTTTTAAGGTATGCGTAGAAAGTATAAATTTCATAATCCAACAGCGCCATATTTTGTTTCTTTTGCCACAACCATAACGATAGAGAATATAGCAAAGGCGGACGATTAGAGAAAAAAGGAAGCTGGAACTATAAATACGATGCCGACGGTTTTTTAACTGAAAAGTACAAAGGTAGTAGCAGCATTTTTAGAAGTAAAAAAGACCATTGGCAATACGAGTGGAATGCTGCTGGTATGTTACAAACCGTAACACGACCAGATAAATTACAAGTACATTTTACTTACGATGCTTTAGGAAGAAGACTTTCTAAAACCTTTAAAAGTACCACAACAAAATGGCTTTGGGATGGTAACGTACCATTACACGAATGGAAAGAAAACCAAAACGGAGACATTTTAAGTAACAGCACCGTTGGCGACAATGGTATCGTCACTTGGGTTTTTGAAGACTATCGAGTGTTAAGAAAAAGTCCTGTGGCCTTTATTAACGAAGATACAGCTGGCGCGTTGGCGAGTACCAACAGCAAAACTTAAAAACAACAAAAAATTTAGTATTTTAGCAGACCACTTAGGTACACCAACGAGCATGCATAATGCAGAAGGCGAACAAACTTGGGAACGTAAACTGGATACTTTTGGAAAGGTAATTACAGGAGATAATAATAGTTGCCCTTTTATGTATCAAGGGCAGTATTATGATCCTGAAATTGAATTGGCTTATAATAGATTTAGATATTATGATCCTGAGGATGGTAGGTATATTTCTGTCGATCCTATTGGGTTAAATAGTGGAGAATTTAATTTTTATAATTATGTTGGAGACCCAAATGGATGGATTGATGCTTTAGGTCTAAAATCGTATCATGGTAATGATAAAAGAAACACAAAAGCTCAACATGGATATGAGATTTACAATAAAGATGGGAAAGTCGTAAAGACAGGTGTAAGTAGTGGGAAATTTGATGGAAACCAATCTAAAAGAGCCGACAAACAAGTGAAAAACTTAAACAACAAGCCAACAGAGTTTAAGAATGGTCCTTATACATCAAAAATAGTTGAGCACCAAAAGGGAGGGAAAAATGCAAGAGGAAAAATATATGAATGGGAACAAGGAAATACTAATAAACATAGTGGAACACTAGATAGAAATATACATAAACGTCCATCTCCCGAAATTGATTAATCTATGAAGACATTAAAACATTTAGACTTTCAACTTCAAATTGATAGTGATTCTCTAAAAATAGATAATGAAAAGAATAAAGAAAAAATAGTTGACGATTGTTATGATTATTGCTATAATTTAAAATTAAAAACTAAACATATATGTAATTATATTGAACGTACTTGCTTAAAGAAACTGAAGTTCGAAGTCAAAGATTATAATGGCATTGTAATTACATTTCTTCACGGTTATCCTGAAGAAAAAATGTCTAATATTGATGAATCATACATAACCTTAAGTAAGTGTGTTGGTATTTTTATTCGTTTTGACAAAGCGAAATATGATTCTTTAAAAACAGATAATGAATTTAGAGAGTTTATTTACGAATATATGGTTGATACCTTTAAAAAGATTGAAGCTAAATATGAGATTCCAAGTTCAGAAATGCTAGCTTCTTATAAAGAGTTAAAAGAAAAAAACTTTGTTAACGAATGGCTTGGGAAAAAGAAAACCGATACAACTAGGAAACTATTAGCTGAACTACATTGTGCTGTTACAATAGACAAATTTATTTTAACTTTAAAATTGTATCAAGATAAAGTAGAAATTTATAACAATGTTATTTTAGAAACTGTACCAGATGAATATAGGTATGCACATAGAGTTAAGAAATTAGTAATAGAGCAAGATGCAATTAAAGTTCTAGGAACAAGAGATAAGATTACATTTTCTTTGCCCTTAAAAGATATTTTAAAATAAAAAGATAACTTCGTAGTTATATAAAAGACAAAGAACCACAGTTTTAAAAGCTGTGGTTTTTTTATGCAGTAAGTTTATTTTGTACTTTTGAGAAAGTAGAAATGAAGACGTTCATTGATTTGCTTGATTTACTGGTGATAATAAATCATGACAGGTTATCTCAAACGAGCCATAAGAAAGCTCAAGATTTAATTAAAAAACCAGACACTACAATTGAAATTGTAGAAGTAGATTTAGATAATGTAACAGCAGGAGGCGGTAAATCAGAAAGAAGTAATAAAGGAAATATTTTAAGACATTATGAACAGATAGAACTTGATAAAGTTCAAGATGATGGATTTAAAACAAATCAAAGAAGAGCAGAAGCACTTCATAAAAATGATAGAAACAAAAAATTAATAGATGACTATAATGCATCTAAAAAAGGTAAGAAAACAACATATAACAAATAATGACAGAATTCAAACAGTGGTCTTTTTCGGTTGAAAGGAGAAACCGTTTTGCTAGAGAAACAATGTTAGGAAAAACTTTTGAAGAATATCCTACTGAAGAAGAAGATATTTTAGAAGTTGATGGTGTTATATTTTCTATACACGGTGATGAAATTAGTGAAATAAAAGAATTGCCTTCTTTTTTAAATAGACTACCTAACCTTAAATCAGTTAGACTACCTATAGACTGGTTATCAAAAATTGATATTCCAACAAGTATTGAAGAATTAATTTTAACTAAACAGGTTTATTCAAAACAGAATATAGAAAAATGGTCAGAAAATTTAAAATTTAATACCCTAAAACACTTATCTGTACCTGAATTATTACACCCTTATGAAATAAACTTAAGGGAACTTACCAGTTTAGAAAGTATTGAATATGATTTTACTGTTGAAAAGAAAAACGAAAAACTTTTAGCAATAGCGGAATTGCCTAATTTGAAAGAGTTAACTATAAATTATGGTAAAAAATGGGATTTATTTACTCCTTTAGAAAACTCAAATATAGAGAATTTAAGATTATTAGGCTGTACAGGAAAAAAAATAGCCTTAGAAAATATTGTTAAAGTTAAAAAATTAAAAAAGTTAGAACTTGTTTATTATAGGTTAGAATTAGATTGTAATTTGTTTTTAGAGTTAAAGAATTTAGAAAGTTTAGAATTAGTAGATAATAATAAAATTATCAATATAGAAGCTTTATTAAAGCACAAGAATTTAAAACATTTAAGTGTTAGCAGCTGTAAAAAACCTTTTTCAGAAAAAGATAAAGAGCTTTTTCTTAGTCATGGTTTTGAGTCTTTAGACATTGATTATGCTTAAAATACACTATATAAAAAAACAAAGAACCACAGCGAAAGTTGTGGTTTTTTTATGGTTTAAATTTTTTCTAATTTAATAGCTTTAATCATAGAATCTAGAGTGAAAAAGATGTGATTTTGTTTTTCATTTGAAAACGAAAGAATATCTTTAAAACGAGCAAGCATGTCTGGATTCTTAAAAAGATCTGCTTCTTCATTTTCTCCCTCGCTAGCGCACGTTTGTAACGAGTGCCGTACCGAGTAAGTTCTACAAAAGAATTAAACAATAAAAGCTATCTATTCATTTAGGTAGCTTTTTGTATTTTTAAGTTATGAGTAGAAAGTATAATTTTCATAATCCAACAGCAGCATATTTTGTTTCTTTTGCCACAACCATAACGATAGAGAATATAGTAGCGGCGGACGATTAGAGAAAAAAGGAAGCTGGAACTATAAATACGATGCCGACGGTTTTTTAACCGAAAAGCACAAAGGTAGTAGCAGCATTTTTAGAAGTAAAAAAGACCACTGGCAATACGAGTGGAATGCTGCTGGTATGTTACAAACCGTAACACGACCAGATAAATTACAAGTACATTTTACCTATGATGCTTTAGGAAGAAGACTTTCTAAAACCTTTAAAAGTACCACCACAAAATGGCTTTGGGATGGTAACGTACCATTGCACGAATGGAAAGAGAACCAAAATGGAGACATTTTAAGTAATAGCACCGTTGGCGACAATGGTATTGTAACTTGGGTTTTTGAAGACTATCAAGTGTTAAGAAAAAGTCCTGTGGACTTTTTTAACGAAGATACAGCTGGCGCGTTGGCGAGTACCAACAGCAAAACTTAAAAACAACAAAAAATTTAGTATTTTAGCAGACCATTTAGGTACACCAACTAGCATGCATAATGCAGAAGGCGAACAAACTTGGGAACGTTCTTTAGACTCTTTTGGTAAGGTAAAGCGTGGAGATAACAACTCCTGCCCTTTTATGTATCAAGGGCAATATTATGATGCTGAGATTGAGCTAGCCTATAATAGGTTTAGGTATTATGATCCTGAAGATGGAAGGTATATTTCGCAAGATCCTATTGGACTTCTTTCTGGGGAATATAATCTTTATAGTTATGTAGGCGATACAAACAGTCTACTTGATATTCTAGGTCTAAAAACTTATAGAAAAAAGAATGGTCAATTTGGTAAAAAACCTGGTCGTAAAAAGAAAAAAGACGACACTCATGGTAACTCTGTAAATAGTAAAAAACCTAGACAACACTACGTAATAAAAGATCAAGATGGTAAACCTTATCATGGTGTTGGAGACACAAAAGGAAAAAGAGCTCAACAATCGAAAGAAAGATTAGAAGCAGACCCAAATAATGCAGGAAAAACATTTGAAATCGAAAGTCAAACTAATCATCCTACAAGTTTAGATGCTTTAAAAGGAGAAGCACAGGGTATCCAAAATACTGGTGGTGCAGGTATTGATAATCCAGGAAATTATAATGTAATTAATTCGCCTGGTGCGCCTTTTATCTAAAAAAAATATGAATTTAGAAGAACAATTTAGAAAACCAAATTTAAAAAGTGAACCTCTCTTTTATTTCAATTCTAAAGAATTAGACAAAAACATTGCTTTTGTTAAAGAAAAAGAAATTGATAAATTAATGTTGATACCTAATGAAAATGGGTATAATCTTAAGGATTTAAATTTTTTGAATGAACTCCCATTTATAAAAGAATTACATATGGGTGCATGTAATCAGATTGAGGATTTTAATGGATTATCCGATTTAAAAATGCTAGAATTTCTAATTTTTAGATCTGGTAAAAATGTAACTGTGAATTTATCTAGTCTTATCAATTTAGATTACTTAGGTTTTTCATATACTCCAAAAATAATAGGAGTTAATAAATTAGTCAACCTAACAACAATAGGAGTTAATAATGGTACAGATTCTTTTTTTAATAAAGATGTTTTTGAGAATTACAGTAAATTAAAAGATTTAAAAATAGGAGTTTCAATTATTAGTGATGGATTAAACTTTTTAAAACAAAATAAAACTATTGAATCTTTAGAGTTTAGTCACATGAAAAAAACCTTTAGTATTGAAGGTATTCAATATTTAAAAGATAATCTTAAAAAATTAAATTTTTCATCTTCTAAAAAAATTGAAAATATTCATTTAGTTTCTGAACTAACTAATTTAGAATCTTTAGGGTTTATAGAATCTGTTAAATTAGAAAGTGCTAGGATAATAGAACCCTTAAAAAAGCTAGAAGCATTTGGAGTTTATGGAAGCTCAAGCTTTATAAATGGTGACTTAACAAGTTTAAAAGAGATCCGAGATACTTTAAAACATTATAAAGTACAAAATAAAAAACATTATTTTTATGAATAATCAGCTCCAGCTCTCCACTCGCGCGACATATCCGTAACTCCTACTGGCGCGCTTTTGTAAAGCGTGACTAATTGTATTAAACATAATTTAAAAAAGGCATACTTTTATAAGTGTGCCTTTTTATTTTACTTTTATATTACAAATACTCTTTGAAATAACAGCAAACTGCAAAACTTAAAAACAATAAAAAGTTTAGTATTTTAGCAGACCATTTGGGGGACAGAGCGTATAAAAAAGGTCTTGTAGATCTTTTTAGCGAATGAGCCAGCTGGCGCGCTGGCAATGCATGCATAATGCAGAAGGCGAACAAACTTGGGAACGTAAACTCGATACTTTTGGTAAGGTAATTGTTGGAGACAACAACTCCTGCCCTTTTATGTATCAAGGGCAGTATTATGATAGTGAGATAGAACTTGCATATAATCGATTTAGGTATTATGATCCTGAGGATGGTAGGTATATTTCTGTAGATCCTATGGGTTTAAATAGCGGCGAGTTTGGTTTATACAATTATGTTGGTGACTCCAATTCTTGGGTTGATATTTTTGGTTTATCAAAGTATTATGGTATGAAAAAAGATGGTAGTCGTAAAAAGAGAAAACCAGGACCAAAAAAGAAAAAAGATTCAACTCATGGTAATTCTGTTAATAGTAAAAAACTAAGACAGCATTATGTCATAGTTGATGATGATGGTATTCCATATCATGGAGTTGGAGATACAAAAGGCAAAAGAGCTAATGAATCATTAGATAGATTAAGTAATGAGAATCCAGATAAAGATTTCGGAATACAAAGTCAAACAAATCACCCTACAAGTTTAGACGCATTAAAAGGTGAAGCACAAGGGATAAAAGATACTGGAGGAGCTGGTATAGATAATCCAGGAAATTATAATATTATAAATTCACCAGGTACTCCTTATATTTAAAATATATGAATATAGAAGAACAATATAGAAAACCTAATTTAAAAAGCGAACCACGTTTTTATTTTAATTCTGATGAAATGAAAGCAAATATTGCTTTTGTAAAAGAAAAAAAAATAGACAACTTAATGTTGATATCTAATGAAAATGGATATAATCTTAAAGATTTAGACTTTTTAAAAGAATTACCCTTTTTAAAAGAATTACACATGGGAGCATGTCCGCAAATTGAAAATTTTGAAGGATTATCTTCTTTAAAAAATTTGCAGTTACTAATTTTTAAATCTGATGTAAAAGTAGATGTTGATTTATCTGCTCTTACTAATTTAGATTATCTAGGTTTTTCATTTACAAATAAAATAACAGGGTTAAATAAATTAATAAATTTAAAAACTATAGGAGTAAACAATGGTACAGAGTCCTTTTTCAATATTGAAATATTTAAAAACTATAAAAAACTAAAAGATCTAAAAATAGCATTATCTATTATACCTAATGGATTAGATTTTTTAAAAGAAAACACAGCTCTTGAATATCTAGAATTTAATTATATGAAACGAGCCTTCAGTATTAATGGTATACAATTCTTAAAGAAAAACTTAAAAAAATTAAAACTTATTTCTTGCAAAAAAATTAATGATATTGATTTGATTTCTGAATTAGAAAATTTAGAATGGTTAATATTAAGTGAATCTGTAAAATTACAAGATGCAAAAATATTAAAACCTTTAAATAAATTAGAAGCACTAACTCTATATGGTAGCTCAAGTTTTATAGATGGTGACTTAACAAGCTTAAAAGAAATGCGAGATACAATAAAGCATTTTAAAGTACAGAATAAGAAACATTATTTTTATGAATAATCAGCTCTGCGAGGTTTGTAACCAGCTCTACGAAGTTTGTAACTTCGTAGCTACACATAAAAGGAAAGAGCCACAGCGAAAGTTGTGGTTTTTTTATGCGGTAAGTTTACTTTGTATAGTAATGCAGACCATGCTCAAACTGCATCCTATAAAAATATGCCAGGAGCTAAAGATTTCAGGGCGAAACAAGCTCAACATATATCAAATGGTCGATTTGACAAAGCAATGAAAATGGATATAATGGACATTAAATCGAAAACGAAATCTGGTTTAATGAAAAATGATTACTCAAAAAGTATGGCAGATGTTATTGATAGAGCAAGATTCAGGAAAAAAATAACTGAAGCGCAACAAAAAAAGTTAAAAAAAATGGCTTACTCAAAATAATATATAATGAAAAAAAAATATGATGTAGTTCCCTTTGTTTCTGTAGGAAAAATGGAGTTTGGTATGACTAAAGATCAAATTGAGGATATTATAGGTAAACCAAGTGATATAATAGACGATAATATTATGGGAGAAGTAAGAGTTCACTATCCAGATTTTATTTTAGTCTTTATAAGAAAAAAACTTGTAGACGTAAGGTTCTCAGACCAATTAAACATGGATAACACACTTCTTTTTATCAAAGGCATAAATATTTTAGAAACAAAAAATTTGATAGAAGTATTATCTGAGATTACAAGGTCTAAACCCTCAAACGAAATTAAAGGGTTTATTAATTTTTATGGTCTTGGAATTAATTTAGCAGGATTTGGAAAGAAAAAAATGAAAGATAAAAGAGAAGTAAGATTTTATTCAAAAGGAAGAAAAAAATATTATGAATTATATTTATCTGCATAAAAAGCTACTTTGCTAGCGCTCCTTTGTAACGAGTGCCATACCCACTCGCGCGACATATCCGTAACACTGGCGCACTTCTGTGAAGTATGTCTAATTTTCTTTAGTATTTGCAATGCTATTTGTTATCTTTAAACAATGTCTCAGAGATATAAAGTTATAGATAGTACAGTTCCAACATTTGTGACTATAACAATAATTGATTGGGTAGATTTATTTATTCGACCAACCTATTTTAAAATATTAGATGACTCTCTAAATTATTGTATTGCTAACAAAGGATTAACCGTACATGCATACATATATATGAGTAGTCATATACATCTTATTATAAGTTCTCAAGAAAACGAGTTGCAGGACATTATTAGAGATTTTAAAAAACACACCTCAAAACAATTTATAAAAGCGATTAAAGAAAGTCCTGAAAGTAGAAGAGAATGGCTTTTAGCTAAATTTAATTATGCTGCTAAGCGTGTAAAGAAAGGTGTTAATTTTAAAGTTTGGAAAGATGGATTTCATCCTGTAATTTTAGATACTAGCAAAAAAATAGAACAACGTATAAATTATATACATTATAATCCTGTGGCTTCAGAATTAGTTTATCATGAAAGAGATTGGAAAAACAGTAGTTATGCAATCTATGAAGAAAACAATTTAGAAATACCTTCGGTTAAAGTACATCCGCTATGGTAATTTGAAATAGAAAAACAATTAGTCATGCTTTACAAAAGCGCGCCAGGTTCTGAGATTATAGATGACGCGCAAGTGGAAAAGAATTTCACAAATGATAGCAATGGTAATGTATTAAGTATAAATGGAGAGACTTCTCTAACTACTTATGAATATGACAATAGGAATAAGCCATTGAATAATGCTTTTGAAAATCAAGAATTTAATAAAATATCTCATGTATTTCCATTAATTCCACCTATTAACACAACTAACAATATTATCACTAAAAGCGGTTCTTTTAATTCTATTTTAACTCATACTTACAGTACAAATGGTTTTCCTTTAACAACTGAAGAAATCGTTTCAAATGAAGAATCTAGATTTGTGATTTATACATATTAAGAATAATTATGAAAAAAACTTATAATTTAATTCCTTACGTTTCTGTAGGTAATATAAAGTTTGGGATGACCAAAACTAATTTAATTGAGGTATTTAACAAAGATCCTGATTCTACTTCTGTTTCTTTTTCAAAGAGAACTACATTAGATTGGAATAATATAAAAGTGAGATTGAATAAAAAAGGTCTTGTCGATGAAGTTTCATTTATTGAAAACGATACTGTACTATATAACGAATTAGATATATTGAATGATCCAAATGCAATAAAAGAATTATCTAAAAAAGAAAAGCCATATAACACCGTAGGTTTTAAAGTTTTTTTTGAATTTGGAATTGCAGTTACAGGATTTAGTAAAAAGAAAGATCATAAATCATTGTCTGTTTTCTCAAAAGAGCTAATAAAAGAATGGAAAGATTAAATTTCAAACTCTATGAAGTTTGTAACTATATAAAAACACAAATACACTCGCTAACGCTAATTGTAAAAATTGCCGTACCGAGTAAGTTCTACTAAAGAATTAAACAACAAAAGCTATCTATTCCTTTAGGTAGCTTTTTGTATTTTTAAGGTATGCGTATAAAGTATAAATTTCATAATCCAAGAAGAGCTCAAACTAAAAAACAATAAAAAGATCATTCACCCTTTGTAAAATCACTACAAACACCAAGGTTGTATGAAGCATCATTGAAAACGTAAAGTTTATTAAAATTCTTAAAACATCATTTTATTGCAAAAGCGCAGGTACCACTTTTACATAATTTGTTATACCTGGTTTTAATGGTCTACATATTCTATAAACCTCTGGTATTCGCGTATTAAAGAAAGTGTAATAAGAATGTACCAAGCCAAATGTTCCTGTAGATTCTACAACCAAAGCTTGTAACTCATTGGTGCTAATCCCTCTTACGGTATTAATAATTGCTATATGTTCTGCTTTTTCATTAGCATCATTGGTATTGCCATAAACATCACACCATATTAATACATCGTTATTTCTAAAAGCGTTAAAACTGGTTCTTTGATTCCTTCTTCCTCTAGTAAAATAAAAACGTATCGCTTTTGCAGGCATTCCATGTACACTACTAAAATAACTATTCACAAATCCTGAGCAATCTGTTCCTAAATATCGATCACAATAAGACTGTAAATGATCTGTAGCATGCACAGCTACAAGTGCAGTTAATGTTTTTTGACAATCTGCAACACTGCCCTTTCCATGAAAGCATTTAGAAACCGCTTCGCGATCTAATCCATTATTACCTGTTTGTCTAATTAAACCAATAACCCTCGTTTTCTCCATTACATTTATTGCAGATTCGATCGCACTTCTAGAACTTGCAGCAGTTCTAGTACTTGTAGTGTTTCTAGCACTTCTATATTTACTTATACTAATCGTAGTTGCTCTTATTTGACTATCTTGATCTGGAGTAGTTTGTAATAATCTCTCCAGAACTCTTAAATGAAGATACTGCGATTTGTATTGTAATGGCGTCATTTTTATTTCACTCTTAAAGGTTACATTACCGTTTTAATGAAACAAAACATTTAAAGTTAACGACACACGTCAAATTTTTCAATTAAAAATAAAAACGTAACTATCTATTGATAGGTTATTTTATAAATTAGTAAATTAATTCGTACAATTAGAAATTTTTAAAATCCAATTTAAAACTTCAAAAACGTAAAGATAAAATGCACAAAGTTTTTGTTACAGTAACCAATTCAAAAAATGGTATAGCTAAATTAACTAGCTATGATTATAGACCAGATAGAATTAGATATGAAGTACCCTTATATATTGTAAAAGTAAAAGGTACAGATAAAGATGGAAATATTATTGAAACCAAATTTAAAGCTATACGTTTTGGTGTTAAAAGAACCAAAACAATTAATGCGCACATGGTAGGTTTACAAGATGCACAATCGTATACCTTAAAATGGGATAATATAACTACTATGCCAGGAAAAGCTTGGAGAGTCTATGCTGGTTTTTTTGTACATAAAGGACCTGATAGACCTTTAGATGAAGGATATGGTTCTGTTGGTTGCATTGAAATATGTGGTTATGGTGAATGGACAAAATTTAATAATTTAATATTAGAATTAGCCGATTGTAATACTTTAGATGAAGTTAGTAATGGTAGGTTTGTAAAAATTACTTATATGTATGCCCAAAAACCGGCACTTAAAAAGTTATAGAAATTTATGAAATTTAAAATAGAAATTATTATTATATTTTGTCTTCTGCTAAGTTGTAAAAAAGAGATAAAAAACGATGTCAACGATAATCCAAATATCGAACTAAATGTAGACACCACAAAACCTGAAAAATCATTAAAGAACAAGCAAGATTCTATACCTATTTACAGCGTTTCCTACACGAAAGATACTAGCCAAAAAACATTAGAAAATCTTTCTATAATCACAAAAAAATTGCAATCGCAGTACATTACTTATCCGTTTAAATTTGTAAATGAACTAGAAGAAATTAGAACGAATTACGATTCTAAAAGTTTTTTAAAAATGTTAGCTAGAGATTTTAAAAATGATGACTTTTTAGATATTTCAACGAGATACTATTCTTTTGTAGTGCCTAATAATAATCTAGAATCGCATTACATTGCAGTAGAAGAATGGCAATATCCAACTACGCAAAAAGCAAAATCAGTTTTTGAGAGTTTAAAAACGTATAGAGATAGAGAAATTAAATTTAAAACCATTAATTGGATTTGGGTGCATCAAAAAGAGAAAATCTATCTTATATTTTCTACAGCGTTTATGGTAAAAGAAAGCGCCATGCAAAATATAAAAACAGAAATTATTAAAACAGCTTCAGCTATTGGAGACTACGAAACACTTCAATTTTACGAATAAAAATTTAAATTTAAAACATAAAAAAAGCACAGTAAAAATTTATTTTCTACTGTGCTTTTTATTTAAATTACTTTGTGTAATTGTATATTAATTATAGATTTTACGGCTGCTCATAATCAGCATCCCATTCTGTACCATCATCCCCCGCTAGCGCTCGTTTGTAGCGAGTGCCGTATCGAGTAAGTTCTACTAAAGATTTAAACAGTAAAAGCTATCTATTCATTTAGGTAGCTTTTTATATTTTAGCAGATCATTTGAGGGACAGAGCGTATAAAAAAGGTCTTGTAGATCTTTTTAGCGAATGAGCCAGCTGGCGCGCTGGGAATGCATGCATAATGCAGAAGGCGAACAACCGGCATTGAAAAAATATAAATTCATGAGTTATAAGGTATATATCGTTCTCTTTCTTTTACCGCTTATAGGTTGTAAAAACGAATCAAGACAAGTAGAAGAGAAAAACACTACATTGGATATTGTAGAAAGCACAAAAAATGCAATACCTGTTTATAGCATTTCTTTTTTAGCTAAAGAAGCTAAAGAAGCTAAAGAAAGTACTGAAAATATTTCTTCGGTTACAAAAAATTTACTCTTAAAATATAAAGCGTATCCTTTTGATAAACATCCAAATGAATTTGAAGAATTCATGGATATTTATAAGTCTAAAGATTTCATTAATACATTGGCAAGAGATTTTGATAATAAGAATTTTCTAGATATAGAAACAAAATACTATTCATTTATCACACCAAAAGATAACTTAGTTGCCAATTATATTACCATAGAACAATGGCAATATCCAAGTGTAAAAAAAGCAAAATCTGTTTTTGAAAGTCTAAAAAATTATAAAGAAAAAGAAATCTATTTTAAAACAATTAACTGGATTTGGGTATACTAAGAAGATGCAATCTATCTCATATTCACTAATAGCTTTGCGGTTACAGAAGAAGTAATGCAATCCATAAAAAAAGAACTTATAAAAACGATAGCTTTATCTGGTAATTACGAAACTATTCAGTTTAATGAATAAATATTAAAATTCAGCTTTTTTATCCCAAGTCAAAGAGGCTTTGGGCGCACTGCTTTCTTCTAATATTTGATACCAAACAGTAATATTATTTATAGCATCTTTGGACCAGGTTAGTCCTTCAATTTGAATGAATTCAGGTAAAACAGTACTATCAATAAAAGCATCTTGAATGTTATTATAAAATTCTCCGTGCATATTATCTAATACCTCTGTTTCTGTTTTATTTGGGGCACCATATTTTTCAACAGCATCCTTTTTACTAAGTTTCATTATATCATTAAAGTCTAATTCTTGCATTACAATCTCTTTTTTAAGCGTAGCTTCTTCATGGAAAGTAGTTTTAGCATTTTCCGTATTTTTATTACAATTTAATATTAAAACACAAAGTAGAATATAGTAGAATTTCATATTTAATATTTTGAAAATTTTGTAGCATTTAACATCGTATTCAATTGCGAAATAATATAATCTAGATGTCTATCTTTTAATGTATTACCAATATTCATTAAGCTTTTCCTATCGTTATAATAAGCACTAGCCGGATTATATTCGTCTCCATGCATATTACTGCTTGCATAGATAGAGTTTCCAACGGCATGTCCAAATTCATGCGTTAATGGATATTGATAATAGCTTTTACTAGCAAGTACACGTTTTCTTAAACTGGTATCTTTAGTATCCAGGTTAATTTTTTTACTACCCCAACTAACACTACTTGTTGGATTTCCTATATAACCGGAAGGATATTTTGTTACTAAAACTTCCCAATGTTGAGATTCTAAAACCCATTCAATATCAAAATTAACATCCCATTTTACCTTTGCGTATTGTTTTGCAAAATCCGAATTACCAGTTACTTTTAGATAAAAACTTTTCCCCAAATTATTCCAAATAAGGTTATCTACTTTTTTATGAAAGGTTTTCTTTTCAATATAATTCCAATCGGAACTTGTAGCATCTTTAAGCCAAGTATATTGCCATTTCTGCTTTATTAAAATAGCACTCCTATCTGCTTCGATATGAATATCCATTCTATCTGTTTTCTTTGTATAATAAGGCATTTTTTTACGATTAAAAATTAACAAAAAAAAACCTCTTCTTAAAGGAATAAGAAGAGGTTATGAATTTTAAGATTTATTGTTGCTCATAATCTGCATCCCATTCTGTACCATCATCTCCTTTTTGACCATCCATTTTAATCATAAAGTTTTTGGCTGGAAAGTAAGGTTTCATGTGTATATCTAAAAACACACGATCTTTCTGGTTAGGATCTTGTTCAAATCTTTTAATAGAGAAATCTTCAATAAGCTTATCCGGTCCTGTAATACCATCTAAAAACTTAACGATTTGTCCCATTAATTCTTTTCTAGTTTTTGCATTAAAATTCTCAAAAGCACGACGGTTTAAGAAATCCATTAATACTTTGGTTACATAATCGAATACTCTAACTACAGAATAGGTTTGTAAACCTAGATTATCTCCATTAAATAAAGTTTTAGCAGAGAATGCCATTACTTTACCGTATTCATTAACCATTGGTACTAATCCCATTTTTTCTAAATGTGCAATTTCACTCTTTTTAAGATCAAAACGTACACCATCTATTTCATTAATACCACCAAACTTTTTACCTGCAGTAACTTGAGACATTAAGGTTTGGTATATTTTACCTGCTAAAGCACCTGCTGGTGGCACATATAAATCATCTTCCTCTCCCACTTCATCTACTTTTTCTCTACCTACTAACCAGTTACAAGCCATGATTACGTTAGACTTATATTTGTCTCCACTTGTTAAATTAGCAGCTTCAAACATTTCCATAACATCATCTGGCTCATCTAAATGCTCAAAATCGGTTACTAACATTGCTTTATTTTCATATGCAATTTTAGCCCATTTTTCAACCACTTTATTAGATCCTAAATAACCAGGAATTACTAATAACCCGTAATTATCTCTTAAATCTAAACGGTCATAAGTAGATTTTAATTCTTCTGCTACAGCATCAATAAAACGCGTATTATCTAGATCTTTAACTTGTTCTAGTTCTGCATTCATTATCGATATGTTTTTCAACTTATCAGATTCTGTATTTTTATAAAATAATGCCATAGAACGATATGATCTCTCTAAGTCATTGGTAGCTTCTAAAGCCTTATGCAAGTTTTTCTTTAAGGAATCATTAGCCGTTTGCGACTTCGTTTCTGAAGCTTCTACCATTTCTGGAATGCTATCCGATTCGGATAAAACAGAAGACCAAATCTCTAATACTTTTTTAAGCTGTTCTCTATCTTCTTTCTTAGCCTGTTCGGTAAGAAATATTCGTTTACGAGCCTTACGTTCTGGATTCATATTTTGAACGCCTTCAATACAGGATTCTAACAGGTCAAATCCGCCATACTTAGCAAGTTGCTCACTCTTTTCTTTTAAATACTGTGCTGGGTTTTCTACTGGAGAAAATTGTTCTTGTGCTTTTGACATAATTATTTGCTTTCTTCAATTTCTGTTAGTAATGCTCTCATAGCTTCTAATAAAGACGCTTTTGCTTCCGGGTTTTCTAAAGCAGTTTTTAAAATTTTATTCGTTTTTAATTGCTTTACAATTTTAATATACTGATCTTTTTCTGTGTTAAGGTCTTTTAAAAACTTGCTTTGTTTTGTAATTCCTTTTCCGCCAAAGTCCCCTAAATTTTTAAAATTTAAGTTTTCTTTTCTACCAACACCATCCATGTCTTCGAACTCTACTTCTACTTCTGGCTTGTAATGTTCAAAAACTTCTTCTACCGTTTTTAATCCTGTTACAACTTCTGGCTTTATTGGTTGATCTTGTGTTAATTTTTCAACAAAGAGGGTTCTGTTTTGAGGTATTTCTTGAATGGCTTCATTAGCATCTGTTTTTACTTCTGTACCACCAATTCCGTAAGTATCCATATTATTTTGGTTTAATTAATTCTTTAATAATGATAAATATAAGCAAATTATTAGTTTTTCAACTTATTTATATTGCCACTTTAATTCTTTTTTAGCATCTATATCTAGTGAAACTTTTGCTCCTTTTGTAATCTCTCCAGATATTATCATCTTAGATAAAGGCGAGCGTAAGTCTGTTCTAATCACACCGCGTAAAGGTCTTGCTCCATATTTTGGTGTAAACCCTTTTTCTGCAAGGTGCGTCATTGCTTTTTCAGATATATTTAAAGTGATTTCTTGTTTCTCTAAAGCTTTAAGCAATCCTTTTAATTGAATTTTAAAAATCTTCACTACATTTTCTTTGGTTATTGGTGAAAACGGAATGATTTCAGTTAATCTTCCTAAAAATTCTGGTCTAAAATAGCTTCCCATTATTTCTAATAAATCATTAGATTTTGGAATAATTCCTTCATCAAAGGATTCTACAATATGCTGACTTCCAATATTAGAGGTAAATAAAACCACTGCATTTGAAAAATCTCCTACTTTTCCTAATCGGTCACTTAGTTTTCCTTCATCTAATATTTGAAGAAAAATATCAAAAACCGAAGGATGTGCCTTTTCAATTTCGTCAAAAAGAACAATAGAATATGGTTTTTGTCTTATTTTATTAACTAGCAATCCACCTTCTTCATACCCTACATATCCTGGAGGTGCTCCATATAATAAGGCTGCAGAATGTTCTTCTTTAAATTCACTCATATCAAAACGAATAATAGCATTTTCGTCTTGAAATAAAAATTCTGCCAATGATTTTGCTAACTCTGTTTTTCCAGTTCCTGTTGGTCCAGAAAAGAAAAAAGAACCGACTGGTAATCCTGGTTTACTTAAACCAGAACGCGATTCTAAAACTGCCGAAGTGATCACACTAATAGCGTGGTCTTGACCAATCACTCTTCGTTGTAAAACTTCTTCCATATTAAGAAGCCTTTCTTTTTCGTCGGCTTGTAATTTACCTGTTGGAATTCCTGTTTTATTTGCTATTGTAGAAGCAACATCATTTTTATTAATGGCCGTTTTTTCTTGTGAAGCAATTTCTAATAACTGTTTTAAAATTTTATCTAAAGCGGTAAATCCTTGTTTTGGCGTCTTTACTTTTTCAAAATGGTTCTCATCCCCTAACTCATCGAATAACAAATAACTTAATCTGTTTTTCATTAACGCGTATTCCCAAATTTGTTCTTTTAAAACCGCTTCCTTTTTTAATTCTTTATTATTTTTTAGTACTTCTAAATTTTCTTGAATACTATTAATTTCATCAACAGAAGTTTCAATCATATATTTTGCAGCAGACATCGTTCTATCGATTAAATCTATTGCAGAATCTGGTAAACTTCTTTCTTTATTATATCGTTTTGCTAGTCGTATCGCCTCTTGTATGGTTTCCGTATCAATTTCTAAATCATGATGCTCGGTATAATAGGACACGGTGTTTTGTATCATTCGATGTGCCTCATCTTCATTCGGTTCTAGCAGTCTTACCGTTTCAAATTGACGCGATAATCCTTCATCTACTTCTATATGCTTTCTAAAAGCATCATTAGTTGCTGTTCCTATTACAGTAAGTTCTCCTTTAGATAATTCCGATTTCAATAAATTGGCTAAACCTTGATTTCCTTGGTTTTTATCGGTTAGATTATTGATTTCATCTACTAATAAAATGGCTTTCGGAAATTGCTTAATCTCTTCAATTACCTTTTTTAAACGGTCTTCAATTTCACCTTTATAACCTGCTCCAGAAACTAAGTTGATAAAATCTAACTCAAAAATTCTAGCACTTTTTAAATGTTCTGGCACATTATTATTTACAGATGCATAGGCTAATCCATTAAACAAAACGGTTTTACCAACGCCAGGATCTCCAAGAATTAATACGTTTGGCTTCGATCTTCTTCCTAAAATTTCAGCAATCATTTTTATTTCCGATTCCCGTCCTGAAATAGCATCTAACTCATTGTTACTAGCTTTTAAGGTTTTATCAATACAATATTGCGCAAGTGTACTTGTGCCTATCGCTTTATTTTGGTTAGAAGTAGTCGTTTTTCCAGAAGAAGTATTCGAGGTACTTTCTTTCACTCCCAAATTATCAATAATCTCATTTGGTGTTAAAGAAAATGATTTTAATTGCTCAAAAGTAAAGCCAACACCTGGAGTACATAATGCAATAAGCACACAATGTTCTGTAACTTCTTCTAAACCTAATTTTAGTTTAATATTGTCTGCTTCATACAAAACAGCTTCCACAGAACTATCTCCAGAAGGATTCTCTGGAATTTTTGTGGTTTTCGGATAAGATTCTAGTCGTACTTCTGCCCATTCTTCTACATAATAACCGTCTTGACCGATACTATCTAAGTAACTAATCAAACCTATATTTTTATGCATTAGTGCTTTTAGTAAATGTGCAGATGCATACTGTTTGTGTGCATATTCTTTTGCAACCGCTTGTGCTATATGAATTGCTTCTTTTAGTGTATTGGAAAATACATAATCGGACATATCTATTAAGTTTGTTTATTACTTTTAATGATTAAAAAACATTAAAGTCATCATATGCAGGTAAATAATTTCTTTAAGGAGGAACTAATTTAGAAATAATCTAAGAGAATACCAACTATTTTGGTTTCATCCTTTTTAATGATTTTTAAACAATAAATTTACACTAATTTATTGCTACAAAAACTTAATTTTTAATATTATTTCACGTAAAAATCATAGATAATGCAACTCCTTTATAATTGGGAAACAAAAGCTAAAGCCCGAAGTTCATTATAGTAATATGCTCCTTTTTGAATAAAGCCAACATGACCACCAAAATTAGGCATTTCTAAATGTAAATTTTCGTTGTTTTTTGCTTCTTTTATCGGGTAACATTCTGGAGATAAAAAAGAATCGTTTAAAGCATTTATGACTAAAGTAGGTACTTTGATGTTTGGTAAAAACTGAAGACAACTAGACTTTGTATAATAGTCTGTTGCATCTTTAAAACCATGTGCTTTAGAGGTATAAACGGCATCAAAATCTCTCAACAACTTTATAGAATCGACTTCTTGTGAGGTGATTCGATTTGGAAACTGAAGCAACTTCGGTTTTAATTTTTCTACTAGGTGTTTTTTAAATCGGATTGCATATGGTTTGTTTTTTAGCTTGTGTAATTCGTTAGCAGAACCTTCTAAAAAACAAGGCACAGAAATAGCTATAGCTGCTTTTATTTGCTTTGGAAGCATTCGGCCTTCCCCCAAATATTTTAGTGTAATATTTGCTCCCAAACTAATTCCTTTTATATACATCTCGGAATAGCTTTTATTTTCTAATATATGCTGAATGATTTCGTGTAAATCTTCGGTTGCACCAGAATGGTAACTTCTGTATTTTAAATTTGGTTCTCCGCTACAACCTCTAAAATTTACGCAAACAGCATCTACTCCATTTTCATTAAATAATTTTGCGGGACCAGTAACATAAGGTCGCTGCGCATTACCTTCCAAACCATGTAAAACAATCACTAATTTGTTGGATTTTTCTTTCGCATAACTCCAATCTAAATCTAGAAAATCGCCATCACTAAGCGTTAAGCGTTCCCGAGTTTGTTTGATTTTTACTTTTCGGATTAGTCCAGAATATATGGTAGCAATATTTCCGTTTCTAAATAAAAAGGGTGGTTTGTATGTGGTGTTAAGTATTGGCATTACACTTCTAAACTAGTAAATTTAAAATCGGTACCACTAAATAGTCCTTTGTCACTTAATTTTAAATCTGGAATGACCAGTAAAGCCATAAAAGATAAAGTCATATAAGGTGCATGCAACGTGCTTCCTAATTGTTTTGCCATTTTATCAAGAGCGGCGTAATCTTTACCAATAGTGGCACCATCTTGATCGCTCATAATTCCTGCAACTGGAAGTGGAACAATTTTTTCTTCGGAATTGCTAATCGCACAAATTCCGCCTTTATTTTCAATGATTAGATTTACCGCTTTACAAATCGCTTCGTCAGAAACACCAACAGCAATAATATTATGCGAATCGTGACCAACAGAACTTGCTATTGCGCCTTCTTTTAATCCGAAATTCTTTATAAATGCGATTGCTGGTTTATCGTTATTATAGCGATTTACGACCGTCATTTTTAGGATATCATTTTCGGTATTAGAAACCAGGTTTCCATTTTCAATGGTAGCTTCCGTAATGATTTCGTTAGTAACTAACTGCCCTTCTAAAGCTTCAATTACCCGAATTTTTTCTGCTGAAGAATTAAACTTAAAATCTTCAACTTTCTTCTTTTCGGTATTAAAATTATTCAGATTTTTAAAAGCTACATCTTTAATATTGACCTTTCCGAAGTCATACACCAATTCCCCATCTACGTAGGTTTGAAGCGTTTTAAAATTGGTTAAATCTTCTACCACAATACAATCTGCTGCATCCCCAACTTCCAATAAACCAACATCTAGATTATAATGTTTCACCGGATTGATACATGCTGCTTGCAATACTTGAAATACATCTATCTTTTTAGCGATTGCTCTTGCACATAATGCATTGATATGTGATATGATTAAATCGTCTGGATGCTTATCATCACTACAAAACATCATATTTTCAAAATGTTTTGGCATTAAATCGATTAGCGCTTCAAAGTTTTTGGCTGCAGAACCTTCACGAATTAGAATTTTCATTCCTTTTTGCAGTTTTTCTAAAGCCTCATCATAGGTAAAACACTCGTGATCGGTGTAAATACCTGCCGCTATATATTTGGTAATATCTTCTCCTCGAACGCCTGGAGCATGACCATCTACCGGTTTATTATTCGCTTTTGCATGTGCTATTTTTTTAAGCACTTCTTCATCATCAAACAAAACACCAGGATAATTCATCATTTCTGCCAAATATTTAATATCTGGATTTTCCATTAGCTTTTTAATGCCTTCGGAATCAATAATTGCTCCGGCAGATTCAAAACTAGTTGCAGGAACGCAACTTGGCGCACCAAAATTAAATTTAAAAGGCACTTTTTTTCCGTTTTCAATCATGAATTCCACACCTGGAACTCCTAAAACGTTTGCTATTTCATGCGGATCAGAAACGGTAGCAACGGTTCCATGTTGTACTGCTAGTTTCGCAAATTCGCTTGGTACTAGCATCGAACTTTCAATATGTATGTGTGCATCTACAAAACCGGGAAGAATGTAATGATTACTAGAAGTTTCCTTTTCTATGATAGATGCAATTTTACCATCTGTAATAGTGATTTCTCCTTTATAGATTCTCTTGTTTTGTATGTCTACTATGTTTCCTTGTAATTTCATATGTATTCCTTTGAAAAAAGGAATCTTATCCTTTAATCTAATTTATTAAATGTAATATTAAACAAAAAAAAGCTTCCATTAAAACGGAAGCTTTATTTTGTTTTAGCAGAACTATTTTTTAAACCATTTTGCAGCTTGCTTTACGTCTACTAAAATCCGTAAATAAAACTGCTAGTTACGTTTTTCATATTCCCGACGAATTCCTTTAACAAGCAAAGTATCACTAATCTTTTCTTCTTTTTCTTTAATTGTTTTTAAGCTTGCAAATTGGATAACATTCCTTATTTCTGTTGCGCTCAATTCATGTTTTTCAGAAAGCATTTCTAGATTTATTTTTGGATCTAGCTTCGTTTTTTCAGGAAGTGCATTTTGCCATAGTTTAAATCTTTCGGCAGCATTAGGTAAGAAAAAAGGCACTTTTACTTGAAACCTCCGACTAATTTCTGGGTCTTGAATACTATCCTTAACCGCAAAAATGATAATGCCCTTAAAGTTCTCCATTATATTTAATAGATAAGAAATTTCTTGATTTGCATAACTGTCATGTGCATCTCCAACTTCCGTTCTTTTTCCAAATAGTGAATCCGCTTCATCAAAAAATAAAATACTATTCGATTTTTCAGCAAAACGAAGCACCTCCATTAGATTTTTTTCGGTCTCCCCAATATATTTTGAAAGCATACGAAATAGGTTTACTCGATATACCTTTTGATTGGTTTTCTTTCCTAATAAAGTTGCTGTTAAAGTTTTCCCTGTACCTGGAGGTCCATGAAATAGCGCGAAATAACTAGGTTTTATTTTATTAGACATTTCCCATTCTTTAAAAAGCACCGCGCTATGTGCTATCCAATCTAATACATCTTCTAATCCTTCCTTTGTTTTATCATTTAAAACTAGATGATCCCAATTCCATGTTGTTTCTAAAACTTCTGCATTTTTTACTGTATTGGGAATACTAGAAAACGTTGCGCTAACTTCTATTCGCAACGGATCGCCATTAGGTTCAAACAAGGTATAGTTTAAATTTAAATCGGAAAGAATTCCCGTAAACACCAAACTATCTCCCCATTTAATTTTTAAAAACCGAGGGTACTTTTCACTAGCCTTTTTAAAATAAACCGTGTGCATAAAAAGGGCTAGTTGCTCTTTAACCGCATGATTAATGGAATTATAAGTATAACCAGCAATGGTATTTGTACCATCCAAAATAAAATCCAACTTTAACTCTTTTGGGGCTGACACTACATACGAATTAATTGTTATTTTGTTGGTTATTAATCGGTAGTTTTGAGAAAACCCTTTAGGATTAACGGGTAGTGAAATTGGGTTTGGTTGTAATTTACACAATGTAGAAAAGCTTCTATTGCTGTAAGCAAAAATCAAAACCTTAATTTGTTTTTCTGGACTTCCCATAATTCCTTTTAAAATATTTTATTGTGAAAATCTGTGTATAGATTGTAGTCCTTAAATGGGTTGAAAGTAATTATATTTCAAGACCAAAGTTTCTATAAGAATCTCTCCTTTCTCTGCATTCAGTTTCCCTAGCTCCCAACGCATTGGCCACACATGAAATAAGCGCCAACGCAATAAAACGGCATGTTTTTCATCTAAAACATCTATATCTACTGCTTCAATTGGATGTTTTACATGATTTTGAAAAGCCTCTTGACACCAATGCACTAGCGCTGTATTTTCTTGGGAAACCATTCCTTTTTTTAAGGTGAGTGGTGTATAAATAATACCGGAAGGAAGTTGATGCACAAATCTATTTTCGCCACCTTCTATTAAGGGTTTACTCTGCACTTGTGCCTGCAACCCAACAACAGACTGAAAGCCCACTTGTAATTGTTTCGCTTTAGGCAAACCAACAAAAGTTACATTAAAATGGAAACTAACAATAGGATATACATCTTTAGCCATTGTGTTATTTTGCTTCTAAAACACGTATACCTTCATGCACTAATATCATGCTTTCTATAGCAATTTCATTACTATCTGCTTTTAAACTTGCCGATTGCACTTTACTTGGCCAAGCATTTTCCAGAAGCCATGTTACTATGGGCTCATGATTTTCATTGAGCAGCTTTATAGATACACTTCTTCTATATAAAGATCCAGTACTGTTTCCTTCTTGAAAAAAATATGTTTTTTGCCACTCTTTAAAAAAGTCGAAATCTCCTTGATACGTGCCTCTTTTCAAGGTAACATCACTATACTTAGTGAGACCTGGTTGCTTTGATTTATTATATTTTTTGCTAATTCCGGAACGATATTCTATGACTTGTGTTTCAAAATCTAATCCGCTTACTTCTGAGAAGTCTAATCTAAAATCGTCTCCCCATTCTACGGAGAAATGAAATTTCACCAAAGGGTAATCTCCAACTGCAGCCATAACTTTATATTTAAAATTAATTCGTTAAAATAAACGCAAAATCCTACAAATCAATATTTTACAATATAAATATACATATTTTACTGGAGATTTTCACCATTCCATATAACAAAAAAAAGCTTCCATTAAAACGGAAGCTCTTTAAAATAATTTTTTACTAAAATTTATTTTTTAATAAACTTCTGCGTTTGTTTTGCATTTTCTGAAATTATCTCTAAAAAGTATATTCCGTTAGATAATGTAGTTACATCTAATTGATATTGTAATGCACTATTCTTTATTTCTATTGCATTTAACTTTCTGCCATTAACATCATAAATTGTTAAACTATTTAAAACAACTTTACTTTTAATGGTGAGCAGACTTTCTGTTGGGTTTGGATACACAGAAAAAGTATTGGTATTAAACTCGCCAACCGATAAGTTTTCTACAATCTCTGTTGCAACTGTATTTGTTGTAATTGCTGGGTTAAAGTCGAAGAAAATATCTGCCGTATTATAAAAAACATCTCCAACTGTCACATCACTTTTTGGCTTTATTTTATAAGCGATAAACCCATGTGAGTTTGGTTCATCATTGGTACTATCTGCTAAATTAATATTATCAAATATAAAATCAACCATCGTACCATTTGTAATTTCTACTTTTCCGGTATGGCTTAGACTTTCTATCTGCATGGTAGTATAATCTAACTTATCATCTAGTACATTTTCTATATGCACATTAATGGCACTTGCGGTTCCTGTATTTTGAAAACGAATGATATAGTGTAAGTATTTATCTGCATCTTCTAGTAGAATCTCTTCCCCTTCTAAAACGCTAATATCATTTGGATCGTAAGAAGCAATTACGGTTTGATTTAATAAAAATATATTATCCTCTGGAGTGTTATCTCCTGTAATTGGTTCAATTGTTGCGGATGCGTTTAAAATATCTCCAAGATTTGTAGTAGGTAAAGTAAATAAGCTGCATACTACATCTATTATTCTAGTTTCAAACGGGTTTAAATCGGAATAATCAAAAGTTAACGTGTTTGTAGTTTGCGATGCAACAGATTCAGTAGCTTCTACGAAATAAAGTTTTGTATCATCAAATTCATAAGTTACAGTACCACTCATAGTCGTTGTACCTATATTTTTATACACGATGCGATACGTAGTATCAAATCCTGGTCTAGGATCATCAAAAGAAGGATAAACGCTAACAACCAAATCATTTACCAACCCTATTGGCTCTAAACAAAACTCGATGGTATCTACATTACCAACTCCAGTAAAAGTAGAGGTTTGTGATGTTGGATTAGAAACATAGTAATACGGTAATTGCGATGTTATAGAAGTTGTATATTCGCCTTCATTTGGGAAAAGCTGATAAAATCCATTACTTAATGAAAAGGTAGCAAGGTTTTCTGAATCACTTTCCGTCAAAATCATTATATTTTCAAGCGTAGGATCTGAAGCATCACAGCCATCCGCATTTAAATCTACACTTAAAATTCCATTAATTTCATTCGCAACAATACCAATATTTCTATACCACGCAATTTTATCATCGTCTTCAGAACATGAAATGATATCCATATCTCCATCATTATCTATATCCATTGCAAAAATTGAATTAGCTCCGTCGGCATCTGTAGATATTATTTGTTCTGTTCCAAAGCTCCCTAATCCATCTATGTTTTCATACCAAGATATTTTATTCTCCCTTGAAGTAGCAGAGCAAACATCTATATCTCCATCGCCATCTACATCCATTGGAAAAACAGCTAAAGTTTTATCTCCAAAAGAAAATGTAGAACCGTTAGTATCTATAATATTATCTGGTCCAAAATCTCCTAAACCATCTAGGTTTTCATACCATGAAATTTTAGCGATATTTTCAGACACAGAAAGCACATCCAAATCACCATCATTATCTATATCAATCGCATATACTAAAGACGCTCCATCATCATTTTGACTAATAATTTGTTCGTCACCAAAATCCCCTAATCCATCTACATTTTCATACCAAGCTATTTTATCATCATACTTGGAAGCTGAAAGCACATCCATATCTCCATCCCCATCCATATCTTGAGCATAAACAGAGAAAGCACCATTTGCATTAACTGTAATAATGTTCTCTGTACCAAAAGAACCTTGACCGTCCAGATTCTCAAACCATGCAATTTTATCATCAAATTCTGAAGAAGTAAGCACATCTTTATCGCCATCGCCATCCATATCTGAAGTATAAATAGAGGTTGCGGTACTAATAGCGGTTGTAATAATTTGCTCTGAACCAAAATTCCCTAGACCATCTATATTTTCAAACCATACTACTTTAGGGTCAAATAAAGCACGTTCAGGCACAGCTAATACATCTATATCTCCATCTCCATCTATATCGTCTAAATGTACATCTAAACCATCAGTAAAGTTAGTAGTAATTACATGCGATAGACTAAAAGTACCCAAACCATCCATGTTTTCATACCATGAAATTTCATTATCTCCATGAAATATAGATATAACATCCATATCACCATCACCATCTATATCTGCCGAATATACAGATTTAGGCATATCTGCATTTTGTTCAATAATATCTCCTCCATTAAAATTACTTATACCATCTAAGTTTTTATGTAATTTAAGAATATGAGAGCTTTGATCTGATCCTGAGAAGGAAAGAATATCTGTATCACCATCCCCATTAAAATCATGATAAAAAAGAGCATTTAACGGATCTGTTTCTATATTTAAATCTTGACTACTCTCAAAATTACCATCACCATCTATACTTCTATACCATACTACTTCATCTTCATATTGCGATGCAACTAAAAGATCTTTAAAACCATCACCATCTAAATCTTCAATGTGTAAAACACCTAAAGTGACTCCTGTTCCAATTATCTCTTCGGAACCAAAATTTCCAGAACCATCATTTCTATGTAAAAGGATATCTCCTGCCGCTCTTACTAAATCTAGATCATTATCTTCATCAATATCTACAAGATAAAATTTTTGTAAAGTTGTAATTGGATAATCTATAGTATGTTCTATAAATTCACCAAAAAGCGTAGTTCTTTCATACCAATAAAAAACATCTAAACTAGTTTCTTTACTATCATACATATCTAAATCACCATCACCATCTATATCTGCAAATACTAATTTATTAATATTTATATTATTTGCCAATACTTGCTCACTACCAAAATCGCCCAAACCAGTAGTATTTTCATACCATACTCTGGTTAGCGAATTATTAATATTTCCTGTTACGTCTAAATCGCCATCATTATCAATGTCTAAAGCTACAATATCTGTAATATCAGATGTTCCAATTAGTTGTTCTTCACTAAAAGTTCCTAATCCATCTACATTATCAAACCAAGCTACAGTAAAAGAATCCCCTCCATTACCATAAGAAAATAGTATATCTATATCGCCATCATTATCTATATCTTTAGCTTGAGCATCCACTAAAGAACTTGTAGAAATTTCTATGGTAAATATGTTTTTTTGTACACCAAAAACACCATTGTTATCTAAATTCTCGTTCCATGCAATTTTATATACATTTTCCCCTTGAAAAGATGCTGTGAGAATATCTAAATCGCCATCACTGTCTATATCGGCAATTGAAATATCTCTGATTCCTTTTGGGTTATAGGTATCATCAATGATTACATTTTCCTGAAACCCTATTTGGGCAGTTGCATAAAAAGTAAGACAAAAAGTAAAAAGGAATAGGAGTACTTGTTTTTTCATAATTTAGGTCTAATAGATTTAGGATACTAACTTACAATAAATAAATAAATTATTTTACATATACACTTCAAAACTAGACCATTTTAAATCTAGAATCACCTATAGCTTTTTAAGATCTTCAAAATTATTAATTGCCCGAGCAAATTAAAAACGAATTGCAAGAACAGAACAATGTGCTCTACAATTAAATTGAAAAGTCACTTTAATATAAAAAAAAAAGCTTCCCTTAAAAACGGAAGCTCTTTAAAATACTAATGTTCAATAATTTACTTTTTAATAAACTTCTGTGTTTCATGCGAGTTTTCAGAAACTAGTTCTACAAAATACATTCCGTTAGATAAATTAGCGACATCTAATTGGTATTGTAATGTATGATTGGATAGTTTTACATCTTTAATTTTTCTACCATTAATATCAAAAATAGTAATAGCACTTAAAGGTGTTTTACTGGTAATGGTTAATTGATTTTCTGTTGGGTTTGGATACACAGAAAAAGTATTGGTATTAAACTCGCTAACCGATAAATTTTCTACAATTTCTGTAGCTACTGTATTGGTTGTAATAGCAGGATTAAAATCGAAGAAAATATCTGCAGTATTATAAAAAACATCACCAACTACTACATCGCTTTTTGGTTTTATTTTATAGGCTATAAATCCATGCGAGTTTGTTTCATCATTGGTACTATCTGCTAAGTTGATATTATTAAATATAAAATCAACCATCGTACCATTTGTAATTTCTACTTTTCCGGTATGGCTTAGACTTTCTATCTGCATGGTAGTATAATCTAACTTATCATCTAGTACATTTTCTACATGCACATTAATGGCACTTGCGGTTCCCGTATTTTGAAAACGAATGATATAATGTAAGTATTTATCTGCCTCTTCTAATAGAATCTCTTCACCTTCTAAAACTCGAATATCATTTGGATCGTAAGAGCCGATAACGGTTTGATTAAGAATAAATGTATTATCTTCTTCTGTTTCATCTCCTGTCACTGGATTTATAGTTGCAGTTGAAATTAGAACATCATCTATATTAGTTGTTGGTGGTGCAAATACATTAAATTCTAAATCAATGGTTCTAGTTTCGAAAGGATTTAAATCTGTAAAATTAAAAGTCAGTGTGTTTGATGTTTGAGAACTTATTGGTTTACTCGCGTTTAAAAAGTTAAGTTTTGTATTGTCAAACTCAAAGGTAATATTATCGCTTAATATTGTTGTTCCTACATTTTTATACACTATTTGGTAACTTGTATCAAAACCTGGTCTTAGATCATCTTGCGAAGGGTAAACCACTATTTTTAAGTCATTTACCGTTTGATTGGAAGTTAAGCAAAAATCTATTGTATCTACATTACCAATACCTATAAAATTTGATGTTTGAGAAACAGGGTTAGATGTATAATAACTAGGTAAATTAGAAATAGAAGTCGTAAAACTCCCTTCATTAACTGCTATTTGATAACTACCATTATTCAAAGTAAATGTAGAAAAGCTGTCGTTGCCATTATCGGCATTTATTAGTAAATTACTAACATTTATATCATTATTATCACAACCATTTAAATCTAAATCTAGTTGTATTACCCCATTTATTTCGTTTCCTAAAACGCCCAAGTTTTTGTACCAGGTTATTCTGTTATCATTTATTGAAGACATGAGTACATCCGCATCACCATCACCATCAATATCACTAGAACAAACAGATACTGGTCTTTGTGGATTAGTAGATATTAATTGACTTGAGGTAAATGTTCCCTGGCCATCAATATTTTCATGCCAAAATATATCGCCAATAGTTAATCCACTACTTGAATATGAAGTTGAAACTATATCCATATCTCCATCGTTATCCATATCGTTCGAAAAAATGGACTTTATTAAAGAAGATTCATCTGTAAATATTGTTTGTTTTGTACCAAAAGACCCTAAACCATCTAAATTTTCATACCAGACTATTTCATGATCTTCGGAAGAAGCGGATACAATATCCATATCATTGTCGTTATCAATGTCTGCTACATAAACCACATCTATTTCACCTATACCTGTAGATATAAGTTGTGGATTTCCAAAAGTTCCTTGTCCATCAATATTTTCTACCCAATAAATATCAGAACTACCAAAAACAATATCATTATCGTTATCATGATCCATATCAATTAAGTAAATAGGACCAGAATATGCGTTTGAAATCAATACTTCCGAAGCACTAAAATCCCCCTGTCCATCTAAGTTTTCAAACCATAAGATATTACCATGACTATTTATTAAAATATCACCATCATTATCACCATCAATATCTTCAACACTTATTGATGTTCCATAAATATTATTATTGGGCACACTACCAATAAAGTGCCTTACAAAAGAAGTTTCCTGACTATCTATATTTTCAAACCACCTTACACTACTAGAAGTAGCAGAAACAACATCTAAATCTCCATCTCCATCAATATCAAATGCAAAAACAAAATTATAACTACCAGAATTAGTGCTACTATTATAATCTATTACTTTAATATTCCCAAAAAGACCATATCCATCAGTATTTTCAAACCAACCCAAAATATTATCCGAACAAAAAAGTATATCTTCATCTCCATCTAAATCCATATCTACGGAAAGAACATCATTGGGGTCGGATACTTTTGCTAATATAATTTTCTCATCACCAAAATTTCCTTGCGTATCTAAATTCTCATTCCATGAAATATTATTATCAAATCTATATCCTCTTAGGATATCTAAATCTCCATCACTATCTAAATCAATTGCTTGTACATGATTTGGATTATTCATATTTATTGGAAAATAAGAAGAGGAAAAATTACCTGAACCATTATTTTTACGCAAAGATCCAGGGGTAATTATATCCAAATATCCATTACCATCTATATCAACTACATCTACAAATGATCCTCCCCCACCAATTTCTGTTCCAGATGAAAAACTCCCCATTCCATCGGTGTTTTCAAACCACTTCATCTGTCCATTTTCGTCTGAAATAGCAATAACATCCATATCTCCATCATTATCATAATCAATGGAAGAGATTGATTTTATTACAGAATCAATTATGTTTCCTACAAACTGAAAAGTACCTAAACCATCTATATTTTCATAAAAACGTACGTAATTATAACCTCCACTAACTATATCTAAATCATTATCATTATCAAAATCAACCAAATGAAAAGAATAAATATCAAATTCATCATTAATAATATTTGGTGCTCCAAAAGTTCCTTGTCCATCCGTATTTTCGAACCAAGCAAATATCCTATCTCCCCCAACAATTTCCCCACTAGATGCAATAATATCTACATCCATATCTCCATCAATATCTGCAAAATAAATTAACTCAGCATCAAAATTTATGGTTTGAGAAATACTAAATGTCCCTAATCCATCTAAGTTTTCATACCAGACTATAGATCCAAGCCGTCCAGAAAGAATATCCTTATCTCCATCATCATCGATATCCACTAGATAGATAGATGAATGCTTATCTTCATAAACATTCGAAAAATCAATAGTTTTAGGCCTTCCAAAATCCCCTAAACCATCTAGATTTTCTAGCCAAGCAAGTTCAGAAGCACCTTTTAAGCCAACAATCAAATCATTGTCCGAGTCGCCATCAATATCTCCTGAGTATATAGGAGTGAAAAAGCCAGAATAAGCTTCATAATTAAGAATAACATTATTTTCTTCAAACCCAATTTGCCCACAAACTGTAAAACAATAAAAAAAAGTAGTAACTACTAAAAGTAATTTTAATTTCATAAGTTTAGATTATTGACCTAAGATAAAATTAATTATTTTTAGTTAGGCCCAATTTTTAAAAAAATGACAAAAAAAAAACCTTCAATTAAATTGAAGGTATTCATCTAAATCACTTATTATCTGACACTTAATTACTCCTTGAAATTCTCCACACCTTTAACCAACCAATCATAATATTCATCTGCATTTGGTGTATATGCTGTAGTATGATTTAAAAGTTCCATATTATGATCTAATAACACATAAAATGGTTGTGAGTTATTCTGAAAATTTAGCGTTTGTAAGGTTGCCCATTTGTCGCCAATGGTCTTTATATTCTTAATGCTTCCGTTGTGTTTTAAGAATTGAAATTGCTCGTCTTTTTCCAATTCCTTTCTATCATCCACATATAAAGAAATGATAACATATTCTTCGTTTAAAA
The DNA here is from genome assembly GCF_053601555.1 of Lacinutrix sp. MEBiC02595. NCBI lineage: Bacteria > Pseudomonadati > Bacteroidota > Flavobacteriia > Flavobacteriales > Flavobacteriaceae > Lacinutrix > Lacinutrix sp. MEBiC02595. The sequence continues at coordinate 155,243 of NZ_JBSHNU010000180.1, read as the reverse complement.
TAGTATAAACCTTGTCTTTACTCCAAACTTGTTCTTCCATTTTTCGGCAGTTTACACAAGCCCAACCTGTAAAATCTAGCATGATTGGTTTGTTCTCTGCTTTTGCTGCTGCAACGCCTTCTTCTAAATCCTTATAGCAATTTAATCCTAACGGACAATCCGAATCTTTTTCATATAAACTATATGGTAAAGGTGGCGGAAAACCACTTAACAGTTTTAAGTTTGCGTGTTCTGTATTGGTTAAACCCGGAATTAAATAGATTACAAATGCACCTACTAATACAGCGAAAGAAATTCTACCGAAGCTTAATTTTTTAAGCGGACTATCATGTGGAAACTTAATTTTTCCTAAAAGATACAGTAATAAACCTATTCCTAAAACAATCCAGATACCAATAAAAACTTCACGTTTTAAAAGACCCCAATGTTTTACTAAATCGGCATTCGATAAAAATTTAAAAGCCATTCCTAATTCTAAAAATCCAAGAACTACTTTAACGGTATTTAACCATCCACCAGATTTTGGTAATGCGTTTAACCATTTCGGGAACATTGCAAATAAAGTAAATGGTAACGCTAATGCTAGTCCGAAACCTGTCATTCCCATCGTTAGTTGCATCGCTCCACCATCACTAGTTAACGATCCAGCTAGTAAGGAACCTAAAATGGGTCCAGTACAAGAAAAGGAAACAATAGCAAGTGTTAATGCCATAAAGAAAATACCGATAATTCCACCAACGTTAGATGCCGAATCCATTTTATTCCCCCAAGATGCTGGTAATGTGATTTCATAAAATCCGAAGAAAGAAAACGCAAAAAAAGCAAGGATAATAAAGAAGATAATATTTAGAATGACATTTGTAGAAATAGTATTTAAAATCTCGGGATTTAGTGAATCTAAAAAGTGAAATGGTAAACTTAAAAGCACATAGATTACTAGAATAAACAGTCCGTAAAGCATCGCATTTGCTAATCCTTTCTGACTATTACTAGCACTTTTTGTAAAGAAGGAAACCGTTAACGGAATCATTGGAAAAACACAAGGTGTTAATAATGCGATTAAACCGCCAAGAAACCCAAGAACAAAGATTCCAAAATTCGATTTTTCTTTTACTTCTTCTTTTTCATATTTATCCCAACCCGTTACATTCAGTTGTAGTTTATCAGACAACTCTTTGCTTCTTGCATCGATAGCTGTAGTAGCTTTTGCATTCAAGCTTCCGTCTAAATTTGTGGTAAATGTATACGTCGTTGGTGCAAGACATTTTACGTCGTCACAAGCCTGGTAAAACACTTCTGCTTCTATCGTTTTTAAATCTGAATTTAAAACTTTAAATTTTTGCTTAAAAACGGCTTTGTTTTCAAAATAACGCACTTTCATTTGAAACGCTTGTTCAAAAACTTCTTTGGTTTTAGATTCTTCTATATCGCCAATCAATTCATAATCTTGCGATGTATTATTAAAACTAAACTCGGTTGGTATTGGACCTAATTCAGAATCCTCCACAACCTTTTGTGAATAAAAATGCCAGTCTTTATCTATGGTTGCTTCGTATGCAATTTCATATACATCTTTTTCTATTTCTGTAATATTTGTCGTCCATTTTACCGGATCTAGAATATTGGAATTCGCAGTATTAGAATCCCTAGGAAGTTCAAAATTTAAAACTTCACTGTCAAAAATACATTTCTCATCATCACAGGCTTGAAAAAACACTTCAGAAGAAATAGTCGTTACTTCAGGATCTAGTACTTCTATTTTTTGGGTGAACGTTGCCGAACCATCAAAATAGGTTAAATCCATTTGAAAGACTTTATCAAACTTCGTGATACTCTCACTTTCTAAAACTTCACCAATTCGCTTATAGTCTTGCGTTTGTGCAATAGAATCAAATTCAAACTCTGTTGGTAATGCGCCACCTTCTGGTAAATGTTGCGAGTACAAATGCCAATATGCATCTATTTCTGCTTGATAAATAAGGTTGTATTCTGTTTCTGAAACTTTCTCTACTTCTGTCGACCATTTTACTGGTGTTAGTTGAGCAAAAGATTGGCTAAAAGAAAAAAATGCTAGTAGTACGAGTAAAAAATGCTTCATTATTGTAATGTAATTTTTAATATATTTTCTGTCTTTTCTGTGACTTTATACCGATTGTCACCACGCTTGTTTATAACCCAAACAATATCTTCGCCGGAACACAAAACGAAAGTTTTCTCTTTTTCTACTAAGGAATATTTTTCGTCTTTAAAAAACTTACTCAGCTTCTTTTTGCCTTGCATACCTAAAGGGTAAAAATAGTCGCCTTTTTCCCATTTTCTTACCGATAGCGGAAACTTTAACAAATCTTTATCAACAAAAGACACATTGGTATGTTTGCCCAAAATGGCATCTGCTTCATCAAAGAATAAAACTCCTAAATCCGTTTTTAGTTTTTTTGTATTTTCTTCTATGAATAACCTCTCGACTGCGCTCGAGGCGACATTAGAATCTACTTCCGTTAACAACAAATATGCTCTATCTTTTAATAACCTGTGTGTATTAGAAAAGACTTGCTTTCCGGATTGTGCATCCAATAAATGGTAAACATCATTCCAAGCCGTAAATCCGAATTCTTTTAGCAATTCAAATAAATATGCTTTGGAATTGGATAGTTTCTGAAGCTTTTTAATATCGAATTTTATAATACCATCTTCCACCGAAACTACTTTTTTCTGCACTCCAATTATAGCATCTTCAATAATGCTTTTAGAATCTTGTAAATTATTTTGTGTGGTTTCAAAATTTTGAAGTAGTTCAGAATTCATTTCCTTCAAAACAGGAATTACATCATGACGAAGCTTGTTTCGCAAATACTTTGTGGAAGCATTACTACTATCTTCTCGCCATTTAAAATTATTGCTTTTAGCAAAATTTTCAATTTCTTCTCTAGTACATTTTAATAATGGTCTTACCACATTTTCATTCACTTCGGGAATCCCTGTAAGTCCGTCTAATCCTGTACCTCGAGTAAGATTGATTAAAAAAGTTTCCAGATTATCGTCTGCATGATGCGCTGTTAAGATATAATCGAATTGTAGTTGTTCGCATAAAGCTTCAAACCAATCATATCGCAATTCTCTTGCTGCCATTTGTGTGGAAACCCTATTTGTTTCGGCAAAGGTATTAGTATCAAAACTTTGGGTAAAAACTTCTACTTGTAAATCTTCGGCTAATTGTAATACAAAATCTTGATCGCCATCACTTTCGTTTCCGCGTAAATTAAAATTACAATGTGCCAATGCAAAATTCAGATTTGCACGATGACATAAATGCGTTAAAACTACAGAATCTAATCCGCCAGAAATAGCAATAAGAAGTTTGCTTTCTTGAAGGAAAGGAAGGTTTTGGTTTATATGTTCTTTAAATAATTGAAAAGTCATTAGTTATCAGGCAAAAGTTAGAAGAGATTCGTTTAGCAGTTTTTTAATTAAAACATTGCGCATTTTTTCAATTTCTATGGAAAACGATTTTATTTTTTCTCGATTCTCTTCCTTTATAAAATTTAGGTTTACTGCTATTTGAAATTGTGTTTGCATTTCAAATAAAGAACCTCTGGAGATTTGCAAAAATCTAGTATACTCTTTTGTGAAATTCCGACCATAGCCTACAGCTATATTCGAAGGAATAGAAACGGAACTTCGTTTAATTTGTGAAGTCAAAGCAAACTTTTCATCCTTTGGAAAATCATGGACTAATTTATAGACAAGAGTTACCATGTTTACCGATTTTTGCCAAACAATTAAATCTCTATAACTTTTCATTTAACAAACTTAAACATTTAACTTTTTACTTCCATCTTTTTACCTTTTTACTTACACCTTAACGACTGTTGCCTTTTGCATTTTCCTTTTGCCATTTCCCTTATGCCTTTTCACTTTTCATTTTTCACTTTTCATTTTTCATTTTTCACTTTTCACTTTTCACTTTTCACTTTATCATCCAACCACGCAATTATAGTATTTATCAATTCTTCTTTACAAAAATCATAATGCAATTCATGAAAACCACCTTCAAAAAGCTTTACTTCTGCTTTGGGTGTATTTTCGGCAAATGCTTTGGAAGCTTCCCAACTTGTAATTTTATCACCTGTACCATGACAAACTAGCATTGGAATATTTAATTTATCGGCATTCGCAATAGCATATTCGCCTGCATCAAAAACAGGAAACGAATACATTGGACTAATTTTATCGTGCACTAACGGATCTTTTTGATAACGCGCTACTTCTGCTTTATCTCTAGAAATCCCGGAAGCATCTAGCTCGCTTGGTAACGTAATACCTGGTAGAATATGCAACATAAAACGACCTAGAGCGACTTTCCATTTTGGCGGATTAAATGCTAAACGCAACAACGGACTAGTAGCAACTACTGCTTTAATTTGGGACTGATATTTAAGCGCATAATTAATCACCACATTTCCGCCCATACTATGTCCATAAAGAAAAACGGGGACGTTTGGGTTACGTTTTTTAGCTTCTATGGCAGCTCTGTTTAAACAATCTAAAAGCAATTGATAACTGGCTACATGTCCTCTTTTACCTTCCGTTTTACCATGTCCGATTTGGTCATATGCCAATACCGCATAATTATTTGCTGTTAATTTCGGAATAACAAAAGCTTCATATCGCCCTAAATGTTCTCCCATGCCGTGTAATAAAACTACGGTTGCCTTAGGGTTTTCAGGCTGCCAATATGCTGCATGTAATACCTGATTCTCTATCTTTAATTGAAATGTAGTATGCTCCATATAAATTAATTTTCTAAAACCTCACGCATTGCTTTGGCTTTCACCAAGCATTCTTCGTATTCTTTTAAAGGTACGCTTTTGGCAGTTATTGCTCCGCCAACAGAATACGAAACATATTTATTAGTTGCATTGTATAAAATACTGCGAATAACCACATTAAAGTCGAAATTCCCTTTTGGTGAAAAATAGCCAACTGCACCAGAATATACACCGCGTTTCGTTTCTTCTAAGTCTTCTATAATTTGCATTGCTGAAACTTTTGGAGCGCCAGTCATGCTTCCCATTGGAAACGTACTTTGAATAATATCTACAGGATGTGTCGTTTTTTTTACTTTAGAAACTACCGTAGAAATCATTTGATGTACTTGATCAAACGAATATATTTTACACAATTCTTTTACTTTTACACTTCCTTTTTTTGCAGTTTTAGATAAATCATTCCGAACTAAATCTACAATCATTATGTTTTCACTTCGTTCTTTATCGTCATGCTTTAATTCATATTTTAAAGCTTGATCTTCATTGTGATAGGCGCTACGTTTTGCAGTCCCTTTTATAGGTTGCGAAACAATAGTGTTGCCTTTCTTTTTTATATAGCGTTCTGGTGAAGCCGACAAAATATATTTATCGTTCCTTTTAACAAAGCTTGCAAAAGGCGCTTGTGAAATAGCGTTGAGTTTATTGTAGGTTTCTAACGGATTAATTACGGTTTCTTCGGCATAGAATTCCTGACAAAAATTAGCTTCGTAAATATCGCCTCGATGAATATGTGCAAGCATTTTGTCTAGCTTACGGAAATATTCGTCTTTATGGATTCTTAATTTTATTTTAATATCCTTTGGCTGTTTGTCAAGTCCGGCGTCCTCGCAAAGATGAATTTCTTTTAAATCGGCTTCCAATTCATCATCTACCGCATTTAGATATTTAATTTTTACTGTTTCTCCTTTTATTAAAAAAAGCTTTTTTGGTTGAAAGAAGTACAAATCCGGAAACTGTAATCCATCCAAATTAGCAGATTTTAATTCCTCCACATCATTTTTAAGATCGTAGGTTAGATAGCCAAAAATCCAATCGTTGGTTATGGATTGATATTCCTTCAGCTTTATAAAACCATCGGTATAATCGGTTTGAATACTTGTAAAAGCATCTACTGCCAAAACTGCATCGTAGCTAGAATATTTAGATTTATGGTCGTTGGAATCTAACCAAACGACATCCTCAAATTGCTGGCTCCAAATCAATAACTGATTTTTAAAAGCTGCAATAGACTTCGGTTTATGTGTAGTAGTTGTTCTCAATAAAAAAATATTACGTGTAAAGTTAATGAGAATAGTTAAAAAATAATATATTTTCGGTGTTAGATTAAATCCTTTTTGAAATGTATCAGATATCCAACGCCTCACTAAAAATTGCTATCCGAAAAATTGGCGCAGAACTTTGTGAAATTTCTTCCGTAGAAAACAACACACAATTTATGTGGCATGCCGATCCAAATATATGGGGAAGCTTTGCTCCTAACCTATTTCCGGTGATTGGCGGATTAAAAAACAATGCATACACTTTTGATAATAACACTTACCAAATGCCAAAACATGGTTTTGTTAGACATAATCAGGATATAAAATGTATTAAAGAAGCCGAAAACAGCATTACTTTTCAGCTGACAAACAATACCGAGTTGATGAAAATATATCCTTTTAAATTCAGCTATACCATAACATACACTTTAGAAAACAACGTATTAAACGTTACTAATGAGATTACAAATCTAGATGATAAGTCCATATATTTCTCTCTTGGCGGACATCCGGCTTTTAAATGCCCAGTCTATGAAAACGAAAAATATACCGATTACAGTTTAGTATTTGAACACCAAGAAACTGCAGAAACCTATTTACTAAACACTCAAAATGGTTTACTCACAGATACCACAAAAGCCATATTTAATACTAGTAATACGATACCTTTAAATTATAATCTATTTAATAAAGACGCACTTATTTTTAAAGATTTAAAATCTAGAAAAGTAACGCTAAACAGTAAAACAAAAGGAGATATTTTAACCGTAACACACGCCGATTTTCCGCATTTAGGAATTTGGGCAAAACCAAACGCAGATTATGTTTGTATAGAACCCTGGATAGGTTACGCTGATTTAGAAACCACAAACCAAGATATAACTACCAAAGAAGGCATTATAAAGCTAGAAGCAGCACGTAATTTTAAAGCAAAATACGCCATAGAAATACATAAAGCGCATTTAGTGTAATTAATATATAAGTAGTAGCTTTGCAGCTTATAAGAAAACCATGAGTACTTTTAGAGATTTAAATTTAAATACACCTTTATACAACGCTTTAGACGATTTAGGTTTTACTACACCAACACCTATTCAGGCAGAAGCATTTAATGTTGTTTCTAGCGGAAAAGATATGGTAGGTATTGCACAAACAGGAACAGGTAAAACTTTTGCCTACATGTTACCTATTTTAAAAAATCTTTCTTATTCTAAACAAGAAAACCCTAGAGTGTTAGTTTTAGTGCCAACTAGAGAATTGGTGGTACAAGTGGTAGATGAAATTGAAAAGCTTTCTAAATACATAAACAATCGTGTACTTGGCGTTTATGGTGGAACTAATATTAACACCCAAAAGCAAGCTATTGCAGACGGTATTGATATTTTAGTAGCGACTCCTGGAAGAATGTACGATTTAGCTTTATCTAGAGTTTTACAATTAAAATCGATACAAAAATTAGTAATTGATGAAGTAGACGTGATGCTAGACCTTGGTTTTAGACATCAGCTTATTAATATTTTTGATATCCTTCCAGAAAAAAGACAGAACATCATGTTTTCTGCAACTATGACGGAAGATGTAAGCGCACTTATTAATGATTTCTTTATTAAACCAGAACGTGTTTCTATTGCTGTTTCTGGTACGCCATTAGATAATATTTCACAAACAAAATATACAACGCCTAACTTTCACACCAAACTTAATTTATTAAAGTATTTGCTGAAAGATACCGAAGCATTTAATAAAGTTTTAATTTTTGTGGCCTATAAAAAAATGGCAGACAGACTGTTTGAAGCCTTAGACGAAGAGTTTCATGAAGAACTTTGTGTGATTCACTCGAACAAAACACAAAACTATAGATTGCGAAGTATTGAGCAATTTAGAGAAGGTTTTAATAGAATTTTAGTGGCTACAGATGTAATGGCTCGTGGTTTGGATATTGATAATGTAAGTCATGTTATCAATTTTGACACACCAGATTTCCCAGAGAATTACATGCATAGAATTGGTAGAACTGGTCGTGCAGAACGTGAAGGACAATCTATTATTTTTTCGACGGAAAAAGAACAAGAATACATTGAAAACATCGAAGAGCTAATGCAAATGGAAATTCCTTTTGTTGCTTTTCCTGACGAAGTGCAAATTTCGGATGAATTAATAGAAGAAGAAAGACCACAAATAAAAGAGCATAACAATCCACATAAACGTTTAAAAGACGAAGATGCTCCTGGACCAGCTTTTCATGACAAATCGGAAAAAAATTCGAAAGAAAATTTAGGTGGTTCGTATAAATTTAAAATTGCTGCGAAGTATAAGAAGCCTAAAACACGTGGTGACAAGAATTACGCGAAACATAATAAGAATAAGAAGCGTTAGAGCTATTGGCCGTTAGCTGTTAGCTGTTAGCTGTTAGCTGTTAGCTGTTAGCTGTTAGCTGTTAGCTGTTAGCAATTTAAAAATTTTATTTCAACTTCATTTTCGAAAAACAGATGTATCTCATCGAAAAAAGTTCTGTTTCCGAATAAAAAAAATAATTTTTCGTTAGATTTATGGAAGTACCATAAATAAATTGTCCATGTCTACTGCTATTTTTAATTTGTTTCCTAACCTAGAACCTTTTCATCATGACACCCATTATGAAAATTTGTTCTTAAATCAGCATTGGGTTTTAGTAAATGGCATTACGAATAAAAAAGCTGTTTATATTTTTAAAGATGAAAACACGCTTCATATTATAGAAAACGAAAACACTTCAGAAACTTCTTGGTGTATTGAACTCAAAAACACTTTTTCTATTGAAACCGAAGACGGCAAAACTACCGTAAAAGCCTATTTTAAAGACGAAGATATTTTAGTTTTAAACAGAACACAAACAGACGATTGTGCTGTTTTTATTAACGAAGGAAGCTTTTCGGAAACCTTAAATACGTTGGAAGACGTACAACAATTTCTTCATGACAAATACAAGGAAAAAGCAGCGAGTTTAATATCGGATCACGAGTTTTACTATATTGAAAAAGCCGAAGAATTTGGCCCTTTTACTGTGGCACAACTTTCGGAAAAAGTAGAAAACAAAAAAATAAGCATTCATTGTTTTGTAAGAGACGTAAATGAATACAATTACAATAAACGATTGCGAATTAGGGATTTGATTAAGGAACTATAATGCATTCGTATAGCAAACCTAATTATTATAAATTTTGTAATTTTTTCGCCTTTACATAAATACCTACAAGGTTAAAAAAAACCTTGTAGGATATATTAATAATGGGTTAATAGCATAACTACTCCTTATGCAATCCTTTTAAAAGAAGAATTCCAACTCTGGCAATAATAAAAGTTAGCAAACCAAATAGCGCTGTTAATAAAGACACTTTTAGTCCTCCTGCAAAAACTGCTGGATCTGCATTTCCTAATGCTTCTAAAGAATCGAAAGCCCCAATTAATCCAAAAACAGAAGCAAAAAAGCCAATGACTAGACCTAGCAAACTACTATCTGCAGCTAGTTTTATCATTTTTTTGGATGTGATTACGTGCTTCTTTAAAGTAAGAAATCCTTTAATTAAAAAGAAAATAGATAACAATAAACAGATTAGAATTAAAGTCATCATAAAGGATCCGCCTTCTTCAAAACGATCGGCAATTTGGATGGTTAAAAATTTCATAAGTATTCGTTTTATAATTAATGATGTAACAAACATAGTTTCGTTTTTTAGTTTAAAAATTAAAATGCGATAGATAACCAATTTAGCTCCTTAAATAACCGAAGCCAAGAATAAGTATTTCTTATTTATTCCTCTTTATTCCTCTTTATTCTTATTTATTTATTTTTAAAGCATTTTTTTGGTGTTTCGCCAACTTGATTAAACAACAGCGATTTTTCTTTTATATTAAATTTTAAGACCACTCCTAAGTCTAATTTAAATTCGTTTTCGCTAGTTGCATCTAATGTTTTTAAATCTCTTCCTTCTGGAGCGCCTTGTAATGCTTTTCCATTCGACTTAAAAACTAAATTGAAAGGTAAACCTTCACAAGAATAAACACCTTCATATTGTTGCAACTCCTTTTCGGATAAAGAAACAGAATCAAAATTTGGAATAAATAATGCTTCCCCTTGCATTACAGCCATAGCATTAAACATAATTGGCATTAGTCCAAAATCTAATGCATTCGCTGTAAAGGCTATTGCAATTTTAGAGTCGGGAATATACATAACCATAGACTTAAAAGAATCGATGGAACCATTGTGCGCATAAATGGTTTGTCCGTTTTTTTCTGCACTCATAATGCCGCTTCCATATTCATCCTTTATAGTTGTCATCCTTTTAAAACTCTTTTTTGACATGAGTTTATTAGTAAACAATGCATCCATAAAAACCACTAAATCTTCAGGATTAGAAACGATTGCTCCTGCGCCACCAGGATTACTTAAATGTGCTTGATTCGCTTCGTGTAGCATTTCTTCTTCGTCGTAATAATACGAAAGTGCCTCGTTATTTTTTGGATTAATCACATCGCCATAATAGGTGTTTTTTAGTTGAAGCTTATTTACAATACGATCTTGTAAAATGGTTTTGTAAGATGCATTCTCTATCTTTTCTAAAATATAACCGAGTAAAATATAGTTGGTGTTGCTGTATTCATTTTTTTCGTTTGGCTGAAAATCTACAGCATGCGATTTAATTAAGGCTACCATTTCGTTTTTCGTAATCGGATGGTGTTCGTTAAAATTTTCGTCTCTAGGAATATTGAACAAGCCACTACTATGATCTAATAAATTGGCAATGCTAATGGCACTCGCATTTGGAATTTCAGGAAAGTAATTCGATAGCTTTTCCTCTAGCTTTATCTTTCCTTCATCTACAAGCTGAAAAATCATAACGGCTGTAAATGTCTTTGTTACCGAGCCAATTCTATATTTGGAAGTTATGGTGTTTAGTGCTTTTTCTTCCGAAATAATAGATCGATATCCTACCGATTTATGGTAAACCGATTTCCCTTCTTTTAAAACAGACATACTTCCCATGAGCTTATTATTGGCATGAAGGACTTCTAAAAATGAATCTAACTGTTCGAAATTTTGCGCTTTAGAACTATTGTAAGCGATAATAAACAGAAGTATTATAAGTATTTTTCTCATTGTTAAGGTATTAAATTAAACATACTACAAACGTAAAAAAGAAAGACTTAGGCTCCGTTTATTTGCGATGACCGACTTGTTTAGCAATGAAAATAACTAGGGTGTTAAAACAAGTGCTAAAACTGTTATTCGTCTACAAAAAATATAATCGCGCAAAAAATATAGTATTATTGTAAATTAATAAAGCACATGTTTTCCAAAAAAGACATTTTAAATAAATTAGGACAAATAGCACTTCACATCATTTTCTGGGGTATTGTGCTCTTGTTTTTTACTTATTTTTTTGGTGTTGGCAGTAAAAACTATGAAGAAACCTTAACGTTTTCCTTGTTTTTATTACCAATAACAATAGCGACTACTTATGTTTCCATTTATAAATTAATACCAGATTATTTAGTCACTAAAAGGTACTTTCGATTTGTTTTATATAGCGTCTACACGATAATTATTTCTGGATATTTAATCATGGTTTCCGTTTTTTTTAGTCTGATATATGTATCGAATTTTAAGTATGCGGATATGAATCCGTTAACGAGGAACATTATTTTAATTACCACTGCAGTTTACATAGTAGTTGTTTTGGTTAGTGCTTTTAAATTATTAAAATTGAATTTGAAACATGCCGAAAAAACCAAAGCATTAGAAACTAAAGTTCTAGATAGTCAGCTAAAATTAAAAGAACAAGAATTGCACTATTTAAAGATGCAGATTCATCCTCATTTTTTGTTCAACACCTTAAATACCATGTACGGTTTCGCTTTAAAAAAAGCAGATGAAACGCCAGAAATGATATTAAAACTTTCTAATTTATTAGATTACTTACTGTATCAAGTAGATAAGCCTTTTGTGCTTTTAGCAGATGAAATAAATCACATAAAAGACTATATCGCTTTAGAAAAAATGCGTTTTAATAATTCCTTAGATATTACTTTTAATAGTGAAGATATTCTAGAAACCACCCAAATAGCGCCTATGCTTTTGCTTCCATTTATAGAAAACAGTTTTAAACATGGAAGTATAAAAAATGGGGTATTAAAAATTGAAATTGAATTAGTGACTACTCCAGAAAATATTCTTTTTTCCATTAAAAACACAAGTGCTATTCCCGAAAACGAAAATAAAGGTATCGGTTTGCAGAACATAAAAAAAAGGTTAGATTTACTCTATAAGGATAAGTACGATTTAACAATTGACACTTCAGAAAAGCACTTTAAAGTCGCTTTAAAACTAAACAACAACTAATTGCAAAACCATAAAAACATAAACTGCCTGATTGTAGATGATGAAGCTATTGCTAGAGAAATTATAGCAACGCATCTTTCTATAATCGACAATATAAACGTTGTTGCAAGTTGTAGTAATGCGATGGAAGCTTTTAATGTAATTAGCAATCATACCATCGATTTGGTTTTTCTAGATATTAATATGCCAGAGATTTCCGGAATCTCTTTTGCTAAATCTATAAACAAAGACATTAAAATTATTTTCACCACTGCATACAGAGATTATGCGGTAGAAGGTTTTGAATTACAAGCTGTCGATTACCTGTTGAAGCCCATTCCGTTTGCGCGTTTATTAAAGGCGGTAAACACCTATTTTGAAGTGTATAGTACTACAAAAGTAGATGCACCAAAAGAAATAGAAATTGCGGATTTTATGTTTGTCCGATCGGACAGACGCATGCTAAAAGTCGATTTTGAAGCCATCCGTTATGTAGAAAGTTATAGCGATTATATAAAGATTCACCTTGCAAACGAAACCATAGTTACTCGCGAAACCATTAGCGCCATTGAAGCAAAGTTACCATCGAACACCTTTTTACGAATCCACAGATCGTTTATCATTTCGTTACATCATATCACTTCTTTTACCAATGAGCATGTTACGATAAAAGAAAAAGCGTTGCCAATAAGCAGAAGTTACAAAAAGGATGTTTTAAGCGTATTGGAAAAATATTAATAATAAAAAAAGCGAATCTAAATGATTCGCTTTTTTTTTATTTAAGACACTTCGACTGCGCTCCGTGTAACCTATAAGTTTAGATATGCAAAGCTCTATCGTTTGCCGCTAAAGCCGCCTCTTTTATTGCTTCTGTAAATGTTGGATGTGCATGAGACATACGCGAAACATCTTCCGCAGACGCTCTGTATTCCATAGCAACAACTGCTTCTGCAATCATATCTGCTGCACGAGCACCAACCATGTGTACTCCTAAAATTTCGTCTGTAGTTTTATCTGCAAGAATTTTTACAAATCCGTCTAAATCCATACTCGCTCTACTTCTACCTAAAGCACGCATTGGAAATTGACCAACTTTATAATCTACTCCAGATTCTTTTAACTGTTCTTCTGTTTTACCAACAGAAGCTACTTCTGGCCAAGTATAAACAACACCAGGAATTAAGTTATAATCGATATGTGGTTTTTGTCCGGCTAAAGTTTCGGCAACAAAAGTTCCTTCTTCTTCCGATTTATGTGCAAGCATTGCTCCTTTAATAACATCACCAATAGCATAAATATTAGAAGCGCTAGTTTGTAAATTCTCATTCACTTCTACTTTTCCTCTTTCTGTTAATTTTACTCCGGCAGCTTCTACATTTAAACCATCTGTGTATGCATGACGACCAACAGAAACCAAGACATAATCTCCAGTAAAGCTTACTTCTTCTCCTTTTTTGTTCTCTGCTTTTACAACAACGGCATCGCCATTACGTTCTACAGATGTTACTTTATGTGAGATATTTATTTTAAATTTCTGTTTCTTTAAAACTTTATTTAATTCTTTAGAAATACCAGAATCCATGGTTGGTAAGATTCTATCCATATATTCTATCACAGACACTTCCGCACCTAATCTTTTATATACTTGACCAAGTTCTAACCCAATAACTCCACCACCAATTACGATTAAGTGTTTCGGAACTTCTTTTAATTTTAAAGCTTCGGTAGAAGTGATTACGCGTTCTTTATCTAATTTTATAAATGGTAATGTAGACGGTTTAGATCCTGTAGCAATAATGGTATTTTTTGCTTCAATTTCTGTAGTTTCTTCACCAGTAATCGTGATATGTGTGGCATCTTTAAAGCTTCCTACACCAACATAAACATCGATCTTATTTTTCTTCATTAAGAAATCAATTCCGCTAGTAGTTTGATCTACAACAGATTGTTTTCTTGCAATCATTTGCTTTAAATTCACTTTTATTTCCCCTGGAATATCGATACCATGCTCTTCAAAATGTTTGACAGCATCTTCGTAATGATGTGAAGAATCTAAAAGTGCTTTACTTGGTATACAACCAACATTTAAACAGGTTCCTCCAAGTGTAGAATATTTTTCAATAATTGCAGTTTTCATTCCTAATTGTGCGCAACGTATTGCTGCTACATATCCTCCAGGTCCTGAACCTATTATTGCTACATCGTATGAATTCATAAGATAATTTTTGTGATTTATTAATTTGTATAACAAAAGTACAACATTGATTTATGTTTTACGAATTACGATTAACGAAATTTAATAGAATTTGTATGGGAAAGAAAAGGAAGCAGGAAACTATTAAATATAAATAGCCTACTCATAAGAATAAATAAATTTAAACTTTAGAATAGGCTAATTCCCTAGTACTGACTAATAGCAATACAAATTTCATGTATTTAGAAGCTAAACACAATACTCAAATTGAGTAATTTTTTAGAAAACTTTTAAATTAGATTTTTATTTGTTTTTAGCATTCCTACTAATTCTCCTGTAGAAGAGATATTTAATTTTTTCAGAATATTTCTTCGGTGTGTATCTACGGTATGTGAGCTAATATTTAGTTTTTCTGAAATTTGCTTACTGCTATTATTTAACACCAATAACCGAACAACATCGCGCTCTCTATTACTTATTCCGCCTTGCAATAGTTTTTGAGAATGATTATTAAAGTATACGGTTTCATATTCATTTTTATTGTTTAACAACTTTGCAGAAGCTGTAATTTCCATTTTTATATTCCCATCTAAAACCGTGTAATGCGCTAAACCTATAATGGGTTTCATATCCGAATCAAAAGCTAAAGGCGTTGTGTTTTGAATAATATTTACATAATCCCCTTTTGCATTTTTTAATCTATAGTTCCAGGTGTAATTGGCATTCTTCCTTTTATCTTCTGGTATTTTACCAATAGTGAACTCCATCAAGCTATTTAAGGCGCTCAACCACACATCAATGTCATCTGGATGTATTCTACTCCAGAAATACCGCATTCCTTTTGCTTTTAAGTCATTGGCATCAATCCCTAAGCATGACTTAAAGTTTTTACTTATATATTCGAAGGTAAGGTCCTGCGTATTTGTAATACAGTAAAAAGTGGAACTATATGGCAAATAAAAATCTAAGTCAATAATTTTTTGAATATGCGTTTCTAAAGATGGTGTATCGTAAGACTCGAAAATGGATTTATACTGTTCTTTAATTTGAGTAAATTTCATAAATACGAATTGCTAACTATTAGAAAATAATTAGCAATTTATAAAATATATTTTTAACTAGGAAAACCAAGCATTTCTCCCATACCAACTGTAAATAGCCAGCAACCATAAATAGCGTGCTCGATAGAAACTAAAAGCGTAGACTTCGTTTTATTATAGGTTATTGCGAAAAGTATTCCTCCTAAAAAAGTCATAATTAGTACTAGAATATTTTTAAAAAACAAATGTGCTAAAGAAAACACTATCGCATTGACTAAAAAGAGTACAACCTCACTTTTGAATAACTTTTTATACCGTTGAAAATAGAAAGTTCTATACAACAACTCTTGCGGATATACAGAAAAAACGCTATAAAAAAACAAAATAGCAATCCATAAAAAAGGTTTATTTAATAACACACTAAAAAGACTTTCTTTACTTGTAAACCATACAAATAATATCGTTAAAATTGCTATCAAAAACGTTTTTAGTAACGTCATTTTCCAAAAATGAATCCAATTTAAATTCGGATTTATTTTAAATGTATTCTTCTCTACTTTAAGCAAAATATAAAGTACATACCCAAACCCAAAAAAACCAAAAATTAGTTTTATAATAACGGAGTAGTTCCATATAAAACTTACTGGAAGTAGAATAAAAATAATAAAGAATTCTATAAATCTATAAAACTTAGGTTGCATAATTAAATGTACAAAAAATAGCGTTAAGTAGCACAGTTATTATTTGGGTAAAAGCCCTACTCCCTTTTATTTTCAATCGTATTTAAAATCCAATTTAATTCTGGATCGTTATTCTCTTTTCTATCCTTAATCGTTGGTAAGATTACATGATCTGGTTTCACGCCATAACCATCTGGTTCTTGTTTATGTGGTGTTTCTAATTGCATTAAACCTATTCTAATTTTTAATTTCGTTTCGGGTAATTCATAGACTTTAAAAATACCTGCAACGGTAGAATTATATGCTCCTCCCGTTTCTTCACCAACAAAAACAGCTCTTTTATTTGCTTGTAATTGGTTAGATAGAACAGAGGATGCAGAAAATGAATGTCCGTTAATTAAAACGTAAACATCTCCTTTGTAATTATTTTCTTTAGGATCTGCTAATTTGCTTTCCTTAAATTTATAATATAATTTACCATCTTCTTTTTTAGTTTTAAAGAGACCATACGTTGCTATAAGTGGTGAAAATGCACCAATTAAAACTTTAGTTGCTGTAGAAGATGTATTCGCCATTGCCATTTTTAAAAAAGGAATTCTACTATTTACTTCTCCTGCTTCCAGAAACTGAAATGGTTTATCTGTTAAGTAGGCATATAATTCTGCTATTTCAGCTAGACTTCCTCCTCCATTATCTCGTAAATCAATGATTAAGTTTTCGGCTTTTACAGAATCTATTTCTTTAAAAGCTTCCTCATAAAATGCTTTATATCTACCACCCATGAAACCTCTTATTTTCATATAAGCAACGGTGCTATCTTTGCCAACAAATTCTACATTTCGAGTGTATTCATTTCTAGATTTTACATAGCCATACATCTGATTATGTTTTCTTATTACCTTTGCCTTTTGCTTATTCTCTTTACGTTGCTCCTTTGATAATTTAACTACTACCTCTTTTTTTGTGCTATCTTTTTTTATAGAATCTTTATTTTTCTCTTCTTTATCTATTCGATTAAAAACCATGTTAAACAAAGAGTCTTCCTTTTTAAAAGTAACCTGTAAACTATCTATAAAATATTTATCGCTACTGTAAAAGGAAGCAAATCTTTTGCCTAAAACTCTATTATATAAAGTGGTATTATACCCATCAGATGTAATTTGCGTTTTGTACTTCTTTACTAAATCCGAAATATTCTCTCCTTCCATTTTAACCACTTCACTTCCTAAAAGAAAAGAATCTTTAGACCTTATATTGGTTACTAAAAGTTTATCTTCTAAATAATCAAAATCTAAGTCGTTAAATGTAAATTCTTTTTTAGAAAGCGCTTTATACTCTTTTCTTTCCAATCGCTTTTTTGGCGCAAACACACTAATATGCCCTTGTCTTATACTACCAATAACTGGCCCTATTTTTGCGTAAAACGCATAACTTGTTAACGGTTTATCGATACTCTTTTTTAAGCTATCCATCTTAAAATCTAATCGTTCTTTAGAGATATATAAATTAAGATTAGGATGGTGTCGCTTTAATTGTGCGTAGGCTTTATCGACATCGTTCTGTAAAGTTTCTACGGTATGCAAAGATGTTATTTGGGTGTTATATTTTTCAGTATTTGCACAAGAAGCTAAAACTAAAGCTATGGATAAAAGAAGTAAAAGTTTTTTCATGTAATTCGTATATCATTGATTAACAATAAGATGAAAATTAAACCCTCTTATTTCACTTTAAATATAATGTTAATCTGATTTTTGAATCTAGATTTTTTGATAATTTTATGAAAATTATTTACTTTTAGAATTAAATCGTTATTGCAGTAGTATGCTTCACTTCATTAATCATAAACATACTATGTGTGCTCCCAATATGATTAATTTTCGTTAACCTATTTACCATAAACTCTCTAAAAGCTTCCATATCTTTTACAAGCACTTTTAAAAGGTAATCGTAATCTCCACTTATATGATAGCACTCTAAAACCTCTTGTAAATCTGCTACTTCTTTTTCAAATTTAATCACATAATCTTGGGTGTGTTGCGTCAATTTTACATGGCAAAAAGCGACAAAAGATTTGGCTACTTTTTCCTTATTCACCAAAGCCACATACTTATTAATAACACCTTGATTCTCCAGTTTTTTTATTCTTTCATAAACTGCGGTAACAGAAAGATTTAATTTATTAGAAAGCGCTTTATTGGTTTGTTTGCTATCTTCTTGTAATAGCTGAATCAGTTTTTTATCTATCGCATCAAAAGTCATATCGAAAAATTTTCAGTAAAAACAGAAATAACCTTATTTCTAATTACTATTAAACTACTAAAATAACAAATAATAGATTTAAAATCTAAATATAAACACATCTATTGATTATTAATCTAATAACACGGAAGTTTACATCTATATAAACTAAATCAACTTACCATTATGGCATTTAAACCAGCAAATAACATACAAGATCTTCAATACTTTGGAGAATTTGGAGGTGTAAACCCTTCCATTTCAGATTCCTCGACCTATACCTTCTTATCTGCAAAAACCATGTTCGATACTTTTGAAGGTAATGCAGATGGATGCTATTTATACTCGCGTCACTCTACGCCTTCTAATTTATATTTGGGTGAAGCACTTGCTGCAATGGAAGGTACAGAAACGGCAAACGTTACTGCATCAGGAATGGGTGCAATTACTCCTGTAATCTTACAATTATGTGGCTCTGGAGATCATATTGTTTCTAGCAGAACTATTTACGGAGGGACATACGCTTTCTTAAAAAACTTTACACCTCGTTTTAGTATTGCAACGTCTTTTGTAGATATTACAAAATTAGATATTGTGGAAGCTGCTATTACTCCGAATACCAAAATAATATTCTGTGAATCTGTTAGTAATCCGTTATTAGAGGTTGCAGATATAGCAGGATTAGCCAAGCTAGCAAAAAAACATAATTTAAAATTGGTAGTAGATAACACCTTTTCCCCTTTATCTATTTCTCCGGGACAATTGGGTGCAGATATTGTGATCCACAGTTTAACAAAATTCATTAATGGTTCTAGTGATACTGTTGGTGGTGTTGTTTGTGGTACCCAAGAATTTATTAATGATTTACGCAATGTAAATAACGGTGCTTGCATGCTTTTAGGATCTACCATGGATAGTTTACGAGCAGCCTCGGTTTTAAAAAATCTAAGAACCCTTCATATTAGAATGCAACAACATAGTTTAAATGCGACGTATTTAGCTGAGAAATTTGAAAATTTAGGTATCAAAACCGTATATCCCGGATTAGCTTCGCATCCTTCGCATGAATTATTTAAATCTATGATGAACGAAAAATATGGATTTGGCGGCATGCTTACTATCGATGTTGGTTCTATAGATAAAGCGAATGCTTTAATGGAATTAATGCAAGAAAAAAACCTAGGTTATTTAGCAGTAAGTTTAGGGTTTTACAAAACGCTTTTCTCTGCTCCAGGAAGCTCTACTTCTTCTGAAATACCAGAAGACGAACAAAAAGAAATGGGATTAAGTGATGGCCTTATTCGTTTTTCTATAGGATTGGATGCAGATATAGAACGTACTTTTGACACTATGAAATCGTGTATGAAAACATTAGATATTCTTAAACCAGAAATGGTTTAATTCTAATCTATTTCCTAAAATAGCTAAGTGAAATAATAGTACATAAGAAATCCGTTGAAACATTTTCAACGGATTTTTAAATATTAAACTTGCTTGCTTCTTAGTAACCTTATTTTTTAATCATTTTCTTGGTAAGCGTTCCATTGTTACTTTGTATTTCTAACAAGTAAACTCCTGCTTCTAAATTAGAAATATCCATAGTTTCTTCTAAAGAACCAGAATTTAAAGGAATCGATTTTACTAGCCTTCCTCTTAAATCATATAGATTCACGTTATTTAAAACCAATTGCTTCGGATTGCTTAACGTAATTGTATGGTAAGCAGGATTTGGATATACAGCTAAACTCTCCATTACATTATCTTCTGCAGATAAAGTAAATGTTCCTGTTAAACGAATATTGTCAATAGCCATTTCTTCTTGTACACCACTTAAAGTTGTAACTCTAATATTCATGGTAGTACCAGCTATACTATATCCCGAAATACTATTTAAATTTGCGTTAAAATATTCCATTTCTGTTTCTATTACGGTTTCAAAAGAACTATAAAAACCATCACGATTATCATCATACCTAAATCTTCCTGCTGTACTTGCTGTCTCTGGTCCTCCAGAAGCATAATGCGCTCGTGTCCATATTCCGCCATCCACTTGGTATTCCACCATTATGAAATCTTCTGCTTCGTATCGGTTATATGTTGCATTTGGTGCTGCCATTCCAATACTAAGCTCCATATTTAAATAATTAGAAATATTAATTGGATCTAGTGTAATCGTTATGGAGCCATCGCCACCAATATGACCATCAAAATCTTCCCATAGTAAGAAATTGGAACCTTCGTAATTTGAAATATTTGTCCAACACGTAGGACAAGTGGTATCATTATTTCCTCTTAAAAAATAATCACTACCAGAATAATCCATAAAAAGCACAGAAGTAGTATACCCTGAATAATCAGAATCCTCAAAGCTTTCATGCTTGATTAATGTTTGAGAATACATGCTGTTATTTAATAATAAGGCACATAAAACTAATAAAGAATTTAATGTAATTTTTTTCATAATTTTAGATTAAGTTATTGATTTGGGCGACAAAAGTAATCTTTTCTATCTAAAACCATACGCATTTTCCGGGTTTTGTGAGATCAAAAAACACTACAACAAACAGCAGACAAAACATCACCTTAAATCACTAAATTCAAGCTATATACATCAAAAAAAAGAGCCATAACTTTTCTTTTCTTATAGCATAATAAGCAGCTATTGATCATGCTTCAAGAGATATAATTTTATAGGAAAGCATTACATGTTCTTCCATCCTCAGTTACCTAAAAAGCATTTTAACATAGAAAAAAGGATCTATAATTCCATTTGCATACTTTATACGAAAATCGTAACATTACATTTCTTAAACCAACTAAATTGATGAATAAAGACGATAATCTTTCCGAAATAAATATTCAAGACCAAAAAATTATTGACAATAAAGAACTTAATATATGGGAAGCGCTTATTCCTGTTGTTATTTTAATGGGCTTATTAGCTTACAATATCTTTCTTGCAGAGGGCGAAATGTTTGGGGAATACTCCAATCAAATCATTCTATTAATTGGTGGTTTTGTTGCGTTTATTGATGGTTTATATAATAAAGTGACTCCTTTAATAATGGTTAAAGAAATTTGGGAGAACCTCAGAAGTGTCTTTGTTCCCATTATGATACTTTTTCTTGTTGGTGCTTTAGCAGGAACTTGGTTAGTTAGTGGTGTAATTCCTGCAATGGTATATTATGGATTACAAGTTCTAAGTCCTGCTATATTTTTACCAGCTTCCGTAATTATTTGTGCTATTATATCTATTGCAACCGGAAGTTCCTGGACAACCTCTGCAACCGTTGGTATTGCATTAGTTGGTATTGGTACTGCATTAGGTATAAACCCTGGAATGATTGCTGGAGCTGTAATTTCTGGCGCTTATTTTGGAGATAAAATGTCACCATTAAGTGATACAACAAACCTTGCTCCTGCAATGGCTGGAACAGATTTGTTTACGCATATTAAATACATGGCCATTACAACGGTGCCAACCATTATTATTACACTTATTGCATTTGCTATTATGAGTGCTACTATCGATACTACAGGAAGTGCAGATATTAGCGGCTTACTTACTAGTATAAAAAGCACTTTTAATATTACACCTTTATTATTTCTTGTGCCATTAGGTGTAATCGCTTTAATATTACTTAAAACAAAACCGTTAATAGCGCTTGGTGCTGGTGTATTATTAGCTGCTGTTTTTGCTTTTGTTTTTCAAATGGATGTTTTAAATGGGTTATCCGATTCTAACTTCTCTGCAATTTCAAACGCTATTTTTACAGACACACAAATAACTACAGATAATGAAAAATTAAATGATTTATTTAGTTCTGGAGGAATGAAAGGTATGCTTTGGACTATCTTTTTAATTTGTTGTGCTATGGTTTTTGGAGGTATCATGGATGCCATTGGTGCTTTATCCAGAATTACCAAAGAACTTTTAAAATTAGCAACTACCGTATTTGGTTTATTTGCAAGTACCGTAATTAGTTGTTTAGGATTAAATGCAATTGCCAGTGACCAATATCTAGCGATAGTAATCCCCGGAAAAATGTTTAAAAAAGCATACGAAGACAAAGGTCTTGCTCCCGAAAACCTAAGCAGAACTTTAGAAGATTCGGGTACTGTAACTTCTGTTCTTATCCCTTGGAATACCTGTGGTGCATATCAATCTGGCGTTTTAGGTGTTGGTGTTGGAGAGTACTTTGTGTATGCCATTTTTAACTGGCTAAGCCCATTTACCACGCTCCTTTTTGCGGCACTAAATATTAAAATAAGACAGCTAAAATCCAAATAACCGTAAACTATCACGTTTTCATTTTACTATAATTAAAACTTATAGCCTAATAAGATTTTAAAATTTTATTAGGCTTGTTTTTTTAGTCTTCCAATGTATCTTTGTTCTCAGAAAACACAATGTAATAATTATAAAATTTTAAAATAATGGCAATAGTAGGAAAACAATTCCCCGATTTAAATGTGGATGCAATGAACGAAATGGGAGATACTTTCAAAATAAACGTTCTTGAAGAAGCAAAAAACAATAAGAAAAAAGTATTATTATTCTGGTACCCAAAAGATTTTACTTTTGTTTGCCCAACAGAATTACACGCTTTTGAAGCTGCTAAAGAAGAATTTGCAAAAAGAAACACGATTGTAATTGGTGCTTCTTGTGATACTCCAGAAGTACACTTTGCATGGTTAAATACACCAAAAAATAATGGTGGTATTGAAGGTGTTACATACCCAATCTTAGCAGATTCGAACAGAAACCTAGCAAATACTTTAGGTATTTTAGATATCACTAACGAAAAATATAACGAAGAAACGGGTGTTGTTACTGTAGATGGTGACAACGTAACTTACCGTGCGACTTACGTAATAGATGAAGATGGTGTGGTACAACACGAAGGTATAAACAACATGCCAATTGGTAGAAACGTAAATGAGTTTTTACGTATTATCGATGCTTTAACGCACGTGCAAGAAAAAGGAGAAGTTTGTCCTGCAAACTGGGAAGAAGGTAAAGACGCAATGAGTGCGGATAGAATAGGTACTGCTGAATATTTAGCGAATCACGTAAACTAATTGGTTATGATTCAAGAATTAAGTCAAGATAATTTAGCCGAAATTATTGCAGCAAACAATACTGTTGTTGTGCAATATTCTGCAACTTGGTGTGGTAACTGTCGTATTATGAAACCAAAAGTTAAGAAATTAGCTGGAGAGTTAGAAAATATAACATTTGTTATCGCTGATGCGGAAAAATTCCCAGAATCTAGAAAATTAGCTACTGTAGATAATTTACCAACGTTTGCTACATTTAAAGATGGAAAATTTGTAAATCAAGTACAGACGAACAAATTGGACGTTTTAAAAGAATTAGTAGACGAAGTAGCTTAAATATCAAGTTTCCCGCAGTCGAAACCTCAAACCTTTCGACTGCGTTTAATTTACTATAAATAGATTTCCGTTTTCACGGAAACGAAAATAAAATGTATCAATGAAATTACCAGTAATAAAGCACTTAGCGCAATTTATAGCAGACAATGACGAAGACTATATCATTGAAACCATTGAAACTCTGGAAGCCTTAACCGAAGTTCCTTCATTAAAAGATGATGAACTAGACGTTATTGGAGAATTAATATCTAATATGTACGGCGCTATAGAAGTGAATAAAATGATTAAAGAAGGTGCAACTAAAAAAGATGCAGTAAATAACTTTATGAAACGTGTTTTAGGTTCTATTGATAAGTAAAAATAAAAATTAGTATTTAAAAGCCACTTTGCTAAAGCAAGGTGGTTTTTTGTTATAAATAATTGGTTAACCAATTATTTATCTATCTTATTTTCAACATTAAAGCATTTCATACTCCTCTAATGCCCTATTTCTTTAAAAATAAAAACCACGTTACAATGACAAAACAACCAATTACAGCATTGGCAATAGGCCTATTCTTTAGTATTTTAACAACACTAAACAGTTGTAAAAAAGGAAACACATGGTGGAGATATTCAAAAACAATATGCAGACAGAAACTATGCGGAAGTTTGGTTTAAAACAGGAAGCATATCTATAAGTGACGAGGCCGTTTCTAATGAAGATTATTTTACTGAAAACGATTAAACAAAGCAGTAACTAAAAGAGATGCAGCTATCTACTTTATAAAACATATTTTACATGCTATAGATAAGTAGGAATAAAAACTAAAAACCCAAGTGAAAGCTTGGTTTTTTTTTTTAGTTTATATGAACTTGCTTTTTATTTGTTCTACAATTTGATTCCCGCGATAAATCGCTCCTTCCATATAACCACCATAACTTGGTGAAGTTTCAGAACCAGCAATTATAAACGTACCTCCCAAATACTCTTTTTGATATATGGAATGACCATTGTTTTCATGCGGACTTAAAAATGCATTATTAGCTACATGTAATAAAGGTTCTTGCCTCCAATTCTTTTCTTCATACGAAAGATAATCACTTCCATCTTCTCCGAAAAATTTAAAAAGCTGCTCCTTTACTTTTGCTTCTCGGTATGCTTTAGTCTCCATAGCCAAACCTCCGTTTAAAAAACCCATTAATGCAAAGTGGTTATTTTCAAAATCAGTATGGTCATAGATTTCTGTAAACGGACCAACATTACTAAAACCAACACCAGACAAGCCTTTCTCTTTCCAAAAAGAAGTTTTATAAACCAAAGCAAACTTAATTGCATCTTTCATCCAAGTATGTGTATTATTGGCAACTTTTAAAAGGTTTGCATCTAATTCTGAAGAAAAACCTACTGTATTTACTAGTAATTGAGGTGGTATTGTAGAAACAACAATATCTGCAGTAAAAGCTGTGTTTTCTGTAACTACTTCTATACCGCTTTCCGCGCTTTTAATTTGAACCACTTTTTGGTCTAGTAACAATTCATCCTTTGAGAGATCTGCTGCTAATTTTTCTAAAATAGCAACTGTTCCGCCAGCAATTCTATAACTGATTTCTTGATTTTGTGGAAGCTGAAAACGTTCTGGTAAATTGGCGAGCATTGCTTCAAATAAAGCATCACCTTGCATGTTTTGTTCAAATAAAGTAATGTTTAATTCTTTACACAGTTTTAATAGTTCCTCGTTGTATTTCCAAAGCCAAGTTGCTCCTAATTCGACTTTTGTATTATAAACATTCTTGGTAAAAATTCTTCCACCAATTCTAGTATTAGCTTCCAGAATTTTAACTACAAAACCTTCCTTTTTTAATTTATATCCTAAATACAAACCAGAAAGTCCCCCTCCAATAATTACAATTTTTTTATTCATTACATCAAAGATAAACAAGATAGCCTGGATTAAAAACACTTTCCACGGAAGTGTGGTTTGCAACTGCAACATATTTCTATTAGAATTTAAAAACAGTAAATTCTAAAACAATCGAAAGACCTACTCCATGGCTGCATTTAGAATCCGAAATACTGCGAAAGAAGACGTGATAAGAACACAGCCGTACAGAGTGGAAAAATTAGGAATTACACAAGTAGATAAATACTTTGATTCTTTTTTTGAGTATTTCCATAGCATTGCTCACAGACCATATTCATTTCAATCGGTTGATTTTATAAAAAAAGGGTATAGACGCTGTGTATACGGATCTGATAGTATTTTATTTAAAGCAAATGAAGATGTTGTAGATATAATAACAATAATAGGAAGACAAGATTTAGAGAATACGATTTAAAATACTGCAATGTAAACACGTTGTATATCTATTTGTTAGGTTTTAACGTTAAACAATCATAAAAAGCTTATTCCAAAAGCCCTACAATTTTCATAAAATGCTTTGCTTCGGCATACTCTAAGGCAGTCTTTCCTTCGTTATCTTTAATCGTTTTATCTGCTTTATGTTCTAAAAGTAACTTCACTACTTCTACTTTATCATATTGTGTTGCAAAGGACAAGGCAGTAGTTCCGTTGACATTCACTTCATTCAAATTAGCCCCGTTTTCCATTAAATATTTTACGAAAGCAACATTTCCTTTAAAACTTACGCCTATTAAAGCGGTATTTCCCGAGGCATCTTTAGCATTAATTGGTGCTTTATGTTCTACTAATATTTTTGTCACAGCTTCATTATCAAAATACGTTGCTAAAATTAAAGGAGTAAAACCACGTTCGTCATGAACTTCAGCTAGTTTGGGGTTTCCCTCTAACAATACTTTTAAAGTATTATTATCTCTGTTTTTTATACTTTCAAATAAATTATTTATGTCTTTCATCTCATTCTTATAAATAAAAAAGGAATGCGTTTTTAAACACACTCCTTTTCTCTTGTTATAAATTAATTCCTGTTTTTTATTTTAAATCAAAACGATTAGCCCGCATCACTTTAGTCCAAGCTGCAACAAAATCTGTTACAAATCTTTCTTTATTATCATCTTGCGCATACACTTCTGCATAAGAACGTAAAATAGAGTTAGAACCAAATACTAAATCTACACGAGTTGCAGTAAATTTAACTTCACCAGTTTTACGATTTTTAATTTCATAAATACCATTATCTACAGATTTCCATTCAAAAATCATATCGGTAAGATTTACAAAGAAATCATTAGTTAATGCACCTTCGTTTTCTGTAAAAACACCATGTTTTGTCCCTCCATAATTGGTACCCATAACACGCATTCCTCCAACTAAAACCGTCATTTCTACCGCTGTTAAACCTAGTAATTGTGTTTTATCCAATAACATTTCTTCTGGACTCACTACATATTCTTTTTTCTGATAGTTTCTATAACCATCAGCAAGTGGCTCCATAGACTCAAAAGATTCGACATCGGTCATCTCTTGTGTAGCATCTCCTCTACCTGGAGCAAAAGGAACACTAATATGCATTCCTGCCTTTTTAATTGCTTTTTCTACACCAACATTACCAGCTAACACTATAGCATCTGCAACACTAATACCAAACTCATCTGCAATAGGTTCTAAAACAGCTAATACTTTGTGTAATTGCGCAGGCTCATTACCTTCCCAAGTATTTTGAGGCTCTAAACGAATACGTGCTCCATTTGATCCGCCTCTAAAATCGGATCCTCTATAGGTTCTTGCATTATCCCAAGCGGTAGACACAAGTTCTGAAACAGTTAAATCTGTACTTGCAATTTTATCTTTTACAGCATCGACATTATAATTATAATTTCCCTTTGGAATAGGATCTTGCCAAATTAAATCTTCTTGAGGGATATCTGGACCAAACCAACGGTCTTTTGGTCCCATATCACGATGTGTTAATTTAAACCAAGCACGAGCGAATGTATCAGAAAATGCATCAAAATCATTCATGAATTTTAAGGAAATTTCTCTGTAAATAGGATCCATTTTCATGGCCATATCGGCATCTGTCATCATTGGATTAAGTCTTGTTGTTAAATCCTCAACATCTACGGGCTTATCCTCTTCTTTTATACTAACCGGTTCCCATTGATCTGCGCCTGCAGGACTTTTTCTAGATTCCCATTCGTGGTTAAATAACATTTCAAAAAATCCGTTATCCCATTTTGTTGGGTGAGTTGTCCAAGCACCTTCTAAACCACTTGTTACCGTATATCTACCTTTACCAGATTTTGTTGGATTTGCCCAACCTAAACCTTGTGCATCCACATCAGCACTTTCTGGATCTGGACCTAAAATACTAGCATCTCCGTTACCGTGTGTTTTACCAACGGTATGTCCACCAGCTGTTAAAGCCACCGTTTCTTCATCATTCATTGCCATACGCTTAAATGTTTCGCGTACTTGCAATGCTGTTTTTAACGGATCTTGCTTCCCGTTTACGCCTTCTGGGTTTACGTATATTAATCCCATTTGTACTGCTGCTAATGGATTCTCCATTGTTTCTGGGCTATCCACATTACCATAACGTTCATCACTTGGTGCTAACCATTCTTTTTCGGCACCCCAATACACATCTTTTTCTGGATGCCAAATATCTTGACGACCAAATGCAAAACCGTATATTTTTAGTCCCATACTTTCGTAAGCAATAGTTCCAGCAAGAATAATTAAATCTGCCCAACTTACGGTATTACCATATTTTTTCTTAATAGGCCAAAGTAAACGTCTTGCCTTATCTAAACTAACATTATCTGGCCAAGAATTTAAAGGAGCAAAACGTTGGTTTCCTGTTCCTCCACCGCCACGTCCATCTGCTAATCTATAAGAACCTGCAGAATGCCAAGCCATTCTAATCATTAAACCGCCATAATGTCCCCAATCTGCGGGCCACCAATCTTGACTATCGGTCATAAACTCATGAAGGTCTTTTTTTAAGGCATCTACATCTAACTTCTTTAACTCTTCTTGATAATCAAAATCGGCTCCTAGTGGATTCGTTTTGGTATCCTGTTGATGTAAAATATCTAAATTTAAGGTGTTTGGCCACCAGTCTGTTACAGCTTTCTCTGTGGTAGTAATTGCTCCTTGCATAAAAGGACATTTACTAGCGTCTCCATTATTGTTATGATCCATATTTTAAAATTTTACAGTTTAATTTTTTATAAACTTACTACATAAACAAACCAAATAGCTATAAGTAAAATTGATTATTTTTATTTTCTCATAATATTTACTTATGCTTAAAATATTTAGTTAATCATTAAAATTAAAGAAAGCTACCTTCTTAAACAAAAAAAAGCCACTTCAAATTGAAGTGACTTTTCACTAACTAACCTTAATTAATCCCTAAAACTAAGATTTTGGTAATAAAACAGTATCTATTACATGAATAACGCCATTAGATTGATTAACATCTGCAATAGTAATTTTTGCTTCGTTTCCGTTTGCATCTATAATATATATGTCTTGCCCTTTTAACCAAGCCGTAATCATTCCTCCACTTACGGTTTCTATTTCCGCTTTTCCATTTCCTTTTTTAATCAACTTTAAAACATCCTTTGCATTCCATTTTCCGGCAACTACGTGATACGTTAATACGGTTTGCAATGTTTTTTTATTTTTAGTCATTAACAAAGTCTCGACGGTACCTTCTGGTAGTTTTGCAAATGCTTCGTTTGTTGGTGCAAATACAGTAAAAGGTCCTTCGCTAGTCAATACCTCTACTAATTCTGCTGCTTTTACGGCTGCTACTAAAGTGGTATGCTCTTTAGAATGCACCGCGTTTTCTATTATGTTTTTACTTGGATACATTTCTGCTCCGCCAACCATCACCGTTTTCTCTTGTTGCATTTTGTCACTATTCATTATTTTATCTTGAGAAAAACCACTAATAGAAGTGAAAATTGTTACAGTAAATAATGCAGATTTTAATAATTTTGATGTTTTCATAATTTCGTTTTTTTTTAAATTGTTATTTTCTTGTCTCTATTCTATAAACGAAGATTTACTAATGTTGGTTTTGAGTTTACAGGTGCTTTAACAAGAAATTAACGTAGCCATTAGATATAACGCCATATACAACAACATTTTGAGTGTTTTAAAAAAAATAAAAAAAGTTATCGTTGGATAGTATTAGCATTTAATTATTCTTAATTTTATATTTTAATTAAAACATATAAAAATGGCTAAAATAACATTAGGTGGTGCACCTACAGAAACATGTGGTAGTTTACCAACAGTTGGAGAAAAAGCTCCTGATTTCACATTAACAGTAAGTGATTTATCTACTAAAAAACTATCTGATTTCACAGGACATAAAGTAGTCTTAAATATATTTCCTAGTGTAGACACAGGAACTTGCGCTACTTCTGTGCGGACTTTTAATAAGGAAGCTGCAAAAATGACAAACACTAAAGTAGTGTGTATTTCTAGAGACTTACCATTTGCGCAAGCACGTTTTTGTGGTGCAGAAGGTATAGAAAACGTTAGTATGCTATCTGATTTTAAAACAGGACAGTTTGGTAAAGATTATGGTTTAGAAATTACTACTGGAGCATTTGCAGGATTACATTCCAGATGTGTAGTTGTTTTAGACGAAAATGGAATTGTTACTTATACAGAGCAAGTACAAGAAGTTGGTGATGAACCAAATTATAAAGCTGCATTAGAAGCTTTAAAATAATATATCCTAAAAAGAGGTAGCTTTAAAAGTTATATAATGACAAAAAAAGAATCTTTTCTTGTAAACAGACTTAAAAGTGTGAAATATGCTTTTAAAGGTGCCTTCTTATTAATAACTACCGAAAATAGCATTAAAGTTCAGTTTTGCATTGGTATTATTATGACCTTTCTAGGATTTTATTACGAGATTTCTTCCTCGGAATGGATTATACAAATATTATGTATTTCACTTATTCTAGCACTAGAAGGCGTAAACACAGCTATTGAAGAGATTGCAGATTTTATTCACCCGGAGCATCATACTAAAATCGGACTTATAAAAGATCTTGCAGCTGGAGCTGTTTTTATTTTCGCCATTGCAGCAGCTATCATAGGTTGTATTATATATTTTCCGAAAATTTTTTAATAGAATGCCCCAAACTTCCTATTCTTATAAACATTGTTTACAATTTTTTAGAATAAAGTTTCGTTACCATTTGTAATTTGTATTTTTGTTTTCAATCTAGACTAAAACGGTCTGAAAACATATTCAGCAAAAATTAGAAATTTAAAGATTTTCACTTTTGTGGAAAATACCTATGGCAAAAAAGAAAACGAAGACTACAAAGACTACCACCAAGAAAACTAAATCATTAAAAGCGCCAAGTTTTAAGTTGTCTAGCCAGCAAAAATTGGTTTTAGGAAGCTTATTAATAATACTTGGATTATTGCTTTTTATCGCTTTTCTATCTTTCTTTTTTACAGGAAAGGCAGACCAAAGTACTTTATCTGAGTTTGCTTCTAGAAACGTAGAAACGCAAAACTGGTTAAGTAAATCTGGCGTTTGGTTAAGCGACTTTTTTATACAACGTGGTTTTGGGATTTCTTCCTTTATATTTTCTGGCTTAATATTTCTTTCTGGTGTTTATGTTTTATTAAATCTAAAAAAAGAAAAACTAGGTAAACACTGGTTTTGGGGAACATTGATCGTTGTTTGGCTATCTATCCTATTCGGTTTCTTTGCACATAAAAACGATTTACTAGGAGGTGTAATTGGTTTTGAAATCAATTCCTATTTACAAGATTATATTGGTAAAATAGGAACCGTATTGATGCTCGTTTTTGGTTTAATTACGTATTTAGCTACACGTTTTAAAATGACTGTAGATACGTTTAAAAAAGTATTCCGTAAAGCGAAAAAAGAAATTAATGAAGAGATTGAAGACTTTAAAGAAGAATTCACTCCTTTAGATAATGATTTAACTGCAGAAGCAGAAGAAATAAAAGCAGCATTTAACGTTCCTTTAGATAAAGGCGAAATAAAACTAAGCAAACCGGAAATAAAAAAAGAGGAAAAACCTTTAGTTACAACGGAAGCATTTAAAGTAGAAGTAGCACAAGAAGAAGAAATTGAGGAAGAAGAGCTAGCTATGGAAGTAGAGAAAGTTGCCGAAGAAGTTTCGGAAACCGATAATCTAGCAAACAAACTTGTAGAAGATTTTGGACAATTTGATCCCACTTTAGAACTTAGTAATTACCAATTTCCGCCTTTAGATTTATTAAAAAAATACGATAACGAAGGCATTTCTATAAACCAAGAAGAACTGGAAGGCAACAAAAATAGAATTGTTGAAACCCTAAATAATTATAAAATTGGTATTGCAAGCATAAAAGCGACTATTGGACCGACAGTTACACTTTATGAAATTGTTCCGGAAGCAGGAGTTCGTATTTCAAAAATTAAAAACTTAGAAGATGATATTGCCTTATCGCTTTCGGCTTTAGGTATTCGTATTATTGCACCAATTCCTGGAAAAGGAACTATTGGTATTGAGGTACCAAATAAAAATTCGACCATCGTTTCTATGCGATCTGTAATAGCATCTCAAAAGTTTCAGAAATCAGATATGCAATTACCAATTGCTTTTGGAAAAACCATTAGTAATGAAACTTTTGTTGTCGATCTTGCTAAAATGCCACACATGTTAATGGCTGGAGCAACAGGACAAGGAAAATCGGTAGGTTTAAATGCGGTACTTACTTCCCTCCTTTACAAAAAACATCCTGCAGAAGTGAAGTTTGTTTTGGTCGATCCTAAAAAAGTAGAGCTTACTTTATTTAATAAAATAGAACGTCATTATTTAGCAAAACTTCCAGATGAAGCAGAAGCTATTATTACCGATAATACCAAAGTAATTAATACTCTTAATTCGCTTTGTATTGAAATGGACAATCGTTATGAAATGCTTAAAAATGCATTATGTCGTAACATTGTAGAATATAACACCAAATTTAAAGCACGTAAATTAAATCCGAATGATGGTCATGCTTTTTTGCCGTATATTGTATTGGTTGTCGATGAGTTTGCCGATTTAATTATGACTGCTGGTAAAGAAGTAGAAACGCCGGTTGCTCGTTTAGCACAATTAGCTCGTGCCATTGGAATCCATTTAATTATTGCAACACAAAGACCTTCTGTCAATGTAATTACAGGAATTATTAAAGCCAATTTCCCAGCAAGAATAGCTTTTAGAGTAACGAGTAAGATAGATTCTAGAACTATTTTAGATGGCTCTGGTGCAGACCAACTTATAGGTCGTGGAGATATGCTGTACACCCAAGGAAATGAATTAGTACGTATACAATGTGCTTTTGTAGACACGCCAGAAGTGGAGAAAATAGTAGATTTTATTGGTGCGCAAAAAGCATATCCAGATGCATATTTACTGCCAGAGTATGTTGGTGAAGAAAGTGGCACAAGTCTTGATATAGATATCTCAGACAGAGACAAACTATTTCGTGAAGCTGCCGAACTTATTGTTATTGCACAACAAGGTTCTGCTTCCCTATTACAACGGAAGTTAAAATTAGGGTACAATCGTGCAGGACGTTTAATAGACCAATTAGAAGCTGCCGGAATTGTTGGCGGTTTTGAAGGTAGTAAAGCAAGACAAGTTTTAGTTCCAGATTTAGTAAGTCTCGACCAATTATTAGCAAACGAAAGTTTATAACAAACAAAAAAAAGAAGTATTTATTATGAAGAAGTTAATTTTCATATTCACCATTTTATTAAGCGCTACAAGTTTTGCACAAAATGATGCAAAAAAATTGTTAGACGAAGTTTCTCAAAAAGTAAAAAGCTATGATAATATTGCTATCGATTTTAAGTATGTACTACATAATACTGCAGAAGATATTAATCAAGAAACACGTGGTGATGTTTTTATGCAAGGCGAAAAATATAAGCTAAACATTCTTGGAATTACTAGAATTTACGACGGAAAGACACTTTACAGCATTAGTCCAGAAGACGAACAAGTAACCATTTCTAAAGAAGCGATGGATGACGAAGGTAGCATAACACCTAGTAAAATGTTATCTTTTTACGAAGATGGTTTTACATATAAAATGGACATTGTTCAAAATGTACAAGGAAGAAAAATACAGTATGTAAAATTAATTCCTATAGATTCTAATTCTGAAATAAAATCGGTACTTTTAGGAATAGATGCGCAAACAAAACACATATACAATTTAATTGAAACAGGTAAAAATGGAACAAAAACCACTTTAACCGTTAATTCTTTTAAAACTAATGAGACTATTTCGAAAACCTTATTTACCTTTGACGAAAGTAAGTTTGAAAACTACTACATAGAACAATTAGATTAAGTTAACTAAAAGAATAGCAATACATTTAAAGTGTGAAAATATTAGATCGATACATTTTAAGCACTTATCTCAAAACCTTTATCAGCGTGTTTTTAATACTCATGCTGATTTTTGTTTTACAAACCATCTGGCTCTTTATTAAAGAATTAGCAGGTAAGGATCTAGACTTAATTATAGTTTTAAAGTTCCTATTGTACTACTCACCTAAGTTAATTCCGTTAGTATTACCACTAACCATTCTACTAGCTTCCATTATGGTATTTGGTAATTTTGCCGAAAACTATGAGTTTGCCGCTATGAAATCTACTGGTATTTCATTACAACGCGCCATGACTGGTTTAGGTATATTTATTGGCATACTTGGTATTACCACTTTCTTTTTTAGTAATAGTGTGATACCTTGGGGAGAATACAACTCTTATAACTTACGTAATAACATTAAGAAATTAAAACCTGCAATGGCTATTGCCGAAGGACAATTTAATGATGTTGGAGATATTAATATTAAGGTTGAAGAAAAAAGCGGTATCAACGGAAAAGATCTTAAAGGTGTTGTTATACATAAAAAAAGTAGCACTTCAGGAGGTAATAAAAATCATATCACTATTATTTCTAAAACAGGAGAGCTTATAGGTAACGACAAGTCTAGTGTTTTACAATTAATATTACACGATGGTTATTTTTATGATGACACACCCCCAAAAAGCTTTAAGGAAAGAGAAAAAAATCCTTTAGTAAAGACTGCTTTTAAAAAATACACGGTCAACATTGACTTATCTCAAGAAAACAGTCAGGATTTAGATGAAAAAAATATTTCAGATAAATACAGCATGCTTAATATAAGGGATCTAAACTACACTATAGACTCCCTTACTATTGAAAACAAAAAAGAATACGATGCTTTTTCCGACAACCTATACCTAAGATCACAAATTGCATCCTTAGATAATGGTTTAAATATCAAACAAGATTCTACCTTTAATGGCGATATTTTAAGCTTGTATGATACTAAAAAGAAATTGCAACTAGTAGATTTAGCATTAAATACGACGAATAGCACCAAACAAATAATCATCTCCAAAGAAAATTTTTTAAAGGGAAAAAAAACAAATTACAACAAACATATAGTAGCTTTTCATGAAAAATTTGCCCTAGGATTTGCTTGTATTATCCTATTTTTTGTTGGTGCTCCACTTGGTGCATTAATTAGAAAAGGAGGAATTGGTTTACCTATGGTAATTGCAATTCTATTATTTTTAACCTACCATTTTATTGGTATTTTTGCAAAAAACAGTGCAAATGATGGTAGCATAAACCCTGTATTAGCACCTTGGATTTCTACAATTATCATGTTTCCTTTAGGAGTCTTCCTAACTAGAAGAGCAACAGCAGATAGAGGTTTATTTGAGTTTGACCATATTATTGAACCAATAAAAAAACTCTTTAAAATTAAATCCGCTTCTCAAGAAGAAGAAATTACCACTACAGAAGATAGCTTAATTACACCAGAAGACACCGATACCTTAAAATCTATTTTTAAAGATTATCGTTTTCATTCTAAAACGGCATTAACATTCTATATCTCAGGATTCCTCTTAATTATATTATTCCTTGTATTTAAAAACAATAAACTTCCTAATTTTGCTTCAGCAGCTTTACAACTAAGTATTGTTTCTTTTGTAATATTACTTATTTACTATATAAAATTGTTTTTAAACATGCATGCGATGTATGCCTTAATAAAGGAAAAAACAAACGCAAAGAATCCAATAACACTTCTTTTGGGTTATGTTATTTATCCGTTGACTCATTTTTTAAGACGAAATAAAATTAGTGAAGACTTTTCTAATACATTAAAATAAGAATACCTTTGTAACATGATAACACCAACAAAAGAAAGCAATAAGAAAGAGTACACTCTAGATACTATTGAAGCAGCCATAGCCGATATTAAAAACGGTAAAGTTATTATTGTTGTGGATGATGAAGACAGAGAAAACGAAGGCGATTTTATAGCTGCCGCAGAGAAAGTAACTCCAGAGATGATCAATTTTATGGCTACACATGGTCGTGGATTAATTTGCGCACCACTAACCGAAGATCGCTGTGAAGAATTACATTTGGATTTGATGGTACAAAACAATACGGTTTTACACCATACACCATTTACAGTATCTGTAGATTTAATAGGACATGGTTGTACTACTGGAATTTCAGTACACGACAGATCTAAAACAATTGAGTTCTTAGTAAAAGAAGACACCAAACCCCAAGATTTAGGCCGTCCAGGACATATTTTCCCTTTACGTGCCAAAAACGGAGGTGTTTTACGCAGAACTGGACACACCGAAGCTTCTGTAGATTTAGCACGTTTAGCTGGTTTAAAACCTGCTGGAATTTTAGTAGAAATTTTAAATGAAGACGGAACCATGGCACGTTTACCACAACTGCTAAAAGTTGCTAAGAAATTCGACTTAAAAATTATTTCTATTGAAGACCTTGTTGCTTACCGCATGGAGCACGATTCGTTAATAGAGAAAAAAGAAGATTTTAATATTGAAACACGATTTGGAAATTTCCGTTTAAGAGCATATCATCAAACGACAAATGATCAGATTCATATTGCACTAACCAAAGGTACATGGTCTGCAAACGAAACGGTTTTAACACGTGTAAACTCTACACTTGTTAACAATGACATTCTTGGTACATTAACCAATAATGCAGATAAAAAATTAGACGACATGTTCAAAGTGATTAGCGATGCTGGAAAAGGTGCCGTTATTTTCATCAATCAGCAATCCCAATCGATGAATCTTTTAAAAAGATTAAGTATTTTAAAAGAAACACAAACAGAAGGTCAAGTAATAAAAGCTCCTAGTATTGAAATGGATTCTAAAGATTTCGGTATTGGCGCACAAATTCTACACGATTTAAATATTCATAAACTAAAATTAATCTCGAACACCCAGCAAACCAAACGTGTTGGTATGATTGGTTACGGATTAGAGATTGTAGAATATGTAGGGTATTAAACCTATTAATTACAACATATATTTTAAGTAAAAGAAAAGGGGAACTATTCTAGCGTAAGCTAAAACAGTTCCCCTATCCATATTGATTAATAGCCTTTTAATATCTTATTTATTAATATTTTAAGCTGTTGCTTTACTGTCTTACCCATTTCTGAATATTACCAGAACCACTATAGTTCACAGAAATCCTTAAGGTATCTGCTACACCTAGCTCCATAGAAGCTAGATAATAATTATAATCGCTACCAAGTTCTTCATATATAAAACTATTTGCGTCTAAAGCATATACTTCTTTCCATTTGATATCTCCTAGATTAAATTCCGATAAAGAAGCATCCGTAATGGTTCCTGTATCTTCGACGACATCTACCACAACGCCGTTATTTGTTGGATTATTACCTCCTACGCGAATCCAACTGCCTTGTAATTCCGCTAGAAAAACACTTTGTGGTGTAAAATTAGCTTCGCGAACCCATTTTTGAATGTTTCCTGCACCAGAATGATTTACATCTATACGCAGTGTATCATCTACACCATATTTTATGGTTGCCGGATAGTAGTTATAATCACTTCCTAATTCTTGATGTGTATACTCTCCAGAGCCTAGCCCGAACATGTCTTTCCATTTCACATCTCCTGCTAAAAAGCCAGATTGTTGTGGATCGGTTACTTTCCCTATATTGTTTTGAACATTAACTTTTAATCCATTATTAGTTGGATTATTACCACCAACTCGCACCCAATTGCCTTGCAAGGCATCTAATGAAGTGGATTGCTGTTGTGGATCGTCATCATTGTTTTCAATAGAATCGATACTACAGGACACAGACACCATGGTAAGTATCGTTAGAAGTAAAAGGGATAGATTATTTTTTTTAAATAATTTCATGATTAATACGATTTAAATGTTTTCCTTTTTATGTTTCCAATTTTAGAAAGGTTAACATTTTGTATAAAGCACATAAATCGGTGGGAGAAAATTATGGTATGGTATTACTAATCCGCATAAAAAAAGACCGTTAAAATAATTTAACGATCTTTATATAATCCAATGTTTAGTATCTTTTAAACTAACGCTTTTTTTATAGCCGAAACCATTTTTTCTGCACGTAGTTTTACTTCTTCTTCTGTCCATGATAATTTTATGAGACAAGAAATATTTCTTCCTATATAATGGTCACTTTGTGGGAATGTTTTTTTACTTAATACCGCTAAAGAATCTTTAATTTCTTGAGATAAAGGAAACAAAGATTTAGCATCTTTTAAATGGTTCCATTTTCTAACATAGTGCCAATTGTTATCGAAATAATTCCAACATACATCCACTCCACTTTCTTTAAATCCATCTATTGTTTTTCTTGCCGTTTCCAAATCTGGCAGAAAGAAATTTAAAAAAGCGTAACTCTCCTTTCCTCCTTCTGGCACCGTTCTAAATGTTACTTCCGGTATTTGAGATAAGGCATCTCTTAAAATAGTATAGTGCTTCTCCTGAACTTCTAAAAACTCAGGTAAACGTTGTATTTGCGCTAATCCTACTGCTGCATGCAATTCTGAAATCCTAAAATTATAACCTAAAAAAGGATGTGATTCTGCGCCTCTATCACTACCAATATGATCGTGACCATGATCGCTAAAACGGTCTGCATTAGTATAGTAATCTTTATTATTTGTAATTACAGCTCCACCTTCTCCACAGGTAACTGTTTTAACAAAATCGAAAGAAAAGCAACCTAAATCACCAATACTTCCTAATGGTTTATTATTATATCGTCCGCCAATTGCTTGACAAGCATCTTCCACTAAAAGTAAATTATGTTTATTACAAACCTGTACTAAGTCGTTCATATTGGCCATACTACCGCACATTTGCACAACCATAACCGCTTTCGTTTTTGGTGTAATTGCAGCTTCCACCGCTTTAGCGTCTAAACCTAAAGTATCATCAATATCTACTAAAACAGGAATTGCACCAAGTAATAATATAGCTTCAAAACTAGCAACAAAGGTAAATGTTGGCATAATAACCTCATCTCCTGCTCCAACACCAGCGCTTGCTAATGCAACAGAAACTGCTGAAGTACCATTAGATACTAATTGAACATAATCACACTCTAATGTTTTTTCTAATTCCTTTTCTAAAGCTTTAGCTTTCCAATGTCCATTTCGCATACCATCAAAACCATAGCGCATAAGCACTCCGTTTTCTAGTACATCATTTACTTCTTTACGTTCTTTATCTCCAAAAAGTTCAAATCCAGGCATAATTTAATATAATTGTTGTTACAAATTTACGTTTAATATAAGGAATAAAAAAAGCGTCAAAACTATTCGTTGTGACGCTTTTTAAATATTTAATTTCTTTAATAATTCTCTAAAACCGAATCCACAAATGCATCGTGTCTATCAGTTTCACGTAAAAAGGTATATCCCGAAATTTCACCAATAACCTTTCCACTTGCGTTAAGCGCTACAATATTTGGGTAGCTACCATTTTTATTATACTTATGCACTAAAGCTATATTTTTTTCCTTTTGTTCTGCTGAGATAATATCTATCCTTCTTGGCATATCTACCATTAGCAAAACCATGTTTTTTGCTTTTTCTTCAAATGCTGGCGAATTGAAAAAATCTTCTTTCAACATTTTACAAGGAGGACACCAATCGCTTCCAGTAAAATAGACTAAAATGGGTTTTTTCTCTTTGGAAGATACCGATTTTGCTTGGTTAATATCTGTCAACCAATTTAGGTTAGACATTTCTTCTTCTTGCGAAAAAATACTACTTACAAAGGCAAAAGCGACTATTAGAATTAGATTTTTCATCTTAAAATGGAATAAGGTGTATTATACAAATGTATATTTTTTTTTAATATAACAACAATCTTGCCAGTTTATTGTTGGTGTAGGATTACCGATTCGGAAACCTCTTTTCTTACTTTTTTAAATGTGGCAAACATATCGTCTTCTGCACGATAGCCAATTGGCATAATTAACACCGATTTCAAATTTTTCCCTTTTAAATCAAGAACCTCATCATACTTTTCTGGAGTAAATCCTTCCATCGGACAAGAATCAATACCTTGGGTTGCACAAACGGTTAGCATGTTTCCCATAGCAAGATATGCTTGTTTGGTTGCCCATTCTTCAATAGCTTCTTGTTCTTTTTTAGAAAAGTCATCGATTAAAAAATCACGAAACGGATTTAAAATAGCGTCTGGCGTATCGCGTATTGTCTTAATTCTATTAAAATAATTTAATATGAATTCTTTATCAATATTCGTTTCGATACAAAACACCAATATTTGTGATGCTTGTGCTACTTGCTGCTGATGCATAGAATGTTCTACCAAATCTGCCTGCAATTTTTTATCTTGAATAACCACCAACTTTATTGGTTGTAAGCCATAAGATGTTGCTGTTAGATTAAAGGCATCACAGAGTATTTGTAACGCTTCTTTATTAACGAGCAGCTCTTGATTGAAGGATTTTGTAGCATATCGCCAAGATAAATGATCAATTATATTCATTCTAATAACATATTTTGGCAAAAATACTATTTGTAATGACTTAATAACCAAGTTCTGCAAAAACTTATTGGAAGAAGAATAAAAAAAAAGTAATAAAAACTCGTATTTTAATTGGTAACTACTAAAAAGGATTATATATTTGCACTCGCATTTGGAGAATATCCAATGAGGCACTCAAGGAGAATTGGCAGAGTGGTCGAATGCGGCAGTCTTGAAAACTGTTGAGGGTCACACCTCCGGGGGTTCGAATCCCTCATTCTCCGCAAAAGGAAAACCATAACGAAAGTTATGGTTTTTTTGTTTTATGAAAAATGTGACTTTTACTTTGGTATTTTGTGTAAAACAAAAAATACAAATCAAGTTTTTTTTGATTTGGTTTTCTATGCTTGTATTGGATAACCATTATGGGATATGCAATCCTCATTCACTGCAAAAAGTCCTATAAACGCATTGTTTATAGGGCTTTTTTTTAGGCGTCCATATAGGTATCAGAAGTCACTTTTTTACCGAAAAATTATGATTGAGGTATTTTATATCAAAAAACTCTTTATCCTTTTCATCTCCATAACGAAATAGTATAGACTTTGTTAAAAAATGGGGTGATTCCCATGTTTTAATAATTGGATACTAGTGATTTATTATTTCCGTTTTGCGAATACGACAACACAACATGCAAAATCTATTTTCACAGTATTTGTCATATAATTTGCCTTCTGCTGTATTTATCTTTGGTTGGCAATGTTAGGTATTCTAAAAAGCTTTTTCTAAATCTAGCGTTTCATTTTCTTTTGCTAACTCAATTCAATTAATCATCATAGACTGTGTAATTGTTTTTCGTTTCACTCTTCCCTGCAAAGTATCTATTTTGCTGAAGTCTGAGCCTTTTACATTAACAATTACATGTTTTTGTATCGCTTTGTTTGTCTCGTTACCTGCTAATGTATTAAAAGGTATTATTAAGTAAAGTGGACATATAAAACTATAGGAGTTTGTTTAATATTTATAAAAAAATCTTTTAATTTAGATTTTAGAATATATTAGAAACACTTAATATTTATTAAAGAAAAACGCCCATAATCTTACGGTTATAGAAATAAAATTAAAAACTGTAGTCCTAAAATTTAACAATAAAGAACAGATGTATTAATCTTTCACAAAGTCTTTTATCTCATTTTTAATAGAGATAAAATGATTTTTTAGCCCAATAAAATCATTTTCTTGAATACATTTTTTATTTAATAATGAACTCCCCATTCCTACTCCAACCACACCAGCCTCAAAGAAGGCTTTTATATTCTCTTTTGAAACTCCTCCTGTTGGCAA
This sequence comes from Lacinutrix sp. MEBiC02595, assembly GCF_053601555.1. NCBI lineage: Bacteria > Pseudomonadati > Bacteroidota > Flavobacteriia > Flavobacteriales > Flavobacteriaceae > Lacinutrix > Lacinutrix sp. MEBiC02595. Next base: position 113,054 of record NZ_JBSHNU010000180.1, on the reverse strand, counting down.
TAATTTTATTGAATTTAAAGGCGCTAAAACATCTTTTACGTATTGAGTACCTAATTGTGTGGCTGGGAAAATTTTCACTGCAGAAGCTCCTAATGCCCATGCTCTATAAATTTCAGTAGGTGAATAAGCACCAGGAAAAACAGGAATCCCCTTGGAAACACATGCTTTTATAACTTCTTCGTTAATAATTGGCGTGACAATAAATTGAGAACCTGCGCATAAAGCCTTATTTAAATCGTCCATATTACAAACCGTTCCCGCACCTACATTAAGATTTGGATATTCTGTTGTCAAATATTCAATTATTTCTGATACACCTTTGGTATTCATTGTAATTTCTATGGTGTGTAATCCTGCAGCTAAATAAGCTTCAACTATTTTTTTAACCATTTCAGTTGGTAGTCCTCTAACTATTCCAACAATTGGTGCTTTGTTATATAATTCCCAAGAAAAAGAAGTATTAATCATATTGTTTTAATATTTTTTGTTGTCCAATTAACATGGCTTTGTTTACAATTTCATTTTCGAAAAGCACATATTTGTTTTCACCTATTATTTCATTTAAGGCTAATCTATACAAGTTAGCCAATGGAAAATGACAAGCAACCAATACTTTTTTTGATTCATTTTTTAAATATGAAAGTTCGTCTCCAATGAGTAATCCACTTAAAAAATAGTAATTTTCCTCCTTGGTTATAGTGTTAAATAAATCTTTAGCTCTAATAGAAAATAAACGCTCTGTTAATTTTCCTTGCGAACCAAGTTTAACACCTTCCAAAAAAGTGGTTTCCATAATTTCGCCTTTATCTACTTTAATAATAGAATTTAATAAAATACTTTTTTGAGAAAGAATTTCAAAAAGCTCGCCAGTCATATAGTTTTTAAGTGCTGTAAAATAACCTTTACTGTAAGTTATGTGTTTACTGTGCGTTCCAGGTAAAACTAAAATAGCTTCTTTATATGGTTTAATATGCTCTTCTAATCCAATGGCCTGGGTTTCTTCTCCACGCATCATGCCTTGATTATTTTTAACTCCTGAAATGAGTAAAATCTCTAAGCCATAATTTAATTGCAGTTTTTTTGATACAAATTTTTCTCCATTACCACCAAAAGGAATCTCGGCATAATCCATAGCATATAATCCTATATTAGAAGTTACCATACCGGCAGAAACTATTAAACAGTTTTGATATTGTTTTGGAAATACTTGAATTTGACTTAAAAGATAATCTGAAAAAAAATCTTTTTGACTAAGTTCATCTTGTTTTAAAAATTCTTTGTGTAAAAACTTAATACCTTTTTCTGTACCATGTTCTTGAATAATCTCTAAAGACTCCCCTTTAACTAAAGTTAATCTAAAATTACTTGTTCCCCAATCGCAACTAATAAAATATTTTGGTACGTTCATTATTTAATATTCTAGGCAAATTTAATGATGTTTACTTTCTTTGTAAGGAAACAGGTGTTGTGTTTCGTTTTTTTTATAATCGGAAATACATTTGGTATAATATTACCATTCCGCAAAACTTCCGTCTTCGTGCCTCCAAATTGGGTTAGACCAATCGTGTCCTATTTTTTGAGCTTCACGTAACTTAGCTTCATCTATTTCTACACCTAAACCTGGTTTTTTTAACAATTCTATATAACCGTCTTTAACGTCAAACACTTCTGGATTAGACATATAATCTAAGATATCATAGCCTTTGTTATAGTGAATACCAATACTGCTTTCTTGAATAATTGCATTTGCAGATACAAAATCCACATGTAAGCAAGACGCTAATGCAACTGGACCAAGAGGACAATGTGGTGCCAAAGTAATATCATAAGCTTCCGCCATAGTAGCAATACGTCTAACTTCTGAAATACCTCCTGCATGACTTAAGTCTGGTTGAATAATATCTACAACGCCTTGGTGTAATATGTCTTTGAAATCCCATCTTGAAAACATACGTTCTCCTGTAGCAATAGGTATGCTAGTGTAGCCATATATGTGTTTTAAAGCATCATTGTTTTCAGTTAAAACAGGCTCTTCAATAAACATAGGCTCGTAAGGTGCTAACTCGTCTATCAATCGTTTTACCATTGGTTTATGAACTCTACCATGAAAGTCTAAACCGATATCTAAATCGTAACCAAATTCTTCTCGTAATAGTTTTATGTTGTGCGCAACTTTTTTAACATCTTTTATAGAAGACACCCATTCCATGGCCCCTGTAGCATTCATTTTTACTGCTTTAAAACCATCTTTTACTTTTTGATGTGCTTGTTCTAAAACGACGTCTGGATTATCTCCACCAATCCAACAATACATTTTCATTTTATTGCGAACAGCTCCTCCTAAAAGTTCATGAACAGGCACATTTAAATGTTTCCCTTTTATGTCCCATAAAGCTTGGTCAATACCTGAAATAGCACTCATTAAAATGGCACCACCTCTATAAAATCCGCCACGATATAAAACTTGCCAGATATCTTCTATTTTACTTGCATCACGACCAATTAAGAATTTTTCTAATTCTTTTACACAAGCGGCTACTGAATCTGCTTTTCCTTCAACAACTGGTTCTCCCCAACCTATAATACCAGATTGAGTCGTTATTTTAAGAAATAACCAACGTGGTGGTACTTTGAATAATTCTATTTTTACAATTTTTAAATCGCTCATTTGATTTTATTTTTAAAAGTAAATTTTCTTCATTTATCCTATTAGGTCAAAGGTTAAATATCATAAACAAAAATAAGTTTCTTAGAGTAATCTATTTGTAGCTATGAGTAAATTAATGGTTTTTAAATTTATTATCTAAGAATTATTGTTTTCTATAATGAACGGTAAAGAATTCCAATATATGTATATTTTTTACTGAGAAAAACATTTAAATGACTCTAAAATACAAAGTGACAATAGAATATTCAGAAGTTTACATAACTAAAATTATTCATATTTATGAAAACAGTAATGATACTTGGAGGAAACAGAGGAGTAGGAAAAGAGATCCTTAAAGCCTGTTTAAAAAAAGGCTACAATGTTGCTTTTTGTAGCAGAAATCCAGATGAAGCTAATAAACTTATTCAATCTTTAGAAGCGGAAGATAAACTCTATTTTCATAAAGTAGATTTGAATTCTACTAATGAATTAGAAAATTTTGTAATTCAAACTAAAAAAAGATTTGGAAGTATAGACGCATTAGTTTTATATTCTGGAATAACACCCCAAGCTTCTTTATTAGAAACTAAAGAAGATGTTTATGACAGTGTTTTTAACATCAACCTTAAAGCACCATATTTTTTAATTAAACACGTTTTAAAATCTATGGTAGAACTTAAAACAGGTTCTATTATATTTTTTGGTTCTGCTCATATGGATTATGGTGAAAAAGACAGAACTGCTTATGCACTTACCAAAGGAACGCTTTACACGCTTTCAAGACATATTGCACATCATTATGCAGAATATGGAATTCGATCGAATTATGTTGTAATGGGTTGGACACATACTGAAGGAGAATTAGAATTAAGAAAAGGAGAAGGAATAAGTGCAGAAGAATTAAAAAAGGAAGCTGCAGATGTTATACCAATGGGACGTATGTTAAGTCCTAAAGACCCCGTACCAGCAGTAATGTACTTAATTTCTGATGATTCTGCAATGACAACAGGTTCTAAAATAAGAATAACAGCAGGTCAATATATATAACTAACTTTTTTTTATGGTTCCTACTTTAATTTTTCATTCTAATTCAGAGCTTTTGGAAGGCCCTGTTTATGATAACGAAAACAATCTTCTTTATTTTGTATCCATATTAGATTGTTTAGTTTATTGTTATAACCCAATAACTAAAGAGATTCTAAGCGTAAAACTGGATTCGCCCGTTAGTTGTATTTTTTTCAAAGCAAAAAAAGTAATTCTAGTGTCTTCTAAAAATGGTTTTTTTGAAATTGATTTTAATACATTACAAAAAAAGTTCGCTTTTCAAATTGATATAGATAACTTGGTAAGATACAATGATGGCATCCAAGATGCAATCGGAAGAATTATCATTGGAACGATGGGATATCCTGAAGTTAAAGATGGTGTAGGAAATGTTTACTCATATTATAAAGGTGAATATAAAACCATTATCAAAAACACTACTATTTCTAACGGATTAGCTTTTTCAGAAAACAATAAGTTTCTTTACTTTATTGATACACCAACAAAAAAAGTAGCAAAATATGCTTATGATTTAGAAACTGGCAACGTCAAATTTATAGCGTACGTTGTAGAATTGAAAGGTGACGGGTTTCCTGATGGCATGTGTATTAATAAAGATGGTATGCTATGGATTGCAGAATGGGGAGGTGGATGTATATCTAAATGGAATCCAATAACTGGAGAAAAGATAGACTCCATGAAATTACCATGTGACAATGTTACATCATGTTGCTTCGATAATAAATCTAACTTATATATAACAACTGCTAAAAATGATTCTAGTAAAGAAAACTATGGAGGTGCATTGTTTTATATCCAATTAAGTGACAATTAAACATAAAAACATTCAAAAATTATTTTTAACACCCATGCAAGCTAACTTATTAGCCATATCATAAGGTCTACACTGATTATTACCTATCATAAATAAAAAAGTTTTTTTGCTTTAGTTAACCATGGAAACCACAAAAAAAATATAACATAATACTAACTAAACTAATAAATTATGCAATTCTTAACATTTTTTGGATTTACAGTTCTAGTAGCTGTAATATCTTACTTAAAAACTAGAAATACTGACGAAAGCTCGTCTGATGGATATTTCTTAGGAGGACGAAGCCTCACAGGTATCGTAATAGCTGGCTCGTTACTTTTAACTAATTTATCTACAGAGCAAATTATAGGTTTAAATGGTCAGGCATATGAACAAGGAATATTAGTAATGGCGTGGGAAACTATAGCAGCAATTACCATGGTAATTATTGCTATGTTTTTATTACCACGTTATCTCAAAGGAGGAATTACAACAATACCGCAGTTTCTTGCAAGCAGATATGATAAAACTACAAAAGCAATTGTTTCTGGACTTTTCTTATCTGGTTATGTTACCATCTTTTTACCTGTAGTTTTATATACAGGAGCACTAGCAATAAACACAATGTTTGATGTCCCTGAGGTATTTGGTATATCCAAAGGTGCATCGTTATGGTTAACAGTTATAGCTATTGGTGTTATAGGTTCTATCTATGCTGTTTTTGGAGGACTAAAAGCAGTTGCAATTTCAGACTCCATTAACGCAGTAGGTTTAATTATTGGTGGTTTAATGATTCCATATTTTGGATTGTGCTATATTGGAGATGGAGATATGTTTCTTGGTATAGATACTTTGGTTAATGCGCATCCAGAAAAATTTGATTCTACTGGGTCAGAAGATTCTTATGTCCCATTAAGTACTCTATTTACAGGTATGTTATTAGTTAACTTATTTTATTGGGGAACGAATCAAGCTATTATTCAACGTGCACTTGGTGCTAAAAATTTAGCCGAAGGACAAAAAGGACTAGTATATGGTGCTTTTTTAAAAATTCTTGGACCTTTAATTTTAGTACTACCAGGTGTTATTGCATTTTATATTTTTAATGGAAGCCTAGAAAAACCAGATTTAGCTTATGCTGCTTTAGTGGCAGAAGTGCTACCTAAACCATTAGTTGGTTTTTTTGCAGCTGTTTTATTTGGAGCTATTTTAAGTTCTTTTAACTCTGCATTAAACAGTTGTGTTACTTTATTTGGTATAGATATTTATAATGAATATATAAATAAAGAAGCTACAGAAAAACAAATAGTAAAGGCAGGTAAATCTTTTGGTATTTTTCTAGCAATATTAGCTATGATGGTAGCACCTTTTATTGCTAATGCTGGAAGTGTTTTTGAATATTTACAAGAAATTAATGGTACTTACTCTATTCCAATTTTAACAATAGTTGTTGTTGGTTATACTACAAAATTCGTGCCTGCTATAGCTGCCAAAGTTGGTTTATTTTCCGGTGTTATTCTGTACTCCATAAGTCAGTTTTTAATAAAACCTACTTTTAATGTTGTAGAAATGGTTGATGGCGTTGAAACAGTAATAGGTAACACATACCCACACTTTCTTCATATTATGGCAATTCTATTTGTGCTAAATATTATGATAATGCTAATAATTGGTAAACTTTCACCCAGAAAAGAAGAGTTTATACTACAATATTCAGAAGAAGTTGACATTACACCTTGGAAGTTTTTAAAACCAATGTCTGTGGTAATTTGTACAATTGTTTTAGGAATCTATATATATTTTGCGAAATAATGAATAAGAAATCAGTTAAGGAGGTAAAACAGCGTTTTAAAGAGCAATTTAAAACAAGAATTAGAAGTTACAGTTAAAACTCCAGTGGGAATGCTATGGGTGCCAGAAAAAATATTCTTGCAAGGCGGAAAAAATGGTGATCAATATGCAATGTTAAGAGAAAAACCATCTCATAATGTAAAAGGGGATGGTTTTTTTATTGATGTTAGCACAGTAACCAACAAACAATTTAAAGCTTTTGTTGATGCTACAGATTATCTTACTGTTGCCGAGCGTGAAATTGATTGGGAGTAAATGAAAACACAATTACCAGAAAACACTCCAAAACCGCATGATTCTATATTACAACCTGGTAGTCTTATTTTTAATAAAGATGTAAACGCTTTAGTAAACATGCAAAACTATGGACAATGGTGGACATGGAAAATTGGAGCCAATTGGAAACACCCACAAGGTACCGATTCTTCTATAAAAGGACAAGATAATTAAGTAGTACATGTAGCCTACGAAGATGCACTAGCGTATTGCAAATGGGCAAATAGACGTCTACCTACAGAAGCGGAATGGGAATCTGCAGCGCAAGGAAAAAACACAAATGCTATTTTTACTTGGGGAGACGCCCCACAGTTACTTAATAAAAAAGCAAATACTTGGCAAGGTACATTTCCATCTATAAATAATCCTATTGACGGATTTAAATATATATCTCCAGTAAAATCTTATGATTCTAATTCGATTGGTTTATATGATATGTCTGGAAATGTTTAGGAATTAACCAGTGATTTTTTCAATACTAATTATTACAAAACCTTAACAGATAATGAAATTTTAGATAATCCTAAAGGAGCTTCAAAAACATATACAGCAACTAATCCTTTTGCTACAGAATATGTTATTAAAGGCGGTTCTTTTTTATGTAATGCTTCTTATTGTGCAAGTTTTAGAATTTCAGCAAAAATGAGAATGAGTGCCGATTCTGGGGCTGATCATACAGGTTTTAGAACTGTAGCGACAGTAGATATGTTATCTAAAAAATAATAGAACGAATACCTTAATAGCAATAGCTTAAAATTCTTTTAATTAAAAACACTCAATTCTATAATTAGAATTGAGTGTTTTTTTTTGTTTTTATCTAAAGATAACTTCTTTTACATTTCTATCATATCCTTCACCTCTTAAGGATTCAAATATTTGAAGTAATTCTTCTAATTTTTCAGGATTAGATTTTGCCAAATTATTTTGTTGGCCTGCATCTTCTTTTAAATTATAAAGTTGAAACTCTGGTAAATTGCCTACTTCTATTCCTACTTTTTCTCTAAAATTTTTACCTTTATAAGGTGGAATCATTAACCAATCTCCATGACGTAATGCTGTTTTTCCTGTGGCTTCAATAATTAGGTTTTCTCTTCCTACTTTAGATTCTCCCATTAAAACACTTAGAAAATCTTTACTATCTGTTGTAGTATCTTCTGTACCAACTAAATTAGCTAAAGATGCTAATAAATCCATCTGGCAAACAACAGCGTCAGACACACCTGGATTAATTTTCCCTTTCCAATACGTTATAAATGGTACTCGTGTTCCCGCTTCAAAAATACTGTACTTACCTCCTCTTAATCCACCATTAGGATCGTGTTTTCCTGTTTTTTCTACTGCATCATCATAATAACCATCATTAAGTACAGGTCCATTATCACTAGAAAAGACAATTAATGTGTTTTCTAAAACACCTTCATCTTTTAAGGTTTTCATAAATTCACCAATACACCAATCTGCTTCTAAAATCACATCACCTCTTGGTCCTAAACCAGATTTACCAGCAAATCTTGGATGCGGTGTTCTTGGTACGTGTGGTTGTTGCATTGCATAGTATAAAAAGAATGGCTTATCCTTATGTGTCTTTACATAATCTTGAGCCTTTACTAAAAAATGGTCAGCCATATCTGTATCTGTCCATTTAGCAGCTTCTCCACCTTTCATATAACCAATTCTTCCAATACCGTTTACAATACTGTTATTATGTCCATGATGCCATTTCATATCTACCATTTCAGGATTAGAAACCGCAGTTGGTTCTCCTTCAAAGTTCTCTTTGTAACTCACAGAAATTGGATCGTTTTTATCTAAACCAACTACGCTTCCATTATCTATATAAACTGTTGGCACACGATCTTGTGTTGCTGCTAAAATGTAAGATTCATCAAAACCGACCTCATTAGGTCCTGGAGAAACACGCTCGTTCCAGTTTACAACTCCGGTTCCTAAACCTAAATGCCACTTACCAACAATTGCAGTATCATAACCTTGGCTTTTCAACATTTTTGGTAGCGTTTGCTGCTCTGTACTAATTAACAAAGGAGCGGTTCCCGGAAGGATTTTTGCTTTCTTATTTCTCCAAGGATACATTCCTGTAAGTATAGCATATCTACTTGGCGTACATGTTGCTGAAGATGCATAACCATTAGTAAACTTTACACCTCCAGAAGCTATTGCATCTATATTTGGAGTTTGCAATTCTGTTGCGCCATAAGCGCTTAAATCTCCATAACCTAAATCGTCTAAATAGATGACAATAATGTTTGGTTTATTAATAGCGCTTACTTTTCCAACCTGCTTTACTTCTTCTTTGTTTTTATCAGATTTACAACCTAATAAAATTGAAAAGGTTAATAAAACGACTAAATTTAGATAGTTTTTTCTTAACATAATTAGCTTTTAAATTATTATAATTATTTCAAATAAAGTAAAAAAGAACTACCTACAATGAGGCCGTTTTTTTTTTAAAACCTGACTAAAAAGTCCGTATCTATTATCTGATTTCTAATGCTCTCCAACTTAAATCATCGAAATACATAATCTGTTCTCCAGTTACACCAACATTGTCTGATGCATTTATTTTTAAATCAAACTTTTTATTAGTTAAAGCGTCTACAGAAATTGTATTTCTTACTTCTACCCATTCTCCTCTTGGTAAAGTAGAAATATCCCAAGCAGTAATTGCGCCTCCTTGTACTTCTGTCTCAAAACCTAGCATTGTATTTCCTGGTTCTAAATAAACCATGTAAGATACATCATAAACTCCTGCTGGTAATGTAGCTATTGCATATGTTGATTTTGCTCCATTAGTAAACCAAGTCCCTTGCAATCTTACATCTGTAATACCTGATGGACTTTCATATTTCATTGAAGCAGACCCACTATTTGAAAGATCTGTTGTTCTAGAAAGATTAAGAAATGTATTATTAGTGTTACCAACCCAATAACCTTCTGCGTATCCTTTTCTAAGTAAATTACCTGTACTTGCTTCTACTTCGAAACCTGTATAGTCCAATCCTGTTCCCATTCCTGATCCTGTAATTACATTTTCACCTCTTTGCATTAATACGTTTGTTGTACCAAAACTCTCTAATACCCTAAAATCAACAGATCCAATGTTTCCTGCTGTATATTCTATTGTAATAACATCTGAATTATAAATTGGTGCAGACAACACTAAATCTATTTGTGTAGCGTCTGAAGGGTTTACTGTTGCAGATTGTACTGCAATATTTTGATCGAACATAGGAGTTGCAGCTGCATTAACAACATGTACAGTAAAATTACCTTCCTCACCTATTAGTGTTTCTATTTCTCCTGTTACATTAAAAGAAATAACATCAGAAGCATTTTCTATTATCATACCATTTAATATAAAAGGTTGTGTAGAAGGTATAACTTCTATTTTAAGAGGAATAATTTTAGTAGCTTCACCATCAGGCTTAGCTGCATCATTTCTTTTTGAAGTTATGCTACCTGCAGTATAGTTACCTAATCCATTGTATGATAAGTTTACAGACTCTCCACCACTAGTATCCATGGATCCTCCATTAAAGCTCCAAGTTCTTCCATCAGGATCTCCTGTTATTGTTAGGTCTATATAAGTTAACTGCTCTCCAGCTTCTAACGTTATGGTTGGCCATGACGCAGCATTTGCTTCACTAGGCATATCTGCTTCACTTACAGATAGTATTTCTTCTGTCCCTTTCATAACTTTAAACATAGGTTTAATGTCATCAAAAACAGTCACTGTAAAGATTTTGTTTACTTTCCAAACTCCATCACTAAAAACAGATTCTGCAACAGAATCTCTAAAGGTATTTCTTAGCTCTATTTCTTTAACTCCTGGTTGTCTAAAAATAACATTAATATGATTTTGACTAGATGCTAATGGTCCTGCAGAAGATATAAAATTTGTATAAACCGTATCCTGCTCTGCGTTAAAATCTCCATTAAGCAAATTAGTTGTAGAAGGTATATGCCAACTATGTGTTAATGCATTTTCAGAGACATCTCTAAAACCTATATAATTGTTTAAAGCTGAGACGTAATCAGATTCTTCAAAACCTTCAGTTGTAGTCCATAATAGACTTGAAAAATCGCCATAAGGTGCTTCATAATCATCTTTTTCACAACTAACTATAAACGCCAGTATCAATGCTGAAATAATAAATATTTTTTTCATCTTTCTTCTTTTTAAAATTAGTTTGAAACTGAATTGTTACTTAATGTTTCACTTGTTGGTATTGGAAAATAGCCATTAGAATAAAACTGTGCAGCTCCTGTATATTCTTGTACTAATTGTGGATCTTCTGTTGAATCTGGACTCACACCTGCTTGTACTAAAGAACTATTTCTTGATAACGTACTAGATGTTTCGTCGTCATAATAATCATAACCTATTACGTAAAAGGATTGTGTAGATAAATTGTTAAATCTATCACTAGCAACATTCCAACGTCTTAAATCTACAATTCTAGTTGAAACACCTTCAACAGATAACTCTAATGGGCGCTCTACATACATTAAATGATCCATAAGAGAATCTTCTGTGTATGCTGTACCATCTGCTAAACTTACATTAGCATCTAGCAATTGTAAACCCCAACGTTGGCGAATAGGGTTTATTAAATCTATTGCTCCACTTATATTATTGTCTCCTTTTAGGACAGCTTCTGCATACATTAAATAGACATCTGCTAAACGATTCATGATTACATTTTTACCAGACTTCCAACTTGTACCTCCCGTGTCATTTTCGTTAGTAGCAATATCATGATTAGTGTATTTTTTAAAATAACCATATTTTCTTTGCGAGCTACCAAAGTTTTGCGCTATGGCTGCAGATGGTTGTTGATAATACTCTGTGTCTTGATCGTTAACTACTGCTATCATAGCAGAAGATCTAAGTGATACACCTCTAGTTCTAGCTAACCCTGTCTCTCTATCTATTACTGTATTTCTTGGATCAGCCATGTTTAATGGCTCGTTAGCATACGCATGAATCAACCATGCTGCTGCTGTAAATTGCTGATTAAAACTAGAACCTCCAGCATCTTGTGGCGAGGAGAATCTACCATTTCTCATATTAAAACTTTCTTCATCAAACTGCGATTCTTCCAATTGTTGATCGAGAGAATAATTAATTTCTAAAATAGATTCAGAATTAAAATCTCCAGCTTCTGTGAACATAAGACTAGCATCTTGAACCAAAGCATAACCATAAGGCCCATTAATTACATCATCGAAATACGTTTTTGCTATTTGATAATCTGCTGGGTTATTTGAAGCCGAATATAAATAACTTGTTCCCAAAATAGTAGCTGCTGTACCTGCTGTTACTCTTGTTTTCTGAGGAAATGTATTTGGTAAATTTTGGTAAGCAAATACTAAATCGTCTCTAAAAAATGTCATTACTTCTTCTGAAGTACTTAATGGTTTAGAAAAATCTGCTTGTGTTGCTGGTATAACGTCTCTTATTACTATACTTCCTTCGTTATATAAAGCGTGTAAATAAAAGTGAGCTAAGCCTCTAAAAAATCTGGCTTGAGCCATTTGTTCTGTCCAACGGTCTGCTGCTTGTAAATCTGCATCCATACTATTTAAACCATCCATAACTTGATTGGCTCTCCATATTACTTGATACAACGCATCCCATCGTTGATTTATAAAATCATTATCTTCATTAATAACGTGCTCATAAATATTTAATGCATCAGCTCTAATATTTCCAGATCTAATCCCTGGAAAGGCCATATCTGATCGCCAAGATTCTTCTCTAGCAGATACAATCCAAGTATTTAACATGGCTCCATAAACTGAAGTTAATACTGTTTCTGACTCGTCTAAATTTTGAAAAAAGGTGTCTGCCGAAATTTCATTTGGGTTCGTCTCTTCAAGATAATCTTCGCATGATTGTACCATTGCTAGGCAAAAAACAAATGCTGCTATTTTTATTAAATATGTTTTCATTTTTCTAAGTTTTTTTTGATTAAAAAGAAAGTTTGACACCTAAACTATAGGTTGACGAAATTGGATATCTTGATTGGTCGATACCTCTTCTTGCGACGTTGTTACCTCCTACTTCTGGATCATAACCATCGTAACCAGTAATAGTGATTGGGTTTTGTGCGCTTAAATAGACTTTTAATTTATTCAATCCTATTTTATCGCATGCTTCTTCAGGAAGAGAGAAACCTAAAGTGACTTGTTTCAATCTTAAATAATCTCCATCTTCTAACCAGTAATCTGTTGTTCCTGCATAGTTTGGATGTTCTCTACCTCGACCTTGAAACGAAGGAATATTAGACATAGGATTGTCTGGTGTCCATTGATTTACTAGGTCTTGATGACGTTGCCAACCGTACATTGCGGCTTTATTACCATTTAAAATCTCGGCTCCTGATGTACCAAACCAATTCATTGAAAAATCGAAACGACCGATATCCCAATTAAAATTAATTCCATATTCAAAATCGGCTAATCCACTACCATGGTATGTTCTATCTTCACTAGTAATATTTCCATCACCATTAGAATCTACATATCTTAAATCTCCAACTTCTGCATTGGCTCTTGAAGGAAATTGTCTATAGAGATCTCTTTCTGCTATATTTTTAATTGTCCCAGATGTTTCATGTAAGAAAAATGCACCTGCTTCATAACCTTCCGCAATAACAGTTGTTGCATATAAATCGCTATCACCACTAATTAATGATGAATTACTATTATAAATTATACCATCACCAGCTACTTTAGTTATTTCATTATCGTTAGTAGTAAAAGTTGCACCTATTCTAAACTTACTTTTTCCTATAGATGCTCTATAATTAGCTGCTAACTCTAAACCTTTGTTAGTCATATTACCAACATTTAATGTTAGACTTGGATCATAAATGGCTCCTGAAGAACCTGGTAGTGTTACTGGAAATAACATGTCTTCTTTTTTAGTTATATAGTAATCTGCAGTTAAGGTCACCTTATTTCTAAAGAATGAAATATCAACTCCTATATTATTTGATATTGAAGTTTCCCATTTAACATCTCTATTAGCATAAGAACGTATTGCTGATCCAAAATCTACAGAACTATCATTTTCACTAAAAATATAATCTGCAAATGGTGCAATAGTACTTGCAAATTCATAATCACTAAAACTATCGTTACCTACTTGACCGTGACTTAATCGTAGTTTAAATTTATTAACCACTTTCTTAAAAGGTTCCCAAAATGGTTCGCTAGACACATTCCATGCAGCAGCTACAGATGGGAATGTTCCCCATCTAAAGTCTCTACCAAATCTTGATGAACCATCACGTCTCGCTAATGCAGATATAATATATTTACCATCGTAATTGTATTGTATCCTTCCTAAAGTACCAACTCTTTTAGTTGTATAATCAAACCCACTTCCTACATTCTCATTCAAAGTACCACCATTTAAAACGGTAATTGCGTTATTTGACACACCATTTATAGAGGCGAAAAACGTCTTATTATTATCTTCTTCTAATGTAACTACGGCTTGAGCCGAAACACTGTGCTTCCCAAATTCTTTCTTAAAATCTAGACCAGCATCCCAACTAAACTTTGTGGTTCTTGTTGCCGTTTCTGTTACTCCATTTAAAGTAGGATCAGATTCGGTTGTACCATCGTCAATATTAAATAAATCGAATTTTGGACGAAAAACACTTCTACTATCATTTGTAATTGAGGAACCAACATTGGTTATAAAATCTAAATTCTCCACTAGTTTACGTCTAATTCCTAAACTAACATTCGTTCTATCTCTATTGCTATCATCTTTTCTTTTAAGCGCTTGTCCTAACGCTATTGCTGGTGTTCTAGTTCCTCCAGAGCTATTTACAACTGCAACATCAGAATCTGGATCAATTTCAGGAAAATAGGGCCTGTATCTACTAGCAGTTACTATCAATCCTTCACTTGCTCTTCTTCTATTTTCGTTGGTAGTAGCTATACTTCCATTAATTTTCCATTTATCGGTATTGTACTGTGCTGAAATACGTCCATTATAGCGTTTAAAATTTGAATTGACTAATGAACCATCTTGATCATACAAACTTCCCGAAGCATTATAAGAGAATTTCTCTGTTCCTCCAGATAAATTTAAATTATACGTTTTTACTTCGGCAGCATCGACTAAAACATAATCTTCAAAATTATTATCGTTACCTAACCACTCTGGGTTATTAACTGTAGCTGGATCTATACCTCCAAAATAGTTGGCAGTATTAATTTCATAAAACAGTTGATCTGTTGTATTCATTAATGGTGTACCAGCGCCAAGAAATTGTTGACCATAATTATAGTCGAAATCTACACTCATTACGCCATCTCTACCAGACTTTGTTGTTATTAATATTACACCAGCTGCACCTCTAGAACCATATACTGCAGTAGATGCAGCATCTTTAAGTACATCTATTGTCTCTATTTCGTTAGCTGCCAATCCTGGATCTCCAATTTGTGGAATTCCATTAACAACAAACAATGGTGTATTACTTCCACTTAAAGAAGTAATCCCACGTATTTGAATATTTGATGCTTCTCCGGGTTCTCCAGAACTTGCAGAAACACTCACACCGGCTATTTGCCCTTGTAATCTAGATGCAATATCTGAAGCTACAAACTTTTCTATATCATCGGCTTTCACTCTATTTACAGCACCTGTTACTTCTTTCTTTTTTACCGTTCCATATCCTACTACTACAACTTCTTCTAAGCTTTCTGCGCTTTCCTCCATAGACACATCTAAAGTACTACTAGTTACTTTTATAGTTTTAGACTTTAATCCAATATAACTAAATTCTAGGATATCGCCCGTTTTAGCTTTAATGGAGTAATTTCCATCAAAATCAGTAGCAGCACCAGTAGAGGTACCTTTGATTATAACAGATACTCCAGGTATTGGGAATCCGTCTTCAGCACTAGTTACTGTTCCTTTTACTTCTGTAACATTTTGAGCGAATCCACTATTGGATACACAAAAAATTAGTAAAACTAAAAGAACCAAGCGCATTGCGGAACTCTCTTTTTTAATTGTTAGTTTGTGTTTCATACGATTATTATTAGTTGTTTTTATTTAGTTTATTAGTTTTTATTTAAATATTAAATTTGGCAATGATTCATCTGTTTTTAATACAACAGTAGCTTTTCCTTTATAGGTGTTATTTTCTAGTTTAATATTTTTTGAAGCTACTATGCGTATCGCTGGGTTTTTAGGGTGAAGTTGAGAAAATGTACCAGAATTGTTTATTGTATTATCTTTAAACACCAATCCATCTGCATTTGTAACTTCCAAAATCAAATTATCAAATTGATTAAAAGTATTGTTTGCAATTTCAATATTCTTAAAAGCAATATTCTTATTATCATCATCTGTATCAAAACGAATAACACCTCTATCTTTTCCGCCATGTTGGCAATCTTGAAATATATTTCCTCTTATTACAACATTGGCTCCGTTACCAGATTCGTACCAATGACCACTTTCTACAGGTATTAAAAGGGCTTCCATTTCAGTACTAAAAAAATTATTTTCAATAACCGTATTTACAGGATTAGAAATTAATAAACCTCTAGCTCTATTATTCTGAATTTTACAATTCTGAACTAGCAAATCTGGATAACCATCTAAGTTTTCTACTAAATCTCCTGGTTGTACATCTTCAGGTAATTTTTCGTTTAGCGTAATAATTTGATATCTATTATTAATATATTCTATACTTTTTATTGTAGATTTTTTATAAGCGAAAAAGGACTTACTCAGCCTTACAAATCCTAAATTATCGTTTGGCTCACCAATAACAAAGGCCTTTTGTTGATGATGCCCCATTCTTACTCCTATTCTATAATCGTCTAAAACATCTACAATTTTTTGATACGTGCCATGAATATTTGAAGCATCGTCTAATTGATTTTCGAATGTGCAATTTTTTAAGATTACCTGACCTCTGCAACCAACAAAGTGAGTAGCATCTGCAGTTGTTGAAACCATACGACCTTGAGAAGGTGTAACATTAAAATTATCAAGAATTAAATCTGAAGAGTTTTCTGCTATAATCCCCATACCTCCAGCATGGTGTACGTTTACATTTAAAGCATTAAAACCATCTGTTTGCGTTACTCTAAATGCTGGAGAGACTCTATTTAAACCTTGTTCTCCTTTCATAGATAAGATAAAACCAATTGGTGGCATTTTTTTAGTATGACCGTGGATTCTTATTAAACCCGGTTTTAATTCTTCGGCAGTTACCCGATTTTCGATACCTATATCTTTATAACCAACATCGCGTCTATCGTATTCATACTTATAGTTAACCTTATCCAGATTTCGCTTTACATCCGATTTCTTTTTTGTGGTAATACTTGTATAAGCTTCGGTATTAAAAGCAATTGCCTTTCTTTCTGGATCGTATAAAATAGATTGCCCAATAGTATGTTGGTAGTATTCTTTGACAAATACTAATTCACCATTTTTTATATAATAAGGGTACTTAGCATCTATTTGCATATCAAACGTTTTATTTACTGCATCATTTGCAACAATTAAACCTTCACTATGAAAAGACTGAAACCAATCTATAGATACATTTTTTATACTTATATTTTTACTTCCTTCAATTAAAAATGGAATCATAACGCCATGAAAAATAAAAGTTGAACCTTGACCATCTATTGTCAAGTTTTCTATATTTAATAATGGAAAAGGCGTATTTACCATCAAATCACCATGGTTAGAGATATAACTAAACTTCTCGAAACCTTTATCTGGATAAAAGTGATATGTTCCTTTTTCGAATGTAATTTCTGAAATAGGATTGTTTTTATACTGAAGAATTCTAGATACCAAAGCTGGTGTTGCATCTTCTTTAATACCTAAACCAAATGCAACAACTTCAGCTACCGGAACTGCTTTACTAAAACATCCTAAATTTAGGAATGAAACCGCTATAAAAAGTAATATGATACTATTTTTTGACATGGATATTTAAAGTTGGTTTGTAACAATAGTTAAATTTCAGTTAATTATATAAAGTCCTTGTCTATATGGGTAAATCATATGTCCTTAACAGTAAATTAACATTCAAAAATCCTATACCAGGGTTTTATCGGGCTATTCTATACTAAACTCTAAATGTCCTTTTAAGTCTCCTGAACTTGCAGATACACTAATATTTTGCTTTTTATTTCCTAATTTTAAAACTGCTGTTGCAATACCTGCTTCAGCTTTAAGACTTCCTAAATTCATCACTTTAGCTTTCCCTTCAATATTTAAAGTAATCGTTTCAGAAAACTCTGGATTAACCGTATCGTTATTATCAATAGCAGCAACATATAGAAACATAGTATCGCTTTGACCCGCAGTTGGCGCTTTTCCACTTTGGTCTAACCATACTTTTAGTTTTGTAGCTTTTTTCGGAGTTTTTACAATATCCTCAACTACTTTTTTGCCATCAACTAAACCAATCGCTTTTAAAGTGCCAGGTACAAATTGTTTTAAATTAAATGTAAATGGTGGATGCTGTAAGTTTGTTGAATTTATATCTGTATCTGGTTTTTGCGTCGCAATCAAATTATCATTAACATACAATTCTACTTCTTCTGCATTTGAATATACTTTTATTTGATTTGAAGATTTCTCGTTCCAATATGTAGCCAATTCTAACATGGCCCCATTTTCTGAAATATCACGCTGACTTTGATAAAAATAGTATGCAAATTTTGGTAACCTAAATAAATCCATTAGCCCAGAACGTTCAATATCATCATGATAACCACGGTTGTAATCGTACATTACCCAATAACTATCTGAATAATGCCTGTTTATACTTAAATTATCATTGTGAGCTTCTTGTACATTATAAGCTTGACGATTCATTCGTTCTTCACCAAAACCACGAGCTTGACGACTACTCATTTCCACACGCATATCGTTTGCTAATTCATCTTGATTTAAACCTGCATTTTTAGAGTGGTATTCCCAATCTCCGTACTCTGACACTGTAACTGGCATGTCTTTATAAGGATGTGGTCTCAGGATTCTGTGTTGACGTGCTTCTAAATAAATATCATAAACATCGTCTTTCCAACCACAAGAATATACGTTTTTACCAGGATATTCTTCATGTGCAATGTTATGTAAACCTTCCATAAAATACACAGGCATTTCTTTAGTTTCGTTTAATGAGACTTCCCAACCAATTACAGAAGGATGATTTCTATCTCTACGCACTAAATTTCTTGCAGATTTATAACAATAATTTCTAAAATCGTCGGTATCGTTATAAAATTGCCATCCCATTATAGCATCCATAACCACCAAACCTAACTCATCACAAGCATCCATAAATGCTGGCGATTGTGGGTAATGTGATAAACGTACATAATCAAAACCACCATCTTTTATTTTTTTTGCATCTCTATACTGTGCATTATCTGATAAAGCATAACCTATAAATGGATATTCTTGGTGACGATTTACACCTCTTAAAAATGTTTTCCCTCCATTAATGTGAAGTTTATGCTCGTTATCAAACGTAAATTCTCTTATACCAAATCGTGTAGTTTGTTGATCGATAACTTTACCGTTATGCATTACTTTAGTTTCCAAACTATACAAATTAGGATGTTTTGGCGACCATAACTCTGCATTAACAATGGTAATTTGTTTTGATAATTCTAAATCTTTTTCTGCTTCAATATTTAAGTCTGAAGATGTAGTCTCTTCAACTACTTTACCATTTCTTAAAATGGTTTGAACCAATTCTATTGATTTTGAATCTTTATATTCATTAATTAAATGTGTTTTAATATTAACTACAGATTCCTTTTTTGATACTTTTGGGTACGTAATAAAAATGCCTCCTCCCGCAACTTTATTTGCTAGAATAGGGTTTGAAATATAGATTTTATCCTTTGTAAACAGATTAGCTTTTCTATACAAACCTCCATACATATTAAAATCTAAACGTTTTAATGGTTTTGGTCCTGTTACAAGGTTATCCGTATTATCTAAACGGATAGCAATTACATTTTTTTCTCCAATTTTTACGTATTTTGAAATATCTACAATAACCGGTAAATAACCACCTTGATGCTCATTTACTTCAATACCATTTATGTACATTTTAGAATAATTCATAGCAGCCTCCAGCTCTAAGAATATTTTTTTATCGATATTACTTTCAGGAATTGAAAGTGTTTTACGATACCAACATATACCCTGCCACTGGTCGTTTACCGTTAAAGGCTCTATATTAGCTGTATGTGGTAAACTAATCGTTTCCCAAGCTGAATCATTAAAATCTACAGTATGAATTTTACTATCTAAATCTTTAGATTCCTCTACTTTACTAAATTTCCAATCTTCATTAATGGCTGCTTCTTCTACAACATTAACTTCTTTACAAAATTGAAAAGTTATAACAACAACTACCAATAATAGTACTATTTTTAAATATTTCATCTCCGCTTTTTTATTTTTGAATCTTTAAATAGTTTTTATAAGCAGCTCCCCATTTTTTAAAACCTACTTCTTTACCTGCTTCCATTTGCTTCTGAATTTCTGGATGCTCTGTTTTTATCCATTTAACCAAACCAATAGTTTGGTCCATATTTTTTGGATTATAAATAGTACTAACAGGTTTCATTTTGATGTCAAATTCTAAGGTTTTCATTCTTAAATCGACTAACAAATCTTTATTACCAGGGTTATTAGCTAAGTTTACTAATTCAAAAGGATCAGTTATTAAATTATATAATTCTTCTTTTGGTTTAGAATCTTGAAAGAAGAAAGCCTGTGCTTTTGTTAGTTTTCCTTCTTTATTTAATTTACGCATAACATGAACAGCAGGTCTATAAAACTCAAGATACGCTTGATGTGCATCAAAAGGAATTTCTGGTTTATCATTTCTTATGTATTTCCACTTACCAGAAGTTATTCCTCGAGATTTTTCTGGAATTTCATCCCATAAATCTCGTGCTCCATAGACATATTCTCTATTAAATTTTTCATTAAACATCGGTTGACCTGTCATGTATTCTGGAATTTCAATATTAGCAAATTCTAAAATACTTGCTGTTATATCCGTAGCACTCACAACATCTTTTCTAACCTCACCACCATTAAATTGTTTTGGATAATAGACTATTAAAGGAATACGTAATCCTGGATCGTGTAAGTAACCTTTACCACGAATATTACATCGTCCATTATCGCCTATAAAAATAACAATGGTATTCTCTGCCATTCCTTTATCTTCAAGTTCTTTAAAAATCATGCCGACTTCATTATCCATATATTCGATTTGATCTAAGTATTTAGCCCAATCTAATCTTACAGCAGGATGATCTGCCATATATGGTGGCATCTCAACCGTGTCAGGATTTACTGGATGTTTTGATTTATTACGAATATCATCCCACCAATCTCCTCTATGTGTTACTTTTAACTGAATTTGAGCAAAAAATGGCTCATCAGCTTTCTCAAAATTATCGTATTTATCAAACAGACCAAATTGCGTTTTTCCGTCCCACTGACCAATAGCTTTATGTTTAAAATTGACATCAATTTTTCGTCCTTGACTCATAACTGCATGGTTACCTAAGATAGTAGTATAACCCGCCTCTCTTAGTTTTTGGGTTACCGGAGTAAATTGAGAATCCAAAGGAACATCTCTATTACTACGATGATGGTGCGTATTTGTTTTAACTTGGTGTGTACCAATTATCATTGCCGATCGACTTGGCGAACAAATAGGATTAGTTACAAATGCATTATCAAACCTAACACCTTCCGCAGCCATCTTGTCTAAGTAAGGCGTTTTTACATTTGGTAATCCGTAGCATGCCAGATCTGTGCTCATATCTTCTGCCATAAGCCAGATAATGTTGGGTTGTTTTTTTTCTACTATAGGGTCTTCTGTTTGGGATTTTGATTTTCCACACGCTGTAAGTAATAAACTTAATACTATAATAAAAAGGATGTATTTTATATATATTTTCATAGACTAAAAACTTATGTTCAAAAATTAAATTTTATGGTTGAAGCATTAATTAATTACAACTTTCTTCACCATACCAGTTTTACCAAATTTTAAAATATAGACTCCATTACTTAAATGCGAAACGTCTATTTTATTTTGTGTTTGCAATTGGTAATTACCTACCTGTTTTCCATGAATACTATAAAACTGAACAGTTCCACCTTCCATATTATTTAGTAGTATAATGTTTAAAATATTAGTTGTTGGATTTGGATAAATAACGATACTTTCTAATGCAAGATTAGTAACTGATAGTGTTCCATTTTCTAATGGATTTCTAGGATTAGGTGTATTTTGATAGCCATTAGGTATAAAAAAGTTTACTCCATTTACAGACTCATTACAAACCTCATAATCATCAATACTACTCTTAAAAATAGCATTTAGAGGCAAATAATGTGCTGCAATATTATAACCAATAGCAGTGACCTCTGTATCTGGAAAATCTAAAGGGTAGTATCCTGATCTATCTTCTTCACTAAGTACTGCACCTGGAGAAGGCGCCGTTCTGCTTTCTCCATCTGTGTTTAAGGCTGATGCTACACCAATACTTCCAGATCTTTCCACTCTTAACTGACAAGGAATATAACGCAATCTAGAATCTCTCATTTGAGCATTTTGTCCAAAAGTTGCGGTTACATTTCTAATTTTAGAAGTCTCATCAAAAGAACCTGGTATTAAACCATCTGTCTCTTGTGTATTTGTAGCAAATCCAGCAGCCCAAACCACAGCCATTTCGCAGCTAGTTGCAGTAATATTTTCAGCATTAAAATATCCTTGACTTAAGGTGTGTGGAGACAATTGCAAAGCACTTTGTCCATTGGTACATGCGATATTTCTAGCCCAAATATTATCTAATTTTATATCATTAAAATTATAAAGCTCTGTGTATTGTAATAAGTTGAAGCCTGTTTCTAGTCTGAGTGTAGCACCACCAACCGTTGACAAATTTCTAAACAACAAATTTTTACCACCTTGTGTTTGTACTAATCCAAAGCCATAATGTCCATTGGTCATAGATATGTTTTCGATAATCCCACCATTAGGAATGCCTCTAATATTATTAATTCTTGTGCCTGATGCTGTAGATGTGGTCGTGTAATTACTACCAAAAGCTAATGAAGAAAACTCAGTATAATTATCTATTATATTAAAGTTAGAGACTTTAAAATTGCTACAATATTTGAAAGAAATAGCTCTTATCCTGATGGTAGCTGCTAATGCTGTAAAATCTATAGTAAAATTACCTCCAATACCAATAAGACTAAAATTATTTATTCCGGTATTTAAATCTGCATTAAACAAAGCATTATTTGCCGAAGCTGAAGGATTAAATGGTAAAAACGTAACACCAGAATTAACTTCAAGATGCACATTAGACCGTAAATTAACTTCCAAAATTCTATAAATCCCTGCGTTAACAATTACTTTTCCACCACCTGCAGTATTTACAGTATTAATAGCGTTTTGAAGTGTTTGCGAATCGTCTCCCGTTCCTCCAGATGCAGAAATAGTTTGTGTTTCAGCTCCTATAGTTGGATTAAAAAATGTGTTATCTAAAGGTAAGGTTTGCGAATAAACATTTGTAACCAACAATAGACCTATAGTGATTTTTAAAAATGATCTCATCTCGTTATTATTTAGTATTCCGGCACTGCTTCAGCTTCCCATGCAGCAATATTCGTTTTTAATTCTTCTTCAATTTTTAATCCTGTTCCAATTAAATTGTTTTGTTCGCTAATATCTTCAGCAACATTAAAAAGTTGAAACTTTCCGCTATGGTATTTTATTAATTTCCAATTCCCATTAATAACTGCTGCATATTGGTCTTCATAACTTCGGAAGAAGTATAGACTTCGGTCTTTAATAGTTTCACCTTTTAAAATAGGCATTAGACTCACGCCTTGAATGTCTTTATTATCATATTTTTCTCCTGAAGCTATTTCCATTAACGTTGGATATAAGTCTATAGATTGTACAGGAATATTTGTTTCTGTGTTTGCTTTTGTTATACCTGGATAGTTTATTAACAATGGTACTCTTGCGCCTCCTTCTCCTAAAGCGTTCCCTCCTTTTTTACCTCCACTTAATGGCGCATTTGTATAAGCACCTCCTTGATCTGACATTATTATAATTACTGTATTATCGGCTATTCCTTTAGCTTCTATTGCTTCTCTAACACGACCAACAGATTCATCCATCGCTTCTACCATAGCAGCATGATGTGCGTATTTACCTTTTAATCCTGCATCTTGATATTTTTTCAGTAAATCTTTTCTACCTACAGATGGTCCATGCACAGAATAATACCAAAACGACAACATAAATGGTTCGTCTTTATCATAATCTTTTATAAAGTTGACTGCACCATCCGTCAAAATATCTGTAAGGTAGTCACCTTCTTTAAGTCCAGATTTTAAAAATCCTTTTGGATCGTCTTTAGCTTTAAAAAACGGATAGTAATAACTTTTTGGATGCCCAGCATCCGTTGTGCCAAAATCTGCATCAAAACCTTGGTCTGTCGGATAGCGACCTTGATGGCCTAAGTGCCACTTACCAACAAACATGTTGTAGTAACCAAGCTCTTTTAAACGTTCGGCATACGTAATCTCTTCTAATGGTAAGTAATTTCGAGATGGACGTTGCACAGGATCTTTAGGCCATAAATTATATTCTGCACCTGGATTTCCTGGATCAATTGTAATATGTCTTGGCATACCTAACCTAATGGCTTCCTTTCCTGTTAAAATAGACAATCTGCTTGGACTACAAGTTGGTGTTGGTATATATGCACGATTAAAATCTAAACTCTCCTTTTTAAACTGATCTAGATTTGGTGTTTGAAATACATCATTACGATAACCAATATCCGACCAACCGTAATCGTCTATAAATAACAAAATGATATTTGGTTTATCAAGACTTACAACTAGTTTATCTTCCTGACTTTTACAAGAAAACAAAATCATAGTAAATAGCACAATACTACTTTTTATAAATACATTTTGGATGGTCATGTGGCTATAACAATTAATGTTTAATGTAAATATCGAATGAAACTACTAAAAAATTGTTGTTATTGGTTTAGAAAATGTCTTTAGCAGTAAATTTTATAAATCCACTGTTGATGGGCTTAAAAAATGGCTCTTATTTATCTAAGCGTACATTTTATTTACCTACAAAAACATATTCTGGTACAATCTTAGATATATTTATACTATATTTTTAATACACTTAAAAAAAATGAAATACTTAAAAATAACATTGGCAGTAGCAGCATTATTTACTTTTTCTCAAACTTATGCACAGGATATTGACACTAAAGTAGAAAAGCAATTTAATAAGGCTGACGCAAATAGTGATAAGTCTATTAGTTTAGAAGAATTAACTGCTTTTTATCAAGGAAAGGAAAATAAAAAAGGTGAAGCATTTGATGCAGCAAAAATTTTGAAAAGAAAAGATGCTAACGAAGATGGAGCTTTGTCTTTAGTTGAATTTGCTACAAAAGGAAAGAAAAAAGGAAAGAAGAAAAAATAGCCTCAAACAATTAGTCTGCTAAAAGTCAAAACCGTTTGTGTTTTGACTTTTTCAGTTTAGCTTAAACCATTTTACTTTGACTTAGTCCAAAGTAAATTACATGTATACTCAACCAACCAATGCAGCAAACCAAATCTAAAATATTATTGTCTCTTATTACTTTTATAATAAGCATAACATTTACATTTGCTCAAGATAATATTGCTATAAAAGGTAAAATTCTTGGTTATGGTCAAGAACCATTAGAATACGTATCAGTAGCTGTTTTACAACAAAGTGATTCTACTTATGTTAATTCTATAACAACAGATGTTAATGGCGATTTTAGCCTTTACGACCTTCCTAAGGATTCCTTATTACTTCAACTAAACTATATTAGTTATAAGCCTTATTTTAAAAGTTTCGTTTATAATAATGAGCTTATAGATTTTAATACTATTACACTAGAAGAAGATAATAATGATTTAGACGAAGTGGTTATTACTGTTTCTGCTCCTATTCAAATTAAAAACGACACTATAGCTTATAATGCTAATTCCTTTAAAGTCAATCCCGGTGATAATATTGAAGGATTATTAAAAAAACTACCCGGAATTGAGTTAGATGCAGACGGAAAAGTACTTGCGCAAGGAGAACCTATAGCTAGAATTTTTGTGGATGGAAAAGAGTTTTTTGGTGGTGATCCTTCCATTGTATTAAAAAATTTATCAGCAGATGCCATTTCTAAAGTAGAAGTTATTGACAAGAAAAGTGATGAAGCCGAACTCACTGGGGTAGATGATGGTAATAAGGAAGTGGTTATTAATTTCACTTTAAAAAAATCTAAAAAGAATCGTGGCTTCGGGAAGCTATCTGGAGGACTAGGATTGGATAGTCGCTACTTTGGTAATTTAAATTACAATCAGTTTTCTTCAAAAACACAATTTTCTATAATTGGCAAATTCAATAATATTAACGTTACAGGTTCTAATATTCAAAGTTTTCTTGAAAATGCCGATGGTATTGATGACGACTCTGGAGAGGATGAAAATAATGCTAAACGAAGTAAAAGTTTAAATGGCTTCTTAACTACTGCAGTTACAGGTATACATATTGGTCATGAATTTAAAGATAAAGAATCTTTTAATGCTGATTATTTCTTCAATTTTTCAGACAATGATGGTGTTTCAAATTCTAAACGTATTTCTTTCTCCAATAATAATAATAATAATAATTTTGATTATAACTCACTTAATCAAAATGTAAAAACTATAAACAAACATAATCTTAATTTTAATTACATTAATAAAGCGTCTAAAACAAAAAGTCTAACTATAAAAGGTCGAATTACTTCAGACAAAACATTTACAGACACCAATAGAGACGAAACCTATATTAACGATTTAGGAGCATTAGCAACAACAAATAATCAAAAATTTAATAACGATTTTAAAAGAACATACGGTAATTTAAAAATTGACTATTACCAACGCTTAGCAAAAGTAGGACGAAGCTTTAAGGTTGGTTTAAATACAAGATTAACTGATTTAACAAAGAACAATAATCAGAATACATTTAACATTAGAAACATTGGCAATACTAATGAATCGACACGAAATATTTCTGCTTTAAGAAATGAAGCCTTTAATACCTCTATTATAGATTTCAATTTTAAATATACAGAACCGATAGCCAAAAATCATTACTTAAAATTAGACACGTATTTTACAAATAAAGTTGAGAAAGAAGACGTTAATCAAACAAGACATACTCAAACCACAACTAGTACAGAAGATACACTTGCTTTTAAATATGCTACTAAAGAGTTAAGTGCTCAAACAAGGCTTGGCTATAGTTATAACAATAAAAAATTCAATTTTTATTCTGCTTTAGGTATGCAAGATCTTAATCGCTCTTATGGTGTGGTTACGGAAAACTCAATACGAAAAAACAAATATTATTTTAATCCTATTGTATTTGCGCAATACAAGCCAAAAAGAGGGTATAAATACAGGATAAATTATAGTAAATCTGTTAAAGCACCTAATTCTTCGCAAAATTCTACGGTAATTAATGATTTAAACCCTAATTTTATTAGAGTTGGAAATCCAGATTTAAAACCCGAAAAACTGCATAATTTGGCACTACTTGCTGTGCTAAATAATTACAAATCTGGTGTTAGCTTTTGGTCCAAATTTCAATATCAATATGCTACAAACGCTATTATACAAAGCATATCTATAGATGATAACTTTATAAGAACAAGAGGTTACAAAAATGAAGGTAATAGAAGATTGCTAAATGCCAACATAAGATTTAGTAAAAAAATTAAAACTTTAGGGTTGCGCTACTCCCTTAAAAACAACACGAGTTATAGCACGACAAATTCTTTAATTAATCAAACTCTTAATGAAGTTACCTCGCAAGATTATAGATTTAGTACACTTATTGAAAATACCCGTAAAAACAAAATAGATATTAAAGTTGGTACCGAATATAGTATTAACAACACCTCTTTTTCTATAGAACAAGATTTGAATAGAGAATACTCCAAACAACAGTATTTTACTTCTATAGATTACAACTTCACAAATCAGTTGAATGTTAACTCACAGTTTGATTATATTCTGTTTTCTGATGATGCCTTTTCTTCAAATCAAAAATTATCACTTTGGAATGCAGCAATATCTTATTCCTTTTCAGAACAAAGAAATAGTATTGTAAAATTAGTACTTATAGATTTACTAAATAAAGATGTGGATATATACAGAAACAGTACAACAAACTACTTTGAAGAAACTACGTCTCAAAGTTTAGGTCGCTATATTGTTTTAAGCTATACTTACAAGTTGAATGGCTCTGTAAAAAAATCTTAACTTATTTTTTAAACTGATCATACTCTGGGTTAACCTTCGCGTTTTTAAAACGAGGTCTGTCTTTCCACAAATTATAAGTTGCTTCTAATTGCGCTGCATCTTCAGGATATTGCCCTTTATCATCCGTTTCTTTAATCCAGTTTTCTAATACATCTCTATGTTCTTTAAGAATTGTAGCAAATTCTAGATTAGTAGCAAGATTGTTTATTTGATGTGGATCTGCTTTTAAATCGTATAATTCTTCAATAGGTCTTACTCCAAACCAATGTTCTGCTTGATATGGTGTTAGTTTTCCTTCTTTGAAAGCCTTTTTTAAATCTTTTACAATTGCTTTTTTATCTCTGTAACCAGCTTGCATCATTGGTCTGTTAGGATAAAAGTTTTTAATATATCGATAATCTTCAGAAACTACAGTTCTAATTCTATCAATAGTATAATCGCAACGATCTCTTGCTCCAATTACATATTCTTGGTTGCTAAACGTTTCTGAAAATAAATCTTGACCATCTAAATACTCAGGCATTTTGGCTTTTCCCATAGCTAAAGTAGTTGCCGAAATATCTAAAAGCGACACTAAATCGTTTCTAATTGTTCCAGATTTTAAAGTTGGAAGATTTCCTTTAATCATTAATGGTACTAACATACCACCTTCGTAACAAAATTGCTTGTGACGCAATGACACTGGACTTCCGTGATCTGAGAAAAAGAAAATAATAGTGTTTTCTAATTCGCCATCTGCTTCTAATTGTTTTAAAATGGTTTCTACATTAACATCTGCACCACGATTGGCATTATAATGATCTGTCCATGCACTTTGCTGTGATGGAATGTTTGGAAAATATGGAGGAACAGGAACAGCATTATCAGCTAAAACTTCTCCTTCTCTAACGTATTTAGCATGCGCTTTTCCTCCATCTATTTGAATTTGTCCAAACCAAGGTTGGTTTTTATCTGGTCTTGAACTCCAAGCATCTTGGGTTGCAGACATTTTATGCTTAGGAAAGTTTCCTTGCCATCCATTCATTCCTGGTTTATAATCGTCTTTTGTACTTACAGTGTATAAATCTCTTCTATTGTAATGAAAATTATAATCGTCTTTTCCATTATTAAAGGTGAAATATCCTGCTTCTCGCATCAATTCAGGTATTGTTTTCATGCCATCAGGCAGATTTATACGTAACGCTTCTGGCACAACCACATCTGGCACTCTACTAGACCTGTGGTTATGTGTTCCAGTTGTTGTTTGCATAACCCCAGTAATTAATGCCGAACGTGCTGCAGAACATACAGGAGCTGTTGTGTACGCACGATTAAACAGTACACCTTCTGAAGCTAGTTTATCTATAGCAGGTGTTGCATTTTTATTAATTGAATCACCATAACATCCCATAAAAGGCGATAAATCTTCCGCAAAAATCCAAAGAATATTTGGTTGCTTTTGTTCCTTTACTTTCTCTTTTTGTGTATTACACGAAAAAAGCATTGAATTAATAACTAAAAAAAGAATTAATTTATATGATGTAATTTTCATTATTTACGTTTTTTATTTTTATCCAGTTGTACTAGCAATTTATTTTCATACTGTTAATTATGTAATCTGCTCCATTTTCAAAATCATCGTTAGTTATATTAATATTTTCAATATTAACCTCATAACACCCATCTTCACATCCACTTGCTTGGCTTGAATTGTCTCTAAAAACACCAATGGATTTACCTGATTTACTTTCTTCATCTACATTCCATGGACTATCAATTATAATCTGTCTATCCACACAGTTAAAAAACGGATAATCTTTAGATTTTATTTGTGCTCCATTTCCACCTGTACACGTAATATTCCCAACGTAAGACAAATTGTTAAAAGTCCCAATATTATCTAATGTTCCTGAATTATCTAAAAAACCAGCAGCCAAACGTACTGCATAAGTTGAATTGATTGCCACAATATTTTCTACATCCACACGACCTTGATCTACTCTATGAGGAGAAAATGTTAACACACCATCACCAAATCGACCTATTATATTACGACCAACAACATCGTCAACAGTTAATTGATTGTCCATATTAATGGTTGATACACCAGTTTCTACTCTTAATGTACTTCCACCTTCACCATCAAGATTTTTAAACAAAATTGTTATTCCTGCTTGAATTTGAACAATCCCATATCCAACATGACTATCTGTAGCTATAATATCTTTTATAATGCCATTGTTAGAAATTTCATCTTTGCTATTACTATCTGATAGATTTAACACAATACTCGAAAAAACAGAGTTAGTGTCTTCAATTTTTAAACCAGACATTTGAAAATTATGAGCATAACTAAACTCAGCTACTCGCACACCTCTATAATCTCCTGTTGGAATAACCACTGTAAACCATGTGCTTGAATCTACGCTATTTTGTTGGCTATTTGTAATCGCTGAATTTTGAACCAAAAACTCGTTTCCAATGTCGAAAATATTTAAGTTTTTATTTAAGGTATTTCCGCTTAAATCTGGTTGAATAATAACATCTGCATCAAATTTAAGTTGCACATTCGATCTTAATTTTACATCAAGTAAGTAATATGTTCCTCCTGTAATTTTAATTATTCCACCACCTGCATTTGAAAGATTTAAAATTTCTTGATTTAGCAAATTACTATCTGCTGCGCTATGGATACCACTTAGTTGTAGTGTGGTTTCGCTATTAGGAATGTTATCTGTATAGAAACGATCTTCGTTATCTGTTAATCTGGGAAAATTGTTTTGTTCTACCTCTTCTTCCTCTTCTTGTACAATTTCTTGTTGTGGAGCAACTTCGTCTTTAGAACAAGATGATATACTTAAACACAAAGAAAAAAATAATATTTTAAAACCAAAAACGTGATAATTCAATTTCTTTTTAATCATAATAAAACTAATTTTTAACTAAGATAATATGACAATAGATAAATAATGTGCTTCTCGATTTATTCAATGTCTCCTAGAATAAATACATTTTGTTTTTTATTCAGTAACGTACCCTTGTTTCGCCTTTAATCCAGGCTCATCATACTTGTTTAATTGTTTAAACAATTCTGTTTGCATCATTTTTGCTATTTCTGAATACGCTTTATCGTAGTAAAAGTTTATTAGCTCATCTGGATCTTTTTCTAAATCAAATAAATACGGTTTCTCATTTTTATCAATAACCAATTTATAACGATCACTAACAGCTGTTACCCACCAACCACCTGACTTGGCGTAATATGTAATTCTATCGCTATTTACTACTTTTTCTGAATTTGTAAAATCTTTAGAAGTATCTAAACCATGAAATTCCACATCTGTTTTTACATCCATCAGGCTTAATATTGTTGGTGTAAAATCTACATTTGTATATGCGGTGTTAATCACTTTTTCAGATGGTATTTTTTTAGGATAACGAATCAAAAATGGAATTCTAGAAGACGCTTCATATGGCACACCTTTATTTCTTCGGTTGTGTTCAAAAAACATATCTCCATGATCGGAAGTGAAAATAATTATGGTGTTCTCTACTAAATTATTATCATCCAAAAATTTAAGAATACGTCCAACACTATCATCGATATGACTCACCATTCCAAAATATTGCTTTAAGGCATTTTTTTCTTTATTATTTTCAAAAGATTTACTGCCAATAGTTTCGTTCTTGGTTTTATCTGTTGCCCAAGATGGTTTAATGGCTGTGTATTCTGGCGACATTGTTTTTGGTGCTTCAATCTTTAAATCCTTGTACATAACATCGTAAGGCGGACGCGCAACATCTGGTGTGTGCGGATCTGGAATAGATAACATGATAGCAAATGGTTTGTCTTTATCGCGCTCAAGAATTTCGAGTGTTTTATCTGTAAAGAAGTCCGTTACATGAATGATTTCTTCCTCAGGTAATTTAGCCGCGACTTTTTCATTAATTCCTGTTATAACGGAACCGTCTTTAGAAAGTTTGAAATATGGTGCATGACCACCACGCATCATAAAACGATTGTCTTCAAATCCTGCTTTATACTTTATTCCGAAACTATATTTATCATGACCTGCCAAATGCCATTTACCAACATAAGAAGTGGCATAACCTTGGTCTCTTAAAATGGTTGCAAAGGTTGGAACATCCTCACTTAAATGTAATCCGTTTTTTGGAGCACCAGTTGCTTGTGGATATAAACCTGTTACCAAAGATGCTCTTGAAGGTGTACATACTGGTGAAGCAGCATAATAGCTTGTGCTTATAGCACCTTGACTTGCCAATTTATCAATATTTGGTGTCGTGGTATTATTCCCTTTTCCCCAAACAAAAGCTTGCTCTTCTGATAATAATTTTTGATACGCACTTATGGTTCTAAAATTATGCTCGTCTGTATGGATAATGATAATGTTAGGTTTCTTTTTAATATTTTTCTCTGTTGTTATGGTTGTTTTATTTCCTTTTTGTGCATTACAAGACAATACCATGAAACAACAAACGAAAACTGATAATTTTAAAAACTTTGAATTCATATTATTCTAATTTTACACAAGATTATGTTCTTTTGACTTATAATTCTAAAATTGGTTTAATTTAAAACTCTAAAACAGAATTTGGTGGTAAAGGCACGTTATTTGCTTTTCGCCATGCTACTAATTCCGACAGCAATACTTTAGATTTTCCTAACTCCATTTCTGAAAGGTTTTTACTTTCTGAAGCATCATTTTTCAAATTGTATAATTCTAATTTTCCATCAGTTAAAAATTGAATTAATTTATAATCTCCTTTTCGTATTACAGAACAGGTTCCGTGTTTATAACGACTTGCCAAATGCCAAAATAATGGTCTTTCGTTAAGTGATTTATCATCACTTTTAAATAATGGTATTATTGAAGCTCCATCTAATTCAGAACTATCGTAATCTTCCGTTTTAGATAAATCCATTAACGTTGGAAAAATATCTAAAGCAGTTACCGCAACATCACTTCGTCTTGGTGTTACTTTTTCAGGCCAGTTCACTAACATAGGTACTTTTATTCCACCTTCGTAAATATCGCCTTTTGCACCTCTTAATTGCTTGTTTGCACTTGCCATCCTGTGGTAACCATTATCTGATGTGAAAATGATAATAGTATTTTCTCTTAGACCACTTTCATCTAAAAAATCTAATACACGTTTTATATTATCATCAACAGACTCCACCATTGTAGCATATTTTATGGCTAAATCTCTTAGTTTAGCATTTCTACCAATACCTTGACCTAAAACAGAATCGACAGGTTTGTTTTTATATTTCTCGTACAAAGCGTCACTTCTAGACCTAATGGCTCTGTGGACTGCGTAATAATTTAAGTTGATTAAAAACGGTTCGGTTTTATGCGATTTCATAAAGTCAATAGCCTCGTCTGTTAATCGGTCTGTTAACCAATCATCATTTGCCTTTTCTCTTATAAATGGATTACTAAAAGGTGCCCAATAACCACCAGCAACACTTTTGTAACCACCTTCCTCAAAACCTGGATCACCTCTAAAAGTACCTCCAACATTTTTTATAAAACCACGTCCTTCTGGATAATATTGAGCAATTTCCGGTTTTTTATGTGTTTCTACCCAAGAATAATCTCCTGGTTCTGGTTGTGTTAGTTTTTGTTGAAACGGAAACGGCATGGCTAATTCTTTTTCAGGATATGGGCCAACGATATGATATTTTCCAATATGAATAGATTTATAACCAGCTTCTGCTAAAGGTTCTGCATAGATTGGATGTTCTTTTCCGACTGTCCATCGTGAAAAAATATTTTCTTCGGCTGTTCCTTTTTCTAAAACCGGAACGGTATAAACGCCTGTTCTAAACGATTGTTTTCCTGTAAAAATTGCAGTTCGAGATGGAGAACAAGTTGGATACATGTAGGCATTATCTAAAACTAAACTTTCTTTAGCAAGGGCATCCAAATTTGGTGTTTGAAAATATTTAGAACCGTTAAATCCGACATCTGCATAACCCAAATCGTCTACTAAAACGAAAACAATATTTGGTTTTTTAAAAGTTTCAACATTAGAAGATTTTTCCGTTTTACACGAGAAAAAAGCAATAATTATTACAAGTAGTAAACCCTTTTTCATTTTATCTATTTGTTTAAAATAATTAATTTCTCTCCAAATGCGATTCCCAAGCGTCTTTGTCCTTCTGCATTGTAATGCACATTATCTGTATGTTTTGGATAATCGCTCCAATTAGCATCTGTCGTTGTTTTAATAATGTCTGCGTTTGCATCTAAATTAACAACATCCTCCATTGCTTTTCTTACCATTGCAGGCCCTAGTTTTTTAAACTTACCATATCTAGAGTTAATTTGTCCGATAACAAATGGCATATTTTCGACACCAAATTCATCTCTATAACTTTGGGCTAATAGTTTTAGATTTGCTTCATAGGTTGTTGCGCTAATCTCTTTAGCCGCATCGTTTTCACCTTGCATCCAAGCCAAACCAATAATTTTATAGGTTTTATTTTGAGTTTCTAATGCTTTTAGATTGGCCCTAACATCTTGAATATGCATATTATAAAGCTTAATATTTTGTTTCTTTGGTTTTTCAACAGCTTTTGCTTTTTCGGCTGTCCAATTAGGATTCCAAGCGCCATATAAAGCCGTTCCGCCTTGTGAACATTTTATTAATAAGAATTCTTGGTCAGGATTATTTTCAGCTAAGGTTAAACCTATAAAAATTTCTGGCCCAAAGCGTTTTGTAAACTCATATTTTTCTGATGGTTTATTATCATAATAAGATAATGGTTTTGCCTTACCACCATTAAAACTTAGTGAAACTCGACTTGAAATCTTTTCAATTCTTTTAATTTCTGAAGGATCTAATTGATCAAAATCTCCTGCACCTTGCATGTTTGATTGTCCTGCTAATAAAACGACTTGCACCTCTTTTTTATCCTCAGTTTTAGTTTCAACATTCTTTGTTTTACATCCTGTAAAAATGAATACCATTACAAAAATGAAAATATATTTTTTCATCGTTTATTTTTTTAATCCTTTATTGCTATTAAACTTTAATGTCTTTTGTGAAACCGCATCTGCTTTCAATACATTTTTGGAATTACCTTCGTATGTATTATTACTAATTTCGACATTATTACAATTAATTAAATCGAACATAAACGCATCAGGATATTGTTGTTTTTCAGTAAAGGTTTGTTTAATAGTATTGTTTCTCACTATTAATCCATCTACTCTATCTGCCCAAATAATTCGGTTATCGAAAGTTTCAATGGTGTTGTTTTCAAAGATTATATTTCTATCGTAAAGCACAGAATCATCAAAGGTTTTGCCTAGTCTTGGTGACACTTTTAAAATGGCATGTTCTGCGCCACCATAAGCGCAATGGATAAATCTATTATTTCTAATTAGCACATCTTCGACATTACCAGACTCGTACCAAAAAAAAGTTTCTCCTCGTAACATAATTGAAGACATCATTGATGACAAATCATTGTCTTCAATAATTATTTTCTTTGGTGTTTTAATAATAATATTTCTTGCCCTATGATCCCTAATGGTATTTCCGCGCATTGTAAAGTTTGGATTCCATGTTTTATTTTCTAAAATATCTCCTACTTTCAAATCTGTTGGGATTTTGGAAGTAAAGGTTAAATCTGTATAATCATCATTAATAACTTTAACTTTTGTTACAGAATTGGTTTCTCTTCGTTGCGGATTTGGTTGTTTAATAAACCAAACCTCATCATTAACTCCTGCAAACTGAAATCCCTTTTGCTGTTTGTGCTTTAATGCAACTCTCACCGTTTTACTATCGATAATTTTATCTACTGCTACATAGGTTCCATGGACGTTTGTACCATCGTCGTACATACCTTCTATTCGGCAATTTTCTATTAAAATATCACCTTTACAATTGGCAAAATGTGTAGCATCTGCAGTTGCAGATATCATTCGGTCTGAACCTTCTCTTATATAAATTCCAGAGTTTATGATTTTAATGTTTTCCGATCTTTCAAACAAAAAACCCATTCCTAAAGCGTGATGAATTATTACTTTATCAAATACAATGTCTTTTGAATTTCTGGTTAAAAATGCAGGTGCGTATCTATTATTATCATGATCACCTTTAGATTGTAAAACAGAACCTACGCGAGGATAATGTTTTATTCCTTTAACGTAAAAACGCAATAATCCGTTTGGTTGTTTTTCAACAGAATCTGGATGTAGAGACATGTCCCAAGCACCATAATCGACTGCTTTGGTTTCTTTATTGTGTGATAATGTGCTTCCTAATTCTGAATAGCTAAAACCATTAATATTTGGAAATGTAATTTTACCTTTTTTTAGTTCCCAAGAAAATCCTTCGGTATATGGTTTTAAATCGAACCATTCTTCGGCTTTATTAATTTCAATAATATCACCTTGAAAACTGAAAGGAATATCCCAATCTATAACAATATTGCTAACTCTAATTTTATTACACTCCTCAAAATCGAAAGGCATGGCTTGTCCATTAAAAATAAATTCTGACCCATTTCCTTCAATTTCAACAGAGTTAAATCCATCAAAATTGAAAATTATTTTTTTGAACCCATTACTATGATTTGTAACATACATGTACTTACCAATAGCGTAATCTGTTTTGAAGGTGTAAGTGCCTTTTTCGAAAACAAGTTTGATATCTTTTTCTTTGGCGTTTTTAATAGCTTCTCGAATTGTCATTGTCATGTCTCCTTCAGAATGAACTATGTCAATAATTTCCGTAGCGTTTGAATTACATGACATTAATAGACTGAAAATGATAAGTAGACTGATATGTTTAATTTTTTTCATATTATATTTTAACGATAAACTATTTTTTTTCTAAAATACCTTACAGGTTTTGGAAACCTGTCAGGAAAAATAAACTTATAAATTCACTCCACTTCCTTGTAAGGATGCATCATGACTCCACATAATCATCCAAGGATCTTTAGTTTTGGTTTGAAAGGCTTTCATTTTGGTTTGCATAGTTTCTAACACCTCTTTAAAAGCTTCATTTGTTGCTAGATTATTAGATTCGTTTGGATCTTTACTTAAATCGTATAACTCAAACTCTGGTCTGAATAAATAATCTTTTACTTTTTTAGGTCCAAAATACTCGATGTCATTTCTGTAAATAGCTTGCCATGTAGACGATGCCCATAAATCTGATGCAAATGGGTATTCTAGTTGGTAAGCTATGTTCCAAATAAGTTTATAATTATCACTTCTTACAGCACGCATTGGATAATACATGGTAATTTCGTGAAATGTGTGTGAGGCATAAATTTCGTCCCAACCTTCAACTTTTTCTTTTCCTATAACATCGTTAAAAGAATTTCCGTGAAATTTATTTGGCTCAAAATCGACCTTAGCCATATCTAGAATGGTTGGTGTTAAATCTACCCAAGAAATCATAGCGTCACTAGTAATTCCCTTAGCATCTTTAGTTGGGTCTTTTATAATACATGGTAATTTAATTCCTGGTTCGTGCACTGTAGTTTTTGCTCCAGGAAATGCCATTCCGTTATCAGAAATATAAAATACGATTGTATTTTCTGCTTTACCAGTGTCTTTTAACATTTGCATTAATTTTCCAAAACCTTGATCTATACGCGATACACTTTGGTAGTATTCTGCAATTTCTTCTCGTGTTTGTTTGGTGTCTGGTAAAAATGCTGGTACTAAAACATCTTCAGGTTTATAAGTAATAGTTTCAACATCTTTATAGCCTTCTTTTTTGTTTCCAAAACTGTTTGGCGCATCCCAAGGATCGGGAGTAAATGGCTGACCTCTATGTGGATCGTCTGTACAGAAATATAGGAAGAATGGTTTGTCTGAGTTTAGCACATCTGCACATTGTTCTGCCATTTCAACGGTGTTTCTTGGATCTGCCTCTAATACTTGATTAAAATGATATACTTTTTCTGGTGCAACATGATATTTTCCAATTCGAGCTGTTTCATAACCAGCTTTACTAAGTAATACGGGAAGTGATTTAATACTATCATAAGTACTAAAATGATGATAATCGTGTACATGCCCATAAGAACCTGTAGCATGACCAAACTGACCAGAGAGAATAACAGAACGACTAGCAGCACAACTTGCGCTGGTGCAATACGCGTTTGTAAATTTGGTGCCTTCTGCAGCTAACTTATCTAAGTTTGGTGTTTTGATTATAGGATTTCCATAAGCTCCTAATGCATCCGTCCCGTGGTCGTCTGATACAAAAAGGATAATGTTTGGTTGATCTCTATTGTTCGTGTTATTTACAGCTACTTCCTTTTGCTTGGTATCACAGCTATTGAAACTGATAATTATTGCAAGTAGAATTATTTTGAAACTATATGTTTTCATTTGGTTGTTTTAAGAGATTTCTAATGAAATAAAAAGCCGGAATAGCGTAATGTTATTTCGGCTTTAATGCTGAATCTATTTAGACTAATTCATTAGTATTTAAAATGTTCAATAAATTAAGTAAAACATTAGGTGACATTTGTATTTACTAATACATAAAATGTATCTATCCATACGAATCCATTATAATTCCTTTTCAAGCTCAATATCAATAAAACGAAAACCACCTAAAGGGATCTCAATTTTGATTTCAGAATCTGTATTTACTTTAAATTCTTCATTATTCAAAATATCTTTAATCTTTACTACTTTAATGTTATTAATTTTAACTGTAGCTGTCTCTGCATTAGGATTAATGTATCCATTCTCTACAATAGTTAATCGTAAATGTTTAGGTCCTGTTTGTGCTACAACCCAACCTACGTTTCCAGAAACTGATAATGGTAGTTTAGATGCGCTATTTATAATATCCTCTTCAATAACCTTATAATACTCACTTGGTTTGTAAGTGGTTTTACCATCTGGTGACATATAGTTTTTACCATCTGTATGGTATTCTTTCATAATATTTTTATACCAAGGATGTATATTTTCTACTAAAGGTTTTCTAACTGCTTCTTTGTCTGCAAAAACGCCGTTTTGAGGTGGTGTTATTAATACCATACCATTATTATACTTCGGAATAAAATTTAAGCGTCTCTCCTTTGCTCCTGCAGCATACCTTGAAAAATCCCATTCGGTTAAAGGTGCACCTGGCCAAGTCCCATTTAATCTACTAAATGCAAAGTCATCTAAATTATCTCCTTCCTTTTTAAAAAACGTTAACCATTTTACATTGCTTGAGCTTGTTACGTACTCTTCATTAGGATTATTAATACTTAAATGTACAGGCGAAAAACTTAAAATATCAGAACGTTCTGGAACGTATAATGCACCTTCGGCTATTAAATCCCAAAGTAAACTCATATACTCTTGATCTACTGGAAAGTTATCGATATACTGTGCACCACTGGCAATAGAATATACCATGGTTCTTAAAAAATGGTTTGGCAACGTTTGGTTAGAATGCTGACGTAAACGATCAAAACTAGTATTATCTCTAGCTCCACGTACACCCCAACTATCTACAGATCCACTAGCCCAAAGTCCTAGTCTTGAAGTAAAACTTAGCTCCATAGACTTATCTGTTGTTTCCTCCATTGCTGGCACAAATACGTTTGCATATTTACCAGAAACTAAAGGCTTCCACATTGGCATGTAAACATCTGCTTGCCAAAACAAATGCTTGTTACGCATGTACAAATTACCATTTCTGGTCTTAGCATGATTTGCTAAAGGCCAATACATTTCATTCATAACATATTTAAATTCCTCTGAAGCATCAACAACTTCTGGGTAAATTAATACTGTTTTATTTCCATTGGCAAAATCCATACCTTTTTTAGTAGTTTCTACTTGATACATAAATGGATCGTTACCGTGTCCTCCCCAATATGAAATACCTTTACCATTAGATTTTTGATGCTTTTTCTTAATAATCTCTAACACTTCATCTTGAGATAAAATATATTTCATTCTGCGGTCACGCTTATTTCTATATTTCTCACTTGTCATTGAAGAACGATCCCATTTTTCTTTATCAAAGTTTCCTCCCGTTAAGAAAATTGGATTATTATATTTAGCCTCAATTTTATCAATTTTTGCTCCAACACCTTGCTTTTTTCTATTTTCTGACATGAAATATACTGGAGCAGATTCTTTTTGATATGAAGGTTTTTTAAAGCTTTTTAAATTTTGTTTGATATCTGCAGAATTAGATAGAATCTCCTGTATTTTACCTGGTGGATTCAATTTTTTATAATCGCTTTTCCAATCGTTATTATCAAAATCAATAATATGAACAGCACTACCTCCACTTTGTGCACTAGCCAATATTACTTTGTTAGCATTAGGATCTTTAAACATATCATTAAAAGAAAATCGTGTTGGTATTACTTCCGCATTACCTTGCGGTTCTCCAATATTAGAGAGAACTATATTACTTCCAAATAAAGCCATATAAGCTGGTTTACCGTTGTTATCTATAACTTCTGGTTGTATAACACGATACATGCCTCTTTTCAAAGATTCTTTATCTTTAGCTTTACTTAAATCTTGAACGCTTTGATTATTAGGGGCTTTTATATCCATAATACGGAACGTCATTCCTTTAGCTTTAGCTCCAGTACGTCCTAATAAAATTTCACTACTACCATCTGCATTAGCATCAACAACTCTTAAGTCTCCATAAGGTCCACGTTTTTTTACACTAACAGTTTCAAAAGGCAACTTGTCTAAAGGGTTAAATAAATAGATTGATCCATCGCCATTCATACTATTTTGAACACCATTAACAATTAAAATGTCTTTTCCATTAAGCTTTCCTGGTCTTAAAAAATTGGCAACATGTAAACCAGATGGAGGTAATTCTTTATGTGAATTACCAAATGGTTTTTCTATAGAATATGTTTTTGAAGCTATTTCGTTTACCAATTCTCCTTTTGGAGATACGTAGTAAAAACTATTATCGAAACCACCACAAACCACATACGCTTTGTTGTCTTTATTAACAACACATACTGAATACATTGGTGCGTCATTCTGTTTAAATTGCCAAAGTAAATCACCTTTGTTATCTAAGCAGTACACAGAACCATCTGCATTGGCTGCTAAAATTTCATCGTTACCATCATTATTAATATCTGCTGCCCAAATATCATGGTTCATATAACCAGATAGTTTGTTTTTCCATAAAATATTTCCACTATAACTTACTGCTACAATAGTTCCTTCATAACTAGTTGCTGCTATATAGGTTTGATTTTTGTTTACTGCAGTTCTTACTTTGGTAATTGTTAAACCAGTTTCAATGCTAAGTAAACCTTGTTCTGGATTTTTTGCTATTTGCTTGCTATCTTGTGCAGAAGAACAATTAATTAGCGTAAGTGAAATTACAATGAAACAGAAATGTTTTAATGTTTTCATGTTGCAGGATTTTATCATTCGTGTTGTTATTATTTATGAATTGAACATATGGTTTATTACTGTAAATATCTTATTACAAATTGCGATTAATGTATGCTGAAATAAATATAATGTCTTTGTGAATAATTCTAGACTAAAAACAACAAAAAGACCGCTAATAAGCGGTCTTTTTAATAAAACATAATATTTAAAGAAATTTACTCTTTAACAAATCTCTTTGTTGCAACTCCTTTATTAGATGTCAATTTAATAACATAAACACCATTAGATAGTGTAGATACATCTAAAGTATTTTTAACTGTATTAGAAGATATTACTTCTTTACCAAGTAAATCGTAAACAGCTACATTGCTAATAGTATTATTAGTAGAAATGTTTAATATGTTTTTTACTGGATTTGGGTACAAGTTAAATGCACTTAATGTGTTTTCTTCTATACTTAAAGTACTAGGGTCTACAATCTGAATTCGGTTAACCTCTATTGATCCACCATCTAGATTACCAGCTGTATTTACAAAACGTAATCTTAATTGAAAACTTCCAATCCATGTTGTGCTTCCTGCAGGAACATCAATTTGGTAAGATTGTTCAGCTATGTCTGCAGCAGTAATAGCTATTGTTTCTATAGTAGTTACACCTCCAGATACCGTTTGAAGTACTAAACTGTTAGCATTAGAGTTGTTTTTAAAATCAAGAAGAACAGTTGTTAAAGTAGTTGGATTACCAATATCATTAGCACTTTTTCTAAGCTGCAAGTTACTTCCTCCACTGCCTGTTGTTGCTGTTAAAATACCTGTAGTTGCCGAGTGACTTGATGAACTACCTGGACCGTTTACTGAAAAACCTTCATCGTCAGTATCGAATGTGTAATCAATTTGAGCAAAAGATGTAGTACAAACTACAAGCGCTAATGCCATAAATGTTTTTTTAAGTAAAGTTGTTTTCATAATATTTGTTTTAATATAGTTTTTAATTAAATCAAATGTATTTATGAATAACAAAAAACATGTTCCTTATGGTTAATTGTTTGTCTTTATGAGTAAATTTATACAACTATAAGCAAAGTTAATTAGTAATTTTTCTTTGACTCTGAGGCATACTTTCCGGGAGATGTTTCGTACTTCTCCTTAAAAACTTTAGTAAAATGTGTTCTGCTTTTAAAACCCGTCATTGTAAATACTTCGTTTACAGATAATCCTTTTTGAGCTAAAAGATCTGCGGCTTTTTTAAGTCTATATATTTTTAACAACTCGAAAGGTGTTTGATTTGTTAGCACTTTTACTTTTTGATAAAAGTGTGTACGATTAAGATATAATTCCCTAGCAAGATTATTTAAATCGAATTCTTGATTATCTAAGTTTTCTTCAATTAAACTATAGAGTTTTTCTAAAAACGCATTATCATTTCTGTTGTTCTTATTATTCTCTTTGGTTAATGGAATACCAACTTGATAACGCTCTCTAAGTTGCTTTCTAATGGTTAATAATGCTTCTACATTAGTAATTAAATGCTGTACATTAAACGGTTTTTTAATATAAGCATCTGCACCATCTCTAATGCCTTGAAGATGGTCTTCTATATTTGTAAGCGCAGTTAATAGAATAACAGGAATATGACTTGTTTTTAAATCTGATTTAATTCTTAAACACAAGTCTAAGCCGTTCATTTCTGGCATTTGCACATCGCTAATTACAATATCTGGCCACTCGTCTTCCATGGCTTCAAAACATTCTTTACCGTTTCTAAAAGACTTTACTTCAAAATAATTAGCGAGTAAATTAGAAACAAAGTTTCTCATTTCTAAATTATCTTCAGCATAAAAAATAACAGACTTTTTAAATTCGCCAGAAGTAACAATATCTAACGCTGTATTTTTTTGAATAAGCTTAGAACTTACAGATACCTCTTTTTCTTTTGGTAAATCAATTTCATTTAGAACATCTGTAGGTAAATGCTTTTTTACAATTGGTAATCGAACAGTGATAGTTGTTCCTTCGTTTTTAATACTCTCCGCAGTAATAAAACCGTAATGCATTTCTACTAATCGCTTTGAGAATGCTAAACCAATTCCAGAACCACTAATATGTGTATTATCCTTATTTTGCGATTGATAAAAACGTTCGAAAATATGTGCCAGATCTGCGCTATCTATTCCTTTACCTGTGTCTGTAACTTTTAAAATTAAGTCTTTGTCGTTTTCTTTAGTGTACTCTACTTTTATTAAATCGTCTGTACTTGTATACTTGAAAGCATTATTAAGTAGATTATTAAACACTTTCTCTAACTTCTCTTTATCTGCCGAAACGATAATTATAGAGTCGTCACCAATAAACTCTATTTGTTTACTATCATTATCTGCCAAAAACTTAAAATCTACAATTATATCTTTAATAAAAGTATCAAAATTAAATCGCGAATAGTGCATTTTAAGCATATTTGCATCTGCTTTTCTAAAATCTTGAACCTGCTCTATTAATTGTTGTATTTTTTTAGACTGTCTTGTTATTAAATCTAACTTTTCATTTGCATCTGGATTATTTCTAAAAGATTTCTTAAGTACATCTAATGGTCTTGAAATTAGCGTTAATGGTGTTTTAATTTCGTGTGAAATATTTGCAAAAAACCTTAATTTGGCTTCATTAACTTCTTCTACTTTATCTTTTTCAAATTGTTCTATTTCTACCTTATGATTTAAGCTTTGAATTTTAACAATAACGCGAACAATAGTATATGCCGCAAGTAATCCTAAAAAAGCATAAACCAAATAAGCTAAATTAGTATTCCATTTTGATGGTTTAATCTCAATATTTAAGGTTTTGGGTTCAGTCCAATCGTTTAAAGAATTAGAAGCCATGACGCTTAATTTATACGAACCAGGTTGTAAACCGTTATAAGAGATTGTTTTTTGGTTTGATGGCACCTCTATCCATTGCTCGTTAAAAGGGAGTAATCGGTACTTTATACCATGGTTTTTTGGATTTAAAAAATGTAAACTTGTAAAATCTACAGAAAACACATTTTCGTTATGCTTTAGGGTGATTTTATCAACTTCAGAAATACTTTTAGAGAGCAGCACTCTTTTATTAATAGTATCTCCCGGTATAATTTTTTTATTGAAAATTTTAAAATTTTCGAATGTTATCTTCGGAAGTGCTTCTGCATTTGGAACATCGTTTGGATTAAAGCTAATAATCCCATCAAGACCAGACAACAATAACATACTATTTTCTTGACGACTAGAAGCATACCAAAAATCTTCGAAAGCTAAACCGTCAGAATTATTGAATTTTCTAAATTCTCTTTTTTGAGTATTAAATAAGTTTAAGCCAATATTTGTAGCGACCCACAAGTTATAATTATTGTCGTAAAGTATGCTTTTTACAACATTATTAGACAATCCATTTTTTTCTGTAAACGAAATAAAAGTTGGTGT
Source organism: Lacinutrix sp. MEBiC02595 (assembly GCF_053601555.1). Taxonomy (NCBI): domain Bacteria; kingdom Pseudomonadati; phylum Bacteroidota; class Flavobacteriia; order Flavobacteriales; family Flavobacteriaceae; genus Lacinutrix; species Lacinutrix sp. MEBiC02595. The sequence goes on along the minus strand of NZ_JBSHNU010000180.1, from coordinate 68,135 downwards.
TGTATTAGAATTTAACACTTTACAAATCCCACCGCCTTCTGTACCTATCCATAAGTCGTTATTAGGTAATCTTATTATTGAAGTTACAAAGTTACTAGAAATAGAATTTTCATTTAATCTATTATGTGTAAAAGACTCTATATTAGACGCTTTTACTGATACGCCTTTATTATTTTCTATTTTAATTAAACCTTTAGACTGTGAGCCTACCCAAACAAAATCATAAACAGGATCTGCATAAACACGTCTAGTAATTAGAGTTGTTTCACCTTTAAAAAATTTATTATCACTTAATTTTTCAAACGTTTTTAATGCATTATTGGCCTTTAAAACAATTTTATAGACATTAGTATTAGATGCAATCCATATATTTCCAAATTTATCTTCAGTAAATGATCGTAATGCAAAATTAGTGTTGTTGCTAAAAACAATACCCTCTACTTTTTCTATAGTCTTGCTTCCATTAGTAATTCGTCTTAATCCATTTTCATCTCTAAACCTTAACCATACATTTTCTTTAGAATCAACATATACTGCTGATATTAAAGACAAATCGGTTTTAGAAATTTGAAATGGGAGCCTTTCAAACGTATTACTTTGGGTGTTTAATATCGTTAAACCTCCAAGAGAAGAAGTTAAATAGACTCTATTTTTATCGATTGAAGTAATATGAGTCACGCTAGCTGAACCTAAACTAGTAGTAAAACTAGAGTTAGTACGAAAATTACAAAACGGATTTTTATTGGTATCAAACCTATATACACCTTCATTAAAAGTTGAAAACCAACAATTATTATTTGAAGTTGACATTAGACTACTAGCTCTTAAAATAGGTAAACCGTCATTAAAAGTTTTTATATTAAAATTGTCCTGAGATTTAAAATTCTCAACATCTTCAATAGAAATTAAACCTTTATTTAAAGTACCTAACCACAAGTTGTTTTTTGTATCTACAACAGCACTATTAAACTGGTAGTCACTTAAATCTTTACGTTTTAAACGGAATGATTTATCTTTAGAATTCTTATTTTTTTCAATAATAGCGACACCATCAAAAAGTGTAATAAGAAAAGAATTATCATCAAGTTTTGTAATAGAATTACTATAAGTAATGTCTTTCTCTAAAATATTTTTAAATGTTTTGGCTTCAAAATCAAAAACCAGTAAACCTTGTGAAGTACTAATTAAATAATTAGATTTATCAACTTGCAAGCCTTTAAAAAAAGTAAAATCACTTTTCTGTTCTGGAACATAATGACCTATAAATGTGTAATCCTTGCTATTAAAAACAAACAAGCCATTACTTTCTGTTACACAAATACTTAAACCATTAGTCTTATTAATGATTATATCTCTAATTTTTAAAGATTGAAAACCAGCCTTACTTAATGCGTGAGATGTAAGTTTTCTATAATTATCTAGATCATATTCATAAATTGTAACGCCTTCATCTGTTCCGATCCAAATATTATTTTGTGCGTCTTGATTTAATGCTCTTACTCTATTACTTGTTAGAATATTATTATCTACAGTGTTCTTAATTGTTTTTAGCTCGTAACCATCATACTTATTAATACCCTCGTAAGTACCAAACCATAAAAAACCTTTAGAATCTTCTAACATTGAAGTTACTCCATTATGAGCCAAACCTTCGGTTATTGTTAGTTTTTGATGATAATTAAGCTCATGATTTTGAGACGTTACACCAAAAACAACGCAGATCAACAAGACAAATAATAAACAATGTTTTTTTAGCATATAACTTTTCCAGATTTACAAGAATAGTACAAAGTTATTTATAATTAAAATAACTTAATTGCTAAAAATAACTATTACAAAACTAATCTACTAATAAAACCAACCAATAACTGCATGTTTTTTTTATAACAAGAGCTCATTTCAGAATATAAAAACAAAAAAAATCAACCTTTACGAATAGCTTCAATCTTATTTATTTCTCCTACCTAAAAATTAATATTATCTAATGCTTTTACATTTTCTTTTAACTGATTAGTAGAGCTAGCTCTAATAAGAACGGAGGTAATCTCAGGTTTATTTAACAACCATGAAATTGCCATTTGCGATAATTTTTGATCTCTTGCTTCTGCAATAGTGTTTAATGCTTTTACTTTATCGATAGTCGCATTTACTTTATTAATGTCTAAATGCCTGCTTTCTTTTGCTGCTCTAGAATTAGGAGGAACACCATTAATATTTTTATCTGTAAGCATACCTTGAGCCAAAGGTGAAAAAGCAATACAACCTAATGCTTCTTGTATTAACGTCTCTAATAAACCGTCTTCAACCCAACCTTCTAAAATAGAAGAACGTACTTGATTTACAATAAAAGGCACTTTTAAATCTTTTAATAATTTTGAAGCTATTTTAGTCTCTTCAGGTTTATAATTAGAAATCCCTACATAAAGCGCTTTCTCTTGCCTGACAATATCTGCCAAAGCCCCCATTGTTTCTTCTAAAGGTGTGTTTGGATCTGGTCTGTGATGATAAAACACATCTACATAATCCAACTTCATACGTTTAAGACTTTGGTCTAAACTTGATATTAAATATTTTCTAGAACCACAATTCCCGTATGGCCCAAGCCACATATCGTAGCCTGCCTTTGTAGAAATAAACAACTCATCTCTATACCTTTTAAAATCTTTTTTAAAAATCTTGCCAAAATTCTTTTCTGCTGAACCATAAGGTGGTCCGTAATTATTGGCTAAATCGAAATGTGTTATTCCTAAATCGAATGCACATTTTAAAATGTCTCCTGTTTTTTTATTGTGCCACCATTTTGGTTGAATATGAGTTTTGCTCCAAGCCTGAGCAGCAGCTACTAGCTTTTTCAAAACTTCAAGATGAGTAGCACTAACATCATTTTTTTCGCTATTATCCTTATCTATATTAAATAGTTTTCTCTTTTTGTTAACGTACTCAGGAGTTCTAGAAGATATTGAAGGAATTGTAAATGGTTTAGAATGGTATCCAAATGCTATAAAAAACTTGCGATAAGAGCAAATTCCTGATTATGAGAATACGCATACTCACAAAATGATTTCTAAACCAGCAGGTGTTGCTGTTGCATACCTTGCTTGGAATTTTCCAATACTTAATGTTGGTTTTAAATTAGGGCCTGCTTTAGCTGCTGATTGTTGTTAAATAATTCTTAAAAAGGGGCTAATTCGGGATCACTACATTTTGGAAGTCCTCAAAACACCTATAAACATTAATAAATCGGCAATTATGGTTGGTCCATCATTCTCCGCAAAAGGAAAACCATAACGAAAGTCATGGTTTTTTTGTTTTATAAAAAAGGCGAAGTTTACTTTGGCATTTTGTGCAAAACAAAAAATACAATCCGTATTCTCTGCAAAATAAACCCGTAAGCGCAATGTTACGGGTTTATTATTTTTTAAGTAAAATCTTGATTAAGAATTTAAATAATTATAAATCGGTTTACCATAATTTCCAATCTAAATAATTATTATTATTATTATTATTATTATTATTATTATTATTATTATTAGGGAATCTCCATTTACAGGCCATCCAGCACATCATAAACTTTATAAGAGCTTAAATCAAAATAGCTAGCGTCGGATGTTTTCTTTAAAGTTGTAAAGTCCATTTGCATACTTGGTGTTTCCTTGTTTTTTTCAAAATGAACACTACGCACCATCATTCCTTCGGGATAATTTTCCTTTTCTTTCGGATTAATAGCCGCATACTTTTTAGAAAAATCCTTAACCTGTCCTCCAAAAAGATGGTTGCCGCTTAAATCTATTGAAATATCTTTGGTGACCCAAACATGAGCCTTTGTCTCTTCCTTTGTATTAAAATAAATATATTTAACACAATGGAAACCGTTAATCTCTTTTTCTTCCGTAGATCTTTCCCATTCGCCATGATCTTCTTCTAAATCCCCATATTTCCGGGCCATTCCTTCGGCCATTTTATTAAAGTTTATCATTGGCATTTTAGTTGCTGTTTTTTCCTTTTGATTAATCATGTAAGTAGCAACCCCTTTATAATCGAAAAGCATTCTGGTTTCATTTTTATCCCCTTCATTCATTATCATACATTCACCAGTTTCACCAAAAACTATTTTAGTGTTCATGGTTTCTTTTAACTTTCCATTTTTTTTAAAACTACGCGTCTCTATAACCATCGTTGCTTTTACCGGGTTTTCCGGAACAGGATAACGTTTGTCATTTTCATAAGTAATATCCTTTATAGCTTCACGTCCTTTTTCTCTTTGTGGTTCCGCGTGCTTCTCTTTCATGTCATTACGTATTTTACGTTTTATGAATCCTCTTTGTGCTTGAACAGGTGCAATGAAAGCTAGTAATAACATGGCTATTAGTACTCTTTTTAATAATTTTGTCATAGTTATATAATTTTAATTACTATTTGTAAGATGATTTTATATGCTGTCATAGAAAAAAATGCCGTTAACTAAAAAACATATTCTTTAACTCTTTATACTATTTTACCAAAAAGGTTAACATAGATTTAGAAAAATATTTAAAACAATATATAGTACAACCCTGTTTTAGTATGTATTCATTATACATATGTGCATTACTAGAACATTTGTAAGTGTTTTAGCAGTATTTCGATTATTTATATTCAAAAAGCAGATTTACAAATGTTACAAAGAAAGGAACCGCATAATGTTTACTTGAAAAACATAATCGATTATACCATAAATGAAAATCTGACACCAGACAAAAGAGTCGAAAAAACGGAAAGCGAATAGAGTGAATTACGAACTCCATAACAATTAAAAAAAACACTAAGACAGTGGATCAACACTATGCTAAAAGACTAAGATGAAACGGCAAAAAGAAAGCATCCTTAAAGTATTTATTACTATTTTTATAGTACAATGATATTAATCATATTTTACTTTAAAGCAATGTCTTAATTTTATATTAAATAATAGAACTTACAAATGAATATAGGTTTAGTCCTTTCAGGAGGAGGAGCTCGAGGCGCTGCTCATATAGGAGCCATAAAAGCTTTAGAAGAATTCAGTATTTCCCCAACGCACATATCAGGAACAAGTGCTGGAGCCATTATTGGCGCTTTATATGCCGCTAATGTGGGTTGGGCTGAAATGTTAGACTTCTTCAAAAACATATCGATCTTTCAAACCACTCGATATGCACGTAATAAGCCAGGGTTTATTAACTCCGCAAAATTTTATGACGACCTTAAATCCTATTTTCCTACCGACAATTTTGATGCTTTAAAAAAACCTCTATTTATTACAGCTGCTAATGTCATTGATGGTTCATTAAAAATATTTAGTAAAGGGCAACTCATAAAACCCATTATAGCCTCTGCCTCTTTTCCGGGTGTTTTCACACCAACAGAGATTAATGGCAAATTCTACATTGATGGTGGTACTTTAAACAATTTCCCAGTAGAACCTTTAAAAAAAGATTGTGAAAAAATCATAGGTGTATACGTAAATCCTTTAAAAAAAATTAGCATTAAAGATTTAAAACACTCGTATAGCGTCGTGGAAAGAGCCTATAAAATTAAGGTCGCCTCTGAATCTATGTCCAAATTCTCCGATTGCAATTTAATTATATATCCCGAAGAACTAATTAACTATGGCACTTTTGATATGAATAGTATAGACGCCATTTTTAATTTAGGGTATACAAACACAAGGAAAGCTCTCGAGGCCAACAAAAACATATTTAATACGTAAATTATTTTCTGTTTAAAAGTATGATCTAAATCATTTTAAACACATATAGGTTCCTTTAGCTTTGCTAGCTCATATGAATAGTAACAAAACAATAGTATCTCTACAATTAGAATCTTGGCTCCAGTATTTACTAGTCCTTCTATGCTGCGTACTAATAGGACTTCTTTTTCGATGGATTATATTTTCGTTTATTAAACTTTCTAATCGAAGAAAACCTACCGTTTTAAAAGTACAGTTACTAAAACACTTAAAAGCACCTGCAAAATTTCTTCTGCCTCTATTATTTATTTACAGTTCTTTTACTTTTTTAGAATTAAACTCTTTATGGCAAAAAATTACGGAAAGCTTAATTATCATTAATATTTCTTGGATACTAATTGCTTTACTAAATGCTCTCGAAGAAGTAGTTAAGGAAAAATTCACCGTTAACGGAAGCCATAAGACAAAAGACAAAAAAGTATTGACACAACTCCGTTTCTTAAAAAGTCTTTCTATTGTTATTATTTTTACGCTTGCTATTGCCGCTATTTTATGGAATATTCCCGGAGTACGCAAAGTAGGTACAACCATACTAACTTCTGCCGGAGTTATAGGGATTATAGCTGGTGTTGCCGCTCAAAAATCCATAGCTAACTTAATCACTGGTTTTCAAATTGCATTTACACAACCCATAAAAATAGACGACGAAGTTGTTATAGAAGGAGAATATGGTACTGTAGAAGATATAACACTAACGTATGTGGTTATTAAAACTTGGGATTGGAGAAGATTGGTCTTACCTCTTAATTATTTTAATGATAATGCATTTGTAAACAGGACTTTTAACGCTACGGAATTAATTGGGAGTGTTTTTCTGTATGTAGACTACACGTTTCCTGTACCTGTTTTAAGAACAAAATTAATGACTATTTTAAAAAACCATCCCTTTTGGGATAAAAAAATAGGCAACCTTTTAGTTACCAATAGCGATGATAAATCCATGGAATTAAGAGCTAGCTTTAGTGCCAAAAATGCATCAGAAACATGGAGTATGCGTTGTGATATTAGAGAACAACTTATTGCTTTTATACAAGAAAAATATCCTACATCTCTGCCTAAAATCCGACAAATAGAAACCCTAAGAAATATTTCTTTAAAGTAAATTAAAAGTGATAAAAAGCGCAAATTTAATAACCATTTACAACCATAAAAACTGATGGAAGCATTAAAAGACACCAACCTTTTTAAAAACATCTTTCAATCTTCGGTGGAAGGGATTTTGATTAGCAACGAATTTGGTGTTATTATTAAAGCGAACCCTGCTATCGAGAAAATGTTTGGCTATAAAACAGATGAGCTGATAACAAAAAAAGTAGAAGATCTTATTCCTGATAAATTTAAAAAAAAGCACAAATCGTATAGAAGCCAATATGGAAAAAGTCTAAACGCAAGGCGTATGGGACAGGATTTAGATTTGTGGGGATTAAAAAAAGACGGCTCTCAGTTCCCATTAGAAATAAGCTTAAGTCCAACAAAAATTAACAATAAGCAAATGGTGATTGCTTTTGTGATAGATATTACAAAACGTATAGCCGTGAGGCAAGCATTAGTACAAAGCGAAAGTCGTTTAGTAGAAGCGCAACGAATCGCTCATTTAGGAAATTGGTATTGGAATTTTCAAACGAATGAGAGAAGTTGGTCTGATGAATTTTATAGAATCCTTGGACTATCGCCTGGAGATAAAGCATTAAATACTAAATCTATAAGAGAATTTATTCATCCAGAAGACAGAAAAAACACAGTACAAGCAATAGTTAAAGCAATAAAAAACCAAACAAAATACAAACACAAACAAAGAATTATTAGACCAGATGGTACCATAAGACACATTCTAGCAAAAGGTTATACTATATATGATGCCAAAGGTACCCCAAAAGAAATGTATGGCACCATTCAAGACATTACAAGACACAAGGAAATTGAAATAAAATTAAAAAATAGCAAGGAAAAAACACAAGCCATACTGAAAGCCTTACCCGATGTCGTGATTTTATATGATAAACATGGAAACCATTTGGAGGTGCATTCTCCAGAAGGCTATCCACTTGTAGCTCCTTATCAAGACCATATAGGTCATAATATTGATAAAATACTTCCAAAAAAAGTTTGCGAAAAAATAAGAAAAGGGTTTTCTGATTGTAATAAAACAAAAATAAATCAGATTGTAGAATACACTCTGGATATTAATGGTAAGCAGACTCATTTTGAATCTCGAATAGTAAAAACAGACACCAATAACTTTCTATGTATTATACGAGATATTACAGAAAGTGAAAATGCAGAAAAAAGCATCTTAGAAAATGAACAAAGACTTCGGCTAACATTAGAAGCAGGTGAATTTGGTTCTTGGCATTGGGACTTGCTTTCCGATAAAATAGTAAGAGACGCCTTCCAGAATTCGTTATTTGGCATGAATAAGGAAGAATACACTACTAATTATAAAGACTTTCTAAGCAAAATACATTTGGAAGATAGAAACCAAGTAGAGTTAGCGATCGCTGAAGCCATAAAAAAAACGAGTAGTTATACCATACAATATAGAATAACACATCCCGATCAATCTGTACATTGGCTTCATGAAAAAGGAAAAGTCTTTAAAAATAAAAAAGGACAACCAGAACGTATTATTGGAGTTACCAATAGTATCACCAAGCATAAAAAAGCTGAAGAGAAATTAATAGATAGTGAAGAAAAACTACGTAAATACACTATAGAATTAGAAGAAAAAGTAGCAGAGCGAACCAAAGAACTCACTACTACAGTTCAAAAATTAGTAGAATCTAATTTAAGTTTGGAAGATCAAATTTTAGTTACCAAAGCAACAGAAAACAAAGTGATACAAAGTAATTTTTTATTGGATAATGTTTCTAAAAACTTCCCAAAGGGATTTGTTGTCATTTGTGACTCTAATTTTAATCTTTTATTAGTGGAAGGAGAAGAAGTAGCCGAATTAGGTTTTAATGGTCTAGCAAGTACAAAAACCTTAATTGATGATGTAGAAGGTGTTCCTAATGATGTAAAGGAAAAAGTAAAACGAAATATTCTAAACACGTTTCAAGGCCAACATTGCTCTTTCGAAGTAGAATATCAAAACAGAACCTATTTAATAAATTCTACACCTTTATACAATTCCGAAAACAAAATTAATCAAGTGCTGATGGTTCATCACAATATCACACATCAAAAAGAGAACGAACTTGAAATTTTAAATACGCTTAAAAAAGAACGAGAGTTAAGCGAACTAAAATCGCGTTTTATCTCTATGGCTTCTCATGAGTTTAGAACCCCTTTAAGTGCTATTTTATCTTCAGCAATACTTATTGAAAAACAAAATGAATCTGGCAAAGAAGAAAAAAGAATTAAATACGTCAGTAAAATTAGATCTAATGTCAAAAATCTTGTCGTTATCCTAAATGACTTTCTATCTTTAAGTAAATTACAAGAAGGGAAAGTAATTCCGCGTCTAGAGTATTTTAATTTAATTGATTTTTCTAAATCGTTAATTGAAGAGATTGAAGGCGTCAAAAAAGAGGGTCAGATAATTAATTTACAATGCGATCCAGCTTCCATTGTGGTATTTTTAGATAGCAAACTGTTTAAACATATTCTGTACAATTTGATTTCTAATGCGATAAAATACTCTGAAAGAGATCAAGAAATAAATATAAAAATAGCCATTAAAAAAGAGTTAATAAGCATAGAAATTTCAGACCATGGTATTGGCATACCAATAGAAGATCAAAACAATATGTTTCAACGTTTTTACCGTGCAAATAATGCTTCTAATATTGAAGGAACCGGATTAGGCCTCAATATAGTAAAGCAGTATACAGAATTAATGGGTGGAACAATTAACTTTAAAAGTAAAATAAATAAAGGCTCAACATTCTACATTGAATTTCCTCTAAACCAAAAACAAGATGCATAAAATATTATTAATTGAAGACAACCAAGACGTACGGGAAAATACAGCAGATATTCTAGAATTAGAGAACTACACGGTAATTACTGCTGAAAATGGTAAAACAGGTGTTAAAAAAGCAATAGCGCATCTTCCAGATATTATTATTTGTGATATTATGATGCCAGAACTGGATGGATATGGTGTTTTTGAAACCTTATCTAAAAATCCTAAAACAGCAAGTATTCCTTTTATCTTTCTCTCTGCTAAATCTGAAAAAACAGATATCCGAAAAGGAATGAATATTGGTGTAGATGATTATTTAACCAAACCTTTTGAAGAAGACGAATTATTAGATGCTATCACTTGTCGCATTAAAAAAAGCATCTTCTTAAAGAAAGAGTTCTCTAAAAACATTGCAGGGATTAGTGATTTTATCAATGAAGCTTCCGATTATTTAAAATTAGAAGAATTATCTAAAGATCGTTATCTCGAAAAGTATAAAAACAAAACCTGTATCTTCACGGAAGGATCTGCCGCACATCATTTATATTTTATACAAAGTGGAAACGTAAAAACGTATAGAACCACAGAATCTGGAAAAGAATTTGTTACAGGTTTATATGGTGCAGGAGAATTTATAGGGCAATTATCGCTACTTGGAGATACAGGTTTATACATAGAAACAGCAAGTGTAATAGAAGATGCTGAGATTTGCGGCATCCCAAAAGCAGACTTTACAAAACTCTTATATGATAATAAAGAAGTATCTAATAAATTTATAGGTATCATCTCTAACAACTTTATAGATATGCAAGAGCATTTAGTAGACATGGCCTACTCTACTGTGCGTAAAAGAACTGCTAAAGCACTATTAGAGTTAGATAATAAAGGACTAATAAAAGACAATGAGCATATAGGTATTAGTATTCCTAGAGAAGATTTTGCGGGACTAATTGGTACAGCAACCGAAACAGCAATACGAATGCTAACCGCATTTAAACATGAAGGATTAATTGATGTAGAAACAAATAGAAGGCTTGTTTTATTAGATAAAGAAAGTTTAAAACAAGTTGCAGAATTCGGGTAATAGAAAAAAAGAGTTTTACTATAATTAGTAAAACTCTTTTTTTTATCTAAACTTTTTAATCCAATTATTAAGTATAAAACGAAGTAACTGCTCTTGTAAAGAACTTTTCAATTCTTCTTTAATATTAACAGCGTTAAAACTTCCTTTAACGCTTTTTAAATCGCGTTTTATATACTGTTTATAAATCTGTTTTTGCAAGCTTATAATTTTTAGCTGCTGATCTATTTCTGCAAATGAATTGTAACTATTTTTCATCCTCTGTTATAAAATATTTTTTTGAAAACTTTCTCAATAGTGGACCATTAAAACAATCTCTTAAAAAATAAACAACTAGTACCACTAATATGTAAAATAAACCAACAATTAAAAACCCATAGAACGTATTATCTAAAACTTGTGACAGCTTAAAGGCTAGAGCAAAAGACAATATTAGCAAAGTGATACATACTAAGGCTCCAATAACCAAAACCTTAGTGAGGTAAGAAATCCCTAACATAAGTACTTTAAAACTCTTAAGCTTCACATAATCTTCACTACTTTTTAAATACGAGTGTATATGAACATCGGTTTCTAATACGTTTTCTATCCATTTTTCAAAAGCCATAATTATTTATTTTGAGGCTCCATTTTTTTTAGTTCTTCCAACTTTTGTTCTAAACTAGAAATGATGTCTTCAGCCCTTCCGTTCATATGAGAAATAGTTTCATCTAACTTTTCTTTCATTTCTATTTTTTTTTCATTTATAGATCTAGTAAGGTCTGCTTTGGCATGAGATACACGTTCGGAAATATCATGTTGTGTGTCTTCCGCTTTTTGTTTAATTTTTTTTCTTGTTTTGGTACCTTTATCTGGCGCGTATAAAACACCAATTCCTGCTCCTATAGCAGCTCCTGCTAATAATGCTAAAAATGTATTTTCTTTAGTACTTGACATAATTTTATATTTAAAGATTAATAAATTAATTTCTATACCTCAAAATTAATCCAACAAATGCATAGGAATAATGACCTAGGTCAATGTATTCAAAAATTAATCCGCAGATAAAAATTTTCGGTATGATTTAAATCAGCACTTTTATATCCCGTTATTATTAATTTAGACGAACAATAAGTAGTTATTAATGAAAACTAAAGAAACAAACCAAAAGCGCGTTTTTTTAAAATCATATCCAAATTTTCAGCAAATAGAAAAGACAATAAAAGCATTGAAACTTTCACAAAATAAAGACGTGCAAGTATCTATTATTGGGAAGTTTAATCCCGATTATTTGGAGGATAGAAAAAAACAAATCGCTTTAGAAAATGAAATGGAAAAAAAATGCAAGGCACTATTTGCATATCCAATAGATTTTGGCATTCTTTCTAATCCTGAAATTGGCACTATTTTTATTACAGGATTTCTTGTATCTATGTTTTTACAAGAAATAGAGCGCAAAGAAATTGGAGCCATGCTAACTGGTCCTTATGGTATTTTAAGAGGTGTGGGAATTGATCAAGAAAGTGCTACAATGTCTTTAAAAGCATTGCAACTTGGAAACTATTTAATTATACTAAGAGGCTTCGAAAAAGGAACAGAAGACCTATTAAAAAGACACTTCAAGGGCACTTAAAACTTATGTTTTTAAGTGATTATGAATCAAACCGTAACAATTAATGTTTTATATTTTTCACAGAGCTGACCTAAGTCATTTTATAATACCTGTTAAGTTTCCACCTTTACATATAACTTATTAAGACCTATATCATGAAAACAAATGTTTCATATTTCGAAAATAAAAAGGAGTTCCGACTATTCGTAACAAAATCCTATACAAATTTAATTGAATTAAAAAAAGAAGGAGATCAAACATCATTTAATGCATTAGTACTAAAAATAATGCCTCAAATAAGACAGTATGTTAATACACAATTAAATACTGCTATTCGAAAAGGTGATTTCTCAAAAAACAAGTATAAAGCTGACGATATAATAGATCAGTTATTTATTGAAATTTACGACCATATAGAAGAGGTTGAAAAAGAGGAATACTTCTATCTATGGTTATATAAAAAAACCAATGCTTTGTTAGATGATATTGTTGTAGAAGAAGCGTTTGACGATTTTTTCTTTAAAAATATTGATGACTATTCTAGACCAGAATGGGATGCAATGCAAGAGAAGTATAGCTCGGATGCAGAAGGTGATGGCCATTTACGACTGATTGAAGAATTTGATGACAGGTCTTACAATCATAATGATTATACGTTAAACCATGTATTTATTGAGAATAAGGAAAAAGGTTGGATTGAAAAAATAGATGCAGATTTAAGTGCTGAAGAAATTAAAAACCATATCCAAATGGTGTTACACAATTTACCATATGCTATGCGTAATGTCTTTGAACTATCTACAATGCAACAGCTAGAGTTGGAAGAAATTGCACAAATACGAAAAAATACAGTAGAAGAAGTAAAACAACTTTTAAAAGATGCTAAAAAAGCGATCCAAGTCAGTTTTTTCAATAGATACTCCCTTCAGGAATAAATCCTTTTTATAAATAACAAAAATTAAATATACCATTATGAATACCGTAGCTACAAATCCGAAAACACAATATTTACTTGGTGCAGGACTAGATGTTTTACACTTTGAAAGTAGAGAATGGTTAGATACCATTGATTTTTGGAAAGATGAAATTAAATTTTTTAATGATTTATTAAAGAAAAAAGAAACCGCAGCAAAAAATAATTCAGAATACGAAAGTATGTTAAAAAACCTGGATAAAGTACACGCTGATTTATGCGACGATTTAAGAGAAAGCGTTGTAGAACACGAACAGTTATTATCTAAAATTGAGCTGGCAGAAAAAGGACTATCGGATAATGATTACAGAGAAAAACATCAACAGCTTTTATCTAGAATAAACACTTTTGCACAAGATTTTAAAACATTCAAAAGAATTGTTTTTGATTACGCTAAAGTCTTATAATAAATACTACTACTGAAGAATGCATTCCAAATAAAGAGCATTCTTCAGTAGTTCTTTTTCTTAAAAAAACCAACAAAAACAACCAGTATGGAAGTGTTAATTTATACAAAAAATTATAGAGAGGCAGATGCAATTCATAATTTCATGGATTTATATCACAGTTTGCACATGACACATTTAGCGAGTGATCTTTTAAAAAAAGGTTTATCTCCAGACCAAATTACAGATGCAGTAGCAACAGCTATTACTATCGCAAAAACTTCTGGTATGGAAACAAATAAACATTTTATGCCGGTCTATAGCGGAATAAATGAAGAAATCATTCAAGATTGTAAACTTTCTCATTTGGGATATGGCTTGGTAATATTAAATGCAAATAAAAGTTTACCTCTTGTAGGACGCTTTCAAGTAGATGTTTTAAAAGAATTCCTTAATGAAGCAAACTAGAAAACGAAAGTGTTTCACAAAGCGATTTCTAGGCTAATTGGGCAATGATCTGAACCATAGTATTCGGTTAATATTTTGGAGGATTTTATTTTATCTACAAAGGAATTACTTATCAAAAAATAATCAATTCGCCATCCTGTATTACGTTCTCTAGACTTAAAGCGATAACTCCAAAAGGTATACGCAACAGTGTTGGGATGTAAATATCTATAGCTATCTACAAATCCAGAATCAATAAAACGATCCATTCCGTCTATTTCAATTTGTGTATAACCAGCTGTTTTATTGTAATTAGACACATCGTTCTTTAAATCGATTGCTTTATGCGCAACATTAAAATCACCACAAACAATAACTGGTTTTCTTTTCTCCAAATCTTTTAAATACTTAAAAAAATCAGCATCCCATTGCTGCCTATATTCTAATCGCGCTAATTGCTGCCCAGCATTAGGCACATACACGTTTACCAAATAAAAATCTTCATATGCTGCACATTGCACTCTTCCTTCGGTATCATGTTCTGAAATATTGATATCATTAAGAACAGATAACGGTTTCGTTTTACTCAAAATAGCTGTACCAGAATATCCTTTTTTTTCTGCCGAATTATAATACTGTTTATAGCCACTCAAAGATAACAGCGCTTTTTCCACCTCATTATCCTGCGCTTTTGTTTCTTGTAAGCACAAAATATCTGGGTTTAAAATTGCTATAGATTCCAAAAAATCTTTCTTGACTATCGCTCTTATACCATTTACATTCCAGGAAATAATTTTCATATAGCGTATTATTTTTTTTTTAGTTTAACAGACTACTTCCAATTTATTTTATACTACATCACTTCTAATTATTAGACCTAAAGACACTTTTAGTCCTAATGCCCAAAAGTAATGTAAGTCTATTTTATTTTTGATCTTGTTTACGTTTATACCATTTTACAGCTTCGTACCAAATTACAGCGAAAAAACCTGTTGCTGCGCTAATTAATAATTGCGGAAGGTTTAAGGTTTCAAAGCTAAAGAAGTTTGTGAATGGTGTTATAAAAAGTAATGCAGCCGTAATAACAATGGTAATACCAATAATTAAAGGCACTAGGTTGTTTTTATATTTTAAGGTCGTTAAAACGGAATAATAAAAAGACCGATTAACCAAGGTTAGAAATATATTAGCAGCGATTAATGTGGTAAAAACCATGCTACGCGTAAGCGCTTCGCTATACTCATACTGTATGCCATATTGATATACCATGAGCACTCCCAATGTAATCATTACACCTTGCATAATGCTGGTGGTTAATTCTTTTCCGTTAAAAAAAGTAACCGTAAACGGACGCGGTTTTTGAAGCATACTATTTTTTTCTATCGGTTCATTTTCATAAATAATAGAGCATGTTGGTCCCATAATTAATTCTAAAAAAATAATATGTACCGGATAAAATATATTTGGAAATTCCCAACCCAATGCTAAGGGAATAAAAACGGTTAAAATAATTGGTATATGGATAGAAATAATATACTGAATTGCCTTTTTTAGATTGGCATAAATTCTTCTGCCCATAGCAATGGCATCTACCATTTTAGATAAATCATCTTCCAATAGAATTAACGACGCTGCTTGTTTAGCTATTTCAGTTCCTTTTTTCCCCATAGCAATACCAATATGTGCCGCTTTTAAAGCAGGTCCGTCATTAACGCCATCACCAGTCATGGCAACAATTTCATTATTGGCTTTTAAAGCATTGATGATTTTTAGTTTCGCTTGCGGAAACATTCTTGTAAATATGGTAGTATCTTCTACTTTTTGTTGTAATTCCGCTGCATTAAGTTGCATTAATTCGTCGCCAGATATACTTTTTTCAAAACCTTTGAATCCAATTTCTTTGGCAATAGCTTTAGTGGTTAATGCATTGTCACCAGTAATAATTTTTACCTTTATTCCTGCCAAACGAAAATTTTCAAATACCGATGCTATATTTTTCTTTGGTGGATCGTAAAAAGCGACGATTCCTTTAAATTCAAATTGAAAATCTTGCTGTTTTTCAGGATAATTGTCTCCTTTAAAATGAGTTTCGGCAACTCCCAATACACGATATCCTTCTGCTGTTATGGTTTTAATTGCATTATTTATATATTCCTTTTCTATAGTGGAAAGATTTGAAATATCCATTAGTGCTTCCGGTGCTCCTTTTGCTGCAATAATTCGATTTCCTTGATTATTTTCAAATACATGCGTCATCATAGGTGGTTTTCCGCCTAAAGGATATTCGTGTACAAGCGCAAATTGCGAACGTTCATCTATCTTACTCGTGTTTTTATAAGCAGTATGCAATGCTATTTCCATAGCATCGAAAGGAATGGGTTCACTTGCCCACATGGATATTTTAATCAGTTCTTTTTCAGCAGTACCTAAATGATCTTCTAATTTGAATATTTTGTTAGAAGACAACGTATAAAGTCTCGCGAGACTCATTCTGTTTTCAGTTATAGTCCCCGTTTTATCGGTACAAATAACAGTAGCACTACCTAAAGTTTCCACCGTTTTTATTTGTTTTACGATAACCCCCAATTTCATTAATCGCCATGCTCCCATAGCCATAAACGTAGCAAAAGCCACTGGAATCTCTTCCGGTAAAATACTCATAGCTAACGTCAAAGCTTTCAGTAGACTATCTAATATATTGTGAGAATGATAATAATTAATGGCCCAAACAATTATAAAAACAACAGCTCCAATGATAGCCATTTTTTTTACAAAATTGTTAATCTGTACTTCTAATGGCGTTTTTTCTTTTTGTATTCCCTCTAAGCTTTTTCCTATTTTCCCTAATTGCGTTTCACTACCTATCGCAGTAACCGTAACAATAGCTAATCCGCCAGAAACTAATGTTCCTTGATATACCTGATGGTCTACTTTTGTTTTGTCTTTATAAACGGATAAAGATTCTCCGGTTAGAATAGATTCATTTACCGAAAAATCATTGGAATGCACAATAATTCCATCTGCGGCAACAGTTCCTCCTTCTTCTACAATAAGACGATCACCAACAACTAATAATTCACTTTTTATATCTTCGGTTTTGCCATTACGAATGACTTTACATTTTGGTTCTGAAAAAGTTTTTAGTTTTTCTAAAGCATTGCGACTTCTAGAATCTTGGTATAAAGAAATAGCTGCTACAATTACTGTAGCTGCCGTTAGAAATATACCGTCTCCTATATTTCCACTAATAAAGTAAATGGAAGAAGCGACCAATAATAAAATAACCATAGGTTCTTTTACCAAACTTTTAATAGCTTCAAAAAATGGATACTCTTTTTTAGCTTCCAGTTTATTATAGCCATACTTAGATCGTGCTGCTAGCACTTCTTTATCCGTTAATCCTTTTATGTTAAAGTTATTTGTTTGCATTTAAATTTTCGAGAAAATAGTATTTTATAAATGTAAAACATTCGTTTTTAAGATTTGAATATTTTTACACTGAACCTTACATCAAATGATTAATCGTACACCACCCAATTCTTCAATTTTATAAGGAAAATGATCTCCTGGTGAACCGATAAACATAAAGTTAATTGGAATATTCCACTCTTTAGATAATTTAGTAATTAGTTCTGGTCCGAAATTAACATCTAGTTCTATAAACTCGATTTTAATTAAAGGATATTCTCTATCCACTACATCAATATCGTTCCTAAATTGCTCGGTAATTAGATTACCATTTTTAGTTGCAGTAACTACTTTCAATTTTTTTGTATGTTCATTTCGCTGAATATATAGCAACACTTTATTTAATGTCTCTACATCGTCATCCTTTGTAAAATAGACAAACTCCTGAGAGTTAATGGTATCGATTACCTGCAATATTTTACTATCTGTTTTCATTACAAAACTACGAACCGGATCAAAAACCGTATGGATTATTTTTAACAGCACTTTTAATAAAAGGGTTCTATTTAGCATTATGGTTGTAAAAATAATGGCAGGAATAAAATAATCTAAAAAGACGGCTATATTACTAGGAGCACCTTCTATTGCTGGCATGACAATATTACCAATCAACGCTACAACAACAGCACTAATAGCAATAAGTATGGCAATCCAACTTGCTTTTTCAGGACGTGGCAAGCTATTTCTTTTCACTTTAAGAAGTACATTACCAATTCCGAATAATGTCATTACCGATAAAAAAGAAATGGTGTAAACCCCTGCTAATAGTTTGACATCCCCTTTGGTTATAAGTAAAACGGAAATGGTTAAGATTAAGAAAACAAGTATAATACGGTAAGAACTTCCTCTTTTATTTTTCTTTAGAAAAAATTGAGGTAAAATTCTATCCAAAGCCATTCTTTCCAACAATCCAGAAACACCAACAAAACTAGTTAGTACTGCTCCACTAAGCACCAAAAATGCATCTACACTAATTAAGATTGCTAACCAATTACCGCCAACATGAGAAGCCATTTCTATTAAAAGCGTGTTTTGATACGCATCACTTTGTAATAAAGGTATTGCAAATAATGATAATGCAAATAATGCCGTTAACGGATTTAGTACACTTACTACAATCCACATATTTTTAAGTGTTTTTGGAAACACGCCTTTTTGTTGTTCTTCTACAAAATTCGCTGAACTTTCAAATCCAGAAACGCCTAACATAGAAGCTGCAAAACCTAGAAAAATAGCTTTCGTTATACTTCCTGAAGTCGTAGGCAAATGCCAATTTTCTATAAATAAACCAACGCCATTATTAATCAAAAAGAAAATAATAAAACCACTTAATACCACAAAAGATAGCAAGTGAAAAAGAAAAATCACAATAGCTACTTTAGAAGATTCCGAAACACCTACAATGGTTAGAGCTCCAAAAAAACTAAGAAGAACAATAGTCGCAATTATAATAGAAATCGCAGGTACTAAATGATGCAAATAATGAATCGCTTCATTAGCCGAAATAACAGCTGTCGCCATATAAGACAACAAGGTTAATGTGGCCGCAAAAGAGGCCATAAACTTACTTGTTGTATTTAATAAAGCGTTGTAAGCTCCTCCATTTAAAGGTAATGCGCCAACCACTTCTCCATAAATTTTTCGAAATAAAAAGAGAACCAAAGACACAATAAGTAATGTAATCCAAGCATATTGTCCAGCAAAAGCGATCGCTAATGCAGACACATATAATACGGAGGAGCTAATATCATTACCGCATATAGCGGTTGCTGCTAATTCACTTAGTTTTTTATGTTTTTTCATAAGCACTTGTACTTAAAACTACTCTACCTTTGTCTACGTATAATGAAAAAGAATGCCGCTTTATTTTAAAAAACAGGAATCCATAAACGCAGGATTCAGATATTTACAAAACCCTTTTCCTGTAAAGATTCCTAGTTTATTTTTATCTATAAAATTCTCTTTTAAGTATTTTACGGTTTTATGGTTAATGGATTACTTGTTTTCTCGACTGCTATATTATTTATACATTGGCTAATAATCTACTTCCAATTCATTGCGCACCTTATTAATTCCTGACGCATTATAAGCTATCATTTCTGCATCCTCTTTTTCCTTAATAGAATGCACGACACCCAATAATATTACTTTTTGATTATCAATAGCTACACTAATATTTTTGGCATCTATATTTGCCGAACGAGCAAATGCTTTTTTTATTTGATTTTCTATATCCTTCGGAGTTACTTTAGGTTTTAAATGAATATGATTTACCACTTCCTTTACACCGCACAAATGCTCAATAGTTCTTTTCGCAAAACTTTTTTGATAAGGCCATTCTAATTCACCTGTTAGAGAAATTTTCCCATCTTCTACTGTTACAATAATTTCTTCTGAAGGTACAGATGCATTCCACTCTAAAGCATTTATTGCGGCTTTTGCTATTTCTACATCCGACTTTTTATCGCTATCCGTATATTTTACAGTAATCTCTTCTGCGACAGCTTTCACTCCAGATATGCGTTTAATTGCATCTTCAATTGTTGTCTTTTTGGGTAAGTCACTTACAATTCCGACAAGTGTTACAATACCTTTGTTTACGGTTACGCCAATTTCGGTTTCATCTATATTTGGTAACCACGATAATTCGGATAAAACGTCGTTTTTAATTTCTAAATCTGTTTTCATAATCCATATACTTTAAAAGGGTTTGATTCTTAATTTAGTCTAAAATTACTACAGTTCAAGATATCCTGTAATGATGCAAGTCAGTGCTAAAAAAAAATCACCCTAGCACATCGAATGGTGTTAGGGTGATTCCTTATAAAAAATACTATAATTATTTTTTATACTTTAAAATACTAATACTCCACTTCCAACTCATTTTCCACACTCCATACTCCTGGTGCATAAAAAGCGGTTCTTCTTGCATCATCTTTTTCTTTTAAGGAATGTACTTTACCAGTCAATTTAACATTATGACCTTCGGTTTTCACCGTAATACCTTTAGAATCAATATCTGCAGAACGTTCGAATGCTTTTTTAATTTTTTCTTTAATATTTTCGGCTTCCACGGTGTTTTTTAATGTAATATTATTTACTACATATTTTACGCTGGATAGATTTTCAACCGCTTTTTTAGCCGCATTTTTCTCAAAATCCCACATCACTTCACCCGCTAGATAGACCCAACCATCTTCTACTTTAACTTCAATTTTGTTAGAAGGCACCGAAATATTCCATTTTAAAGCGTTGACTGCAGCTGTAGCTATTTCTGTATCCGATTTGTGTGATGAAGTACTGTATTGCACCTCAATCTCTTCGGCTACAGCCTTAACACCCACTACACTTTTAGCAGCTTTTTCTGCCTCACGTTTTTTAACATAACTATTTACAGTTCCTGTTAGTGTTACAATACCATCTTTTACAACGACTCCAATTTGGGTTTCATCAATACTTGGTTGCCATTCTAATTCGTCTAAGATGTCTTCTTTAATACTTAAATCTGTTCTCATAATTTCTATGATTTAAATTAAACAATTATTATACAACAAAGATATATTCCATATAAAACACTGACGCTGACCTATATCAGTCTGCTTTTTTTTTCTGAAAACTTTAACAAAGGGATTTTATTTCGGAATTAAAGATCTAAATATTAAAAACCCGAACAGCATAAACCATTCGGGTTTTTAATAGAATTACAGGTATAAATTCATACTACTTATTTTAAATGTGATCGTAACATCCAGGCCGTTTTTTCGTGTTGTTCCATAAGTCCTGTGATGTAATCACTAATACCGTCTGCCCCCCATTTTTCTGCAATAGGTTTTATTTCTTCTCGAATAAAAACGATAATGCTTTCATGATCTTCTAGCAGTTCTGCAAAGATACTTTGGCTATCGTTTTTACCTTTTGTTTTTTCGGTGAGATGAGTTAATTCTAAATACTTTGCTAAAGTTGCAGGTACATAATGACCTATCATACGTATTTTTTCTGCTACGGTATCTACAACCTCTTGTTGCTCTTCGTATAATGTTTCCAGATAAAGATGTACAGCATGAAAATCTGGACCTTCAATATTCCAATGAAAGTTTAAAGTCTTTGAATATAATATAAATTCGTCTGCTAATATTTTTGATAATTGATCTGCTATGGCTTGTCTGTTTTCTGCTGAAATTCCTATGTTTGGTGTTTTCATCTTTGTGATTTTTAATTAATTATTGGGTAAAGGTATTGGATGCATGAAATAATTATTATGACCTAGGTCAGTATAGACTATTTTTAAGATTTTTTTAATACGGAATAGATAGGATATACGATAGCAGCAAATACAACACCTAAAAATGCTACAGACATATCCTTTTGCGAATCCCATACATCTCCTTGTGTGCCTAGATAAGAAATGCCTTCTTCTACAAAAAATACGGTAGCCACTAACCATTCTATAATTTCATATAAAGCACTTGCCGAAAGAATAATTAAAATTGGAATTCTTAATGCTAAATACCTTGAGATTTTAAGCCATTTGGAAAGGCATTCCTGTAAAGGATAATACAATAGCAAGCCAAAACTAAAATGTACTAATCTGTCATAATGATTTCTTGAAGAATGAAATACCTCTTGCAGCCAATATCCAAAGAGGTTTTCGGCATAGGTATATTTCGAACCATACACGTGTAGACAAAGGAAAATACAGATTAAAAAATAGCTATAATTGCTAAAACGATACTTCGAATAGGTGAAAATTAAAAAAAGCAGTGCAATAACGGTTAACGTATTTTCTATACCCCAATTTTTAATGTCTGTTGTACCAATTAGGGAATTTACCCAAACGATACCAAATAACAAACTTAACCAAAAAAGTGTATGTCCGATTACAGTTATAACACTGCTATATATTTTCATTTTAAAATAATTCTTAATTACAAATAGGAAATGAAATTATTAAGTTGCATTTCAAAAACCCACTAGCCACTTATAGATTTAGCTGCTTTAATAAGTGATTTTGCCTCATGAATAGAAGGATAAACAGGAATAACTTTTTTACCTGTTTCAAACAATCCATACACAGCTGTTTGTGCGGTTCGAACAGAGTATTCTACTGTAAATACAATATCTTTTGGCACTTCAGCAAATTGACCTAAAAAGGCAAAATTAGTTGTTCCTTCTGGTAATACTTCTGGTCTGTCCCCATACGCTCTCGGCATAAATAAACTATCAATAAAAGGCATGGCTGTTGGAATACAGTTTACTTTTTTTGCAGCAACGATAGGCTGCATTAAATCCTGAACTTTTAAATGATACCATAGTTCTTCTAGGATTTCCTCACCAGTACATTCCGCCATGGTTTTATTTACATAATTACCTTTTCTATCTGGATATAAGCCATACCCCCAAAAAACCTTTACATCTTTGGGTTGATTTGGAAAATGTGGTTGACGCGCAATCACAATAGACATGAGCCAATTAGAATCGGTCATGGTTACTAAACCACCTGTACCATCTACATTTCCTGAAAAATTCTCCATATAATCATGGAACGTGCTATCTTTTAAGGTTGCTGTAAATGAATACCATTTTTGTAAATCGATATTATCACAAAAAACGCTAGGATTACCAAAAGCCTTATCTTTTTTTGCGATTTTTTTCCATAATTTCCAAGATCCTGATTCTGCTAATCCTTTAAGTTTTGCAGGTCTATTCCAAGCGCCATTATTGGTGCTATCGGTAATAGAGCCGTTGGTAATAAAGACGTAATCATTTGAACCAAGTACAATTTCATTCTTATCTTTAAGATGCAATACGGACGCTGTTTTTTTATCGGAAGAAAGATCGAAATCAATATCAACAACTTCACATTTCATATCAAAATTCACACCTCGATCTTCTAGATATTTTTTCATTGGTCGAACTACGGAATCGTACTGATTGTATTTTGTACGCATTACACCTCCTAATCGGTAAAGTCCATCCACTAAATGAATTAAACGTCTCATGTATCTGCGCATTTCTGCAACACTGCTCCATTTTTGAAAAGCAAACATCGTTGACCATATATACCAAAAATTAGTTTCGAAAAAATCGTGATCATACCAATCTTCAATTCTTTTGTTTTCTAATACTGTTTCAGATGTCATTATTAATTTTAAGAAATCTGCTTGTTGTTTTAGTGATAGTCCATAAGAAGATACATCCATTATTTTCCCTTCTTTTAAAAGTCTTGCTTGTCCGTTGGATACAAATCTCTCATTAAATTCAAACGATTCATCTCTTATCGAAACTTTAGGATCTTCTAAAGACGGAATATAGGAAAGTAAATCCCAATAGCACTCGTAATGTTTTTCGTGCATCCTTCCGCCTCTAACCACATAACCTTCCTCTTTATCTCCTGCACCATCTAATGCTCCACCAAGGATATTATCTTTTTCTAAAATATGAATATTCTTACCTTGCACACCAGCATCTTTTACTAGATAAACGGCACTTGCAAGAGAAGCTATTCCGCTACCAACAAGATATACTTTAGCTTCTTCTGGATTTTTATTTTTTATTTTACTCATGATTTAATTTTTAATACTTAAAAGCAAAGCAGCAGTAATATGTAACATTCTAGTTCATAAAATGATATAGAGTTAACTACAAATAGAACAATACTACTTTACCATTACAGCAATGCTTTATACTGTTTTAATTAGAATTTTTATTTTTTAAATGAAAAGCTAAAGCAATTCTAAAAAGACCCGCAGTTACAAATGCCATTCCTGTCATATAAACAATACTTAAACCTGCAAAAACTGGATTCGCTAATAGTAGAAATGAAAATAGTAATGTCAGAATTCCTAAAAACAATAACCATCCCCAAGAGGGTATTCCAGCAGATTTAAACTGAAACGATAATCCAATTGCCATAAACCCCTGAAACAATAACCAAAAACCTACGTAAAAAGGCAGAATTGCCATGGTCATTAATGGATGTGATATTAATAATATTCCTATTATAAGATCTAGAATACCTCCTGCTAGATACCAACCCCAACCTTGTATATCATTTTTATTGGAAATTGAAAATACAATTTGAGAAATACCCGAAGCAAAAATGAATATACTAAATACAATGCTTAATGAGACGTAACTTGCTAATGGTGTTTGAAATACCCAAACTCCTGCAATAATATATAGAATACCAAGTAAAAGTGAAATCCACCAATTTTTTACTGCAGCTTGTGCGGAACTTAAAATTGTAGTTGCCATAACGTTATAGTTTTAAATTATTAATTGACGTTATTTTTAAAAAGGTCTTTTAAAGCAGATCCTAGTTCTGTAATATCATGATTAAACTCGCGCTCGAATTTCTGTTCGTTTGCTACAGTAGATGCATTAAAAGAAATAACATCATCTTTAAACGCTTGACCTCTTTTTGCTAATTTCTCTTTCAACTCTTTATTTTTTTGTTCGAGTTTATCCAGTTCTTTTGTCCATTTTTCTTTTTCATTTTCATTCACTTTTGCAATTTTTGCTCTAAGCTCCTGTATCTTATTCTCTGTTTTTTCAATGGCAGTATTAGATGCATTTTCAAACTTATTCCATTCTGAAGTTACAGAAGATTTAATCTCTTCACTAGAGTCTTTTGCACCTTGTTTTAAATCTTTATTAAGTTCTTTTACGTCTTCTTTAACGGTTTTCGCATCTTGTTTAGATGCCTGTCCACAACTAGTTAAAACTACTCCTGCCATAAATACGATTACGGTTAAGGATAAAATATTTTTTTTCATAATTGATTATTTTATTTACTATTTATTAATATTATTCTTTTTTACAAAAATCTCTAATACTCATTATAAGTTCATTCATATCATGAACAAACGATTTTTCAAAAGTTATTTTTATGGCTTCATCATTTTCATTAAGATGTTCCATATCTGCCTTAAATTTTTTATTAATTTGAAGCAATCTACCTTTGAGACTATTCTTTTTTTGTTCTAATGTATCTATTGCTATTCGGCATTTTTGATCCTCTTCACTTATCACGGAGATTTCTCTTTTTAAATCTTCAATTTGAATCTCTCTTTGTTTGACAGCTATTTGTGCATCTTTTTTAAATTTGTCCCAATCTACTTTTGCTATCGTCTTTATTACCTTAGAAGAATCTTTTCTTACCCGATTTACAGTTAGCTTCGTATCCTTTCTGTTTTCATTAGCTACTTTCAAATTTTTCTTGGTGGTAGAACTACAACCTATGGATCCAATTCCTATTAGAAACACTAGTACAGCCGATGATAACAATTTAGCTTTCATATCAAATTATTTATATTTCCAATTAACTTTATTAGGCCAATACATATTTGGCTTTTAAATGCATTTCGGTATCAAACTCATAAATATTTAACACTCCGGTTTTTACGTCCACATTAGGAATTTCTTTAGAAGAAATATTTTCAATATGCCCCATTAATGCACGAATGGAATTCCCGTGCGCAGAAACTAAAACCGTCTTACCTTCTACTAATTCTGGAACAATAGCTTCAAAAAAGTATTGCACTGCTCTATGTCTAGTTTCCTCTAAGGATTCTCCTAATGGCAATTCTGACGCATTAAGTTTAGCATATTTGGGATCTAATTTCGGATTCCTTTCATCCTCTTTAGATAAACTTGGAGGCGCAGTACTAAAGCCTCTTCTAACTTTTAAGAAAAGTTCTTCTCCAACTTCCTTTCTCACCTCTTCTTTATTTCTTCCTTGCCAAGCACCATAATTCCGTTCATTAAGCTTCCAACTTTTCAAAAAGTCTATATGCATCATATTTGCAGTATCCATAATTATCCAAGCCGTTCTAATCGCTCTTTTTAAATAAGAGGAAAAACAGATATCTATAGCTAAATTATTATCCATTATAATTTGACCTGCTATTTCGGCCTCCTCAATTCCTTGAGTTGCCAGATCAATATCTGTCCATCCCGTAAAAATATTTTCTATATTCCAGATACTTTTTCCGTGTCTTACAAGTATGAGCTTTCCCACTTCTTTTTTATTTTGAAATATTCTATATAATTGCTTGTTAATCCACGATATCTTCACCTAGAGCATTATGCAATTGGAATAATTTTTCTTCCTCTTTTTTAATTCTCTTTTTCAGTCTGTTTTTTCTTGCTTTAACAAAAGAGTCTGTAATAGCATGTTCAACACCATCCAAGCGAGATTCTAACTTATTAATTCTGGATTTTGTTTGGCTTTTAATGTCTTTCAAAGCTGCTTTTCTCTTTGTTTCTAATACTGCCATTTCTGCTTTTCTCTTCGCTTTTAAATCGGCAATCTTCGCTTTAATTTTAGTTTTTTCTTCTGCAGTAGCTTTTCTAAGCTTTTGACGTTCGTCTTCAATATCTACTTCTAGATTTTCAACTTGTTCATCCATAAAGTCATTGAATTCTATTCCTGCTTCACTTCTAATAATCTCAGAACTATAAGGTTTTAGAGCATCATCAATAAAAATAGAACTATCTTCTGCAACTTCTGCAATAATTACAATGGTTCCTACAGCCATTGTATTACTAACTCTTTTAATAAACTGATCTTCAAAGTCAAAGCGGCTAATATCCCAAACTGCGCCCGCAACAACGCCTGTATATAGACCAATAACAAACCCCAAAGGACCGGCAAACGCTCCTACAAGTCCACCAAGAGCCATTCCTGTAAAGGTTCTCCAACCTTCCCCTTCCGTTTGATTATTTAAAACTTCGTATTCATTGTTATCTATTTTACGAATCATCATATGCTCATAGAGTGTAATATCTCCATACACATCCAATTCTTTGATTTTGTGTAAAGCTGCTATTGCTTTTTTCTCTTCCTTAAAAGGAACAACTATAATATTTGCCATTTTTTATGATTTTAAAGGTTACTACTTATTTATATTTAGTGAAATGCTTTCGCTACTGTTTCCAGTTCCACTTTTAGCGTTTTATCGAATTTTGTAATAGGTGGGATTTCAAGATCCAGATCTAGTAATTCATACACTGCCATTTGTGCTGCTCTAATAGAATATTCTACGGTAAAAACAACATCGTCTGGAATCTCTACAAACTGACTAATAAATGCTAGATTTTTTGAATTTTTAGGCACTGGAAGTGGTCTATCGGTTTTTAAACGAGGCATAAACATACTAGTGATATATGGCATTCTACAAGGAATACAAATGGCGTTTGCAAACACAACATCATAATCGAATTTTAAATGCCCGCAAAGTTCTCTAAGAATTTCTTCTCCGGAACATGCTGTCATTGGTTTACCTACAAAATTACCCACGCGATCTGGATGTAATCCGTATGTAAAAAACACTTGCACATTAGACGGTTGGTCTTTATAATGTGGTTGTTGATTTAATGAGAAACTCATAAACCAATTAGAATCTTTAAGCGTTACTTGACTACCTGTTCCTGCTTTATTACCAGAAAACTTTTCCATTTGATCAAAGAAAGCGGTGTCTTTTAATGTTACTGTAAAAGATTCCCAGAAAGATTCTGCAATGTTAGAATTAAACACTTCTGGTCTACCAAACTCTGGATATTTATTCGCTAGTTCCTCCCATAATCTCCAACCTTGACTATCTTCTTTTGTAAAGAATTTTGGCGCACTGGTCATAGAACCATAACTAGAAGCATCTGTCATAGAACCATTTTGACAGAAAACTAAATCACTATCTTTGATTTCAATAGTTTCGATATTTCCAGCGTTTTTATAGGTAATATGTTTTACTACTACTTTTTCTGTTTCTGTTTTTGCATCTAGCGCATATGCTGAATCTATATCTGTTACGATAGTCCCTTTTTGAAAATGAACCCCATGTGATTGCAACCAAACTTCTAATGGAAGAATCATAGAATCATACTGGTTATAAACAGTACGTTTCACTCCTGTCATGGTTTCTACATTAGGAAACTCTTGCATAAAACGGTGTAGGTAACGTTTAAATTCTACGGCACTATGCCAAGGTGAAAACGCAAAACTTGTACGCCACATAAACCAGAAATTAGTTTCGAAAAAGGAAGGAGAAAACCAATCGTAAATCGAACTATTGCCTAGTTTTTCTTCACTAGCTTCGCTTAGTTTAAGAAGCTCTGTACGATCTGACATAGAAAAACCAAGCTTAGACGCATCTACAATTGCTCGATTTTTATCTATAAGTCTTGCTTTTGCATATGATTTTACTTTATCGTTAAACGCAATGGTTTCTTGAGTTACAGATATGTTAGGATCTGTAAGTGACGGAATGGATTTGAACAAAGCCCAAGTGCATTCGTAAATATTTAATGTTAACATACGAGAACCACGCAATGTATAGCCGTCTTCTGGATTTCCACCTGCATCTAAACTACCACCTAATACTGGTAGACTTTCGAAGATTGTAATATTATTTCCTGCTACTCCTCCATCCCGTATTAAAAAGGCTGCTCCAGCTAAGGATCCTATTCCGCCACCTATGAAATATGCTTTTCTATCTTTATTGCTATTGTACATAATACATAATTTTATTGTTGTTTTTTGTTTTTTGAAATGGATTAATCCGCTAATTCTCCCATCTCTTCATCTAGTTCTCTTAACATGATAGACGCTTCACCAAATGCTTCCAATCGATCTACGAAATACTGTACTTTACTTAGCTCTTCAGCTTGCTCTTTACAATACCATAGACCTAGTTCTACTACCATAAAATTCTCTTCGGTATGAGCTGCTTTGGTAAGAGCATAGCATTGTGTGGTGATTTCTTTTTCATGTGCTAATGCCGAAAGAATAACATCTGGAAGGCTAATAAAATCTTGTTTTGGTTGTTTTAAAGCTGGAGTGATTGGTCGGATACCATTTGCTAAAAGCATCTTTTTTGCTTTATCGGCATGCACAAGCTCTTCCTTACTATATTGCTTAAAGAGCTTTGCTGCTCCTACAAATCCTTTATCATCTAACCAAGTAGACATCGCTAGATATATTCTTGAAGAAAATTCTTCTTGTTCTACTCTATAATTTAGCAACTTAACCATTGCTTCGCTTAAAAATTCTGATTTCGTTTTCATATTATTTCTCTTTAAAAAATTTATTTTTTGCTATTAAATAGCTACCTTTTGTTTTCTGTTTAGACTTCAAAATTAGAATGTTATGGCGAGAGACACACTGATCTAGGTCAGCGTGAGTACACTGATTTAAATCCGTTTACTTTTTTTTGTTCCAATAAGCTTCTGCTTCATTTTCCATTTTTTCTAAGCGTGTATAGTAATCTGGAAACTCTTTTAAATGCGCCCAAGCTATTTTTCCTGTTAAGGCTTTATCATTATTGGTAACATTGGTTTCTGGATATCTTGTACCATGTTCAAATTCAACATTTACTCCTTTTGTGAATTCATCTAATGGTATATCCGTCCATGGGACACCAAGATTATCGCCAATTTCTTTTACTTCTTGTGCATTTAATTTTTTCATTGTATTGTAATTTATTGGACAGAAAATGGATAAAACCACTGTCAAAATTTCTAGTATAAAAGTACTTTTCTGAAAGAATACGAACACTGATCTAGGTCAGCGGGACGAAAAAATAAAATTTATTTATGAAGTTTTGGTTTTGCGTATTTGCGTGAAGGATTGCAATGAAAATCCCGCAGCTCGACGCAGGAGATGCGAGGTATTGTAATGAAAAGCCTGACCCTTGTGGTCACGCCCAACTTTTAAAAACAGAAATAAAGTTAGCTTCTAATCACCAAAATATAAAGAATACCAATTAGAATAACGCTTCCAAAAGCATAGCCAACAAGTTTCCCTGCTGCTTTAGAACCTTTGAAAACGGTGATACCTAATTTCACTAACATATTACTGATGGTCGCTGCAATAATTACCGAAGATGCAAGTGTTAATTTGTCGCCATCTAGAGAGAATTTGGACATGCTTATTGTAATGGCATCTGTATCTGCCAGACCTGCAATTAAGGCGGAATAGTACAAACCACTCTCTCCAAAAAACTGATTACTATAAAAAACAGCAAAAAGAATGATAACATATACGACTCCAAAACCTATTGCATTCATCATGTTCAATGGGTTACCTAATTTAATATTGGTGTCTGGTTTTGGATCATCTTTTCGCATTAATAGCAAGGTTGCTATAACACAAATGGACGTTAATAAACCAAATGGTATTGCTAAATGGATTAGTATATTGCTGTTAAAAATGTATGCTAATAAAGCTAATCTTGGAAACATAATGGCAGATGCAACTATGATTCCTGCGCTATACTTTTTGGAGAGTTCTGGTGATTCTCTACTACTGGATGCGTAGTTCCATGCGACTGCGGTACTCGAAATGAGTCCGCCAAGTATTGCTGTTAGTATAATTCCTTTTTTTGAACCTATAAATTTGACAAGAAAATAACCGATAAAATTCAAAAAGGAAACGATTACTATTATGGATCCAATTTCGAATGGATTTAATAGATTATCTGGACCATAGGTTTTGTTGGGTAGAAAAGGAAGAATTAATAAGGCTATGATTACGAATTTGATAAATGCAAAAAGCTCTTCGGAAGTAATATTTTGAATTACGGAACGAAATCTAGTTTTTAGAGATAGTAATGTAACTATAATAACTGCTGTTGCTACTGCATCTCGGTAATATGCTACCGAAACCATTACGCCTAAAACAAAGGTTGCTATTAAGGCTAAATTGGTGGTTAAATTTTGATTTGGTGTTTCTTGTTTTTGAGAATAGGAACTAAATGCTAAAAATAAAATAAAAGCTCCCAGGCTAATAATTAGTAGCCAAGGAGTAAAAACTTCTGTAAGATTTCCTAATGTAAATCCAAGAATAGTTACAATAGGAAAAGTTCTTATACCAGCTATACCTTTATCTTCCTTGAGTTTGTCGTACTCTCTTTCTAGACCAAGTATAAGACCTATCCCTAAACTTATTAGAACTCCTAGAATATAAGATCCTACAAGTTCATTTATTTCTTGATGCCATTGCATTTAATATTACATATACTTTTCTAGAAACCTGAAAAATTCTTTTTTAAGGTCTGCGTATACCTGGCGTTGCGTTTCCATTTTATCCCTAAATGCTACATGCTCTTTTGCTAATTGCACATCCATTGCTTCTTTTCCTTCTGCACTTTGTCCTGCTATGCGTTCTTCATGCTTTTCTATGATTTCTTGTAAGTCTTCAATAACGCCATCATGAAGAATAAACTCATTTTGATAATGCTCTAATTGCGCAAGTACATCTTTGTTTGTCCAACGTATTACTAGTTCACTTAATTTTTTATTAAAGAACTTCAATTCCCCTTTCCAAAAATCAAGTTCCCCTTCCCATTGCTGGTGTTCAAAATGCATATTCGAATTATATAAAATTTCCTTTTCCATGATATTTATTTATTTATTTATTTATTTAGATTATATCACAAAGGTTACGTTTTATAAACTTGTTTAAAATGACTTATGTCAGTCTTGAAACAAAAATTAAAATTCCAGTTTTATTATATTTTAAGAATATCTGTAGGCGTCTCGACTAGAATAGTCTTATTACCTCTTAAGGCAATAGGCTGTTTAAGGATTTGTGGATTGTGTTGTATCATTTTTATCCAGTCGTCTGTAGATAGATTGTGATGTTCAAAACTAGACGCATACGCTGGACTATCTTGATTCACAAGATCTGCGACTTCTAAGTGCAATTTTTCGGCAAGCTCTACAAGTTGCGTTCCCGTAATCTTCGTTTTTAATATGTCTATTTCTTGCACCTTAAACCCTTCCGATTTAGCATACGCTAACGTTTGTTTCGCTCTCTCAGATTTTGAGCTATAGTATACTGTTATTTGTCTGTTTGACGTAGCTATCTCTCCCATAATTTGAATATAAAATCTATTGGTTTTTAATTTTTTCTTCCTCTATATAATGACCTAAAAGTTGCTTTAAACTTTCTAGATATTCTGCCATTATTTTTTTATCCATATGTGGCTGTTTGCTAACAGGTAACGTTAAAGGGTTTTCATCAAGAGATCGATAGAGCTCCGGATAATTGGTTTCAATTTTATTAGTTAACTGTGTTATTTCTGATAATACTTTTTGTAGGTCTTTCATTAAGAATAATTTTAATGGTTAAAACTTAAAATCTATTTCTGTAAAATGTTAAGTTGCTTTAGCAATTCTTCTCCTGCAATCATATGTTCGGTAATTGCAAAAACTTCTTTTCTGTTTTTTCGGAAGTCTTTTACAAATTGCGAGAGAGCGTCTTCCAATTGTTCGTGTTCTTCTCTAAATTTATCCGATGTATATATAAAAGGATCCGCTATCAACTCCGCTAAATGATGGAAATGTTTATTTATCCTAATTAACAATGTATTACATTGTTTCTCCACTTGAAGTAGATTCACTTCAATTTCAAGTACCAAATCTATATTCTCCTTTTTGGATAGATACAAAAAGTATTTATCAATAAGATGATGTAGAAATTTCAAGTCGCCATTATAAAATAGCATATCCGATTTCCAATGTTCGGTAAGCGCATATAACTGTTCCCAATTTGCTTCGTGAATAAAGTTGTCTTTGGGTCTGATTCTGAAATCATTCATATTAGTATTATTTAAAAAAAATTCAATAAAGACATTAAAAAGGTAAAAGTAAAAATGAAAGAATTAAAAAAGAATGACTTGCATCAGTCTTTAAAAACATCATACTGATATACGTCATTTGTTTACACTTTAATCGGTTATAATTTAGCCTCATATATAAAAAACAAGCAAAAATGAAAACGATACTATATGCTACCGATTATTCTAAAAATTCTATTGCTGCTTTAAAATATGCCTATTCGCTGAGTAAAGTTATGCAAGCGACATTAAAAGTGATTCATGTTTTTGATTATCCAACCATGTTAGATCATTTTAGTTTAAAAGCCGAAGATCCATTTCCAGATATAGAAGGTGATGCTATTAAAAAGCATAGCTTAAAACTTAATGCTTTTTGCAAAGAACATTTGGGTGCCAATTTAGATAAGACGCATGTAAAAGTGGAAGCTATAGAAGATAAATCTGTAGTTCACGGGATTACAAAAAAAGCACATGCGTTAGATGCTTTTCTTATTATTACAGGAATGAAAGGTGTTAGTGCTATAAAGGAAATTATTATGGGAAGTACTACTAAACAACTTCTTAAAAGCGCATCTTGTCCAGTAATCACTATTCCAGAAGATGCAAGTCATACCAAAATTAAAACAATTGTATATGCTACAGATTTTGAAGAAGAAGACTTAGGAGCCATCCATAAACTAGTAGAGATTGCAGAACCTCTTCATGCTACAATTAAAATTGTTCATGTTTTTCCTATAAATAAGAAATTAAAAATAGAGGAAGAAAAAGCACTACAGGATGAAATTCATAAAAGTATTAAATATGCCAACTTAGTACTAGATGTTTTATATTCAGACGATATTTTTAATACCCTTAAAATATATTTTAGCACTTGCAATGCAGATCTAATTGGCATGCTAGAACGGGAAAATCAAATTCTATCATCACATGTATTTCATAGAGATTTAGTTAAAAAAATGGCGTCTTATGGTAAGATTCCTTTGGTGAGTTTTAACGCAAAAAATTATAGCATATTTCATTTATAAAAATTAACCACTTAAATATTTAATAAGATGTCCAGAAGAATATTTAGAATCATTATTGTGATAGCAGTTGCATTAGGAGTTTACCTTTTTATAGCAAAAGAATCGCATTCCAAAAGTTTTTTAATTATCA
Source organism: Lacinutrix sp. MEBiC02595 (assembly GCF_053601555.1). Classification (NCBI taxonomy): domain Bacteria; kingdom Pseudomonadati; phylum Bacteroidota; class Flavobacteriia; order Flavobacteriales; family Flavobacteriaceae; genus Lacinutrix; species Lacinutrix sp. MEBiC02595. Next base: position 33,743 of record NZ_JBSHNU010000180.1, on the reverse strand, counting down.
TTTCTAGTCTTGATTTTTTACTATTGAGCCTTGGTATCCATGGATTAATTGCACATTCATTACGTCCGAAATCAAAAGGAAACCTAATTACTTTTCCGCTTTTAATGTGGGTTCTTTGGGCTATTTTGTTTTTAGTCTTTGTGTTTTTTATTCTTCCAATTTACTGTCCCGATTTTTTGATAGATCTTTAAATATAATTATTGATCCTATTAAATTCTAAATTAATTAGGGTAATAGATCCAAGAATCATTTAGATTAAAAAGAAAAAGTAACTCCTTTTTATTTTGCTCCTATACCAACTGTATTAGGTAGAAAATTATTGTTCCTCTAGACTTATATTTCCAAGTATTTAGGAAGACTGAGTGCATAAAGTAGATAGATGTAAGTTTTTTAATAAAAATGCGTCCAAATATGTATATTTAAAAGCATATATTAATTTAACAAAGAAAGGAACTACATTATGCTTACTTGGAAAAATGTAATTAACTATACCGTAAATGGAAATCCAACGCCAGACCAAAGAGTCGAAAAAACGGAAAACGAATGGAGAGCACTACTAACTCCAGAACAATTTAGAGTTACCAGACAAAAAGGAACCGAAGCACCGCATAGTGGAGCGCTTTGTAGTATTTATGACGAAGGACAATATAATTGCATTTGTTGCAACACGCCTTTGTTCGATTCTACAATTAAGTTCACCTCAGGATCTGGTTGGCCAAGTTTTACACAACCCATAAAAGAAAACGCCATTAAGTATGAAAAAGATACCGCATTTGGTATGGTTCGCGTAGAAGTGATGTGTAATACTTGCGATGCGCATTTAGGACATATTTTTCCGGACGGACCAGAACCTAGCGGATTGCGCTATTGTGTTAATTCAGAATCTATGCAATTAGAGAAAGGGACAACAAATGAAAACTAAAAACCTACAATTAGCCACTATTGGTGGTGGTTGTTTTTGGTGTACAGAAGCTGTATTTCTAGAAGTAAAAGGCGTAGAAAAAGTAATCTCTGGTTATGCTGGAGGAACCGTCCCTGGACATCCAACCTATCGCGAGATTTCTTCCGGATTAACGGGACATGCAGAAGTGATTCAAATTACCTTTGATGCCGATGTGATTTCTTATGAAGATATTTTAGTTATTTTTATGACCACACACGACCCTACCACTTTAAATCAACAAGGTGCCGATCGCGGAACGCAATATCGTTCGGTTATTTTTTACCATAATGAAAAACAAAAGGAAATTGCCGAAGTGGTGCTTTCTGAAATTGCTCCGTATTACGAAAATACCATTGTAACAGAAATAAGTGCCTTCCCTATTTTTTACGAAGCAGGAAAAGAGCATCAAGATTTCTACCGAAGTAATCCTGGTTTTGGCTATTGCTCTTTTGTAATTGACCCCAAATTAGCAAAGCTTAGAAAGTTGCACAGCGATAAACTAAAATAAGAAGTTTAAGGAAAGGGAAATAATGAAATTGAATATACAAGATAGATTTAATACCGAATTACCAGCAGATGCCATTCTGGAAAACACCAGAAGACAAGTGGAAAAAGCTTGTTTTTCTTTTGTTACACCAACAAAAACGGCAAATCCGGAACTCGTACATGTTTCTCCAGAAATGCTTACCGAATTAGGCATCACTCTGGAAGAAGCAAAAAGTACGGACTTTTTAAATGTCTTTTCTGGAAATGAAGTATTACCAAATACAAAACCGTATGCGATGTGTTATGGCGGACATCAATTTGGCAATTGGGCTGGACAATTAGGCGATGGTCGTGCTATTAATTTAACCGAAGTGGAACACAACAACAAACACTGGGCAATACAATTAAAAGGAGCCGGTGCAACGCCATATTCGCGTACGGCAGATGGTTTGGCGGTTTTGCGTTCTTCGGTTCGGGAGTATTTATGTAGCGAAGCCATGTACCATTTAGGCGTGCCAACCACCAGAGCTTTATCTTTAAGTTTATCTGGCGATCAGGTATTGCGAGATATGCTATATGACGGCAATGCTGCTTACGAAAAAGGTGCTATTGTCTCACGTATCGCTCCTAGTTTTTTACGCTTTGGAAGCTATCAAATATTAGCTGCTAGACAAGACAATGAAACTCTAAAAACGCTTGTAGATTATACCATAAAACATCATTTTTCGCATTTAGGAAAACCAAGTAAAGAAACCTATTTACAGTTTTTTGAAACGGTTTTAAACGATACTTTAAAAATGATTATCCATTGGCAACGCGTTGGTTTTGTTCACGGCGTAATGAACACCGATAACCTATCTATTCTCGGACTAACCATCGACTACGGACCCTATGGTTGGTTGGAAGGTTATGATGCCAATTGGACACCAAACACTACAGATAACCAACATAAACGCTATCGTTTTGGTGCGCAGTTAGAAATTGGTCTATGGAATTTATTTCAACTAGCAAATGCACTATATCCTTTAATTGGTGAAGCAGAAGGTTTAGAGAATATTTTAAATCTTTATAACGAAAAGGCTGCAGAACAATACGTAGCCATGATGCAAAGTAAACTAGGATTGTTTTTAGAAAGCGAAAATGATGTGTCCTTGATTTTTAGTTTAGACGAAATCCTTCAGTTAACGGAAACCGATATGACTATATTTTTTAGAAACTTAAGCGATTTTTCTTCGGAAAACCCTTCGGAAGGATTAGCAATCATAAAAGATGCTTTTTATACACCAGATAATCTTTCCGAGGTTATAAAAGAAAAATGGAATACTTGGTTTATAGCGTATGCAAATCGTTTACAAAAGGAAAGTCTTTCCGCAGAAGAGCGAAAGCAAAAAATGAATGAGGTGAATCCTAAATATGTCCTTCGTAATTATATGTCGCAATTAGCAATTGATGACGCAAACAAAGGCGATTATAAATTAATTGACGAATTATTTCAGCTATTAAAAAATCCGTATAACGAACAGCCAGAAAACGAAAAATGGTTTGCTAAGCGTCCGGATTGGGCAAGAAATAAAGTCGGCTGTTCTATGTTATCTTGTAGTTCATAATACTTTTAGTAAAATAGATACACAAATTGTCTAAAGGGTATCCGGAAGGCATTTATAACCATAAAAACAATACAATGTTAGGACTTGGTACTGCAGCATTAGGAAGACCACAATACATCAATATACGAAAGGATAAAAATGCAAATCCACATCTAGAAGTATTTAAACAAAATAGTTTTAATGTGCTAGAGCATGCGTACCAATTAGGAATTCGGTATTTTGATACTGCTCCTGGTTACGGATTGGCAGAAGATTTATTATTGGAATGGTTACAAACCAAAAACGACCCAACAATTCAAATCGCAACAAAATGGGGCTATACCTATGTCGCAAATTTTGACGCTAATGCAAAAGTGCATGAAGTAAAAGAACACAGTTTAGAAAAACTAAAGGAACAATGGGAAGTATCTAAAGCGTTTCTTCCGCATATAAAAATATATCAAATACATTCTGCAACCTTAGAAACTGGCATTCTAAATAATACCGACGTTTTAAAGCAATTAGCCTTTTTAAAAAACGAGCATAACATGCAGATTGGAATTACAACTACTGGAAGCAACCAATTGGAAGTAATAAAAAAAGCACTAGATGTTACTGTAGAAGGAAAACAATTGTTTGATGGCTTTCAGATTACCTATAATATTTTAGATCAGAGTTTAGAAGCAATAGCGCATGAACTAGTAAAACAAGACAAGAAAATCATTATTAAAGAAGCTGTTGCAAATGGTAGAATCTTTAGAAATAATAATTATGGTCAGTACGCTAAATTATACGATACTTTAGAAGCATTAGCAACAAAACACCAAGTAGGCTTAGATGTAATCGCTTTAAAATTTTGTGCCCAAAACATTAAAAAAAGTATTATTTTAAGTGGCGCAAGTAATACCGAACAATTAAAATCGAATCTAGAAGTAGAAAAAACAACCTTATCGGAAGAAGAAATAAATCTACTAAAAAGCTTTAAAGTCGACCCAACAGCATATTGGCAAGAAAGAAAACAATTAGCTTGGAACTAAATAAAAACAAGTAACTTTTTATGATTAAAATAGCATTTGGAGGAGGTTGTCATTGGTGTACCGAAGCTGTTTTTCAGTCTTTAAAAGGTGTAGAAAAAGTGGAACAAGGTTTTGTAGCTTCCACAGAAGCCAATACGAGTTTTTCGGAAGCGGTTATTGTGCATTTTAATCCGGAAGAAATCCCTTTAAAAATTTTAACAGAAGTACATTTAATAACGCATAAAAGCACGAGCAATCATTCGATGCGAGAGAAATACCGTTCGGCCATTTATACGTTTTCCAAAGCACAAAAAAAGGAAGCAATAGAATTACTAGAAGGTTTTCAATCTGCGTTCGATAATCCATTAATCACACAAGTATTGCCTTTTTCAGCATTTAAAGCTTCGCGTGAAGCGATTCAGAATTACTATATTAAAAATCCTGAAAAGCCATTTTGCAAACAGTTTATACATCCGAAATTAGAAATCCTTTCTAAAAAGTATTCGGAACATATTAAAAAATAAGCATATCCTTTCACCTAATAAATTCAATTTATATGAAAAGCACAAAACTAAAAATAGAAAACAAAAACGGACAAGCTTTACAAGCACATTTGGAATTACCCGCAAATCAGAAACCAAATTACTACGCTATTTTCGCACATTGTTTTACGTGCTCAAGTACTTTAAACGCTGTAAAAAATATTAGTAGAGCATTAACTTCTCATGGTTTTGGCGTACTACGTTTTGATTTTACAGGTTTAGGAAAAAGTGAAGGCGAATTTGCAGACAGCCATTTTTCTGCCAATGTTGACGATTTAATTGCGGTAAGTGATTATATGAAATTGCATTACCAAGCTCCTTCCCTATTAGTCGGCCATTCTCTTGGTGGTGCTGCTGTAATCACTGCTGCAGCAAAACTAGAAACGGTAAAAGCGATTGCAACTATTGGCGCTCCTTCTTCGGTAGATCATGTGACGCATTTATTTTCTCACGGCATTAGTGAAGTAAAAGAAAAAGGAGAAGCCCAAGTAAATATTGGTGGTAGACCTTTTAAAATTAATAAAGACTTTATTGAAGATTTTAACAAAACAGATTTGCCTACGATTGTAAAAAACTTACGCAAACCAATACTCGTTATGCATTCTCCAACAGATACTATTGTAGGAATTAAAAATGCGGAAGAAATTTATCATAATGCACATCATCCTAAAAGTTTTATAACATTAGATGGCGCCGATCATTTATTAAGCAATTCAAAAGATAGTGTCTATGCCGGAAATATGATTGGTACTTGGTCACAACGTTATTTTGAACCTGTAGAAAATGAAATGCTAGAAACCAAAGGAGAACAATTGGTTGGGCATTTAAATCTTTTAGAAGATAACTTTACAACCACCATTCAAACAAAAAATCATAGCATGATAGCAGATGAACCAATAGCTGCTGGTGGTGATGATTTTGGACCATCGCCTTATGATTTTTTAAGTGCTGGTTTGGCGGCATGTACTGTAATGACATTAAAATTATATGCCGAAAGGAAACAATGGGATTTGCAAGAGGTTTTTGTTTATATTACCTATTCTAAAAAACATAGTGATGATTTAAGGATAGAAGTGGATAAACCAACACGCTTTGACCATTTACAAAAGAAGCTGAAGTTTATTGGAGATTTAGACGATAAACAAAAACAACGATTAAAGGAAATAGCTTCAAAATGTCCGGTGCATAGAACATTACAAAGTAACGTTTTAATAGATACCGAATTAGTTTAAAGAAAAGGAATAGATAAGCGCCTCGTAAAAACTTTAAATAATTGTTTTAAAATAAAAGCAACAAAATGTTGTTAACATATTAGCTTCGGCATAATTAATGCTACAAACTTGTATATTTGAAAAATTTTTAGAATTTATGAAAAGAATAATCGTACTCCTTTTGCTAACCATAAGCGCATCTGCATTTGCACAAAACAATGCGTTTCAAGCTGGTGAAAAATTAAGCTTCACAGCATCCTATAATATGTCTGGGTTGCTAACAGACCTTGCAGAGGTTAGAATGGAAACTAGCGAGGTTAAAACGTCTACCGCTACTTTGTTACGTCTTAAATGCACAGCAACAACATATAGCAAATGGGATAATTTTTTTAAAATTCGTGATATTTACGAAAGTTATGTAAACCCAAAAACACTTACGCCTTATTTATACCAAAGAGATATTGATGAAGGCGGACATTATAAATTTGTGAAGTACAACTTTAACCACAAAACAAATACCGTTAAAAGTTTAAGAAGACAAAAAAGCAAGAATTTCGATTCTGGGTTTTGGGATAGAAATGAAGTGGTAAAAATTAAATCTGGAACCAAAGATTTAGTAACCACCATTTACCACATTAGAAATTTAGATATTCACAAAGCAACTGTTGGAGCGTCCGATTCTTTTAAGGTCTTATTTGATAATGAAGAAACAATAATTTCTTTTACCCTTTTAGGAAAAGAAACGATTAACACTAATATTGGTAAAAAAGAATGTTACAAACTAGCGATTAGCATTAATGGTAGTGATGTTTTAAAAGGAAACAACGCTAACATTCTTTGGCTAACTGCAGACGAAAACAAAATCCCGGTATACGCAAAATTTAAAGTTGCTGTTGGTAACGGAGAACTTAAAATAAAATCTGCAACAGGTTTAAAAAACTAAACATATTATGAGAAAATTATTTATAATTCTAGGTATTATTGCAGCTATAATTGCAATTATTCTATCTTCTTTACCTTTATTCAATATGGCTTTTATTCCAGCAATAGCAGCTTTACTATTTGGTATCATAGCCTTTTATTTATCTAAAAAGGAAAACGAGTCTAGAAAACCCGTGCAGTTAATATTTTTACTAACTTTAGTATCTTTATCACTTTCTACCTACAAAGCAATTTTTAATGAAACCGAAGTTGGTAATACTGAAGCATTAGATGTACGTGTGCAAGAAGCAGAAGACAATGCAATAGAAGAATTAGAAGGTATCGACATATCGGAATAATCATTATCTAATTTTGTATATATTTGATGCTCAAAAAAATGGATGATTTATGAAGATGTACTTTCTACTTTCTGCTTTTATACTTATTGGATCTTGTGCGGAAAAAAAATATGCTACAAAAATTGAAAGTTTAAAAGAAAGTATAGACATCGTAGATGGTGATTTAGTAAAGAAATATGCTGCTACAATTACTGCTGAAGAATTAAAAGAAAATCTTCACCAATTTGCTTCTAACGACTTTCAAGGTCGGGCAATAGGAGAAGAAGGTCAAAAAAAAGCAGCAAATTTTCTAGTAACTTTTTATAAAAAGCAAGGCATAGCATCTCCAATTTCGGATAGCACTTATTTTCAAATTATACCTAAAGATTTTTTACCAGAAGGTATAAACGCATCCGAAAACGTATTAGCATATATTAAAGGAAGTGTAAAACCAGAAGAAGTACTTATTATCTCCGGGCATCTAGACCATTTAGGAACAGAAAACGAAGAAATATATTTTGGAGCAGACGATAATGGCTCTGGTTCTGTAGCGATGTTAGAAATTGCGCAAGCATTTAAAAAAGCAGAACAACATGGCTTTAAGCCAAAAAGAAGTATCCTCTTTTTACATCTTACAGCCGAAGAAATAGGACTGCAAGGATCCCTTTTCTACACAAAAAACCCAGTATTTAAGTTAGAAAACACCATTGCGAATCTTAACATTGATATGATAGGAAGAGTAGATAAATTCCACAAAGAAAATCCGAATTACATATATATTATTGGTGCAGACAGACTAAGCAAGGAACTACATTATGTAAACCAAAAAGCAAACAAGAACCTCACTAACTTACATTTAGAATATAAATATAATGAAGAAGAGGATAGTAATAGATACTACTACAGAAGCGATCATTATAACTTTGCAAAACATAATATTCCTGTGATTTTTTATTTTAACGGCGAGCACGATGACTATCACAAACCAACAGATACACCAGATAAAATAAATTACTCCCTTCTTGAAAAAAGAACCAAACTTATTTTCGCTACTGCTTGGCAACTTGCCAATCAAGAAAATAGACTATTGATGAATACCGATTTTTAAATTCTACTTGTTAAAATTTTAATAAACCTTTTTGATTATTTCCGCTATTATTTCGCTTTTTCGTAATATAGTAGATTACTATCTATAATAGTAGACATCAAAACCAACTCATTTTACTAAAACAAAATCTTATGAAAAAAATGTTCTTCATTTTTGGTATATCCACGATACTTATTTCCTGTGGAACCTCACAAAACAAAACAGCTACCAATAGCTCGAAAGCGGTAGATGTTACAACCTATGCAAATAGTATCACTTCCGCAGAGCTAAAAGAAGCGCTTTACACCTATGCTTCCGATGAATTTGAAGGTAGAAACACAGGAGCGCCAGGACAAAAGAAAGCAGTCGAATATTTAAAAAATCATTATGTAAGCTTAGGTATTCCTTCGGCATTACCAAACAATGATTACTTTCAAGAAGTACCATTACAAACAATGAAAACACCAAATGTAGCACTAGCAATAAACGGCACATCCTACACAGCTTTAGAAGATTTTGTTTCTGTAACTTCTAGTCCAGATGGTACCATTCAAGCAGACCACATTGTATTTGTAAGTTATGGTATCGATGACGAAAACTACACGAATTACAAAGACTTAGACGTTAAAGGTAAAGTAGTACTTATAAAAGCTGGCGAACCTAAAAACGCAGATGGTAACTATACTATTTCTGGTACAGACGCTTCTTCAAAATGGTCTAACACCAGACAAGAATTTGCAGCAAAAAGAGATGTAGCAAAAAACAAAGGAGCAAAAGCAGTTCTGTTTTACAACCCAGATAATTTTGATTTTGCAGTCAGACGTTATGGTAGTTCTCGAGGAAGAATGGACTTAGTAGATAAAAAAGATGATTTTTACTATTTTATAATAAACACCTATTTAGCTAAAGCAATATATAGCGATATAGAAACGGCAGAAAAGACACAAACATTAGCAAAATCAGTGGATATAAACTTTAAAAATGATGTTTCCCAATTTCAATCCGAAAATGTAGTAGCAATCATTAAAGGAAGTGAAAAACCAGAAGAATATATAATAGTATCCGCACATTTAGATCACGAAGGGATCAAAGACGGTGAAATATACAATGGCGCAGATGACGATGGTTCTGGTACTGTGGCTATGTTAGAAATTGCAGAAGCATTTCAAAATGCCGTGAAAAATGGGCAAGGTCCAAAACGTTCTATCGTATTTTTACACGTTACAGGAGAAGAAAAAGGATTATTAGGTTCTAGATATTACGCAGATCAAGACCCAATTTTTCCATTAGCAAATACCGTTGCCGATTTAAATATAGACATGATTGGTCGTACAGATCCTAAACGTGAAAAAACCAATAGAAACTATCTTTACCTAATTGGAAGCGATAAATTAAGTACCGAATTGCATGACATTTCCGAAGCAATGAACACTAAATATTGTAACATAGATTTGGATTACACCTTTAATGACGACAATGATCCTAACCGTTTTTATTACAGAAGTGACCATTACAATTTTGCAAAAAACAACATACCTGTAATCTTTTATTTCAATGGTACACATGCCGATTATCACAAACCAACGGATACACCAGATAAAATAGAATACGATTTATTAGAAAACAGAACGCGTTTAATTTTCTATACCGCTTGGGAACTAGCAAATCGCGAAAACAGAATAACAGTAGATAAAGCGAATTAGTATTTGGGCGTTACCCAAGGGTCGCGCTCTCACTACTCGCTCTCTACGAGGAGCTCAAACAAACCGTTCCATCGCTAACGCAAAAAAGGAGATATAAAATTTTATTTTATATCTCCTTTTTTTTTACGCTATTTTATAGAAACTAAAAACGCATAGCCAAACCAATTCCGGTGCCATTCGCTATAATTTGATATTCTGGTTTAACCGTTTTAAAAGACGTCGCATTTAAAGTCGCATTATATAACGCCACCGCTTTCTTAGCATCTTTATTAGCACTAGATCCAAGAGGAATGGCAACAATAACCAATCCTGCTCCTATTCCTGCAAGTACCCAATTAGGATCACCACTACTAATAGCATCACCAATTGGCCATCCAATTAAAGCACCTCCAGAAAAACTAATTACCGAAGCAAAAATACTTTTAGACTTCGCACTTCTTACTAAATGCAAAACTTCGGCATTCGATTCTACCTTTTCAATTAAGGCATTAAGTGCTAATTTATTTCCATCCTCATAAAATGTATATCCCGTAAAGGAATGTCTTTTAAATGCCATTTCTTGCGCATTACAAAAGGAAGCGATCATGAGCGTTAGCACTAAGAGTATCGTTGTTTTCTTCATGGTATGAGAATTTTAATAGTTTATAAAATAGCAATCTATATATACAAAAAAAGCTTCTCTTAAAAAAGAGAAGCTTTTGCTTTTGGGTGAAAGACGGGATTCGAACCCGCGACCCTCGGTACCACAAACCGATGCTCTAACCAACTGAGCTACAATCACCATGTTGTTTTATTTTAAAACTTTAAAAAAGTTTCTCTAAAGGAACGCTCTAACCAACAAGGGTTAATAAGCAACCATTTTATTTTCAAACTTTAAAAGTTTTCCAAAAGGACGTTCCAACTAACAAGTGTAGAACCACCATAAACATTCTTTAAGAATGCGAGTGCAAATGTAAATCATTTAGTAATTACTGCAAAGATTTTTTTGCAAAATTATTACAAAAAAATAAACTTATTTTTCTTTCCTTAAAAAACAGAATTCATACCCACAGTAAACTTTAGTTTATAGCTTCGTTGTTAGCACAATAGCGTTACAACTTGCTCCTATCTTTAGTTACAGATAATGGATGCCGTTTTAAAGAAATTCGAGCCTTCTCATAAAATGGGAAGTCATTTTCACAAAACACATCCTTTTTTATATCCTTTCCAACTCCTTTTCTTCAAAGAAAAAAAGTATTTAAATGTATTCTTAATTTAAAACTAAGTAGCGCAATTCATTACTTGTTTACGAATAGGATTTCAAAACTAAACGCAAGATTACTACTACTTTAAATCAAACAAACTATCTACAGCGGCATAACGCTCTGTGGTAAAGCCTTCTGCATGTGTTACTCCAATCAATCTTCCTAGGTCTCTAGCTCTATAATCTACACTATCTGTAAAATTCCTACTCGAAATAGGCGTTTCAGGCTCTTTACTATTGGCATCAAAAAACTGTGTTCTATATGCCAGAACAGATTCCATTTTAATATCTATAAATCCGGAAACATCTACTACCAAATCTGGCTCGATATTTTTCCATTGTATATAATGGTATACTTGCTTTGGCCTCCACTGTGCTTGCAGGCTTCCTTCTACTTTGGTTTCAATCTTTATCAATCCGCTTAAAAAGCAAGCATCACTAACTAATTGACTTCCTTTTCCGTGATCAATATGCCTATCGTCAATAGCATTACAGAGAATAATTTCTGGTTGATATTTACGAATCATCTTAATTATTTCTAATTGGTGTTGCTTGTCGTTTACAAAAAAACCATCCGCAAAACCTAGATTTTCACGTACCGTTACGCCTAAAATTTTAGCAGCATTTGCAGCTTCTTCTTTTCTAGTTACTGCTGTACCACGAGTACCTAATTCGCCTCGCGTTAAATCTATGATACCAACCGTTTTTCCGTTTTTTATTTCTTTTGCTATAGTACCACCACAACCTAATTCTACATCATCTGGATGTGCACCAAAAGCTAATATATCTAGTTTCATTGAAAATTTATTTTTTATTTGCGAGAAATCGGAAATCGCCTTATTTTAAACTATTACAAAATTACAATTAATTATATTATTTGGGTATTAGTCGCAATTCAAAAATTTGTTTACGAATAACTGCATCGTCTTTCAAGCTTATCGAGAAATCTACTTAAAGATTCCTCCATTTTAGTCAGAATGACAAATCTATACCAACCACTTACTTTGTTCCTCTTTAGTTAAAAAGGTCCAAGCTACTACTCTACTTATTTTATTACCAAGCTGCATATTAATTACCTTTACTTCCGTTGCTCCTAACTTCTTCAGTGATTTCTGCATAGACTTCACTAAAGCTTTATTGGAAACCAAACTTGTAAACCAAAAGCAATTATTTTTATGTAAAGAGCTTTCATATAAATAGGTGTGTAAAAAGGCTTTTTCGCCACCAGTAAACCAAAGCTCGCTTGCGGTTCCGCTAAAATTTCTAACGGCTTGTTTCCCTTCATTCCCTAAACCTTTTAACTTACGTTGTGTCGCTTCAAGCGCCTCTTCTTCGTCTTTATAAAAAGGAGGATTACACATACTAACCATAAAAGCATCTTTAGGATTTAATATTCCATTTAATACATGTGCCTTTTCCTTTTGCAAACGCAAAGTAATATTTGCATTCAATTTATTTTTATCGACTATAGTTTGTGCATTTTTCAAGGAAGCGTTTTCTACATCTGTTCCTACAAAATGCCATTGGTATTCCGAAAAACCAAGTAAAGGATAAATACAAGTCGCGCCTGTACCAATATCTAAAGCTTGTATTTCATTTTTAAAATTATAAGGTTTTAACAACGCTGCTAAATGATGAATATAATCCACACGACCAGGAATTGGCGGACATAAATGCGCATCTGCAAATTGCCAATAATCAATATTGTAATACGTTTTTAGTAATGCTTTATTAAGTGTTTTTACTGCTTCCGGATTTGCAAAATCTATCGTTTGCGTTCCGTGGGTATTTGTGAAAACAAAAGGTTCTAAGTTAGGAAACTCCTTCAAAAGTGTTTCAAAATCGTACCCTTTTATATGTTTGTTCTTTTTATGCATTCGTAATTTGTTTTATAGCTTGTTCCATATCATTAATCAAATCTTTTTTCGACTCTATTCCTACCGAAAAACGAATCAATCCATCTTTTATTCCTTGTTCTTTTCTAGCTTCGGCAGTTAATAAGGAATGTGACGTTTTTGCGGGAAGTAACATCGTACTTTCTACTCCTGCTAAACTCATAGAAGGCTTTATAAGTTTAAGTGCTTTTAAAAATGCTTCTGCATCTATTTCTTTTTTTAATTCGAAAGAAAGCATTGCTCCAAAACCTTTCATTTGTTTTTTTGCTATCTCATGATTTTCATGACTTTTCAAACCAGGATAATATACTTTTTCAATCGCTTTATGTGCCTCTAAAAACTTGGCTAATTTTCTTGCATTGCGTTGTTGTGCTTTTACACGAATGGCTAAGGTTTTCATACTTCGTTCTAGCATCCAAACAGTAAAATCACTCAGATTTCCACCAAGGGCAATTCCTGTTCTCCAGATACTATCTATATGTACTTGCGTTGCTGCAACAGCTCCGGCACAAATATCACTATGGCCTCCAAAATATTTGGTTGCGCTATGCAAAACAATGTCTATTCCAAAATCTACTGGGTTTTGTAAAATAGGACTAGCAAACGTATTATCTATTACAGACAAAATATTTTCCGATTTTGCCAAAGTCGCTACAGCTTCCATATCTACTAATTTTAAAAGCGGATTAGAAGGTGTTTCAATATAAATAAGTTTGGTGTTTGACTGTATACAATCTTTAAAGGAAGGAATTTTCAAATCTTTCGTAAAAGTGAATGCTATGTTATAATCCTCAAAATGCTTTTCGATCAAATTTCGTGTTCCTCCATAAATATCATTTTGCACCACCACATGATCTCCCGCTTTTAAGAAAGCTAACAAAACAGTGCTAATAGCTGCCATTCCAGAACCAAAAATCATTGCAGCTTCTGCATGCTCTAAAGTTGCAATTTTTTTAGTTAGATATTCTTGATTTGGGGTATTGAAATATCTCGGATATCGCTTAACATCCACATCCATAAACTCATAGGATGAAGATAAAAACATTGGAGAAACCGCTCCTTTAAATTGCGTATCTGGTGTTTCGCCAACATGTGTACAAACGGTATTGATACCTAGTTTATTATTTTCCATAATTGCAGTGCTTTTTATGCTATAAAGTTATGGAAAAATTGTGGCAAACCGTTGGTTAAAAGAAAGTCCTTAGTAAGAATCGTGTAATGCACAAATCGGCTTAATCTTCCGCTTCTCCTTTAGCACGTTTCACTATTTCTTTAAGACGCTCTTTACGTAACACTTTTTCTGCTTTTTGCTTATTCACTTTTCTAGCGATAAGCTTGGAGTGCTTTTTCTTGTTCTTTGTGTTTTTTTGTCCTTTTGGTTTAGGCATATTTATATTTTTTAACGCAATTCTCCTTCGCGCCAGCTGGCTCATTCGCTAAAAGCCTCTACTAGAGGCTTTCTTAACGCTCTGCCTTATCCTTTAGGTTCTGGCATATGTAAATGTAAAATATTTTTTGCTTTTAATAAACCCTTTTGCTCCCCACATTGCAATAAACTTTTATTTTATGCAATAAACATCTACCCCTTATAAATAAAGTAAGTACATTGCTACTACAAGAAAACTACATTAATTTGAGTGCAATCACCAAACATCAGCATTTTATACTTCACAAACCTTATGGTTATTTAAGTCAGTTAATAAACAATCAAAATAAGCGGAAGAACAAACGTTTGTTAGGCGAATTATATGATTTCCCTGAAGGAACAATGGCCATTGGCAGATTGGATGAAAACTCGGAAGGCTTACTACTTTTAACTACTAACGGAAAAGTTAGTGAAACCATACGAAGCGCTAAAGTAGAAAAAGAATATTACGCACAAGTGGATGGAATAATTACTAGGGAAGCTATAAAACAATTACAAGAAGGTGTTGAAATTGGAATACATGGTGCAAAATATACCACGAAACCTTGTAAAGTGAAAAGCATATCTACAGTAGATGCTTTTCCTTTAGCAGATAGAAAAGTTCGAGATGCAAGACACGGACCAATGTCTTGGGTTTCTATAACACTAACGGAAGGTAAATTTAGACAAGTACGTAAAATGACCGCCGCAGTTGGCTACCCAACTTTACGTTTGGTAAGAATACGAATTGGAGATGTATTATTAAAAGTAAAAGCTGGAGAAATAGAAGAAGTAAACAACTTTTAAAGCTGCTTTTCTTCCATTTAACTAAAAATAATAATATTTTAAAATTAGCACATAGACCTCTAAATATTAAAGTTTTAAGCCCTATCCCCAATTAAATCACTACCTTTTTTGGTTAAAAATAAAATTTTAACCATCTGCATATCAGCGAATTATATTTTGTTAATTATTTTACAGATTGGGTTTCTTTTATTATTTTTTTGTATCTTGCACGTTATGACAACAGCAGACAAACACGTAAATTTAGATTTTTTAAAAGAAAGCATCTTATACCTAGAAAACAAAGGCTTTGATAACATTCAAGCAGATGTAGAAGGTTATGAAACTCCAAAGTCTTACACCAAAAAAAGTCAAGGTACGGATACTATAATAACGCCAGATATTGTAGCCGAAAAAGCAGGAAGAAAACACTATTTTGAAATTGGTTTAAAAAGTGAAGAACCTACTCTTTTAAAATCTAAATGGCGCTTTTTAGATGTTTTAACGAGAATGAAAGACGATAGATTTAAAGTAATCACACGTCGTGGTCATTACAAGTTTACACAAGATATGCTTGACGATCTTAATCTAGACAAAGAGCCTATTAAATTACCTTAATTTTTAGTAGCTTTTAGTAATTTATTTTGTTCCTCCATTAAATCGGTGAGCTTTGCTAAAAGCTCAATATCCTTGGGAGTAGCCACTGTTGTGTCTTTTTCGTCGTGCGCTTTTGTGCGCAATCGATTCATCGCCTTTACCACTAAAAACACGGTTACTCCAACGATTATAAAATCTAGAGAGACTTCAAAGAAAGTCCCATATTCCATGGCAACCTCATTGGTTGTAATCACGCCTTCACTATTGACTACTGCATCCCGAAGGATATACTTTTTATCTTGAAAGTTTAAACCATCTGTCATTAAAGACAAAGGCGGCATCATCACCTTCTTTACTAGCACATCTATTACTTTATTAAAAGATGCTCCAATAATAATACCGATTGCCATATCCATCATATTGCCTTTTACGGCAAACTCTTTAAACTCTTTTAAAAATTTCATCTGGAATATTTTATAGTTTATTTCTTATAAAACTTAGCATACTTTCTATACGCAAAGAAACCTAATAGGGTTACCATTGCACAAGAAATCCCTATAATTTTGACGCTCATTACTTGATCTCCACTTGCATAAGAGTGTAATCCTGCTAGATAAAAGTTCACGCCGAAGTAGGTCATCATGATACTTGCAAAAGCAATTATAGACATCAGATTAAAACCGAAACGACCACGAAGTCCAGGAACCAAACGCATGTGAATTACAAACGCGTATACCATAATACTAATTAAAGCCCAAGTTTCTTTAGGGTCCCAACCCCAATATCTTCCCCAACTTTCGTTTGCCCACATACCACCAAGAAAGTTCCCAATAGTAAGCATCACTAAACCAACCGTTAAAGCCATTTCATTTATAATGGTCAACTCTTTGATATTGACTAACATTTTTTCTTTATTCTTATCTGTAGTTGCAATCATTAAGATAAGAGAAACGATTCCTAAAATCATTCCTAGAACAAACGGTCCATAACTAGCTACAATAATAGATACATGTATCATTAACCAGTAACTATTTAAAACGGGTTGCAGGTTTGCAATCGCTGGATCTAACCAGTTTTGATGCGCAAAGAACAAAATAATAGAAGCTACAAATGCGGTAGAAGCAATGGTTAAGTCACTTTTTCTTCCAAAGAATAAACCAAATAACATTGCAGACCAAGCTACATATAACATGGTTTCATAGGTATCACTCCAAGGTGCATGACCAGAAATATACCAACGTGCTATTAAACCAACAGTATGAATAATAAATAAAGCTATAATTAGCCACTTACTAATTTTTACAGCAACATCGATACCTTTTCTTTTACTACTTAATATTTGCGTGATTAAAAACACAAACATTAAAAATCCTGCTAACAAGTAATAACGATACAGTTTTTTAAAGATATTATATTTGTTATAGCTAATCTCTGCGCTTATCTTATTGTCGTTAAGCATTACCGTACTTCCGTATTTATGCTGTGTTTTATTAAAGGATTCTAATAATTTCTCAGCTTCCGAGTAATCTCCAGATTGTTTCGCTTTATTTAAAGTAAATAAATATGCTGAAAATCCAGAATTCACAAAGTTTCCGTAAAGTGAATCTGTAATTTTTTCTTTGTAACCTTCTTTTCTATATTCTAAAGGAGAGATCCACTTATTATTATCGTCTTCCGGAATTGGAAATATTTTTAGTGTTAATCCTTCAATCGCATTAGACAAAATAGTTGCGCGTTGATCTGCTAACTTTAATTCCTTTTGGTACCCGTTAGGTGATTTCGTTTTATACGCATCTTCTAAATACGGATTCAACTTATAGCTTAAGTTTTCATCAAAGAAATCTACAATAGTTGCATATTTTTTATCTTTTGGAATACCTAAAATAGTTTTAAGCGAATCTGTTTGCATTGGCTTTAGGTATATAATTGGCACGTTATACCAAAGCAACGGACTCTCGCTTATAGAAAGTAATATTTGATTAGGTGTTAATCCTGCATACGTTTCGCTATGATGTATTTTTCTAACTAACTCGGATGCATATGTATTCATTGGCATCATACGACCACTTAAATCCTGAATAACTAATCGTCCAAATTTATCGGCATGTTCTTTTGGTGTCGCATTAGCGATTAAAATAGAATCAATTTGTGCTCCTGTAGGCGCTTGGTGTTGCTCTTCTTGTGCAAAAGTCTGCATTGCAAAACAAAGAAACACTACGGAAAGTAATTTTGCTTTTTTGGCTTTAATCTTATCTAAATGTCTTCTTAGGTCTCCAAATCTAGATCCTTTAGAAAAGAATATAGCTATCATACCAAAGTACAATAAGAAATATCCTAAATAGGTAATCCAAGTTCCCCAAAAATCATGGTTTACAGAAAGAATGGTTCCTTTTTCATCTGGATCGAAGTTTGATTGAAAAAACTTATAACCGCCATGGTTTAGAATATTATTCATAAAAATTCTATAATCGAAGTCCCCTCCATTTTCATCTAAAACCGTCACTTCACTAGCGTAAGAAGAATAACTTCTTTCTGTACCAGGATAGCGTTCTGCTATAAAATCGTTTAATTTAATATTAAAAGGAAGCTCTAAAACCTTTGCTCCGTAACGGAATGCAAAGTCTAAACCTCCTATTTTAACCTGTTTAAAAGCATTATTTTTATATGGTCCACCAAGTAATCCAACATTTTTGGTTTCCCCATTTGCAGTTACTTTTAAAACAATACCATCTTCATCACCTTTTAGCATTTGTGATTTTTGCACAATACCAAAATCTCCTTTTACCACAGGTTTAGGAAAAACCATTTGCATACTACCAATTACATAACGAGAACGTAAAATTAATGGTTGCAAGCTGTCTTTTACTAAGGTTCCTGTTGCCATGGTTGCCATAGTCATATATTCTCCTTCAAAAGGGGAATTAATGTTTAGCTGATCTCCTTCTTGCGTAATGTTTATGGCTCCTTTGGTTGGCTTATTTAATGCTATTAAAACACTATGAATACTTTGTACTTCTCCAGATTTTAAAAAGTGATTATGAGGTCCTTCTCCTCCTGCTTCCACTATTTTAAGATATTCTTCTCCAGTTTCATTTGGAATTATATCTTCTTCTGCTCCTCCAACAAATTTCTCTAAAGAAATACTAACTGGTTGGTTATTATAACGAACATCTACTTCAAAACTATTTTCTAAACGAGGCGAAAAATCTACCGCACGTTCTACTGGTAATCGTTGCGGAATACCATCAATTTCATAGTCTCCATCAATATAAGTTGTAATGTATGTTTTTTGGGATAAGAATTTATTTTCAGTAGCTCCTTCACGAATTGGCATCATACCTTCAAAACTAGCATAACGTGTAATAAATGCACCTAATAATATAAATATGAAAGATAAATGCAATATTAATGTTGCCCATTTTTCTTTTTTATATAATCGGAATCTAAAAATATTTCCAACAAAATTAATAACAAAAAACAGCATAATTCCCTCAAACCACCAGGTGTTATATACTAAATTTCTACTGTATGGCGTTGGCGAGGTATCCATTCCTGCGTCCATAAAAGTACCAACAGCCATTGCGGTTGCAAATAGAATAAAAAGTATAGCAGTTAGTCTAGTTGAAAACAGAATATTGGAGAGTTTTTTTAACATAATAACAAGCTTTTTTTTGCTCGTGCAAATTTACAGATTTTTGTTTGTTTAAAACCAATAATGAAGTTAAAATTGAAGTTAAAACTGTAACATCATTTGAAACATGAAATAGAAGTTAAAGCACTTCCAAAGATGTAAATTCACAAAGTAGTTATTGCGGCGCTAAATCTGTAATAAGAATTTTATCATAACATACGGCATACTATTTAAGCAACAATGCCTACTCCTTCCCTCTCGCAGCAAAAATATTCATATACATAAAAGTGCCCATTTTTCGCGCTCTTCTTTTTGCATTATCTGCAATTTCACCTTCAAACAACTCATCTAGAGTTTGATACCATAAATTTAGCCATATGCCAAAGTGTAAATTATCAATAGTATGATTAAATTTTTTATCCACTTTAACATGTGCCTCTAAAGGATTGCCATGGTATTTTTTTTCTAGTTTTTTGGTCATAAAAAGACTGGTTTCCCAAAAACTAGTTAAATGGTCTAGATGTGCTTCCCAATCTTTAATTGTATCATTAAAAAATGGCCCAAGCTTTTCGTCTACTTTTACTTTTTCATAAAAATTGGAAACTAATAAAAAGATATCTTCTCGAGTATTTATATCGGATTTATTCATGTATTCGAAATTAAGTCTTTATTTTTAAACAAAGGAATTAAATATTCTTAATTAGTAATTGATTATTCTTATTATTTTAGCAAAATGATTAACATAGTATTACTTGGCGCAGGAAATGTAGCAACACATTTATATAAGGCTTTTACAAACGCGGAGAAAGTAACTGTAAAGCAATGGTATAATAGAAATTTAAGAACTATTGAAAAGTATAAAACCAAAGTTGCAATTACCGATAATTTAGAGGATTTAGTAGAAGCAGATATTTATATTTTAGCGGTAAGCGATGATGCCGTTGCCGATTTATCTTCACAACTTCCATTTGAAAATAGATTAGTGGTGCATACTTCTGGTAGTGTAAGCTTGTATGCTATTGACAAAAAAAACAAACGAGGTGTTTTCTATCCGTTGCAAACGTTTAGCAAAGCGGCAAATGTAGATTTTTCGGATGTTCCTTTATGTCTAGAAGCGCTTAAAAACAAAGAAGACCTTCCAATATTAAAAAAATTGGCAAAAGCTATTGGTAGTCAGCCGCATAAAGTAAATAGTGATCAACGTGCTGCTTTGCATTTGGCTGCTGTTTTTGTGAATAATTTCACCAATCAGATTTATAGATTAGCGCATGAAATCACAGAATCTCAAGGTGCAGAGTTTGAAATTCTAAAACCATTAATTAAAGAAACTGCTAGGAAACTAGATGAAGTTTCTCCTTTTCTAGCGCAAACTGGTCCTGCAAAACGCAATGACAAAAAGACGATAAAAAAACATTTAAAAGCGCTAACCGATAAACACCACAAAGAAGTTTACCAACTACTTACTAAATCGATACAAAAAACACATAATCCTGCTGTAAAATCAACAGAAAAATCTATTAAAAATTAAATACGATGGAAGACAAAAGCTATAAAGAATACCTCAATCAAATTACTACATTTATTTTTGATGTAGATGGTGTTTTAACAGATGGAACAGTAACTATTACCACTTCTGGTGAGATGCTAAGACGCATGAATATTAAAGATGGTTACGCTTTAAAAACCGCGGTAGATAAAGGATATCATGTATGCATTATTTCTGGCGGAAGTAATGAAGGTGTTAGAAAACGTCTAGAGAATTTAGGCCTGACAGATATTTACCTTGGCGCGCATAATAAAACGGAGCAACTTAACGATTACCTAGAAAAGCACGATTTAAAATTAGAAAACGCTTTATATATGGGTGACGATATACCAGATTTTCCAGTTATGAAATTGGTTGGATTACCTTGTTGTCCGCAGGATGCTGTTCCAGAGATTAAAAGTATTTCTAAATATATTTCACATAAAAATGGTGGAAAAGGTGCTGTTCGTGATGTTATTGAGCAAGTACTTAAAGTACAAGGAAAATGGAATGGAAGTTTTGATGCCAAGTATGATTAGTGTTTAGTAAAAAAAACATTCGTGTATTAGTGACAACATTATTAATTATTCCTTATTAACTTTTCATTAAATGCTTAGCATTCTAAACCTTATTCGCTGGAAAAACCTTTTACTGATCCTTTTAGTACAGTTACTCATTAAATATGCGCTTTTCGAGCCTTTTGGAGTTACCATTACATTACACGGTTTAGGTATTTCTATATTAATTTTAGCAACGCTTTGTTTGGCTGCAGCCGGAAATATAATCAATGATATTTATGATGTGGAAACCGATTTAGTAAACAAACCGAATCGCGTAATTGTTGGTACATCTATTTCAGAAAAAACAGCATACAATCTATTCTTTGCACTTAATATTATAGGTGTTGGTCTTGGCTTTTACTTATCACATATGGTTGGTAAAAGTCCGTTTTTTACGTTGTTCGTGATTATCTCAGCACTGCTTTATATGTATGCTTCTTATTTAAAACGACTCCCTTTTATTGGTAATATTGTGATTTCTATTTTAGTCGCTTTAAGCCTAATTATTGTTGGTATATTCGATTTACTTCCTGCCATAACAGCTTCTAATAAAGATGCACAAGTCACGTTTTTCAAGATTATTTTAGACTACGCTTTTTTCGCTTTTATTATAAACCTCATTCGTGAAATGGTAAAAGACATGGAAGATATTGATGGTGACTATAAAGCACAGATGAATACTTTACCAATTGCCATTGGAAGAGATCGTACAAATAAAATCATTTTTGTTCTTTCGTTAATTCCAATACTTGCCGTTGTTTATTACGTCACTACCTTTTTATATAAACAAGAACTCGCGGTAGCCTATTTTTTATTACTAATTATAGCACCTCTTATTTATAGTAGTATCAAAATATTTTCTGCTAAAGCAAAGAAAGACTACACCCATATAAGTATTATTTTAAAGTTTGTTATGCTTTTCGGAATGCTTTCTATGCTACTTTATCCTTTAATTCTAAAATAATGCTGAAAGAAAAACTAAAAAAATACAACCTAATTCTTGCATCTGCTTCGCCTAGACGACAACAATTTTTTAAAGATTTAGATCTAGACTTCCAAATACAATTAAAACCTGTTATTGAAGAATATCCAGAGAAGCTTCGCCATTTTGAAATCACAGATTATTTAGCGCAATTAAAATCCCTTCCTTTTAAAGAAGGTTTACAAGAAAAAGATATTTTAGTAACTAGTGATACCATTGTTTGGCACAACAAAAAAGCATTAGGAAAACCAAGAGATAAAGACGAAGCATTTCAAATATTAAAATCTTTAAGCAATGCAACCCACGAAGTAATTACATCGGTTTGCTTTACGACTAAAACTTCTGAAAAAACAGTAAGTAATGTCACCAAAGTAACTTTTAAAAAGTTGTCTGATGAAGAAATTAATTACTACCTAGATAACTTTAAACCGTACGATAAAGCAGGCGCTTACGGCATTCAAGACTGGATTGGCTACATCGGAATTACAAAAATTGAAGGTTCTCATTATAATGTAATGGGCCTACCACTTCATTTGGTTTATCAAACACTTCTTGAAATGGTAAACTAATCACAAGTTGTTTCTTTTAGAACAAAATCTGAATTATCTTTGCCTTTCAATAAGGATTACCACTTTCGTGGAAATAAAATATAAATTTTAATGAAAGATTTTTTTGCTACTTATAACGACCAACTAATAAATTCTTTAATTGTTATAGGCTTATTACTAGTCTTATCGTTTATTTTAAAAATTTCTATTCGTAAAATCGGAAGAAAATCAGAAATAAACAAAGCTAGAATTCAATTAATAAATAGATACACTTCGGTAACCTTATTTTTTATTGGATTACTTATAGAATCTTTTATTTTTGGTGCACAAGTAGAAGATCTCGCTTTAGTATTCTCTTCTGTTTTTGCTGTAATAGGAATCGCCCTTTTTGCAATTTGGTCTATATTAAGTAATATTACTTCTGGAGTAATTATGTTTTTCTCTTTTCCGTATAAAGTTGGAGATAAAATTCAAATTCACGATAAAGATTTCCCAATAGAAGCTATTATAGAAGACATTAGAGCTTTTCAATTACATCTAAGACAAGATAATGGTGATTTAGTAACCTATCCCAATAACCTCATCTTACAAAAAGCGGTAACACTAATTCAAAAAGATGCTATTGAAGATTTTGAACATGGCTCTGACCTAATCTAAATATTAAGTTAAATAAAGACTAAAACCATTCTACACGCTAGTATCTTTTTTATATTTGGTTACTAAACTAACTAAAATGATGCGCAAGCTACTACTCTATTTTTTTATTTCTCTATTTACCGTTACAAGCTCACAAGCACAACAACCTAAAAAACCAAACGCTTCCCAGATTTTCGAATCTATAAAAAAACTTAATTTTTTAGGATCTGTTTTATACGTTGCTGCACATCCAGATGACGAAAATACACGTTTAATCTCGTACATGGCAAATCATGTAAAAGCACGCACTGCTTACTTATCGCTGACTCGAGGTGATGGCGGACAAAACTTAATTGGTCCAGAAATTAGAGAACTTCTTGGTGTAATAAGAACCCAAGAATTACTTACGGCACGAAATATAGATGGAGGCGAACAACGGTTTACAAGAGCTAACGATTTTGGGTATTCCAAACATCCAGACGAAACATTGGCTATTTGGAACAAAGAAGAAGTTTTAAGTGATGTTGTTTTGGCTATTAGACAATTTAAACCAGACATTATTATTAATCGATTTGACCACAGAAGTCCAGGGTCTACACATGGTCATCATACCAGTTCTGCAATGTTGAGCTTGGAGGCATTCGATATTACAAACGACAAATCAAAGTACCCAAGCCAACTAAATAACGCTAGCGTTTGGCAGGCACAACGTGTATTTTTTAATACCTCTTGGTGGTTTTATGGAAGTCAGGAAAAATTTGATAAAGCCGATAAAAGCAAACTTTTAAACTTTGATATTGGTGCATATTATGCGTCTAGCGGATTGAGTAATACTGAAATTGCTTCCTTAAGTAGAAGTCAGCATAAATCACAAGGATTTGGTAACACAGGAACTCGTGGTAGCCAAATGGAATATATCGAATTGATTAAAGGGGAAATGCCTTCGGATAAATCCAATATTTTTGAAGGAATTGATACCACATGGAATCGTATTACTGGCGGAAATGCTATAGGAAACATTTTATACCAAGTAGAAAAAGATTTCGATTTTACAAACCCTTCCGCTTCCATTCCAGAATTACTAAAAGCATATACATTAATTGAAAAATTAGAAGATACCCATTGGAAGCAAATTAAATCCGAAGAAATAAAAAACCTCATCTACAATTGCGCAGGATTATACTTAGAAGCAGTAGCTGAAAACAATCACGCAACAGCAAATGAAACGGTAAATTTAAACTTGGAGCTTATTAATAGAGCTTCTGAAAACGTACAATTAAAAGGGATACAAATTAATGAGGACGCTGTTGTTTCCGAAGAAAAAATATTAGCAAAAAACGAAAATTTAGCACTTAAAAAATCCTTTACAGTAAAAGCAAACCAAGAAGTAACCACGCCATATTGGTTAACAAAAAAAGGAACGCTTGGTATGTATCAAGTGGATGATAAAAGCCTCATTGGAAAGCCCGAAACACCACGTTATTTTAATGTGTCTTTTAATTTAAATATTAATAATGTTCCTATTAGTTTCACAAAGCCAATAATCTACAAAACCAACGATCCTGTAAAAGGTGAAGTGTATAAACCTTTTGAAATCACTCCAGAAGCTTCCGCTAAAATCGCAGAAAAAGTAATCATTTTTGAAAATGATTCACAAAAAGAAATCCCGGTAGTTGTTCGCGCAGGAAGAGATAATTTAGAAGGATTTGTAGAAATTGCTCATCCTAAAGATTGGAGTGTTTTTCCAGAGAAACAAAAATTTTCAATAACGTATAAAGGACAAGAGCAGACTTTAATTTTTACTATTATTCCTCCAAAAAATCAAAGTGAAGGATTAATAACGCCGATGGTTCACGTTGGTGAAAAGACATACACCAAAGAGCTTATTGAAATGGACTATGACCACATTCCGTTTCAAACGGTTCTATTACCAAGTGAAAGTAAAATCGTTCGTTTAGACATTCAAAAAAGAGGTGAAAACATTGCATATATTGAAGGTGCTGGAGATGTGGTTCCAGAAAGTTTACAACAAATTGGTTATAACGTTATTACTATAAAACCAGACGATATAAACGCAGAAACTTTAAGCAAATTTGATGCTGTTGTTGTGGGTATTAGAGCATACAATACGGTAGAAACCTTAAAATTTAAACAACAAGCTTTATTTGATTTTGTAGCTAATGGTGGAAACATGATTGTGCAATACAACACGAACCATAGATTAAAAACCGAAGCACTTGCTCCGTATTCTTTAGAACTTTCTAGAGATCGTGTAACCGACGAAAATGCGAAAGTAACTTTGTTAAAACCCGATCATGAGTTACTTAATTTTCCGAATAAAATAACAGAACAAGATTTTGAAGGCTGGACACAAGAACGTGGTTTATATTTCCCAAATAAATGGTCTAAGGAGTTCACTCCTATTCTATCGATGCATGATAAAGGAGAATCTGCAAAAAAAGGAAGTTTGCTAGTTGCTAAACACGGAAAAGGATATTATATATACACCGGACTGAGTTTCTTTAGAGAATTTCCTGCTGGCGTTTCTGGAGCATATCGCCTATTTGCAAATATGTTGAGTATTGGTAAAGAGAATATGAATACCGAAAACGCAATAAAGCACTAAATTTCCATATGAGCTTGTCGTAAACTTTGAACAAGTGCGACCTAGAATAACTTCGTTTCAAACCATCTTTAAAACTAACTGTAATGAACCAACCAAAATACAAATGGAGTAACATGTACACACTAGTACTTGTAGCCAACGCAATCTATATCCTTGTTTTTTACTTTATAACCAAAGCACTATAAATTATGCAAACATTAGATTGGATTGTACTTATTAGTACTTTATTACTTATTGTTGGTTATGGAACATGGCAAACGCGTGGCAGTAAAAACGTTCAAGATTTTTTAAAAGGCGGAAACTCTTCTAAATGGTGGACCATTGGTTTATCGGTAATGGCAACGCAAGCAAGTGCTATTACTTTTCTTTCTACTCCCGGACAAGCATTTAATGACGGAATGGGTTTTGTGCAATTCTATTTTGGATTACCAATAGCCATGGTTGTGATTTGCATGGTTTTTATTCCGTTATATCACAAGCTCAAAGTCTATACTGCTTATGAATTTTTAGAAACTAGATTCGATTTAAAAACAAGAACGCTAACGGCTATTCTATTTTTAATACAACGTGGTCTGGCAGCAGGAATTACCATTTTCGCTCCGGCAATTATATTATCTGCGGTACTTGGTTGGAATTTATTATTACTAAACATCATTATTGGAGTTCTAGTAATTATTTATACTGTTTCTGGTGGTACACGTGCTGTAAACGTAACACAAAAACATCAAATGGTTGTGATTTTCACAGGAATGGTGATCGCTTTTGTTTTAATCATTAATAAACTACCTGCAGATATTACTTTTTCTAAAGCTTTAGATATTGCTGGAGCTAGCGGAAAAATGGAGGTTTTAGACTTCTCTTTCAATTTAAATAATCGCTATACATTTTGGTCTGGAATTATTGGTGGAACCTTTTTAATGCTTTCCTATTTTGGTACCGACCAAAGTCAGGTGCAACGTTATCTTTCTGGTAAATCGCTAAGAGAAATGCAATTAGGATTGATTTTTAACGGTCTATTAAAAGTACCTATGCAATTCTTTATTTTACTAGTTGGTGTGATGGTATTTGTGTTTTATCAATTCAATCCTGCGCCAATGAATTTTAATCCGACAGCAACGGAGGTCGTTTTAAATTCGGAATATGCAGAAGCATACAAAGGACTTCAGCTAGAACAAGAAAAAATATTTAACGACAAGCAAATCTTAATAAATAAATATACTGCGGAAGAAAGCGAACAGCTAAAAAACTACATCCACCTAGCAAATCAAGCAAGTGATGATATTAGAAACGAAGCAAAACTTTTAATTGATAAAGCTGGTGAAGCACAACAAGTAAAAGTGGAAAGCAACGATAAAGATTATGTGTTTATTCACTTTATTTTAAACAACTTACCAAGAGGATTGATTGGTTTATTATTGGCGGTTATTTTAAGTGCTGCAATGTCTAGTACTTCTAGTGAATTGAATGCTTTAGCAAGTACTACTACTATCGATTTGTACAAGCGTAATACGAGTGAGAAGACAGACGAAGAAATGGTTAAAACCTCCAGATTATTTACATTAGCTTGGGGAATTATAGCCATTGGCGTGGCTTGCGTAGCCAATCTTGCCGAAAATTTAATTCAATTAGTGAATATCATAGGTTCTATTTTCTATGGCAATGTTTTGGGGATTTTCCTTCTGGCATTTTTCTTTAAAACGGTAAAAGCAAATGCTGTTTTTGTGGCTGCATTAATTACACAAGTACTTGTAATTAGCTTATTTCTTTTAAATGAATACGAATTTATAAACCTTCCGTTTTTATGGTTAAACTTTGTCGGTTGTATGCTAGTGATGGCTATCGCTTTGCTTATTTCGTTTAAAGATTTAAGAAATAATAGCAGATTAGCTTTATCTCTAATTGCCGTTGCTTTATGCAGTTTTGGCTATGTTGTAATGCTTTAATAGAAGTTTTAGAGGAAACTAATTATTCATTTATAGATATCCCTTGTGTAGTAAAAGATAAACCTTGTTGCCCATAGGTTGTAATCATTACGGCTTCAAAAAAAGGAGCCTGAGCGTTTTTTGGTGTTAACCAATCAAAAACAAAATTGGCTCCAGTCCCGCCAGATTTATCTTTTTCCGCTATAACAATCTCTATAGTTTGCATGGGTTTTATAAAAATTGGTTTTTCAAAATACGTTTTTGTTAAGTCCCCTTTAGTATCAAAATAATTGGCGTTTTTCACAAAAATAGTATCCCTTTTATTAATATTTCTAATACTTACTGTTGCTGTTAAATCATGTGTTTTATGTTCTGTAGTACTATATACTTGCGAGTAAACAGATAAATAGGTAGATCCTGCTTTTAGGGAATCGTTTAATTTTTTTTCCCATTTTATAGATTGCCAATTCGTAGATGGTAAAGCATCATATTTTGCTTTCTCATCACATCCAAAAACCGATAAAACAACCAAAGTTACTAGTAATACATTTTTCATATTTAATAATTTTTAAACCATTTGACCTATATCTATATCTCCTGTAAATCTATGGTAAGTATATGTAATCGCAATCCTCTTTACATCCTAATAATTTAAGAGAAATAATAAAGCATCACAAATTTAACTTACTATTTTAATAAATATAGTTTTATAATAGAAAAAATGATTTCTTAACAAAATGTTAATTTAAGGCACAATATTTGTGAGGCTTCGACTACTAAAACCTAAACTATGAGACAACTACTACTTTTTTTTACTGGTTTATTAATTACTACTTTTTCCTTTTCTCAAAATAACACACCTAAAGAACCGCTTTACGATGTTATTAATAATGGTTATTTTAACACCTATAACCTAGAGAGTTTTTATTTACACACCAACAAAAGCATATATTTCTCTCAAGAGGAAATATTTTTTAAAGCCTATGTGGTACATGAAGAAGACAACAAACCATCTCTAGAAACCTCTAATCTTCATATTAACTTATACGACTCTGATAATAAACTGGTTTTAAGCGAATTGTTTTATACCGATAACGGCACATCTTATGGATCTATTCCAATTCCGACAGACATAAAAACAGGAAATTACACCATTCAACTAAACACACAATGGAATACAAACTTTAAGGAAGGCGCTCTTTTTCCTATTCAAATTTATAATATAGAGGATACCACAACTTCTATAGAAACAATAGAAAACAATGAAATACTTAGCACGGAAAACAATCTAAAAGAAGTATTACTTATTGAAAATAAGATAGGGTACGTACTACAAAAAACCGAACCTAAAAACAAGGATATGGTTACGTTTCAGCTAAAAACCAACAGCACTACTGTCGTAGCAGAAAAAGACAAATTTATCTATGCTGTTTTGCATAAAAAAGGATCTGCAAAATCTGTTGCTCCAATAAAGTTAATACAAGGAATTAATACCTACACGCTAAATTTTAATACCATTGATTTATTTAAAGGCACAAATACGATTACTGTTTTTAACCAACAAAATAAAATTTTAGCACAAAGAAATTATTACAATAAACCACAAAAGGAAATAGATATTACCTCTAGTGTATTAACGGAAACCAGCGACTCTATACGTTTAAATATTAAACTATTAAACATCCTGAAAGAAACTAATATTAGTATTTCCGTTTTACATGAACAAACGAAAGCGGTAGATAGTAATGCTACCATTACTAAAACATTACTAGCAAATACGGATGATGTTTTAGCAACAAGCAGCTCTTACGATGCTTTTCCGTATAGAAACAGAACAAATACAATACCAATTCTAGCGAATGAAAATGGTTTACAAATTACTGGAACCGTTAATACTAAAATAAAGAACACCAAAGACTATAGCGTTATGCTGACCTCTCATGCAAACAATTTATTAGTAACGAGCCCTATTAGTTCTGATAAAAAATTTGAATTCCATAATTTACTACTAAAACATCCTTCCGATTACAAGCTTTCTTTAGTAAACAAGAAAGGAGAAATCGCAAAAGGAGAATTCTATATTTATAAAGACTTTATTGGCTACAAAGCAGATCGTATTTTAAAAAATAATACGGTCAAAAAAATCACCGTTAAAAATACTACGGAAGAAAAAGTCAAAGAAGATAAAAACGATATAGTTAATTACTTCCCTGTAAATAAAGAAATAGAAGAATTGGAAGAGGTTTTTCTAAAGGATGTGATATCTATAGAAAGAAAAAGAATTAAAGAAATAAAGAAAGAGAATCCGTATTTAGGAATTAGCTCTGGGTTTTCAGACGAGTACATGATTGATTTAGATAAAGACAGTAATGCAAGTCTTACTGATTATTTAATGAAAATTCCAGGAATACGAGTAGTTTATGATTTTGGGGTTATTAGAATATATAAAGACAGGAAAACTACTTTAAATAAGGGTGCTAACGCATCCCTTATGTCTGTATTTGTAGACGGCATGCCTTTTAGTCAAGAAGATGGATTAGATATTGCACACCTAAATGTAACCGATTTTGAATTAATAACTATAAATATTTCTGGAGCAGGTTATGGTATGCAAGGATCCAATGGCGTTATAAACTTAATAACCAGAGGTAATTTGAATTATAAAAAAAACCAAACCACTTTTACAAAAGACTACGAAACAGAGATAGGCTTTAACATAGAAAAAAGCACGCTAGAAGATAGTAAATTATACTTTCCAAATTTGCAATCCAACTATTATTTTAAAGCTATAGACTGGATCCCGAACTACACTTTAAAACCGAATAGTTCTAATATTTTGAAAATAAAAAAACCTAAAAATGAAAATATAAAACTAATCATCAACGGGTTTAATACAGATGGTGATTTAATCTATAAAGTAATAGAATTATAAACACATAGAATGGTGAAAAATTATTTATCAATACTAATTATTTTTATATAGATGAAATAAATATCTTTAGCGCTAAACGTATAAAAACATGAAATATTCTACTGCTTTACTATTGGTATTATTCTTTATTTTTAATATCAGTTTAGCGCAAAACGATAGTGCCTTTGCACCCAATTCACTTGTTTCTCAAAACAGCACAAGCAAAGACCCGATCTCTAATATTATTAATAATGGTTATTTTAACACCTATAATTTAGAGAGTTTTTATTTACACACCAACAAAAGCATTTATTTCTCTCAAGAGGAAATATTTTTCAAAGCCTATGTGGTTCACGAAGAAAACAACAAACCATCTCTAGAAACTTCTAATCTTCATATTAACTTATACGACTCTGACAATAAATTGGTTTTAAGCGAATTGTTTTATACCGATAACGGAACTTCTTATGGATCTATTCCAATTCCGAAAGACCTAAAAACAGGGAATTACACCATTCAATTAAACACGCAATGGAATAAAAACTTTAAGGAAGGTGCTCTTTTTCCTATTCAAATTTACAATATAGAGGATACTACAACTTCTATAGAAACAATAGAAGACAATGAAATAGCTAACCTGAAAAACAATACAAAAGAAGCATTCGTTGCAGAAAATAAAATAGGATACATACTACAAAAAAAAGAGCCTAGAAATAAAGAGATTGTTACGTTTCAACTAAAAACCAATAGTAATACTGTAGCAGCGGAAAAAGAAAAATTCGTCTATGCCGTCTTACACAAAAAAGGATCCGCAAAATCTGTTGCTCCAATAAAGTTAATACAAGGAATTAATACCTACACGCTAAATTTTAATACCATTGATTTATTTAAAGGCACAAATACGATTACTGTTTTTAACCAACAAAATAACATTTTAGCACAGTGTAATTATTACCATAAACCGGAAAAGGAAATAGATATCACTTCTAGTATATTAAAAGAAACCAGCGATTCCATAAGCTTAGATCTTAAATTATTAAACATCCTGAAAGAAACTAATATTAGTATTTCGGTTTTACATGAACAAACAAAAGCTATAGATAAAGAGGCTACCATTACTAAAACACTATTGGCTAATACGGATGATGTTTTAGCAACAAGTAGTTCTTACGATGCTTTTCCATATAAAAACAGAACAAACATAACACCTATTCTTGAAAATGAAAATGGTTTACAAATTACTGGAACCGTTAATACTAAAATACAGAATACCAAGAATTATAGCGTTATGCTCACCTCCCACGCAAACAATTTATTAATAACTAGCCCTATTAGTTCCGATAAAAAATTTGAATTCAAAAATTTACTAATAAAATACCCTTCCGATTACAAGCTTTCTTTAGTAAACAAGAAAGGAGAAATCGCAAAAGGGGAATTCTATATTTATAAAGATTTTGTTGCGTATAAAGCAGATAGTATTTTAAAAAATAATACCGTCAAAAAAATCACCGTTAAAAATACTACGGAAGAAAAAGCAAAAGAAGAGAATAACAATAGTGAAATAGTGAATCTCTTTCCGGTAAACAAAGAAATAGAAGAACTGGAAGAAGTCTTTTTAAAAGATATAGTTAACAAAGAACAACAACGATTAAAAGAAATTAAAAAAGAAAATCCGTATTTAGGAATTAGCGCAGGGTTTTCTCAAGATCATTTAATTGATTTGGAGAAAGATGGCGTAAAAAGTCTGATAGAATATCTTGAAGCTCTGCCAGGAATTCGCACACAAAAATTAGATAACGGGACCTACACAATACTCAAAACAAGACCTACAAGTATCACATCCACAGCGCTCATGTTATTTTTTATTGATGGTGCTCCGATGAATCAAACCGATGGTTTAGATATCGCTGAATATAGCGTTACCGATTTTGAACTAATTACCGTTAATATGTCTGGAGCTGGTTATGGTCTGCAAGGATCTGGAGGTGCTATAAACTTAATAACTAGAAAAGGTTTTAGTCGCAAAAGAAACAAAACGATTTTTGCTAAAGACTATGAAACACAAGTCGGTTTTAACATGAAAAAGAGTACGCTTGCGGATAGCAAACTGTACTTTCAAGATTTACAATCCACCTATTATTTTAAAGCTATAGATTGGGTTCCTAATTTTACTGTAAAACCTAATCGTTCTAATATTTTAAAAATCAAAAAATCTAAATACGAAAAGATAAAACTAATCATCAATGGGTTTAATGCTGATGGTGATTTAATCTATAAAGTAATAGAATTAGTAAAGAGGAATTAATCGCCACTAGTTTTAGGAATACTTATTTTAGGAATACTTAATAAAAAATTTACTACTTTTAACACTAAACTCCTACAAATATGCAATACGCGAACAAATTACTTTTAGTACTATTTTTTGTTTTTAATATAAGTTTAGCACAAAATGATAAAAGCGCTGCAACAAATACATTTGTTAAAGAAAACAACTTTTTACACAAAGAGTATTTAGAAAAATTTTCGCTGCATACTAATAAGTCTGTATATTTTTCAGGAGAAGACATTTGGTTTAAAACCTATGTAGCTTATGATATCACGGAAACACCAAGTTATAGAACCACAAATTTGCACATAAACATCTAT
>NZ_JBSHNU010000179.1:0-367 GCF_053601555.1 Lacinutrix sp. MEBiC02595 | reverse complement strand
TGGAACAGTTGCAGCAGGAACAGATGGTTATACTACAGCTGGTTCAGTAACCGGAACCGTATATAACGATGAAGATGGTGATGGAACACAAAACGGAACAGAAACCGGATTCACTACACCAGTAACTGTATTTGCTGATTTAGATGGCGATGGCGTATTAGACGCAGGAGAGCCAACAGGAACAACAGCAGCGGATGGGACGTATACAATAGAAGGCGTACCAGCATGGACAGTAGATATCGTAGTAGATACGACTACTTTACCAGTAGGATCGACATTAACAGAAGGAACAGAACCAACGGAAGTAACGGTACCAGTAAATGGAACAGTTGCAGCAGGAACAGATGGTTATACTACAGCTGGTTCA
>NZ_JBSHNU010000178.1:0-296 GCF_053601555.1 Lacinutrix sp. MEBiC02595 | reverse complement strand
CAACAAATGGTAGTGTAGATGCAGGAATAGATGGTTATACTACAGCCGGAACAGTAACTGGAACCGTATATAACGATGAAGATGGTGATGGAATACAAAACGGAACAGAAACAGGATTTACTTCTCCAGTAACGGTATTTGCAGATTTAGATGGCGATGGCGTATTAGACGCAGGAGAGCCAACAGCAACAACAGCATCGGATGGAAGCTATATTATAGAAGGTGTACCGGCAGGAACAGTTGATATCGTAGTAGATACGACTACTTTACCAGTAGGGTCCACATTAACAGAAGGA
>NZ_JBSHNU010000177.1:0-289 GCF_053601555.1 Lacinutrix sp. MEBiC02595 | reverse complement strand
ACACGCCACTAATCATATACAAACACGTTATCTATAAGTTACTCACCAACAAAAATTATTGGAAAATCTATAAGTCTGAACTTCCAACAAGGGAATAATTACTCAGATGAATAATGTAATCTGAAAAACGTTACGGATTGGATTCTGTTTTGATTTTATAAACTAAGATAATTTTAGATTAAAAAGATCAATAAAGTAAACCAAGATTGAAAAGCTTGCGTTTATCGTTACGACTGAATTACACGCAGAAAAACCAATCTGAGCTAATCTGGACAGTAGAAACGGAGCA
>NZ_JBSHNU010000176.1:0-240 GCF_053601555.1 Lacinutrix sp. MEBiC02595 | reverse complement strand
GTTACCATCATCAAAGCTCCAGTTTATTGTGGTGCTTCCACTTTCAACAAAAGAAAGCATATCTGAAGTAGTTCCAGTAATCGATCCAGTACAAACATCAGTCGTTGTTGGAGCGGTTAAAGTTCCGTTACAATCTACAGTGACAGAAGCTAATGTTGGCGTTACAGGATCTGTTGTATCATCATAATTATAGGTTTGAGGTACAGAAATCGTGTTTCCGTTACCATCATCAAAACTCCA
>NZ_JBSHNU010000175.1:0-281 GCF_053601555.1 Lacinutrix sp. MEBiC02595 | reverse complement strand
CTATAATTTAAAGCTTTTAAAAAACGATCTTTTTAATGGCGTAAATACAATTACGCTATTTAATAGTAGGAATCAACCAATTGCAGAACGTAATGTGTTCAGTACTAATAAAAAATTAATTGAATTAGAAGCCACAAAAATTTCTAGCACAAAAGATTCTACATCTATTACATTGAATCTTAAAAACATATATACAAATACCAATGTTAGTATTTCGGTCTTACCAGAAAACTCTTTAATGTATCAAAACCAATATAATATTGTAACCGATTATTTAGTAA
>NZ_JBSHNU010000174.1:0-217 GCF_053601555.1 Lacinutrix sp. MEBiC02595 | reverse complement strand
TTTAGCTACATTTTATAACACCGTATATAAAAAATTGCTAGATTAGTGCTTAAATAAAGTTGGTTGCTCTTTTGTTACTTCTGATTTTCCTTCGGAAAATCCTCGCTGGTAAAAACGCAACTTTCCATATACAAACACGTTATCTATAAGTTACTCACCAACAAAAATTATTGGAAAATCTATAAGTCTGAACTTCCAACAAGGGAATAATTACTCA
>NZ_JBSHNU010000173.1:0-339 GCF_053601555.1 Lacinutrix sp. MEBiC02595 | reverse complement strand
TGAAAAGACCTATAGATAACAACGTATATAATTAATGGCTAGTTTTAGCTTGCTTACGAAAATCTTTGCAGATTTTCTATTCGGTTTTTATTTGCTAAATTAGGTGCTGAAACACGCCACTAATCATATACAAACACGTTATCTATAAGTTACTCACCAACAAAAATTATTGGAAAATCTATAAGTCTGAACTTCCAATAAGGGAATAATTACTCAGATGAATAATGTAATCTGAAAAACGTTACGGATTGGATTCTGTTTGATTTTATAAACTAAGATAATTTTAGATTAAAAAGATCAATAAAGTAAACCAAGATTGAAAAGCTTGCGTTTATCGTT
>NZ_JBSHNU010000172.1:0-905 GCF_053601555.1 Lacinutrix sp. MEBiC02595 | reverse complement strand
CTTAGTTTATAAAATCAAACAGAATCCAATCCGTAACGTTTTTCAGATTACATTATTCATCTGAGTAATTATTCCCTTGTTGGAAGTTCAAACTTATAGATTTTCCAATAATTTTTGTTGGTGAGTAACTTATAGATAACGTGTTTGTATATGATTTGTTGCGTGGTTAAGAACGTAATTTAGCAAATAAAAACCGAATAGAAAATCCGCGAGGGTTTTCGTAAGCAGGCTAGAACTAGCAATAAATTATATACGGTGTTACCATACGTACCTTATTCGGTTATTAATTCTTTCCATTTTTCAGATTCCGCAAATTCTTTTACAACACGATTCCGTTCAGTTAATAATTCAGTCATATATTTTTTGAGAAATAACTTGTCGGCTAACTTTCCTAAAATTCCAAAAGGTGACTGATAATCAAAAAAATCTGTCATTAAAGTTCCGCCATTTAATTCCGCAAAGTGATGTTCGTGTTTAAACTCCTTAAACGCACCTTTAACCATTTCGTCTACAAAGTATTTGGGTTTGTCAAATTCCGTTATTTTGGAAGTCAAATTTTGATAAATCCCGAAGTGTTTTGCTCTCCAAGTTACACTTTCGTTCATTCCAATTAATCCACTAGTTTTTCCTGCAATTGCTTGTTCATTCGTTTGTTCAGTCGAAATTTTGTGTAAATCGATACTTCTTGAAAGGTCAAATACAACTTTTCTATCGGCTTTTATTTCAGTTCGAATTTCAATTTTGGGCATTTTTGTCGTATGTATGGTAACGTGTTTGTATATGATTAGTGGCGTGTTTCAGCACCTAATTTAGTAAATAAAAACGGAATAGAAAATCTGCAAAGATTTTCGTAAGCAAGCTAAAACTAGCCATTAATTATATACGTTGTTATCTATAGGTCTTTT
>NZ_JBSHNU010000171.1:0-825 GCF_053601555.1 Lacinutrix sp. MEBiC02595 | reverse complement strand
ACGTTAGCATAAATTTAAAAAAAATCAGAACTTAAAATGACCAAACGAATCAAATCTGAAGAAATTAAGAATAATTCATTTTTTTGGTATTTCTACATCAGTTTATTTCGTGGTTATGATGAAGCTAATGAAATTAATATTGATGAGGCACTTGAAATATTTGGATTAAATCAAGATGAATTATTAGAATGGGAAAATATTTTTTTTCACTGTGAGAATTCTAATCAGAACGTTAAATATCTTGGAGGAAAACTAACCAAAAATATCAGTTTCAAAATTGAATTTGAAAATGATGAAATTGTTTTTTATTTAAATGGAATTTACATTGGAAATTTAAGTGGTCACTTTCAGGCTTGGTTTCTGACACTTGAGGAACTTCTATTGTTTGAGAATTTTGAATTACTATTTTTACTTCTCTTACCAATGACTGGAATTGAAAAAAGTGAAATAAATATTGCAAAATATCATATATCTAAACATTTAAAATCCATTTCACTTTTTGAGAAAAATACTGAATATGTTGCAGAGTGTATTTTGAATGGACTTATTATGGATGGAGTTTTTTCTATCAACAACGAAATAGGAATTGTAAATAATCAAAATAATAGCGTGAGAAACATTGAGAAATATCCAAGATACAAAAATGATATAACGGAATTAAATTTAGTTTTAAGAAAATTTAGCGAATAAAAACTTATGCTAACACCGTATATAATTTATTGCTGGTTCTAGACTGCTTACGAAAACCCTCGCGGATTTTCTATTCGGTTTTTATTTGCTAAATTTAGTGCTTAAACACGCAACAAACCATATACAAACACGTTG
>NZ_JBSHNU010000170.1:0-235 GCF_053601555.1 Lacinutrix sp. MEBiC02595 | reverse complement strand
GTTGCGTTTATTATTGCACCATCCGTTGCTATTGGGTTAAAAACAAAACTTCCGCCAGTATCTCCTATGATATTTGCGGTTCCGCCATCACAATTTGCAGTCATAGTAAAAGAAGCATTCCCGGAGGTTAAAACAGTTACCATTTGTGTGCTACTTGTTCCGCAGGTTCCTGGACTCGTGTATTCTATCGTATATGTGGTTCCTGAAATCCCATTAGTTACCACTCCGCTAGTTG
>NZ_JBSHNU010000169.1:0-383 GCF_053601555.1 Lacinutrix sp. MEBiC02595 | reverse complement strand
TTGAAAGAAAGAGGAGTTAAAACTTGTGGATTTTTAATTGCATTTGATAATTCAAAAAGCGCTTCGCCTTTTTCTACAAACCATTCGAGTTTCGCTAAAGCAAAACACACCTTCCTTTAGCTAAAGGAAGGAGCCGGTACTAATTATGATTTTCACTAATTGTGTAATGGTTTATTTAATTGGAGTTTATAGTAACTGCAGTAAAAATAATAAAATAGGTTAAAAGCCTATTGTTTAGTGCTCTCCTCTTTTTTCAAAGAGGAGAATGAATTTAAATTCCCTTAAAAGGAATTGAAAGAAAGAGGAGTTAAAACTTGTGGATTTTTAATTGCATTTGATAATTCAAAAAGCGCTTCGCCTTTTTCTACAAACCATTCGAGTTT
>NZ_JBSHNU010000168.1:0-210 GCF_053601555.1 Lacinutrix sp. MEBiC02595 | reverse complement strand
GAGCTGCATTTGCTAACAACGTATATAAAAAATTGCTAGATTAGTGCTTAAATAAGGTTGGTTGCGCTTTTACTAACTTCTGATTTTCCTTCGGAAAATCCTCGCTGGTAAAAACGCAACTTTCCATATACAAACACGTTATCTATAAGTTACTCACCAACAAAAATTATTGGAAAATCTATAAGTCTGAACTTCCAACAAGGGAATAAT
>NZ_JBSHNU010000167.1:0-1344 GCF_053601555.1 Lacinutrix sp. MEBiC02595 | reverse complement strand
GAAAAGACCTATAGATAACAACGTATATAATTAATGGCTAGTTATAGCTTGCTTACGAAAATCTTTGCAGATTTTCTATTCCGTTTTTATTTACTAAATTAGGTGCTGAAACACGCCACTAATCATATACAAACACGTTGTAGGTAATTTAAAAAAAATCCTCCGATCAAGATAAAAAATGAATGATTTAGAAGAATTATTTTTCAACAAACAAGAATCACTTATTAAAGAAATGGTTAAAACAACTATACTTTTTTTTATAGTTGACGAAAATAAAAAACCAAATGCTTTAGGAACAGGAGTTCTTGTAAAGATTGAATCGGATTATTATATTTGGACAGCAGCCCACGTTATAGATAATGATATTAGAAACATTGCTATTTCTATATCTGGAAATAAAGCAATTTATCCTGGAGGAGTTTGGATAAAAAATGAAAACAATGACAGAAATAATGATGATATTGATGTAGCCATTTTAAAACTGAACTCTGAAACCACAAAAGACCTAATTAAGCATTACACATTTTTAGATGAAAAAAAAATCTTATTTAATCATAAAGTAGAAGAACTTCCACTTTATTCAATAAATGGATTTCCTTCCAAAATGAATAAACCAAAATATAAGGAAGAGAATATTAATTTGAATATTTTCTGCCATTCTACAAGTGGTATATCTAATCCAGATGAATATACAGCATTACAAAAAGATGTTAATAAAAGTATACTTCTCAATTATAATAAATCCCAATATTTGTCTAAATCAAAAAAAACTAATAATAGCATTGCTTTAAATGGTATGAGTGGTTGTGGTTTATGGTATTATAAGTTCACCCCTTCAGGAGGTCTTGAATATTTTTTAGTTGGAATATTTAATGAAAGAGCGTTAAAAAATCATCAAAGACTTATTGCATCACGAACAGACATTTACATTGGCGCGATAAGACGAAAATTTAATCAAGAATTAGAAATCTAAAAAGAAAAACTACCTACAACACCGTGTATATTTAATTGCTTGGTTCTCGCCTATTCGGAAAATCTTTGCAGATTTTCTAGTCCGTTTTTATTTACTAAATTAGTAACTTACACACGCAACTAAGCATACACAAACACGTTAGCACCAATTTGAAAAAAAATCGATGATAAAAACGATAATTATAGTAATAAGTGTGTTTTTAATTCTGACAGGATTTAAAACCTATAAGCTTTTGAAAGAAAACGTCAAGAAAATTCCTAAAGTAAGTTTTGAGGAACAACTAAAAACGTACAAAGAATTAGGATATAAATTAAACAACGGAATTACAAAAGAAACCTTGCTGGAATCTTACGACAAAGCTGACTTTGAAG
>NZ_JBSHNU010000166.1:0-244 GCF_053601555.1 Lacinutrix sp. MEBiC02595 | reverse complement strand
GAATAATTACTCAGATGAATAATGTAATCTGAAAAACGTTACGGATTGGATTCTGTTTGATTTTATAAACTAAGATTGAAAAGCTTGCGTTTATCGTTACGACTGAATTACACGCAGAAAAACCAATCTGAGCTAATCTGAACAGTAGAAATGTATCATTGCGCTTAAACCGTAGCTAAAATCAGAATTCCTAAATTATATTTATATAAAATTTTAAACATCTGAACTCTGGCTAACTATGAAA
>NZ_JBSHNU010000165.1:0-449 GCF_053601555.1 Lacinutrix sp. MEBiC02595 | reverse complement strand
AAGTTAGTAAAAGCACAACCAACCTTATTTAAGCACTAATCTAGCAATTTTTTATATACGTTGTTAGCAAATGCAGCTCTAATTAGTAGTAAACTTAATAAAAAGAAATTTCCAACGTTAAATAAGAGCAGATAGATTTTTACACCAGATAATCTGTTTATTCTTTAGTTAATTAAAATCTTTGTGATTTCGGTTTTACTTTTAGTTCCGATTTATCTAAGCAAATTTTGTTAATTATAAGTTAGGGAATTAGGTAAGCCCAAACCAAAACAATAGCAGAGAAAATAGAGGATTGACACTGTTTTTGCTAACGTGTTTGTATATGGTTTGTTGCGTGGTTAAGAACGTAATTTAGCAAATAAAAACCGAATAGAAAATCCGCGAGGGTTTTCGTAAACAGGCTAGAACCAGCAATAAATTATATACGGTGTTAGCATTAGTTATTTATC
>NZ_JBSHNU010000164.1:0-228 GCF_053601555.1 Lacinutrix sp. MEBiC02595 | reverse complement strand
AAATAAAAACCGAATAGAAAATCTGCAAAGATTTTCGTAAACAAGCTAAAACCAGCCATTAATTATATACGGTGTTGTAAGCAGTTTTTAATCCGTTATAAATATAAATCATTATTCCGTTTATAATTAATGGAATTACTATAATTCCAATCAGATATTTTAGGTTTTCAGAATTTCCATATTCAATTCCGATTATAACGTTTCCAATTATCCATAAAATTGAGCTCA
>NZ_JBSHNU010000163.1:0-1297 GCF_053601555.1 Lacinutrix sp. MEBiC02595 | reverse complement strand
CAGTAGAAATGTATCATTGCGCTTAAACCGTAGCTAAAATCAGAATTCCTAAATTATATTTATATAAAATTTTAAACATCTGAACTCTGGCTAACTATGAAAAGACCTATAGATAACAACGTATATAATTAATGGCTAGTTTTAGCTTGCTTACGAAAATCTTTGCAGATTTTCTATTCGGTTTTTATTTGCTAAATTAGGTGCTGAAACACGCCACTAATCATATACAAGACCGTTGTGCGCAAGCTAAAAAAACACCGTAACTAAATGACAAACAGTACAATTGATATAAATGAATCTACTATAAAAAATTATGTGGAATCGCTACGACCTGAAAATCTTGAAATTCGAGAACAAGTAGATATTGGATATTCTTTTGATGGAAAAGTTGTAATATTATTTGAAATAAGACCAGATTGGAACGATGCTAATAAGAAACAACAGCTTGACTTTGCAAAAATCCGATACTATAAGTCCCGAAAAGAATGGAATCTATATTGGATGCGAGCAAGTGGAAAATGGGAGATTTACGAACCGTTTCCCGAATCTACTCATTTAGATAAAATAATAGAAATAATAAAAGAAGATAAACACGCTTGTTTTTTTGGATAATATAAAACAACATATCGTTAAACAAATAGCGCAAGAATTAGATTGCGGATTTGACTGTTATTACAATTCTAAAACTGACGAAATTGTTGCAATTCCTAATTTTGCCCAATTTTCGGACGAGGAAGATTTTAAAGAAGCTTTTAGTGACAGTTTAGAAAAAGTAGAAAAACATAAAACGGATTTTATAAAATTTGAGACTTTAGAAAGTTTTGAGTCGTTTAAAATTATGGAGCTTTTTGCTGAGCAATTATCTGACCAAAATCTAAAGACGGAATTGCAAAATGTTTTAGCAAATAAAAAGCCATTTCAGAGTTTTAAGCATAAAATTGAGCATTCTGAATTTAGACAAAGTTGGTTTGAATTTAAGAAAAGTGAGTTGGAAAAAATAGTAGAAAATCAATTAGATAGCGGAAAAGCCAGCGCACAACACCGTATATAATTTATGGCTAGTTCTTGCCTGCTTACGAAAACCCTCGCGGATTTTCTATTCGGTTTTTATTTGCTAAATTAGGTGCTGAAACACGCAACAAACCATATACAAAACCGTTATCTATAAGTTACTCACCAACAAAAATTATTGGAAAATCTATAAGTCTGAACTTCCAACAAGGGAATAATTACTCAGATGAATAATGTAATCTGAAAAACGTTACGGATTGGATTCTGTTTGATTTTATAAACTAAG
>NZ_JBSHNU010000162.1:0-4211 GCF_053601555.1 Lacinutrix sp. MEBiC02595 | reverse complement strand
GTCCGAAAATTTCACTACCTTATACAAGCTTTATGCGAATCAAAATTCGTATTTGAGAGTAGAACTCTCATCCGATTTCAATCGAAAGCTTGGGTTGGTACAATTATTCCTCAAAATCCAGTATTCCAATTCAAGTTTATTGCAAACTCTGTAATTTACAATGGGCTAATTGCAATGAACAAGGGAAGTTCCAGAAGTCTGGGATTATTAAACATAACGTGATTGTGTATGGTTAGTTGCGTTGGCTAGGACTAAGTTAGTAAACAAAAACGAACCAGAGGGAAATCCGTAGGATTTTCCGAGTACACACAGAACCAGCAATTAATTATACACGTTGTTGTGCTTTCGTTATTTATTCATGTGCATCAATATAGTCATCTAATTGCTCTTTAATTTTTTTTGCAAATTCATTCACATTTTTTAAATTCGTAAGTAGGACTTTCTTCTGCTTCAATTGAAGATTGATAATGTTATTTAGTTTTTTTTCTTTAATAACTTTAATCGTATTTTCTTTTACTAGTTCATTATTATTGTCAAATTCCATATATGATAAAACAGTCTCATCTACATAAGCAAGAGCAGCCGAAATTCCATATTCTATAAATTCATTAATATAAATTCTAGCACGATCATTATAGAATCCCATGTTAGTTTTTAAATCAATATCATCTATTAAATCAATGCCGCCGTTGGTTTTTAAATTAGCATATGAATCACCGAACAGGATAGAATTATCGTTAAGAACAACTGTGTAAAAAAACTGGCTTAAATCTAATTCTTCATATTCACCTTTTGATAGTTTTTGTAGATAATCAACGTCATCTGGGTAAGTTTTAATCTTGGATTCAAATATATCGATATCATCTTTTAATTCGTTCGAAAATATTTTTAATTGCGCTATTACTTCTTTTTTTAAAATTCGTTGGTCGTTCCAATTATTAATCGATAGGGCTATTAAAATTCCAATGACAACAAGTATAATTTCTCCAATGGCATATTTAAAATACTTTCCAGTTTTGTTTTCCATCAGCAAGTTTTGTCTAATTTTTCTAAAGAATTTTATCATTGGTAGCGGTTGGTTATAATGAAGCACAACGTTGTTGTATATGGTTTGTTGCGTGTTTCAAGCAACTAATTTAGTAAATAATTACCGACCAAGAAAGTCCGCGAGGACTTTCGTAAGTAGGCGATAAGCCAGCAATAAATTATATACGGTGTTACCAGCAGGTTTTTATATTTTCACAATCTGAAATTCATTCTCATTGTGCTTAATTAGTTTTATTTTTAATCTATTTCTCGAGAATTTTTTATCTGTTTCAAGTTCATTAGAAAGATACAAATTATCATTTAAATTATTAAAAATGTAGTTTACAAACTCAATATCAGAATCGTTTTTTAATGTATAAGTGTCGGGATATTTAAAATCTATAATATTTGAACCATTGAAAAAATACTTTCCTAAAGTAAATGATTTTATAATTCCCTTATCGTAATAAAATTTTCTATCTAATAAACCAATATGGTCTTTTTCATGAGTTAAAATGGAATTAGGAACTCCATAACTTTCAGAATAACAAACAAATCTCCATTCATTCTCATATTCCCAATCATTTTTTTTGATATTAATTGAGTATAAAAAAGGTATGTCCGGGGTTTTGAAATTTTCAGAGAAAAAATTTATTTTTTCAAGCTTGTTCACATACTGAATAGGCATAAACACATAGTTCCGCATATCAGGATTATTTTTTTTGAAACGTTCAATAAGTTTTTGCCTATCAAATTCTATCATATAACCCTTTTCTGTTGCGTAATGAGACCACATCAACGTGTGTAATGGATTTTCAGATAGTGAAATAATTCCTGATTTATCAGTTACTATTTTCCAGAAGGAAGACTTAATATAATTAAAACTATTTTTCTCATCATCCTCAAAACTTACTTCCTCTTGAATAAAAGGATTGTTTTTATAATAGTCGAAAAAACTTTTAAAAATCTTCTTCGTTATTTTTGAAAAATCCCAAAGTAAATCGGAAGAATCCATGGAATCATTCAAATGAAATGGATGACTACAAAATAAATACTGATTTAATAGAGCATCTTTGCTATTTTCATTATTGTTGTAATATTTATAAACAGAGTCAGGTAATTTTTTAAGAAATTCAACTTTATGATTATTATCTTCTAATTTATAAATCCAATCACCATATTTATAAATATCTTTCTCATTATTTTCAAAGTATTCTATATCTTCAACATCGTGTTTTCCAATAATCATAGGTTCTCCTCCTGTAATACCACGTTTAAGCGTGCAAGTCAGGAATAATTGGTCTGTTTCCAATATTGCGAAAATAGCTTCGTTATTCGATGGACTAGCTTGTCCAACAATTTCTTTTATTTTTTTTCCGTTGTGGTTAAATGTTAAGCTATAAATTCTTTTTTCTTTCTTTATTTTATA
The DNA here is from genome assembly GCF_053601555.1 of Lacinutrix sp. MEBiC02595. Lineage (NCBI taxonomy): Bacteria > Pseudomonadati > Bacteroidota > Flavobacteriia > Flavobacteriales > Flavobacteriaceae > Lacinutrix > Lacinutrix sp. MEBiC02595. Next base: position 1,756 of record NZ_JBSHNU010000162.1, on the reverse strand, counting down.
TCCAAATGATTCTATAAATCTAACTATGGTATCATTAAAGAAGAGTTCAACTTGATCGTCAGCTATGGTTGGAATGAAAAATTTCATTTGTTAATTAATTTGCGGTTGGTTTTTGACTTGCTGGTAACGTGTTTGTATATGGTTAGTGGCGTGATTCAGCACCTAATTTAGTAAATAAAAACCGAATAGAAAATCTGCAAAGATTTTCGTAAGCAAGCTAGAACCAGCCATTAATTATATACGGTGTTAGGCAACGTTATTATTTATAATATTCATATTCTATTTCAATAATTGTATTTTCTAAATATTCACTTTCTTTTTTCAATTTATCTCCACTCGAAAGATACTTTTTATCAAATTCAGTTGGGAAATAAGTTTGGTATAAATTGTAAAAAATAAGATTTTCGTTTTTGTCAAACTCTCTGTCTTTATATTTTTTTTTAATACCCAAAGTTAGGTCAACCTCTTCCTTAATTCCTTTATTATCGTTTAATTGATAACTTGTTGGTTTGTCTAAGTCATTTCCTGCGTAAACAAAAAAAGTATCTTTTTCTTTTATTGTTACTATTTGAATTTCATTTTCAGAGTTAAGTAGGAATGTTTTATTTTCATCGATTTTTTTAGAATAATTTGATTCAGTCCAAGTTGTGTCTTGATTATTATAACCTTTAATTCCGAGGAAATAACTTTGCTTTCCGTCAGATTCATTTCCGATTTCATATTCGTTGATTAATGTATCTTTTTCAATTTTATTGTCAATTAGTTTTGATGAATATTTTTTAATTCTTTCTCGTTTAATAATAGGGATTTCTTTATTATTTGGACTACAAGAAAAAAAGGAAATTAAAATTCCAATAAGGATTATTCTCATTTTTACGGTTTTGTTTTAATGTTGCCTAACGTTGTTGTATATGGTTTGTTGCGTGTTTCAAGCAACTAATTTAGTAAATAATTACTGACCAAGAAAGTCCGCGAGGACTTTCGTAAGTAGGCAATAAGCCAGCAATAAATTATATACGGTGTTGGCAACAGTACTTATTTCAGTTTATTCTTTAAATTTGATATTTTGACATTTATTCTTTTCATACCATTCTAACCAAACTTTCTTATCGCTGTCAAATATTCCAGATGGATAAGTTCCAGCATAATTAGTCATAGATTCGAAAGAAACGTGAGTATATTTTCCAATAAATTTTAATGAATTTTCTAATGATTCGCCTTGAACTTCAAAAATCAGGTTCTCAACATTTTTAATATTCTTAAAGAACTCTTTTTTAAAAGCTAAATTTTCTTCGCAATTTACGTCACTCTTCAATGCAATTTGACTTGAAGACGAACATGAAATTAGAACTGTAACAATTCCGATAAATGAATATTTTAAGATTACGTTCGATTTTTTCATTTTTAGTCTTTTATTTTTCAATATTTTCTTTTGTAAACTATTCAATTTATGATTTCTGCGTTTTACTTTTCAGATTACAATTTGTTACTAACAGTTCAGCTCGAACTATTATTTTAACATAGATTTCAGCCGTAAAAATTAGATTTTCATTGTTTTTTCTATCGTCTTTAATTTCTAAATTATGAACTGTTTTCGTTTTTCTCGTATTGTTGCCAACGTGTTTGTATATGGTTTGTTGCGTGTTTAAGCACTAAATTTAGCAAATAAAAACCGAATAGAAAATCCGCGAGGGTTTTCGTAAGCAGTCTAGAACCAGCAATAAATTATATACGGTGTTAGCATAAGTTTTTATTC
>NZ_JBSHNU010000161.1:0-2617 GCF_053601555.1 Lacinutrix sp. MEBiC02595 | reverse complement strand
GAGGTAAAATTTCCTTGGCTTCAAAAAACTGCGCAAGAGTTATTTCTCCTTTGCGTCAAAATTCCGCAAAGAATTCAATTCGTGAATTGAGTAAGCAGAATTCGAGATTATTTTATTAAGATTTGAGTAAGATAATAATCTAATTATTTATGTTTTAAGAAATTCAGTTTGTTGAAATTGAGGATTCTCGGCTATTTTTTATAACGTGTTTGTATATGATTTGTTGCGTGTTTCAGCACCTAATTTAGCAAATAAAAACCGAATAGAAAATCCGCGAGGGTTTTCGTAAGCAGGCTAGAACTAGCAATAAATTATATACGGTGTTAGCAATAGTTTTTATTCCGATGAATAAATATCTGTAAATTTAAAAGCTTTACCTGGAGGTCCCCAAAAAATTATTAAAAAAGCTCCTTCACGTTTTTCTACTCCATTCATTACTAGATTCCCAGAATTAGAAAGTCCGATTTCATATTTTCGGATTTCATAATCTCCCAAAATCCAAGGAATTCCGTGTAATCTAAAGTTCCTGTTTTTTAAGAGTAAAAATCCATCATTCTGCAACTTATATTTCACAGTTTTTGAATGGATTTCCTTTTGATTTTTTAAAAATAAAAACCTTATTTCTTTACTGTTTAGAACTTCTATTTTTATTTCAGAAACTGAATCTTTAATTTTAGAGGATGTCAATCTTCCCAAAAACGAGCGATATATTCTACTTTTAGAGTTTTCAGAATAATTACTGTAAGTTCCATTTAATTGAGTAATATTTTTTTCCGTTAAATGCAGTAGATTTTCTGATTCATATTTTGGAAGAGAAGCACAATTTAGAAATAGAAAACAAATTCCAATTATTGTAAATCTTTTTATCATTTCGTTTTATAGTTTGAGGCTGCTTTTAAATTATTGCTAACGTGTTTGTATATGATTAGTGGCGTGTGTAAGTAACTAATTTAGCAAATAAAAACCAAATAGAAAATTCGGAAGAATTTTCGTAAGCAAGCTAAAACCAGCCATTAATTATATACGGTGTTAGCAATAGTTTTTTCGCTCATAAGTTTATTTTTTTTCAGAATTTTCATCATCGTCATTTCGGATTGCGAGTAATTTACCAATTTCAAAAATCTCAGAGTAGCTTACACTCAAACCAAATGTCAAAACACTATTTTTATTTATTTTAGATACAATCTTAAAATCTCTTTTTTTGTCATAATTCCGACCTACATCAGATTTTGTATGAGCGTAATTTCTTAAATAAAATGCTGGAAATGTATCGAGAACAATCGGTTCTTTCAGTTCCTTGCCTTCGTGAATTATGGTGTAATGAAGATTTGGTGAAAGTATATGTAGAGAAGTGGTGTCAACTTTTTCTCCGATATAAATGTCAACATCACTACCTGCTCCATACCAGCCACCTTTAACCGTTCCTTCTATTGTTATTTCATTATTCTCTCGATTTAGTATAATCCGCTCAAATTTCACCTTTAGATTCTTTCTTTTGGTTTTTCCATTTGTTAGAGGTGCAGTTTTTCCTGTTTTAGGATTTACTATATCAAGTTTTAAAGAGTTCTTATTATAATCTCTAAAACAAGGTTCGTGTCTTTGTTCTTCGGAAAGATGTATAGTTCCATATTGAAACGTTTTCGGGTAAATCTTTAGTCTTTCTATTTCGTCTTGATTAAATGAAATATCAGATTCATTTTGTCCGAAAGAGTTCGAACAGATTATCAGAAGAAATATGAAACTTAAGATGCTTTTCATTGTTTACGAGGTGTTCTTTAAATTATTGCTAACGTTTATGTATAAGAATAGTTGCGGGTTTGTATGCGAGGATTTTCCGAAGGAAAATCAGACGTTACAAACACGCAACGACCTTTGTTTTAGCACTAAACCGCAATTATTTTTATACGGTGTTGTGCGTTCGGCTTTTTTTAATTTTATTCATTTCGTAATGATTTAGCGTTTTCCAATTCATCTAATCGTAAATCTACTAATTCAAAAGTACTGAATTGTTCAAAAGGGATTTTACTATAATCTAAATAAAATCTTTTTGGTCTTCCAGTATATTTTTCCTGTAATGTTTTGTCTTTACTTTTCATAATACACCACATTAGCTCGTAATTATCTAATTCGTCAATTATTAATTTTCGCAATGATATTCTTCCGTGCATATTAAGCATAAATTGTCCACCATATTTTTGGTCAAAATCTGAAGTGGTGAAAAAGTACGGAAGTTCGCAATTTTCTGAAACTTTGTATGTATTTAATGAATCTACATATTTTTTTACAAACACTTTTCTTTCTTCAATTTTTTGATTTCTATTTTCAGTTTTTAAATCCGTTTTTTGAGAATAAACTACAATCGAGTCTTGTCCGAAAATTATTTGGAAGGGAAAAATCAAGACTATGAATAAAGTCAGTATTTTGAATGATTTAGATTTCATTTTGTTCTTTCGTGAGTTTTTTTTCAGCTGACGCACAACGTGTTTGTATATGGTTTGTTGCGTGTTTAAGCACTAAATTTAGCAAATAAAAACCGAATAGAAAATCCGCGAGGGTTTTCGTAAGCAGTCTAGAACCAGCAATAAATTATATACGGTGTTAGCATAAGTTTTTATTC
>NZ_JBSHNU010000160.1:0-3734 GCF_053601555.1 Lacinutrix sp. MEBiC02595 | reverse complement strand
CTCTCGTTATTCTTTATGATCGTCTTTCACTTCTTCATCGCGATACTCACAACAAGGATGCACCGTTGCATACGCTTCATCGGTTGCTTTTAAATCTTTCGTATCATGACCAACCGCTGCAATACCAGTATGAATTGCATTAGAAAATGCTGCTTCTGTTGCTGGAATGATTTTAACTACAGAATGTGCTTTAATTGATATTAAAGAAGATACTCCAGGTGGTATGCCAGGAGGAATGGGTGGCGGTATGCCAGGAATGATGTAGCAGCGAGTCGCTGCTGATAGGTAACGCACTCTTATGCATAATAAGAAGAGTCTTCTGTTTATCACCAAGACACGCAAATTAAAAAAAAACGCTTCTAGATTAATTTCTAGAAGCGTTTTTTTATATAGCATTAATATTTTTAAAAAGCGGTTACGACTTTGCTAGAAAAAGTAAAATAGATGTCACCTATATATTAAGCTACTATCTTTTTAAAGTAAAATGACCAGAGAAGGTTTTACCTGTACCAAGTTCTACCGTAAACCAATAATCGTTGGTATTCATAGTATTTCCATTAAAAGTTCCATCCCAACCCAAACTATTTGATGAAAGCTGTTTTATTAGTTTCCCATATCTATCAAATATTAATATTTTAGAATTAGGAAATTTAGTGACCCCTTCTATTTGCCAGTAGTCATTATAACCATCATTATTAGGAGTAAATATTTTAGGATAATCAATAATTGTTATTTCTTTAGAATCTTGCCCACAACCATCTTTATCTTTAACAAATACAGTATAAGTCCCTCCTTCTAGGTTTGAAAAATAATTATTATCCTGATAATTAACACCATTAATAGAATATTCAAAATCACCATCTCCAGAGGCTATTATCTCCATGTAATTGTTCCCTAATTCGCCATGGTTTACTTGTACAATTTCTGGTAAATTAGAACGAATTAAACGAAACGAAAATGAGTTTTCACAAATAATATTGTTCTTTAATTCGGCAACCGTTAATACGTAACTTCCTTCATTTATTATTTCTGCGCTATACGTAGACGAAATTAAAGTTCCATCTTCAAAAAGCCATTCATAAGACGTATAGCTAGATTCGACATTTATAATAATAGATGGTGCTAGATTACAAATAAAATATTCTTCTTCAATACTAATCACTGGTAATCTATTTACTATTAAATCGAAAGATCTTTCAGAATAACATAAGGAATTAGAAGCATCTACAACCTTCACATATATTGTTTGCTGATAAGGCTCTATATTCTGAAATAGAGCAGGTAACGGACTTGACAATTCAATATTATTAGAATCGTAATAATGTATAGATAACCCTGTTTGGTTTCCTATAATTTGCCCTTCTAATAAAGTAGTATCAAACGTTGCATATCCCTCCCCTTGATTACAAGCATATAAATTATCTGGTTGGCTGATATTTGGTTGTGTTATGGTTTCTAAATGAAGTATAGTTTCCGAATAGCAGTTAGTAAAATCATCCGTTACTCTTACTGTTATATTTTGATTATTGGTCTCACTATTAGTAAACGGGTTTGCTAATGGACTTGGTAACTCTGTCCCATCTGCCTTATAATAAGTTACATGCATTCCTGTTTGCCCATTTAGAACTTGAGTTTCTACATTCCCCGTGTCAAAGTATTCTGAAATACCATCTGCATTATCATCACAAGCATATAACTCTGGTAATTGAGTTACTTCTGGATTATCATAAATATCGAGTACAATTCTAGTTTCTGAAGCGCAGTTAGTAATAGAATTAGTCAACACTGCATCTATATAGTCTTGATTAAGAATAAGGTTTTCAAAATCATTTAAGTCATTTAAGTCATTTAAGTCATTTAAAGGAATACTATTATTACCACTATCAAATAATTCGACTAAAATATTTGACTGCCCATTTACTAAATCAACTGTTAAATTACTTAAATCGAATATAGCATAACCATCCCTATTATTATCACAAGCAAATAAATTATTTACAGAAGCTATTTCAGGAAGAGGATTTATTAACAAATCAAAAGTCGTTTCACTATAACAACATAAATCGCTACTGTTGCTAACCCGCACAGTAATTTCTTGAGTGTTTGCTAGTGTATTAGTAAAAGGGTTTGGCAATGGACTAGGTAGCTGATTACCATTTTGATCATAATAGCTAACAATAACTCCTGTTTGCCCATTTACAACTTCTAATACGACATTGGAGGTGTCAAAACTTGAAGAAACACCCATTCCTTGATTATCTTCACAACTAAGAATATCACTTACAGGATAAGCAATTGGAGGTTCGGCTACAGATATTGTTTCATTAATAACATAAGCAGATCCATCGTTTTGTATAATGTTTGCGGCAATAGAATATTGCCCTGATGCTGAAAAGTCATGTAAAGGCAAAGTGAGATTTGAAGTATTGTTTACTCCTGATGCTGGATCTCCAAAATTCCAAATAACAGAAGCTATATTATTTGTGTTGTTTAAATAGAATTCTTTGAGTGTTTGACTACAATCATTTGTGTAATTTAGAGAGAAGGGAGAAATAATATTATTTCGAACTCCACTTACATTAATATAAAAATTTGCATCTGGACGCCCCATGTCTGTTGCTGTTACAAATCCATTAACTGGTGTTGCTCCTCCAGTTATACACCTTCTTTGCCATGAAAAATCATTATCATAAATAGATCCCGCTATAAAAGCTACTGCACTCGAATTTACATCACCTCCTTTTTCTACTTCAACTAAGATACGCTCCGTTCCAGCTGGAACAACTATAGGAGTATTAAAATCTAATGTAACTATCTCTGGAATGAGTGAAACATACCATGGTAAGTATATTTCTTGACTTATTCCAATTAGGTTTGACTCTAAAAAAGTAGAAGGAAAGCCATTATCTATTGCATAAATTCTAAATCTAGCAGTAGGTCTCCAAGAAGTATTAACTACAGCCACTTGCCCTGTAGTAATAATAAATTCATCGTTTAAACCAATCCCAAAATCTTGAAGTGTAAATGTTCTTGACCAATAAATAGTAGCTGATGTGCAAGAATGTATATTTGTTCTAACAACCTCACAAGAATTATGCGTTAGAGTAATCTGTGCTGTTGCATAAAAGCTAGAAAGAATAAAAAGTAGTAAAAAAAGTTTAAATGGTAAAGATTTAATCATTCTATAATTTGAATTGTTACTTATAAACAGCTAATATAATTTTATTTAATAAAACATAACCCTTCTAATTAATTAAACAAAACCGCATACTTCTGTCTGCGCAATTCTAAAGCTAGCGTTTCTTCCATTTTTAAAGCTTCTGCTCTAGTTGGAATTGGATCGATGTGATTGTATAAACTCGGACGAAGATAGAGTCCGTATTTCTCAACAATATTAGAAGACAGCTTATAACCTTTCTTATTTCTGTAGCCTGTTTTATGTTGTAGAAAACGTTCTTTTGGTGTTTTACTAGTCATACCAACATACAAGCATTGCAAAACGCCATTAAATTGCGGATTTGCATTTCTAAACTTGGTGTTTTCAGTAAACACACGTTTAGATAATTCGATGACGTAAATTCTATATGGCATATGTAAAAATAAAAAAGCCTGAATATTAATTCAGGCTTTTTTACTATTTTCTTATTCTCTTGTTATTCTCTCGTTATTCTTTATGATCGTCTTTCACTTCTTCATCGCGATACTCACAACAAGGATGCACCGTTGCATACGCT
>NZ_JBSHNU010000159.1:0-2563 GCF_053601555.1 Lacinutrix sp. MEBiC02595 | reverse complement strand
TAATAAAACCAGTGCATAACACCGTATATATTTTATTGCTAGTTCTAGCTTGTTTACGAAAATCCTCGCGGATTTTCTATTCCGTTTTTATTTACTAACTTAGTTGCTTAATCACGCAACAAAGCATATACAAACACGTTGTACACCATATGAGAAAAGCATTCGTAATCATATTTACATTAATCGGATTTTCAACATTTGGACAAGAAAATAATCTTGACCGAATTAATAACGAAGTGAAATCTATAGAGTCGGATTCTACTCTTGAGGAAACTGAATTTGATTGGATGGAACTGACTGGAATTACTACAGATGGTGGCGGAATTTTAAAAGTTTGGCGGAATGAAAAACGAATTTGTAAAATAGTTGAGGAAATCGGACTTTCTTATGGTCGAATAAAGACAATTATTTATCTGAATAACGGAATCCCTATTAAGATAATAGAAACGGAGGAAAACTTTGGTTTTGAAAATGGAGAAATCAATTACAAAGAACTGAACGAAGTTTATCGAGAAACACTTAATATTTTTGATTGGGAAAATGACGAGGCGGAAATTAAACGAATTGGAAAACGAAATTTGAGCGAAGCAAGTTGTTCAATGTACGAATTAGCTGAATCAGTTATAGGAAGAGCTGAAAAAGCAATAAAAGAATAAAATACGGTGTACAACATCGTGTATAAAAAATTGCTACATTAGTGCTTAAATAAAGTTGGTTGCACTTTTGTTACGTCTGATTTTCCTTTGGAAAATCCTCGCCTACAAAAACGCAACTTTCCATACACAAACACGTTAGCATTAATTATGGGAAAATGCCGTCTCTGTTTAAAAGATAAGAAATTAATTAAAGCTCACATCATTCCTGATTTCTTATATTCAGGAATGAAAGCCGAAGATGATAAAAACATTTTTTATGAGGTTACTTATAATTTTGCTAAAAAAGAAAGTAGGTCAAAAAAAATTCAGACAGGAGATTTTGATAAAAATATACTCTGTGAAGATTGTGACAATAGAATTATTGGAGCTAATTATGAAAAGTATGCAATGAAATCAATGTATGGAAAAAACATTGACCCTAAAATTGCACCGATTTGTAAAAATTACAAAATCCCTAATAATGATACAGAATATTCTATTTGTAAAAATATAGATTATGGTAAAATGAAACTTTTTTTACTTTCTATCTTATGGAGAGCTTCAATTACTGATAGAAAATCTTTTAAAAATGTACAATTAGGAGATAAACACGAAGAAAGGTTAAGAAAAATAATTTATGAAAATATTATTCCAAAAGAATCCGAATATCCTATAATGATGACATCATTTATGCGAACAAAAAATAGTTTTAAAAATTTAATTGGACAACCTAAAAGAGTAAAATACAAAAATGGCCTTAATGGCTATATTTTTTTAATAGATAGTATTCAATTCATCTTTTACGTAAATTCGATTGACCATAAATTACCTAAATACTTAACTCAAACAATGTTAAAAGAAAATGGAGAAATGACAATACTTCATTTACCAAATGGAAAAGAATTAGAGTTTTTAAAGGCAATGATAAATAACTAATGCTAACACCGTATATAATTTATTGCTGGTTCTAGCCTGTTTACGAAAACCCTCGCGGATTTTCTATTCGGTTTTTATTTGCTAAATTACGTTCTTAACCACGCAACAAACCATATACAAACACGTTGGCATTAATTGAGAAAAAAACTCAAATTATGAATAAATATTGGCAGATTCCTGATTCTAATGATATTGTCATTATTAGAAATGAAAACATATACTTTGGAACGTCTGAACTTGAATTTAATGAATCAATTGAAGTACCAAAGCATTTCGATATTATTTCACTTGGAGAAGTCAATAAAATCGAGAATATAGAAAACACGAATTATATAAAAATATTTTTTAGTAAATACTCTACAACAAAATTATATTTGGATAATGAAAATATAAAATCCGAAATTGTAAAATATATAAATCAAAACTTAACTGAATTTAAATACAAAAAGGAGTTACCAACGAATATTGAATACGCTAAAGGTCATTATATCATAATTGTCCTTCTTTTATTCTTCTTTTTTTGCTCATTGTACTTTGCAATCGGAATTTCGAATGGCGAAAATTTTGAATTAAGGAATATGAGAGTTGGAATCTTACATTTTTGCCTATATATCGCACAAATTGGAATTATAAATTTAATTATCGTTTTTACTGTACTTATAAGTTTTGTACTTTATTTATTATGGAGAAAAATACGTATGAAAGGAATAATAGAAACATTAATGAAAAAAAACAACTAACGCCAACACCGTATATAATTAATGGCTAGTTTTAGCTTGCTTACGAAAATCTTTGCAGATTTTCTATTCCGTTTTTATTTGCTAAATTAGGTGCTGAAACACGCCACTAATCATATACAAACACGTTATGTTTAATAATCCCAGACTTCTGGAACTTCCCTTGTTCATTGCAATTAGCCCATTGTAAATTACAGAGTTTGCAATAAACTTGAATTGGAATACTGGATTTTGAGGAATAATTGTACCAACCCA
>NZ_JBSHNU010000158.1:0-169739 GCF_053601555.1 Lacinutrix sp. MEBiC02595 | reverse complement strand
AGCGTATGCAACGGTGCATCCTTGTTGTGAGTATCGCGATGAAGAAGTGAAAGACGATCATAAAGAATAACGAGAGAATAACAAGAGAATAAGAAAATAGTAAAAAAGCCTGAATTAATATTCAGGCTTTTTTATTTTTACCAGATGCCCTATAGAATTTATGTCATCGAATTATCTAAACGTGTGTTTACTGAAAACACCAAGTTTAGAAATGCAAATCCGCAATTTAATGGCGTTTTGCAATGCTTGTATGTTGGTATGACGAGCAAAACGCCTAAAGAACGTTTTCTGCAACATAAAACAGGGCATAGAAATAAGAAAGGACATAAGTTGTCTTCTAACATTGTTGAGAAATACGGACTTTATCTTCGTCCGAGTTTATACAATCACATCGATCCAATTACAACTAGAGCAGAAGCTTTAAAAATGGAAGAAACGCTAGCTTTAGAATTGCGCAGACAGAAGTATGCGGTTTGGTTTAATTGAAGTTTAATCGCGTGATTTTGAAAAAAAAAACAAGCTTAAGTCGTTTTATATGATGGTGTTAGGTTGAATTAAATATTGTTTAAGAAATTATTCTGTTAATAACGGTTAAAATGTTAATACTATTGTAAACTATAGTTCTATAGATGCAAAAATCATTTAATTTATATCATAAAAACTTAAAACCATGAAAAAACTATTACTAGTCACTGCTATCTCTATTTTAGGATTAGCACATGTTAACGCACAAGACGTTAAATTTGGAGTTAAAGGAGGTTTGAACTTTGCTTCGGTAACTGGAGTTGAAAGTTCTCAGCTAGAACCTATAACGGCTTTTCATTTTGGAGGTATGGCGGAAATATTCATTTCAGAAAAATTCTCTTTACAACCTGAATTAATGTATTCTGGACAAGGATTTAGCGATGGAGGAATAATTGATTTACATTATTTAAATGTTCCGTTAATGGCAAAATACTATGTAGCAAAACGAATAAGTCTAGAAGCTGGACCGCAAATTGGATTTTTGCTCAATGCAAGAGAAGGAGGTGAAAAATTAAAAAACCGGGATAACAATATTGATTTTGGTGTGAATTTTGGTCTAGGTTATAAACTAGATAATGGACTTAATTTTGGAATGCGATATAATTTAGGATTAACAGAGTTCTCGGTTACAGGTAATCACAGTAAAACAACAAATGAAATTAAAAATAGTGTGTTTCAATTTTCCATTGGCTACTTCTTTTAATGCGTAATAATTTTCTATATTTTAAAACCGAAGTCTATTGACTTCGGTTTTTGATTTTTAGTCTTTTGTTCTTTCTTATTAATACTACCAGTTATTAAGTGTAAACTTAGGTCGGTGAACTTCTGAGAATTAAAAATACATGTATCTTTTAAAATCAAAAAACGCTCCTAGAAACATCTAGAAGCGTTTTTTTTTAATTTGCATGGATCGATGATGAACAGAAGTGCTCTTCTTATTATGCATAAGAGTGCATGACCTGTCAGCAGCGACTCGCTGCTACATCATTCCTGGCATACCGCCACCCATTCCTCCTGGCATACCACCTGGAGCATCTTCTTTAATATCAATTAAAGCACATTCTGTAGTTAAAATCATTCCGGCAACAGAAGCAGCATTTTCTAATGCAATTCTAGTTACTTTTTTAGGATCGATAATTCCTGCTTTCAGCATATCTACGTACGTGTCTGTTTTAGCATCGTAACCAAAGTCTTTTTTACCTTCTAACACTTTGTTTAGAACAACACTTCCTTCACCACCAGCATTTTCAATGATGGTACGTAAAGGAGCTTCAATAGCTCTGTTTACAATTTGAACTCCTGTAGTTTCGTCTAAGTTTTCTGTAGTAATATTTTCTAATACTTTTTTAGCACGAACAAGAGCAACACCACCACCAGCAACAATACCTTCTTCTACTGCAGCACGTGTAGCATGTAAAGCATCATCTACTCTGTCTTTCTTTTCTTTCATTTCTACTTCACTAGCAGCACCAACATAAAGTACGGCAACTCCACCAGCAAGTTTAGCTAAACGCTCTTGTAGTTTTTCTTTATCATAATCACTAGTTGTAGATTCAATTTGCGATTTGATTTGATTCACTCTATTTTTAATCATGCTCTTTTCTCCAGCACCATTAATAACAGTCGTGTTGTCTTTATCAATAGTAATACGTTCTGCAGTACCTAACATATCTAAAGTAGCATGTTCTAAAGTAAATCCTCTTTCTTCAGAAATTACAGTACCACCAGTTAAGATTGCGATATCTTCTAACATTGCTTTACGTCTGTCACCAAATCCTGGTGCTTTTACAGCGGCAATTTTTAGAGAACCACGTAATTTGTTTACTACTAAAGTTGCAAGTGCTTCACCATCTACATCTTCTGCAATAATTAATAATGGTTTTCCAGATTGCGCTACAGGTTCTAAAATAGGAAGTAAATCCTTCATTGTAGATACTTTTTTATCATACAATAAAATGTAAGGATTTTCTAAATCGGTAATCATTTTGTCACTATCTGTAACAAAATAAGGAGATAAATAACCTCTATCAAACTGCATACCTTCTACAACATCTACGTACGTATCTGTTCCTTTAGCTTCTTCTACAGTAATAACACCTTCTTTACCAACTTTACCAAAAGCCATAGCGATTAAATCTCCAATAACGTCATCGTTATTTGCAGAAATAGATGCTACTTGTTTTATTTTATCGGAAGAGTTTCCAACTTTTTGCGTTTGTTTTTCTAAGTCTTCAACTATTGCAGCTACTGCTTTGTCAATACCACGTTTTAAATCCATAGGATTTGCGCCAGCAGCAACATTTTTTAAACCTTCTTTTACAATTGCTTGTGCAAGAACAGTTGCTGTAGTAGTACCATCACCTGCAAGGTCATTGGTTTTACTTGCAACTTCTTTTACCATTTGCGCTCCCATATTTTCAAGAGGATCTTCTAACTCGATCTCTTTTGCAACGGTTACACCATCTTTAGTTACTTGAGGAGCACCAAAGCTTCTACTAATAATTACGTTACGTCCTTTAGGACCAAGTGTTACTTTTACTGCGTTTGCTAATGCATCTACACCACGTTTTAAACCGTCGCGTGCATCAATATCAAATTTTATGTCTTTTGCCATCTTAATGTTTTTAACTATTAGCTATTAGCACTTGGCTTTTAACTAAAAGGTTTATCTGTTTTTAATAAATTTTTAATTGTAACTGGCTAAAGGCTAACAGCCAAAAACCAAAAGCTATTTATATGATCGCCATGATATCTTCTTCACGCATCATTAAATAGTCGTGACCATCTAATTTTAATTCGTTTCCAGAATATTTTCCGTAAAGAACAGTATCTCCAACTTTTACCGTAAGAGGTTCATCTTTTTTACCTGTACCTATTGCTATAACGGTACCTTTGTGTTGTTTTTCTTGAGCTGAATCTGGAATAAATAAACCAGATGCTGTCTGTGTTTCTGCAGGAAGTGGTTCTACTAAAACGCGATCTGCAAGTGGTTTGATGTTTACTTTACTCATGGTATATGTTTTATTTATTTATAATAGTTTTTATGCTTTTATAGGAAGCTAAAAATGTGCCAATAGAGTAGGACTGACAAAGTTGCCGAATGTCTTCATATTATAAACTTGAAAAGTAGATTTTGGACAAAAAAAAATGCCAACTTTTAAAAGTTGGCATCTTGAATATTTTTTAAAACAGGTGATTACTCAGGAGTATCTTCTGTTTGTGCGGGAGCAGTTGGTACTTCTACTGGTTGTACAATATTGTCAGTATCTAAAGCTTTAGATTCTGTAGTTGTTGTACCGCTGTTAATTGCAACGTTAGAAACTAAAATTAATACAATTAAAATAGTTGCAAGCGTCCATGTGCTTTTGTCTAAAAAGTCGGTTGTTTTTTGAACACCACCTAACTGTTGCGTTCCTCCACCACCAAATGATGATGATAATCCGCCTCCTTTTGGGTTTTGTACCATTATTACTACAACTAGCAAAAATGCTACCACTACTATTAAGATTAAAAATACTGTAAACATGTTGTTATTCTTTATTATTTTGTTCTTGTAATTGTTTTACTGCCTTAATTTGGTCTGCAAAGAAACCACTTTTTTCTGGATATTTCAAACTTAATATTTTATAAGATTGTAATGCCTTTTTGTAATTTTTTTGTTCTACATAAATACGCGCCAAAGTTTCTGTCATTAGTGCCTCTGGCTGTATCATTTGGGCTTCGGCAATATTGATATTTGCTTTAGCTGTTTTCTTTGGTTTTAGCTTTGGGTTTTTTGTTATAAATTTTTCTATAAGATCAAACTTTTTCTCTCTTTTTGTTTTTATTTCTTCTGATGTTTCCTGTTCTTCTTCGCGTTGAATAGGAGTGAAGTTTGCTAGTTTTAACCATTCGTTAAACGAATGTGTTTCTGTGTTTTCAAACTCTAATGGCTTACCAATGTTTAAAATTTGGTTTGCAGAAATGGTTTCTGAAGGGATACTTTCTTCTGTATCTTCCACCTTTTTAGAAATATCTAAACTAAAGTTTGCAATTTTGGAACGTTCTATTTTTGGTTGAAATAACTCTGGATCTAAAACGCCAGTGGTATCTTTTATTTGCTGTCTTAAAGCATCATCAATCGTCACGTTTTTGTTTACCGAAATGTCTTCTACATCTACCGTGATATCTTTGACATGTTCGCTATTTTGTTTTATGTGTTGCGATATTTTATTTTGAAGAAACTTTTTCGAAGTAATATAATCGAACAGAATACTTCTATCTGTAGTATAGCTTGCCGTTTTTTTAAGTTCTTGATTATAGTTGAAACTTTCTTTATTCTTTAAACCTTTTAAGTAAATAGCTCTTGCAGATTGACAATACGGAAAAGCATCCACAACCGTTTTTAAGGCTTCGGTTTGCAAAGCCGTAACTTTTTGAGGATGTTGTAATAAATAGGTGAAGTCTGTATTATTCATTGGCTAAGCCAAATTTAATTATTTTTTTTATTGAAAATTGCGACTGCTTACGGTATACTTTTTACTACCACTTTGCTAGTGAAGCATTAAAAATATCTTGTGTTAAACGTTCAAAAATCTCTTCGAAAGCCGTCGTTTTTATCGACCCTACAAGTTGCTCACTTCCTCCATAATCATAATAGAAAGAGAAGCGTTGTTCAAAATCGTCTTCTTCGTTTTTCTTATTGAAAAAGCGCACATTTATACCAATAGTTAAACGGTTTTGCGCGGCAGTATTTGCGGATGTTGCTGTAGTTGGTGAAATTCTATATTCTACAATTTCGCCTTCGTAAACCAAATCGGCATTAGAGTTTACTAAACTTAAATTAGTTTGATTGGTTATTAAATCTTGTAAAGCGATGGTGAAATCTCTATTTAAACCTGGTTCTACTAGAATAGCATTATTTTGAAAATAATTTACCTGAAATGTTTTTACATTAGATGCAATAGATGCTCCTGTAAAAGAATATGGCCCACAGGTAAAAAAAGTGGTTGCTATTAGTAAAAGAAAAAGGTGTTTTATGTTTTTCATTTATTTGGAATGAGATACTGAAACCGGTTCAGATAATAATTAATGTTATTAATAGGTGTTAGGTTTTTTCATAGTGATGTAGGCGTAAATGTAACCAGCATTATCTGCTACGTCAAAATCTGCATTAATAAGTCTATAGCCTTCGTAATGTTTCTCGTTTATAAGGTCTTCTGCTTCTTGCCTTATTGCTTCCGAACTATTACGACTAAACGTTTTTCTTATTAAAAATATTTCTACTGCTTTCATTTCTTCTAAAATTACCTCAAAAATAACTTTTTAAAACTTTGATTTTCATAAAGTTTTGTTACAAATCAAATTGCTTAATCTTTCGGTATAAAGTACGCTCACTAATGCCAAGCTCTGCTGCTGCTAACTTGCGTTTTCCTTGGTGACGTTCTAAAGACTTCTTAATTAACTCTAATTCTTTATCGTGTAAGGAAAGTGTTTCTTCTTCCTCAATTTCTTCTGCAAAGTGATATTTATCTGTAGCGTCTTGGAGCGTTTCTGGGTTTGCGTTTTGCGGAATAGATAATAATTTTAAATCTTCTTTAGCATCTTCAAAATCGGCATCTTCTTCATCTCCATATATTTTCTGTATTAAGCCTTCGTTTTTTTCTTGAACTTCTGCATCGTTACCATTTTTCATGAGTTCCATGGTAAGTTTTTTAAGATCGTTTAAATCGGCTTTCATATCAAATAAAACCTTGTACAAAATTTCACGCTCATTACTAAAGTCACTATCTGCTTTGGTGTTTTTAATTACAGCAGGTAGGTTCGTGCTTCCTGTTGGTAAATATTCTTGCAGTTTTACAGCATCGATAGTTCTGTTTTGTTCTAATACCGAAACTTGTTCTGCTACATTTCTTAATTGCCTAATGTTTCCAGACCATCTAAATTTTAATAATACTGGTATCGCATCGTCTGTTAATTTAATGGTTGGCATTTTGTATTTCAATGCAAAGTCACTAGCAAATTTTCTAAACAATAAATGTATGTCTTCTTTACGTTCACGAAGTGCAGGAAGATGAATTTCTACCGTACTTAATCGGTAATATAAATCTTCTCTAAATTTTTCTTTTTTTATAGCATCAAACATATTTACGTTTGTTGCAGCCACAATACGTACATCTGTTTTTTGAACTTTACTAGAACCTACTTTTAGGAATTCTCCATTTTCAAGAACACGAAGTAAACGTACTTGTGTGGTTAATGGTAGTTCTCCAACTTCATCTAAAAAGATGGTTCCACCATCTGCGACTTCAAAATACCCATTTCTAGTTGCTGTTGCTCCTGTAAAAGCGCCTTTTTCATGTCCGAAAAGCTCGGAGTCTATAGTTCCTTCTGGAATAGCACCACAGTTTACAGCAATATATTTACCATGCTTTCTGTGGGAAAGCGAATGTATTATTTTAGGAATACTCTCTTTACCAACTCCAGATTCTCCAGTTACTAAAACCGAAATATCTGTTGGTGCTACTTGTATGGCTTTTTCAATGGCACGATTTAGTGTTGGGTCGTTACCAATGATACCGAAACGTTGTTTTATTGATTGAATAGACTCCATATTTTACTTCCTGCGAAGGCAGGGATCTTTTATTTAATATTTATATTCTTCCGTCTTTAATTTTTTTTGCCGAATTGAAGACGCTTTCCCTTAAAAAAAAGGAAAGAGTTTATTAATTATTAGCGCTCAAACCTAAAGGTTCACCAATTAAAGTGGTTTTAGTAACTCGAGTAATCTTTACGTTTACAAACTCACCAACTTTATAATTTTCTTTTGGGAACACACAAAGTAGGTTTTGATCGGTTCTTCCAGACCAATCTTGATCTCCTTTTCTAGCTTCTTTTTCAATTAAAACTTCTACTGTTTTACCCATAAAAGATTGTGTTTTCTCTAAACTATGTGCTAATTGTAAATCGATAACTTCTTGTAAACGTCTTTTCTTAACTTCTAAAGGTATATCATCTTCCAATTTACGTTCAGCCATAGTTCCTGGTCTTTCCGAATACGCAAACATATAACCAAAAGCATATCTTACATGTTGCATTAAGCTTAAAGTGTCTTGGTGATCTTCTTCTGTTTCTGTAGGGAAACCAGTTATCATATCTTGGCTAATCGTGCATTCTGGAAGAATTCGTTTAATATTATCTATAAGATCCATATACTCTTGACGCGTATGTTGTCTGTTCATTTCCTTTAAAATCCTGTCGCTCCCACTTTGAACAGGTAAATGAATGTAGTTGCAAATGTTTTCGTATTTAGACATCGTTTCCACAACGTCTAACGTCATGTCTTGCGGATTAGAAGTAGAAAAACGAATTCGCATTTTTGGTTGTGCTTGTGCACATAATTCTAAAAGCTTTGCGAAATTTACAGCAGTTGCCTTTTGCATATCTGTCGCCTTAACAAAATCCTTTTTTAAACCTCCACCATACCAAAGGTAGCTATCTACATTCTGTCCTAATAAAGTAATTTCTTTATAACCTCTGCTCCAAAGGTCATTTACTTCTTCAATAATACTCTGGTGATCACGGCTTCTTTCTCTTCCTCTTGTAAAAGGAACGACGCAAAAAGTACACATATTATCACAGCCACGTGTAATAGAAACAAAAGCGGTAACTCCGTTAGAATTTAAACGTACAGGAGAAATGTCTCCATACGTTTCTTCTTTAGATAAGATCACGTTTATAGCATCTCTACCATCATCTACTTCTGCAAGTAGGTTTGGTAAATCTTTATAAGCATCCGGACCAACAACAAGGTCTACAATTTTTTCCTCCTCTAGAAACTTACTTTTTAAACGCTCGGCCATACAACCCAAAACACCAACCTTCATATTAGGGTTTACTGTTCTTTTAACTTTATTGTATTTTTCTAAACGTTTTCTAACCGTTTGTTCTGCTTTATCACGGATAGAACAGGTGTTTACCAAAACTAAATCGGCATCTTCTAGGTTTTGCGTGGTGTTAAATCCTTGATTAGATAGAATAGAAGCTACAATTTCACTATCACTAAAATTCATAGCGCAACCGTAACTTTCAATAAAAAGCTTGCGTTTGTTTCCTTCTTTATTTTCTATAACAAGGTTTTCTCCTTGTTTGTTTTCGTCTATAGTCTTTTCCATATTAATGCCTGCTAATGCAGGTAACTTACTTTTTGTCTTTCTACTTTGCTTCAGATAAACTTCAGCAGAAATTTCATTATTTATAATCTTGGTCAATAAGTATGCAAAGGTACAATTATTTTAAATACAGTGACAAAGTGACAGTGTGTAAATTTTTAAAGGGTTTGTTAATAATTTCCTACTTTTGAAGCACTAATCAAAAATACTAAATAATGACATTTCAAGAATTTGAAAAAAGAGTGCAACATGCTAAACAATTAGATTTTGGCGATATTTTTAATAAAAGTATAGAACTTTTTAAGAAAGTTTGGGTACAAGGGCTGGTAATGATGTTGTTAACGATGTTAATAATACTTCCTTTTTATTTACTTATGTACTTGCCTTTACTTGGAGCAGGAATGATGGATCCAAATTCTTTTGGGTCAGGAGGAGATGCTAGCTTTATGCTAATGATACCTTTTTTCTTGATATTAATAGTTTTCTGTATCGTAGCAACTGTAATAGGTTTTGGTATGCGTGCTAGTTTTTACA
The DNA here is from genome assembly GCF_053601555.1 of Lacinutrix sp. MEBiC02595. Taxonomy (NCBI): domain Bacteria; kingdom Pseudomonadati; phylum Bacteroidota; class Flavobacteriia; order Flavobacteriales; family Flavobacteriaceae; genus Lacinutrix; species Lacinutrix sp. MEBiC02595. The sequence goes on along the minus strand of NZ_JBSHNU010000158.1, from coordinate 160,530 downwards.
GAATTTGTAAAATGAAAGATTTAAATGAAATAGGTTCCGATGATTATTTCTTTTATTTGAAAAAACCATATTTAGGTAAATTGGTGAAATTATCACTTGCCGCTTTCGGAATCTCTTTTGTGGCAACAATTTTATGCTATTTACCATTGTTTTATGTGATAGTTCCAGTGACGTTAATGAATGTGATTTTTGCTTTTAATCCGGAGCAATCTGTTTCTGAGATTATAAAATCTGGTTTTGCTTTAGGAAATAAAAAATGGCTAATTTCTTTTGGACTTATCCTTGTAAGTTCTATTCTAGCATCTATAGTAGGTATGATTATGTGTTTTGTTGGTGTTTTTGTAACCGCATCTTTTGCATATATTCCTGCGTACTATATATATAAGGAGTCTATTGGTTTTGATTCTGAAGAAGAAAATAAGCAAATTGAAAATATTTAAAATATAGTTTATATTGTGAGAAAGCCTGTTAATTCAGGCTTTTTTTATGTCTAATTTTATGGAATTAATGCCCCGTGAAAGAATAAATTAGGAACGTGAAATTTTTTTCACATACCTTTGCACTCTGAAAAAATAGAAATATGGCGAAGAATTTAGTTATAGTAGAGTCACCTGCAAAAGCAAAAACTATTGAAAAATTTCTTGGAAAAGATTTTAAAGTAGAGTCTAGTTTTGGGCATATTGCAGATTTACCTTCTAAGGAATTAGGAGTAGATGTAGAAGGTGATTTTGATCCTAAATATGAAGTATCTAAAGATAAAAAAGCAGTTGTAAAAAAACTGAAAGATTTAGCTAAAAAAGCAGACATGGTTTGGCTAGCTAGTGATGAAGATAGGGAAGGAGAGGCTATTGCATGGCATTTAGCAGAAACGCTAAAACTAGATAAAGAGAAAACAAAACGTATTGTTTTTCATGAGATTACTAAAACTGCGATTAAAAAAGCAATAGAAAATCCTAGAGATATAGATTACCATCTAGTAGATGCACAACAAGCAAGAAGGGTTTTAGATAGAATTGTAGGGTATGAACTTTCTCCAGTTTTATGGCGAAAAGTAAAAGGAGGTCTATCGGCAGGACGTGTGCAATCGGTGTCTGTTCGTCTAATTGTTGAAAAAGAAAGAGAGATTACAAACTTTACAGCAGAAGCATCGTATAGAATTGATGCAGAATTTTCTAATGAAGCGGGGCAGTCTTTTAAGGCAAAGCTTCCTAAGAATTTTGCAACAAAAAAAGAAGCCTATGCGTTTTTAGAAAGTAATGCGGATGCCAATTTTAAGGTTTCCGATCTTCAGAAAAAACCTGCAAAAAAATCACCAGCAGCACCTTTTACAACTTCTACATTACAACAAGAAGCAGCAAGAAAATTATATTTTTCCGTTAGTAAAACCATGAATATGGCACAACGCCTTTATGAAGCTGGTTTAATTACGTATATGAGAACAGATAGTGTAAACTTATCTGACGAAGCAAAAAATGGCGCGCAAGCAGAAATAGAATCTGCTTATGGTGAAAAATATAGCAAACCAAGAAATTATAAAGGGAAGTCTAAAGGTGCTCAAGAAGCGCATGAGGCGATTCGCCCTACAAATTTTGCAACACATTCTGTTGCTATTGATAGAGATCAAGCACGATTATACGATTTGATTTGGAAACGTGCTATTGCATCACAAATGAGTGAAGCACAATTAGAGCGTACCAATGTTAGAATCGAATCATCCACAAATAAAGAAACCTTTACAGCAAATGGAGAGGTTATTAAATTTGAAGGGTTTTTAAAAGTATACTTAGAAGGAACAGATGATGAAGATGTAGAGCAAGATGGAATGCTTCCTGCAATGAAAGTAAACGAGGCGCTTTTAAATAATTACATTACCGCAACAGAACGTTATACAAGACCACCAGCAAGATATACCGAAGCTTCTTTAGTGAAGAAGTTAGAAGAACTTGGTATTGGTAGACCATCTACATATGCACCAACTATTTCTACAATACAAAATAGAAATTACGTGGAGAAAGGAGCGGTTGATGGCGTAGCACGCGATTATACGCAGTTAACATTAAGTAGCGGAAACGTGAAAGATGCAATTCTTACCGAGAAAGTAGGGTCGGATAAAGGAAAATTAGTACCAACAGATATTGGTATGATTGTTACTGATTTTTTAGTCAATCATTTTGAAAGTATTTTAGATTATAATTTTACAGCTAAAGTAGAAAGTCAGTTTGATGATATAGCAGAAGGAAAGAAGGATTGGAAAAAGATGATGAAATCTTTTTATAAAACGTTTCATCCAAAAGTAGAAGACGTACAAGAAAATGCTGAAAGAGAATCTGGAGAACGTATTTTAGGAAAAGATCCAAAGACGGGAAAACGTGTTAGTGTCCGTTTGGGTAAATTTGGACCAATGGTGCAATTGGGAGAGCCAGACGATGAAGAAACACCAACCTATGCTAGTTTAAGTCCGGATCAACAATTAGGAACTATTAGTTTTGAGGAAGCGATGGACTTGTTTCAGCTTCCTAAAAATTTAGGAACGTACGAAGACGAAGAGATACAAGTTAATAATGGTCGTTTTGGTCCTTATGTGAAGTTTGGAACAGCATATGTGTCGTTACCAAAAGGAACAGATCCATTAACGGTAGAGTTGGATGATGCTATTGTTTTAATTAAAGAAAAACAAAAAGCAGACGCGCCAATTTATCATTATCAAGATTTACCAGTGCAAAAAGGAAAAGGTCGTTTTGGTCCATTTATAAAATGGAACGATATGTTTATTAACGTGAACAAAAAGTACGATTGGGATGATTTATCGGATGCGGATATTGTAGAATTAATTGAAACAAAGATTCAAAAAGAAATCGATAAGGTTATTCATAATTGGGAAGATGAAGGTATTCGTGTTGAAAAAGCACGTTGGGGAAGATTCAATATATTACAAGGTAAAGTGAAAATTGAATTACCAAAAACTACAGATGCTCCAGCTTTAACTTTAGAAGAAGTACAAGGAATCATTGAAAAAAATGCGCCTAAAAAGAAAGTAGCTAAGAAAAAAGCTCCTGCAAAGAAAAAGGCACCAGCAAAGAAAAAAACGACAACTAAAAAGAAATAGATAGTACATGAATTTTGATTTTCTTTCACCAGTTTCCGATTTAGTTTTAGCGCATAATGAATTATTGCCAGTACAGGCTTTAGGTAGAAAATTAAAAATACATTCTAAACAAGAAGGTATTCCGGAGTTAGATGGAGTACGTCTTGCTATATTAGGAGTGCTGGAAACTAGAAATGATGTAGACTATATTGGCGAAGATTTCAACTTAAACGAAATTCGCAAATCCTTCTATGCACTTTTTCCTGGTAGTTGGAATACCAGTATTGCCGATTTAGGTGATATTAATAAAGGAGAATCTGTTGAAGATACATACTTCGCTTTAAAGACTACCATTACTATTTTAGTCGAAAAAGGAATTATACCAATTATCATTGGAGGAAGTCAAGATCTAACCTACGCTAATTATCGTGCGTACGATGATATTATACCAATGGTTAATATTGTTAATGTAGATTCTAAATTTGATTTAGGAGATTCTGCTAAACCAATTAAAAATAAAAGTTTTGTTGGTAAAATAATATTAGATCAGCCATTCAATTTATTTAATTATTCGGCAATTGGTTATCAAACCTATTTCAATTCGCAAGAAGAAATAGATTTAATGGAAAAACTGTATTTCGATGCATATCGTTTGGGTGAAGTATCTAATGATATTACCGTAGTAGAACCTATAATGCGAGATGCAAATATTGTAAGTATAGATTTAGGCGCTATAAAGTCTTCCGAAGTTAGTTTAAATCAAAGAGTATCCCCAAATGGTTTAGACGGTAAAGAAGTCTGTGCCATCTCACGTTACGCAGGAATAAGTAATAAAGTAACTTCTTTTGGTCTTTGGGAATATAAGCCCTCTAAAGACGATGAAATAAGCGCTATGCTTATCTCTCAAATTATCTGGTATTTTATAGAAGGTGTAAATTATAGAGTAAAAGATGATGATTTTAAAGATGAAAATAATTATCAAAAGTTTATTACACTTATAGAAGATCAAGATTTAGTTTTTTATAAAAGTATAAAAACAGGTAGATGGTGGATTGAAATACCTTTTTTAAACGAAGTGAATAATAAATTAAAAAGACATACGTTATTACCATGCATGCATCAAGATTATGTAGATGCTTGCAACAATATTATACCAGAGCGATGGTACAAAGCCTTTCAAAAGAATTGCGTATAGATTAAATAACGAAATAAAATAATAGTTTTGTCGTTTAAATGTTTTATTTTTACGACGAACAGTATTTTTTTATGACAAAAAAGTTGTTTTTTAAAAAATATATAAATATGTTTACGCTCTTAAATTTTGAGCATAGAATAATTAACCTCGAGTATTCAATAAATATGAAGAATTTTCTTTTATTAACAGTAGTTTTAGCATTCCTTACAAGTTGTGGTTCTGGAGACAGAGGTCAACTAGTAGGTGTTAAAGGAAAAAAATGGCATCCAGAAAAACCTTATGGTATGGAATTAATTCCTGGAGGAGCATTTATTATGGGTAAATCAGATGATGATTTAGCTGGGATTCAAGATGCACCAACTAAAACGGTTACAGTAAGGTCGTTCTATATGGATGCAACGGAAATCACAAATAGTGAGTATCGTAAGTTTGTACAATGGGTTAGAGACTCTACCATTAGAACAAAACTTGCTATACTAGCCGATGAAGTAGGAGCAACTCCTGGTGATGGTGGTATTGGTGATTTTGCATTTAAAGATGCAGATCCAGAAAACATGAATGCTTACGAGCAATACATGTATGACAATTACAGCGGAATGGGTGAAACTGGTTACGAAGGAAGAAAATTAAATCACGATGTAGATTTACTTTTTGACACTTCAGAATATCCAGATGAATACTATGTCGAAGTAATGGATACCATGTATTTACCTATAGAGGAGTCTTATAACGGACAACGTACTTGGGATGTTAAAAAATTCAAATTTCAATATACATACATGGATATTGAAAAAGCTGCAAAAGCGAAGAATAAAGGGAAAAAAAGATCTGAATTCATTATTACAGAAGCTGTAGAGATTTATCCAGATACTACCGCTTGGATTAGAGATTTTGCATATTCGTATAACGAACCAATGCACAATGATTATTTCTGGCATGATGCGTACGGAGAATATCCAGTAGTAGGTATTTCTTGGAAACAAGCAAAAGCATTTTGTGAGTGGAGAACTTTATACCACAATGCATATAGAAAAGAAAAAAAGCAACATTTTGTAAATGAGTATAGATTACCATCGGAAGCAGAATGGGAATATGCAGCAAGAGGAGGCTTACAAGGAGCAACTTTCCCTTGGGGTGGACCGTATGCTAAAAATGATAGAGGATGTTTCATGGCAAACTTTAAACCTTTAAGAGGAGATTATGCAGCAGATCAAGCTTTATACACTGTAGAAGCGAAATCGTATGACCCTAATGACTTTAATTTATATAACATGGCTGGTAACGTATCGGAATGGGTAAGTGCTTCTTACGATCCTGGTTCTTACGAGTATGTTTCTACAATTAATCCTAGTGTTAATGATGTAAATAACCAACGTAAAGTGGTTAGAGGTGGATCTTGGAAAGATGTTGCCTACTATTTACAAGTAAGTTCTAGAGATTATGAATATGCAGATTCTGCAAGAAGTTATATTGGCTTCAGAACCGTTCAAGATTATATGGGAACAGATGTAACCGCGAACGCTAGATAAGATTAATAACCAATTAATAATAATTTAATAACCAACTAAAGTAGCAATACTTAACTAAAAACTAAAATTATGGCACAAAAAGGTAAAATCACAGTAACTAATATGATCTACGGATTAGGAGCAGCAATTGTAATCGTTGGAGCTTTATTTAAAATTCAGCACTGGCCTTATGGTTCTGAAATCCTAACATTAGGTATGATTGTAGAAGCTTTAGTATTTACGTATTCTGCTTTTGAAAGACAATCAAGTGATTTAGACTGGTCTTTAGTGTATCCTGAATTATCAGGAGGTGCTTCATTAGGAGGTAAAAAATTAAAAGAAGAGCCTAAAGATGCAGAAGGTTTACTTTCTAAAAAATTAGACAACTTATTAAAAGATGCTAAAATTGATGGAGAATTAATGGCAAGTTTAGGAGCAAGTATCAAGAATTTTGAAGGTGCTGCTAAAGGAATCTCTCCAACAGTGGATGGAATTCAAGCACAAAAGAAATATAGCGAAGAAATGTCTTTAGCTGCTGCACAAATGGAGTCTTTAAATAGCCTTTATAAAGTACAAATGGATAGTGCTAGTAGACAAGCGACTATTAATGAGGAAGCTGTTGAAAATGCAACGAAATTAAAAGATCAAATGCAATCTTTAGCTTCAAACTTATCTTCTTTAAACGGAGTATATGGTGGAATGCTTTCTGCAATGAACAAAAACTAATTAGTATTATTAACTAATATTTATTAACCAATAAAAACTAATTAAACATGGCAGGAGGAAAAGCATCCGCAAGGCAGAAAATGATTAACTTGATGTATTTAGTATTCATCGCAATGATGGCTATGAATATGTCTAAAGAGGTACTTTCGGCATTCGGGTTAATGGAAGCGAAATTCGCTGATTCTAATGAAGCTACAACAGAAAGAAATGATAAGTTACTAGCAGAATTAGAAATTAAATCTGATGAAAATCCGGAAGAATTTAAAATGCCTGCTGCAAGAGCACAGGAAGTTAAAATCGCTTCAGATAAATTTTACAAGTATATTGAATCTTTAAAAAATGATCTAGTAAAAACTGGTCAATATAAACTAGACGAGCAAGGTAAGTTACCATTCGAAGCAATGGATAAAACCGACATCTTAGATGAAGCTTGGTTTACAGGAGATCGTTTAACAAAGAAAGGTCAGGAAGTAATGGATAATATTAATGCTTATAAAAAGGCTATTAATGATGTTCTTGCTAAAGATGAAAGTTATAGAGGTAGAGCGCAAGCTTTCGGTAAAACATTCAGTACAGAAAAGGTTCCTAATAAAGATGGAAAAAAGATTGATTGGTTAGCATATAACTACCAAGGTTTTCCAGCTATTGCTTCTTATACGAAGTTAACAGCAATGCAAAATGATGTTAAGGTAACAGAATCAGATATGTTTAGCCTTTTCTTAGGAAACATTGTTTCAGAAGCGACAACATTAAATAACTACAAAGCAATCGTATTGGCAGATAAATCCGCATTTTTTGCAGGTGAGAAATTCCAAGGTAGAGTTGTTATTGGTAAGTATGCAAATGTTGCACCTACTAAATTAAGTGTTCAAGGTAATGAAGTAGATTTATCTAAAGCTATTGATTCCACTGGAGCAGCTACTTTAGATTTCAACGTTGGAAATGTTGGTGAACACCAAATAGAAGGTAAATTTACTTTTATTGAAAATGGTAAGGAATTAGAAATCCCTATCGTTAACGCAAACTACGTTGTTGTACCAAGACCAAACTCTGCAACTATATCTGCAGACAAAATGAATGTTGTTTATCGTGGTGTAAGTAACCCGATGACTATTTCTTTTGCTGGAGTGCCGGACAATAAAGTAAATGCAACTGGTGCAGGTTTAAGTAAAGGATCTGGAATAGGTAAATATAACATGGTGCCTACAACAGGGAAAGAAGTAACTATTAATGTTACTGCTAAATTGGATGATGGTACTCCAGCTTCCGATAGAAAAACATTTAGAATTAAGGATATCCCTAAGCCTTCTGGTCAAATGGCTGGAAAAACAGGACAATTTGGTTTACCAAGAAACAATGTAGAAATTGGTAGAGTAGAAGCTGTATTAGAAGATTTTGATTTCGATTTACCTTTAAGAGTAACATCGTTCAAATTTAAAGTACCTGGTTCACCAAGTGTTACTTGTCAAGGTAACAAACTTAACTCACAAGCTAAGTCTGCTTTACGTAAAGCAAAACGTGGTTCTGATGTTCAAATATTTGATATTAAATCAAGTAGTAATGGACCAAGAATTAAGCCAGCAGCACCAATTATTATAGAGTTATCTAACTAAACCAACTTTATAGTATTATTAATTAAAATTAATTATTGTAAGATGAATTATAGATCTTTTTTATTAACCATTTTTAGTGTAGCACTAACAACTACAGGTTTTTCGCAAGCAAATATTTTAAATGCGAAAACTCCGCAAGAGATAGGCGTTAGAACAGAAGCACAGAAAGCTGTAGATAATGATAAACCATTAGAATACGGTTATGTAGATGATAGAGACATTATGTACTCTAAAATGACTTGGGAAAAAGTGGTTTTAGATGAGCGTGTAAACTTTTCTTTGTATTATCCAATTGATACAAACAACATAGGAAGCAACAGACGTTCTCTATACGATGTTTTAACAAAAGCAATCCGTGAAGGTAAAATAGAAAATGTATACGATGATTCTTACTTTACTGCAAAACGTAGCATCAAAGATTTGAAAGATATAACTTCTAAAGTGGATACTTTAGATATTGGTTATGATCAATTAAATGCAGATGGTTTTGTAGATGCAGAATATATTACGAAAAGAGAAATCTCTTCTTATGATGTAAGTGCATATTTAATTAAAGGTCTTTGGTATTTTGATAAGCGTCAAGGCGAACTTAAATATAGATTATTAGGTCTTGCTCCAGCAGCAGCCGATGTAAACTTTATTGATAGTGATGATGAAGCTAACAAAGAACCAAATCCTTTATACTGGATATTCTTTCCAGATGCAAGAGATATTTTGCATGAAGCAAAAGCATTTAATAATAAAAACAGTGCTGTGCCATTTTCTTTCGATCACATTTTAAACGCAAGACGTTTTAACGGTTATGTGTATAAAGAAGAAAACGTTTATGGAGATAGAACAGTAGATGAATATATTACTGAAAATGCTTTAATGCAACTTTTAGAATCGGATAGAATTAAAGATAAAATCAGAAACTTTGAAATGGATATGTGGTCTTATTAAATCACATTTTTAAATAATGGAAACGCTCACTACCGATAAAAAGGAAGTGAGCGTTTTTTTATTACCATAAATCTCGAAGGCTTTAAAACAGTATATTTGCAATTCATTTTAATACTTATTTCTTGAAAGTAGATTACATAATAGTAGGTTGTGGTTTAGCCGGAATTCATTTCTGCGAGCAATTAAAAGCAAATAATAAAACCTTTGTGGTATTAGATAATAAATCGCAACACGCTTCTGTAGTCGCTGGCGGTTTATATAATCCGGTAATTCTAAAACGATTTACTTCGGTATGGAAAAGCCAAGAACAATTAGAATTGGCGCTACCAATCTATGAAAAATTAGAAAAGGATTTAAAGGTTACTTTAGATTATAAGACACCAGTGTATAGACGTTTTACTTCTGTTCAAGAACAAAATGATTGGTTTACTGCTTCCGACAAGCCAGAACTGGCCCAATATCTTTCCTCAGAACTTATTAAAAATGAAAACCAAGCAATCGATGCTACTTTTGGCTTCGGAAAAGTTTTAGGAACCGGAAGAATAGATACGAAACTATTAATTCAAAGCTATAAAAAGCACTTACTAGCACGTAACGAGTTGTTGGAAGATACTTTTAATTATGAAGCATTAATTATAAAAGATACGATGCAGTATAAAGATATAAGCGCTAAGCATATTGTCTTTGCGGAAGGTTTCGGAGTGAAAAATAATCCGTTCTTTAAAGAACTTCCTTTAAAAGAAGTAAAAGGAGAATTATTAACTATCCATGCTCCAGATTTAAAAATAGACTTTGTATTGAAAGCAGGTGTGTTTCTAATTCCTATAGGAAACGATTTATACACGGTTGGTGCTACCTATGATTGGAAAGATAAAACGAACAACATAACAGCAGAAGCCAAAGAACAGCTCTTAAAAAAGCTTAAAACGTTCTTGAAATGCGAGTTTAAAGTGGTGCATCAAGTAGCAGGAATTAGACCAACGGTTACTGATAGAAGACCGCTTGTTGGGCAACACGAGATACATAAAAACATGTATGTGCTTAATGGTTTGGGGACACGTGGTGTTATGATAGCGCCTTATGTAGCAAAACAACTATTAGATTGTATTGAAAACAATATTGCCTTAGAAAAAGACATTGATATTGCAAGGTTTAAATAGGTAATGTATTTCTAGTAACAATAACCTTGTCTTCGAATAAGAAACTGCGTTAGCGATTGCAATGATATCCTTTTTACTAGAATATAAATTTCCTTAGTAATTACAGGGTATAAAAGTAAAAAGATTTAATGGAAAGCGCGACCCTTGTGGTAACGCCCAAATACTTATTGCTTTTTTACTGCATTCTTATCAAAATGGACAAACATATTGATCCATATATTTCTGGATACACGCATTATTATAGGAGCAAAAATAATTAATGTTCCCACTATAGAAGCAAAAACATAATGAATAGAAGCTTTTAGAAAAACCCCGCTAATTACAGCAGCAGCAACAGCAAAAGCAATACCAACAGCATAACTAACATACATGGCACCATAAAAAAACGATGGCTCTATCTTGTATTTGATACCACAATGCGAGCAATTCTCGTTCATGGTTAATGTCTTTGATAAGTGATACGGATTGGTATCGCAATACATAGATTCTTGATGACATTTTGGGCAAGAACCCGTTAAAATACTATATAATTTAGAACCTTTTTTAAACATATAATTTATGTACTTTTGCAAACCGGTTACGGAATGCGTTCCTTAGAACAAAGCTAGCCATTATTTATTAAATTAAAGTAACAATTGTTACCAAACTATGCTTAACATACACAATCTATCTATATCTTTTCAAGGCGAATATTTATTCGAGGAAATTACATTCAAATTAAATTCTGGCGATCGTGTTGGTTTAATAGGGAAAAATGGCGCAGGGAAATCTACCATGCTTAAAATTTTATCTAAAGAGTTAGAACCGGATTCTGGTCAATTAGCAGCAGATAAAGATTTAAAGATTGGATTTTTAAAACAAGATATAGATTTCGTTTTAGGAAGAACAGTACTGGAAGAATCGTACCAAGCCTTTACCGAAATTAAAAAAATAGAAGCACAGTTAGAAGAGATCAATACACAACTTGTAGAGCGTACCGATTACGAAAGTGAAGGGTACAATCAAATAATGATTGATCTTAACGATTTACAACATCAATTCGAAATACTTGGTGGGTATAACTATCAAGGGGAAACCGAAAAAATATTACAAGGTCTTGGTTTTAAACGCGAAGACTTTAACAAACTTACCGATACTTTTTCTGGAGGTTGGAGAATGCGTATTGAACTAGCAAAACTATTATTACAAAATAATGATTTATTGCTATTAGATGAGCCAACCAATCACTTGGATATAGAATCTATTATCTGGTTAGAAGGCTTTTTGAAAAATTATACAGGTGCAGTGGTTATTGTTTCGCATGATAAAATGTTTTTAGATAATGTCACTAATCGTACTATTGAGGTTTCCTTAGGAAGAATTTACGATTACCCAAAACCATACACGAAGTATTTAGTGCTGAGAAATGAAATTAAAGCACAACAATTAGCATCTCAAAAAAATCAGCAAAAACAGATTGAGCAGACTGAAAAGTTAATTGAAAAATTTAGAGCCAAAGCGAGTAAAGCAACCATGGCGCAATCGCTAATAAAAAAGCTCGACAAAATTGATAGAATTGAAGTTGATGAAGACGATAATTCTGTAATGACTTTAAATTTTCCAGTATCTATAACACCAGGAAAAGTGGTGGTAGAAGCAGATAAGATTTCTAAAAATTACGGGGAAAATCAAGTATTATCCGAAGTGAGTTTAATGATCGAACGGGATGTTAAAACTGCATTTGTTGGTCAGAACGGACAAGGTAAATCGACACTTGCTAAAATTTTGGTTGGCGATTTAAAACACGACGGAATATTAAAACTTGGTCATAACGTACAGATTGGTTATTTCGCACAAAATCAAGCAGAATATTTGGACGGTAGCAAAACCGTTTTAGATACCATGATTGATGCTGCAAACGAAACCAATAGAAGTAAAGTCCGTGATATTTTAGGTTCGTTTTTATTTCGTGGTGACGAAGCAGAGAAATACGTAAGAGTACTTTCTGGAGGGGAACGTAACCGTTTGGCGCTTGCAAAACTAATGTTGCAGCCGTTTAATGTGCTTATTATGGATGAGCCAACCAATCACTTAGATATTAAATCTAAAAACGTGTTAAAAGATGCGTTAAAGCGTTTTGAAGGCACACTACTTTTGGTTTCGCATGATCGTGATTTCTTACAGGGATTAACCGATACGGTTTATGAATTTAAAGACGAAAAAATAAAGAAATATTTAGGGGATATAGATTATTACTTAGAGCAACGTAATGTGGAAAATTTACGTGAAGTAGAAAAACGTACCGTTATAAAATCAGCTCCTAAAGAAAAGAAAACCCAGTCTTACGACGACCAAAAGAAGCTGAAATCTTTAAACAACAGGTTGAGTAATACCGAGTCTAAAATAAATCAGTTAGAAAAAGAAATTAAAGAAGCAGATGTGGAACTTGCTGTAAATTATGACGAAGTTTCTTCTAAGCCAGGTTTCTTTGATACCTACCAAGGTAAAAAAAATACCCTTACCAAACTCATGCAAGAATGGGAAGATATCACGTTGAAACTAGAAGATTTCGCATAAGTTTTTTGGGTTTTCTTTAACATTTATCCGTTAAACTATAGCATAGTTTTGTAGTCTAATTACAAAACTATACCAATGCGCAAAATTATACTATCTATTATAGGTGTTCTACTTATAGTTGGCTCCTTCTTATTTGCTAAAAAATTAATAGCAGACAAGAATAAACCAAAGCCAGTTAAAGCTAAAGTTGTAAAAACTATTTTTACAGACACAGTACAAAATAGTACCATACCAATAGTTATTGCAGCAAATGGTAGCCTGGAAGCGAAACGCAGATTAGAAATCTATGCAGAAGTGCAAGGGATTTTTAAATCTGGAAACACTTTATTTAAACCCGGACAAGAATACCGAGCAGGACAAACTTTAATTAAAATTGATGCTGCAGAATATTACGCAAGTGTACAGTCTTCCAAAAGTAATCTGTACAATTCTATTGCTGCTATCATGCCCGATCTTCGTTTAGATTTTCCAGATATCTTTGATAAATGGCAAAACTATCTTACTAGTTTTGATTTAGATAAAACAACACCAAAGTTACCTCAAATGACTTCCGATAAGGAAAACTACTTCATTACAGGAAGAAGTATTGTGTCTAATTACTACAACGTAAAAAACTTAGAACAACGTTTGGCTAAGTATTACATCTCTGCACCTTTTTCAGGAATTTTAACCGAAGCGTTAGTAACGGAAGGGACATTAATTAGAAGCGGACAAAAACTAGGCGAGTTTATAGATCCTACGGTGTACGAAATGGAAGTCGCTATTAGTAAAACCTACGCTAATTTGTTAAAAGTAGGAGAAGATGTTGCCTTAAATAATTTAGATAAAACCGAAACCTATACTGGTAAAGTATCGCGTGTTAACGGAAGTATAGATGCTACCACACAAACCATTACTGCGTATATAGAAGTGAAACACGCCAATCTAAAAGAAGGAATGTATTTAGAAGCGAATCTAAATGCAAAACAAGAAAGTGATGCTATCGAAATAGATAGAAACTTACTTTTAGAAAGTCAGCAAATATTTGTCGTTAAAGATAGTTTGTTAGATGTACTAGATGTGAAACCTGTATATTTTTCGGAAACAAAAGTAGTATTGAAAAACGTACCTAACGGAACTATTATTCTTAAAAAGTCAGTTCCTGGTGCCTATGCAGGAATGTTAGTAAAAGCTTTTGAAGAAAAAAGTAATACCAAAGACCAACAGTAAACATGAGAAAACTAATTACGTATTTTATTAAGTATCACGTAGCTGTTAACATATTTATTTTTGCTTTTCTTGTTTTTGGAATTCTAGGAATACTATCCTTAAAATCTTCCTTTTTTCCTTTAGTAGAATCTAAAATAATTAACATTAGTGTTACCTATCCTGGAGCTTCCCCTCAAGAAATTGAAGAAGGGATTGTGCTTCAAATAGAAGATAATCTAAAAGGTTTAAAGGGTGTCGATCGTGTTACTTCGGTATCTAGAGAAAACAGTGGAACCATTACGGTAGAAACCGAAAAAGGGGAGAACATTGACTTCATGCTATTGGAAGTTAAAAATGCAGTAGATCGCGTGCCTTCTTTTCCTTCCGGAATGGAACCTTTAATTGTAGCGAAACAAGAGGTGGTTAGAGAAACCATTTCCTTTGCTTTAAGTGGGGATGATATTCCGCTAGCTACTTTAAAACAATTAGGAAGGCAAGTTGAAAATGATTTAAGAGCGATTGAAGGTATTTCTCAAATAGCAATTTCTGGTTATCCAGATGAAGAAATTGAAATCGCAGTAAATGAAATTAGTTTGTTAGCATATAATCTAACCTTTACTGAAGTTTCGCAAGCCGTAAGTAGAGCTAATATTTTAACCACTGGAGGTACTATAAAAACGGATGCCGAAGAATATCTTATTCGAGCAAATAACCGTTCGTATTATGGGGATGAACTTTCTAATGTAGTTGTTCGTGCTACCAATGATGGTAAAGTTATTCGTTTAAAAGATGTGGCTATTATTCGTGATCGTTTTTCAGAAACGCCAAATGCGACGTATTATAATCAGAATTTATCCGTAAATATTACGGTAACGAGTACGAATAACGAGGATTTAATATCTTCTGCAGAAAATGTGAAAACGTATATTGAAGGATATAATCAAAAGCATAATAATGTACAATTAAGTATTATTGAAGATCGTTCAAAAACACTTAAACAGCGTACCAATTTACTAGCCGAAAATGCGGTTGTAGGAATGCTGTTGGTGTTAATCTTTTTATCCCTATTCTTAAACACACGTTTGGCGTTTTGGGTAGCCTTCGGATTGCCAATTTCGTTTTTAGGAATGTTTATGTTTGCAGGACAATTTGATGTAACCATAAATGTATTATCCCTTTTCGGAATGATTATCGTTATTGGTATTTTGGTAGATGATGGTATTGTTATTGCCGAAAATATCTACCAGCATTACGAAAAAGGAAAGTCGCCTATCGACGCTGCTATTGATGGTACTATGGAAGTAATTCCTCCAGTAGTTTCCGCAATTATAACAACGCTTTTAGCCTTTTCTTTATTTTTATTTTTAGATAGTAGAATTGGTGAATTTTTTGGTGAAGTTTCCGTAATTGTAATACTTACTTTAGTAGTTTCCTTAGTCGAAGCATTAATTATTCTTCCTGCGCATTTAGCCCATTCTAAAGCCTTGAGAAAACCAGTTATAGATGAGAACCCTTCAAAAATGAAACAGTTTTTCTCTAAAATGCGAGTAATAAATAAAGCAGGAGATAACTTTATGATCTTCTTAAGAGATAAAGTATATGCACCTGCTATTACATTTGTTTTAAATTTTAAATTACTCTCTTTAGGTATTTTTCTGGCTTTACTAATTTTAACTTTTGGAGCTATTGGTGGTGGCGTTATTGGTATGACCATATTTCCTTCGGTTGCAAGTGATAAAGTGACTATAGAATTAGATATGCCAAATGGTACAAATGAAAAAATAACAGATTCTATTATTTCTATGATAGAAGAGAAAGCGTTTATCGTTAATCAAGAGTTAACCGAAAAATATTTAAAAGGAGAAGATAAAGAGCTTTTTGAAAATACGATTTTAACTATAAGTAGTAGTTCTAGTGCGAAATTGCAGATTAATATGTTGCCAGGAGAAGAAAGACCAGACGCCATAAAATCAGATTTAGTAGCAAATAGATTACGAGAATTGGTTGGTCCTGTTATTGGAACAGAACGTTTAATTTTTGGTTCTGGTGGTAATTTTGGTGGTAGTCCTGTTTCGGTTTCCCTTTTAGGAAATAATATTGAAGAACTTAAAGCTGCAAAAATAGAGTTGAAAGAGGTTTTAGCGTCTAATCCGTTATTAAAAGATATTGAAGATAATGATCCTGCCGGAATTAAGGAAATACGTATCGAACTTAAAGAAAGTGCTTACCTATTAGGTTTAAATTTAAGTACGGTAATGGCGCAAGTGCGTTCTGGCTTTTTTGGTACACAGGCACAACGTTTTCAAAGAGGACAAGACGAAATTCGTGTTTGGGTGCGTTATGATAGAAGTAACAGAGCATCTATTAATAATCTAGATGACATGCGAATTGTAACACCGACCGGAGAACGAGTAACGCTTAAAGATATCGCTTCGTACACTATTGAAAGAGGTGATGTTGCTATTAACCATTTAGAAGGGCAACGCGAAATAAAAGTTTCTGCAGATTTAAAAGATCCAAGTACAAGTACAACCGATATTTTAGCGGACTTGAAAGGGATAACGATGGTAGAGCTGAAATCTAAATACCCAACCATTTCTGCGTCTTTTGAAGGACAAAACAGAGAAAGTGAAAAACTAAATAGTTCTTTAGCAAAGGCAGGGATTCCTATTTTATTCCTTATTTATATTGTCATTGCTTTTACGTTTAGAAGTTACAGTCAGCCAATCTTACTAATTCTATTAGTTCCTTTTAGTCTTACGGCTGTAGCCTGGGGACACTGGATGCTCGGTTTTTCTGTAAATATATTATCCCTTCTAGGTATTATCGCGCTAATTGGTATTATGGTAAATGATGGCCTCGTACTTATTGGTAAATTTAACTCTAATTTAAAGGACGGTTTAAAGTTTGATGAAGCGCTTTTAGACGCAGGAAAATCTCGTTTTAGAGCCATTTTCTTAACCTCATTAACTACCGTTGCAGGTTTAGCGCCTTTGCTTTTAGAAAAAAGTAGACAGGCACAATTTTTAAAACCTATGGCAATTTCCATCTCTTTTGGTATTGCATATGCAACGATTTTAACTCTTTTGGTTTTACCGCTATTCTTATCTTTTAGTAATAGTATTAAACAAAAAGTAAAATGGTTAGCAACAGGGAATGAGGTAACCAAAGAAGAAGTAGAAAGAGCTATTAAAGAACAAAAGGAAGAAAATGAACATTAAAATAATAACATTATGTTGCTTTATAGGTTTAGGTACTTGCTATGCACAGCAAGAGCTTAGTCCAGAAGATGCCGTGAATTATGTGTTAGATAATAACTACGGAATTAAAATAGCAAACAAGAATCTGGAGGTTTCTGAAAATAACACCAGTATTTATAATACGGGATATTTACCAACAGTAACAGGTAATGCGGGAGCGACTTATAATTTAGATAATAATGAATCACAATATTCAGATGGTAGACCCGATGCTGTTTTAAACGGTGCAGAAAGTTCTCGTTATAATGCTTCTTTAGATGTCAATTATACCTTGTTTGATGGTTTAGGAAGGAAATATAACTACAAGCGATTAAAAGAGCAATACCAATTATCGGAATTGCAAGCACGTGAAACTATAGAAAATACCATAATAGAGTTGTTTTCTATTTATTATAATGTGGCGCAACTTTCGGAAAATGCAACTACTTTTCAGCAGACTTTATCTATTTCTAAAGATCGTTTGGTACGCTCGGAATATCAATTTGAATATGGCCAAAATACAAAACTTGAAGTTTTAAATGCCGAAGTGGATATTAATAACGACAGCATTAATTTAATCAATACCAAGCAGCAATTAAACAATACCAAAAGGGATTTGAACTTTGTAATGGGAAATCAGGTTGCCGACGATTTTACTGTGAAAACAGAAATTAATTTCCTACTAGATATTAATAAAGCCGATTTGTTAGAAAAAGCTAAATCTAGAAACGTAGCGTTATTACAAGCCGATAAGTCTATTCAAATATCTAAATTAGATATTAAAACCGGGAAGTCTTCTTATTTACCAACTTTAGGATTAGTAGGTTCTTACGGATGGAACAAAAGCGATAATAATGCAGCATCTTTTGTTGCGGTATCTACAAATACAGGGCTATCTGCCGGACTGAATCTAAGCTGGAATATATTTGATGGTGGAAGCACTTTAATAAGAGTAAAAAACGCAGAAGTAGCCTTAAAAAATCAAGAGCTTCAAAAAGAGCAAATACTGCTTTCTTTAGAACGTGATTTTAATAATGCTTGGGACGATTACCAAAACAAGCTTACTATTTTTCGAGTACAAGAAAATAATATAATTACTGCTCAAAATAATTTTGATCGTTCGCAAGAGAAATTCAAAATCGGACAAGTAAATTCTATCGAATTTAGACAAGCACAATTAAATCTGTTGAATGCAGAATTAAGTAGAAATCAAGCAAAATATCAAGCGAAACTCTCTGAATTACAGGTGTTGCAGCTAAGTGGTGAGTTGCTGAATATTGCATATTAAGAAGTCTCGTTTGGTTTGAGTGTGCATTTCGTCGAATAAATTTGTTTTTTATCTAGTTATCAGTTAGTTTCGTATAGAATTAATTCCAAATCTATTCCTTATGAAGACTTTAAAACTAACCCTATTATGTCTTTTTGTTAGTCTGATGATGCATGCTAACGTTTCGCAAACCGAAAAAGAAGCTTTAGTAGCATTATATACTGCAACTAATGGAGCGCAATGGAATACCACTTGGGACTTAGAGCAACCAATTACAACTTGGCATGGCGTTACTGTCAAAAACGATAAAGTGGTAGGTCTTAATCTACACATGAATAACTTGCAAGGAACACTTCCTCAAGAAATAGGGAACCTTATATATCTTCAAAAAATAAACTTAGGTTTTAATAAATTAGAAGGTAATTTGCCAGTAGCATTCTTTAATTTAAAAGAATTGAAATCGGTAAAGCTATTTGTAAATGCTTTTGAAGGAAATATACCATCCGAAATTGGTTCGTTAACTAAACTAGAAGTCTTAGAATTATTTAGTAATACATTTTCTGGTGAAATTCCTTCCGCTATAGGAAACTTAAAAAACTTAAAAACATTGGTGTTAGGAAGTAATTTCCTAACAGGTGCTATTCCAACCGAAATTAGCCAACTAACAAAATTAGAAGTATTAAGCTTAATCGATAATAAATTGGATGGTGAAATACCTGCAGAAATAGGTAGCCTTGTAAATCTTAAAGAACTTGTTTTAGCTAGTAATGCGTTAACAGGGAATTTGCCAATAGAACTAAATAACCTAACGCAACTAAATACTATTATGGTAAGTGGTAATAAACTGAATAAGGATATGGTTAGTATTATTGATAGAGAACCAGCAGATATACAAATGAAATTACATTTTGTTACAGACACAGCGTTAGCAACAGAAGAAGATTAATACTAATATTTAGATGTTTATTAAATAGGCAAAATTTATTTTGCCTATTTTTATTTTATGGAAGAACACTTTTTTCAATGTCCTTATTGCTGGCAAGACATATCCATGTTGCTAGATAATAGTATCTCTAATCAAACATATATTGAAGATTGCGAGGTCTGTTGTAACCCTATTGAAATAAAAGCACAATTTATTAACGCAGAACTTGCTGGTTTTCAGGCAGAAAATATAGAACAATAAATTTTTTAAAAAAAGGCTTGTAATATCTAAAAAGCGTTGTATATTTGCAGTCCGAAACAATTTGGTCGCCATTATGAAGCGAAAGTTAAAAGCTAAGAAAATTGTTTTATTTAAAATCGCGGGATAGAGCAGTAGGTAGCTCGTCGGGCTCATAACCCGAAGGTCACTGGTTCGAGTCCAGTTCCCGCTACTAAGAAAGCCAGATACGAAAGTGTCTGGCTTTTATGTTTTAGATACGGCATCACGCTATTTTACTAGCGTATGGTATATAAGGATCAATTCCGTGGTATTTCGCTTAAAGATTCGTGTTTTGTTGCATGGGCAAGTGAAATCATGTTGGTTTTTTATCTAAAAAAGGCATGTAGGGAGCTTATCTAATAGCTATATTATTTTTTAAATACAAAGTAATACGCGGATACATCTCTGCATTCAAGGTTCTAACGCAACAAACGTTGCTTTTTTTTTAGTTTATACTAAG
The DNA here is from genome assembly GCF_053601555.1 of Lacinutrix sp. MEBiC02595. Classification (NCBI taxonomy): domain Bacteria; kingdom Pseudomonadati; phylum Bacteroidota; class Flavobacteriia; order Flavobacteriales; family Flavobacteriaceae; genus Lacinutrix; species Lacinutrix sp. MEBiC02595. The sequence goes on along the minus strand of NZ_JBSHNU010000158.1, from coordinate 140,387 downwards.
CTACATTTTTTAGTTCAAAATCCATAATTTCTTGAGGAGTTTTATAACCTATTATTTTCCGAGGTCTATTGTTAAGTTTTTCTTGAATACTCATTAGTGATTTTTCATCAATTTGATTGAAGTCAGTTCCTTTAGGAAGGTATCTTCTAATAAGTCCATTTGTATTTTCATTAGTTCCTCTTTCCCAGGAAGAATATGGATGGGCAAAGTAAATTTTCATGCCAGTATTTTGTGTTATTTTTTCGTGTTTTGCCATTTCAATTCCGTTATCGTATGTCATTGTTTTCTTAAATAATTGATTTAATAGGTTTAGTTTTTTCGAAAACATTTTTGCTACTTCATCTGATTTTCTGCTATTAAGTTTTATTATAATAGTGTATCTAGACTTTCTTTCAACAATGGTTCCAATAGCACTCTTTTGATTCTTACCAATCATTAAATCTCCTTCCCAATGACCAATTTCTTCTCTTAGTTCAATGTGTTTGGGCCTTAGATCTATACTGACTTGGTTGATTATTTTACTTCCTGTTCGGCGTCTTTTTTTAGGGGTTCTTCGTCTAGTTTTTTTGCGTACAAGAAGCTTAATTAGTTTTTTGTTTAAACTAGCTTGAGGACGTGTATAAATGTGTCTGTAAATAGCTTCATGTGAAATTGTCATTATGGGATCATTAGGATAATCTTGTTTGATTTTACCAGCTATTTGCTCAGGAGTCCAATTTGATAAAAGACCTTTATATACAAAGAATCTTAAAAGAGAGTAGGTGCTTATTTTGTCAAGATTTCTTTTGTTTAAGTAGTCTTCTTTAGCACACCAATGTGCCAAATGAGCTTCGTATTTATCGTACTTATTTTGTACCCACTTATTGACTTCTCGAGAGATTGTAGATCGCGATCGATTTAGTCTTTTAGCTATGTAAGCTTTAGTGTTGTTTTCGTTTAAAAGAGTCTCTATTTGAATTCTCTCCTTTAAGGTAAGTCGTTTATGTTTTTTTACTTCCATTGTAACAAATCTATAAATTTAGATTTGTTGCGTTAAGTTATTGAATTCGGAATCTTACAGGCTTATGCAACATAACTGGTTCATGTATAGCCGTTCTATTTTATAAAATAATAAACAGCTACTTTAGGAAATATATATAGCTAAATTTGAAAAATAAAGCAATGCTGTATATGGAAAAATAAGTCCTAAATTTCATTCTTTTTATAGTCCCATAATAGGATTTTTTCTGTAGGCTAAATCGCTCAATTATTAGCCGTTTAGCATGCAAAAAACGTCTTTTATCGTTATAATTGGATTTTTTTTTACTTTTTTTAAGTTTTTTTTTTACTAAAAATAGTTGCTGTTTTTTTTTTCTTCCAGATGCTCTAAAAGTCAGTGATAGCTTTAACTTAGATGCTTTTTTACAATGTGCTTTGTTTCGTTTTTAGATACAAATTACAGATGGAAATCTCCTATTATATGAGGTTAAATAAAAATTTAGGGTTGTGCATTTTGATTATTTGCCTAGATTTGTTGCATAATTTTAATTATTAAAGATTTACAAATATGAAGCTTAAACTTGTTTTTTTTAGTGTTATTTTTTTATTAATTACTGGAGTAGGAACAGCTCAAAATAGAACTGGAGCTCCAAAGAGTATTATTAATAAAGATGTTGCGATCTCTAAATATCATGATCTTAAAGAGTTAGAGGATATGCAAAAAGGGAAATTATTAGAGTTATATACCGAACGAATGGAAATCATTATTAAACTATTGCCATCCATCGCTTTCGGGATTAAACCAGGTATTACAATGTCTAGTTTTGGTATTCCAGATTCTAAAGAAAATAGAAGTGCATTGGAGGATCATCATGAGGCTACTGCAAGTTTTTTCGCAAATACTATTGCCTTTCAGAGTAGAATTTTGCCATATTCCGATAAAGCTAATTTAATAGCAGCTATTTTGTTTTATGAACAAGTTTTGAAGTCCCTGCATATTTACGGACAGGAAAATAAGTTCTAAATGGATTACAAAAAAGGAGGAATTACTTGAAAATAATTAGAGACGTAAGAAAAAGAGTGCAATGTGATTTTATTTTTTTACCATTACTTTCTCGATTTAGTTTATAAATATTCTTTGAAAGCCTGATTAACAGTCGTTTTTTTTAGTAAAAACCTATTAATCGGGCTTTTTTATTTTTTCGCTTATGATTTTATATTTTGCATTTCGTCGATAAAATTTGCATTACATGGAATTTATCTCTAGATTTACCATCTTAAATAACACACTTAGAATTATTAAATATTTTTCGTTATGAAACATTTACTTAAAACCGCATCTATATTCCTTTTAATTATTGGAAGTACCTACGCACAGCAGGAAAAAGGTATAATAGGTAATAGCAATTGGTTAAATTCTTGGACAGAATTTAAACCAGACTTAGTGGAGTATAATGAGGCTACCGAAATTCTTACAGGAATTATTTCAACAGACACAAAATTACTAAAGAGAAACACTTATATGTTACTCGGTGACGTTTTTGTAACGGCTGGCGCTGTACTTACTATAGAACCAGGTACGGTTATTATTGGTGATTTTAAAACAAAAGGATCGCTAACTATAACTAAAGGTGCTACAATAATTGCAAACGGTCTAGAAACAGATCCTATTGTGTTTACGTCCAATAGAAGTGTGAAAAAAGCTGGGGATTGGGGAGGTATAATTATTCTTGGTGATGCTCCCATAAATAACTTCGGTAATGGCGTTTTAAAAGGCTATAATTTTAATACAGATCCTTCTTTAGATGTTAGCTACGGTGGTGAAAACCTAGAAAGTAATTCTGGTGTTTTACGATATGTAAGAATAGAGTATGCAGGTAAAAGAACTAAAGATGGTGATAATTTTAATGCACTATTATTAGCTGCTTTGGGTACGGAAACAACTATTGATAATGTGATGGTAAGCTATTCTGCTGGTAATTCATTTGATATATATGGTGGAGAGCTATACTTAGAAAAGTTGGTTTCCTATAAATCTAATCGTATCGACTATAACTTTAATTTTGGAGCGCAATGTAATTTATTTAACTCGTTGGCAGTTCGATCTTCTTATGTGTCGAGCTCTAAGGGGTCCAGAAGTATGAATGTTGCATCTTACGAAAAAGGGGACGACGTTAGTTCTGTCAAACTAGAAACGACAGTTACGGCTTTAAACTTAACATTAATTAATGTAAGTGATGATTTAGATTACGAAATTAAATTAGACTTAGTTAAGGAAGGTATTTTTATTGGAAATGATGCAACTCTTAGTATGAAAGAAAGCGTGGTATCCGGATTTAGTCCAGCGGTTATAATTGATAGTGACGTGCGTGTTAATAACGAAAGTTTAAAGAAAATAATATTTCAAAAAATGTATTTCAATAATTGTAATGGAAATATCTTTAAAGAATACAATAGTAATAATGAAGATTTAGAAAACTGGTATGGTAACAGTAGCTTTTTTAATGTGTACTCTAAAGGATTAGATTCGGAAACATTTATTGATCTGAAAAATGATAATCGACTAGATTTTAGATTGCGTATTAATAAAATTCTTGCATCTAGTATTGATTAGAATTCAACCATATAATATAACTGTCTTAAATGCGGAAGCATGACGTTTAAATAAGCTTATACTTTTGGTATTTGTCTTTAATAAGTAAGTGTATGATGAAAATTACTTTTCTACGTAAATTATTTTTAGGATTATGCATTAGTGTTTTTTTAGTTTCTCAAAAAATAAATGCACAAATAGTAATTGGTACTCCAAATTTAGGATTCAGTCAAGCATGTGCAAATGCGTCTTTTAATTCTTATAATGTCAATTTTGTCTTTTCACATAGTGCTCCATTAGATGCATCCAATCAATTCAACATATTATTGTCCGATGCTAACGGTGATTTTACTAACGAAACCGTTATTATTCCAACGAATGCAGGGACAATAACTTCTTCTCCTGCAGTTTTAAATTTTTTATTACCAACCAATCTCGCTGGTGAAGGATATAAAATAAAAATAAGAAGTACTGCTCCTGTTGCAACGAGTTCTAGATCTGTAGCCTTTGCCGCATATTATAAAATTCAAGACGAACCATTTACCATTAATAATTTAATAGATACTGCGGTTTTTTGTGCCGGCGGAAGCTATTTGTTAACCATTGATAATCCTGGAACAGGAACCAATGATTCGCCACTAAATTATCCTTCTTTATCCTTTAAATGGTATAAAGAAACTAGTATGACAACATCTGTTTTTGTTTCCGATGGCCCTAGTTTATCTGTAAATAGTCCTGGAACTTATTTTGTAGAGACCTATTATGGTTCTTGTACTTCCAGTTCCTATTCTAATAGGGTACAGGTTTCTGAAGCTATGTCAAGTATAGAAGCTGTAATTATCTCTAGTTTAGGTAATCCGTATTGCCCAAGTAATGCACCAACTATCTTAAGTACAACAAATGGAGAAACGTACCAATGGTCCCAAGATGGTATTCCTATTTCAGGAGCTACCAACCAAATGTATGCAACTGCAGAATCCGGATTATTTGAAGTCCGGGTCGATTTAGGTGGATGTGTAGCAACAGGTTCTATCGATTTAATAAGCGAGCAGTTTACTAGTAGTATCAATGTTTTGGAAGAAAACAACATCGAATCCGATCAAACTTTAGAAGTCATTGTTACGTCATCTGCAACAAATCCAGAATACCAATGGTTTTTTAACGATGTCCTTATTACGGATGCTTTAGAGGAAACTTATATAGCAAGCCAAGAAGGAAGCTACAAAGTTATCATAACAGAAACTACAGGTTGCCAAGCTTCTAAAGAATACACTTTTACTGTAATTAAAGCAGAAGACCCATTTCCAGATGTTGCAGAAATTCCAAATTTAATTAGTCCTAATGGTGATGGCGCAAATGATACGTGGGTAATTCCTAATCAATATGTAAGTGGTACCAATACCGAAATAGTTATAATGGATTCCTACGGGAAAATAGTTTTTGAAACGGAAGACTACCAAAATAATTGGCCAGAAAATGAAATGCCTTTTAATGCTGTAAATGCGGTGTATTATTATATGATCATCACAGAAGACAAAAACACAAAAAACGGATCGATAACAATAGTTAAATAGTATGAAAAAAACATTACTTGTAATAGCTTTAATTTTTGGTTTCACGCAGTGCTTCTTTGGACAAGAAGAGGACGGAGTGATTTCGCTAGCTATACCTGTAAGAAATTCATTGAAGTTTAATAGATTCAATATCAATCCAACCTTTAGTTTTGTAAGAGAACAAAACAAATATATAAGTGTAAATAATAAAAGGGAATGGGTGCAATTTGAAGACGCTCCACAAACCTATTTATTAAGCTATTCTGGTCGATTTAGAGAGAATATAGGAGTAGGTATTGGTTTCTTTCAACAAAATTATGGTGTTTTAACTTCTTATGGTGGTATTTTAAACCTAGCCTACAATGCCATGCTGCAACCAGATAGTAATTTAACTTTCGGATTAAATATTGGCTTTTATCAAAGTGGTATCAATGAAGGTAAAGTGGTTACCAATGTGGCAGATCCTTCCTTAGAAAATATACCATCTAATTCTATTTTAAGTGTTAGTCCAGGAATTAATTACGGAACAGTGTTTTTTGACTTCGGAGTTTCCGTAAATAATCTAGTACAGTACAATTTTAAAACATCACAACTTCTTAAAGAAGATCCGCAACAAGTTATTCAGGCACATATAATGTATACCGGATATATGAGTAGTTATGGTTTTCTGGATGAAAGTAAATTTTCGGGTATCATAAAATCGGAATTTAAAAAAGATAAAACAGTGCTTTCCGGATTAGCAATGCTTACGGTACCTAAAGGAATTTGGGGACAAGTTGGTTATAATACGCAGTATGGTATTTCAGGTGGTATCGGACTTAATATTACTTCACAAATAGCTATTGAGTATAACTACGAGAAAGCTATTGGAGATCTTTCCGCTTTTGGTTCTTCACATGATATCACGTTGGCATATAAATTTAAAAACACAAATAATTTTTATTATAGTGGAGATGATGAGGAAGAAACGATGCTTTTCAAAAAGAAGAAAAGAAGAGTGGTTTCTTCAAAACCAAAAGTAGATACAGCAGCTAGAGCGATAATTGCTAAAGAAAAAGCAGATGCAAGAGCCTTAGCCCAAGCCAAAATTAAAGCAAAAGCGGATGCAAGGGCAGCAGCAAAAGCAGAAGCAGCTGCAAATAGAAAACAAGTAGAAGAAGCAACAATACCGGTCGAAGAAGTAGAAGAGGAAAGCGTAATAACAGATACAGAACTACAAGCACAAGCACAAGCCGATGAAGCAGCCAGATTAGCAGCAGAAGCAGCAGCAAAAGCGCAAGCAGAGGAAGATGCAAGATTAGCAGCTCAAGCAGCAGCACAAGCACAAGCACAAGAAGAGGAAGACGCAAGATTAGCAGCAGAAGCAGCGGCACAAGTTCAAGCAGAGGAAGACGCAAGATTAGCAGCAGAAGCAGCAGCACAAACACAAGCCGATGAAGCAGCCAGATTAGCAGCAGAAGCAGAAGCACAAGCACAAGCCGATGAAGCAGCAAGATTAGCAGCTCAAGCAGCAGCGCAAGTTCAAGCCGATGAAGCAGCCAGATTAGCAGCAGAAGCAGCAGCAAAAGCGCAAGCCGATGAAGCAGCAAGATTAGCAGCCGAAGCAGCAGCGCAAGCACAAGCAGATGAAGACGCAAGATTAGCAGCCGAAGCAGCAGCACAAACACAAGCAGAGGAAGACGCAAGGTTAGCAGCGGAAGTAGCAGCGCAAACACAAGCAGAGGAAGCTGCAAGATTAGCAGCAGAAGCTTCGGAGAAAGAAGAAGCTCTATCTGAAATCACACAGAAAGATGTGATAGCAAAAGAGATGTTTGCAATTACAGAATCGGCAAAAATATCTAAAGAAAAGCAGGATGCATTGTTAGCGAAATTAAATGAAGCAGTTGCAAGTAAAGATAAAGACCTTAAAGACTTAAAAGAAGAAAATGATTTGAGTGAAAAAGGAATTTATTCAGAACCTAAACCATTTAAAAGTATTGCTGCAGAAAATCGAATGCTAGAATCCTTAAAAACAGAAGTAGATCAAGTTATTCAAGAGCGTGGTGAAGAAATAGTAGCATTAGAAAACCTATATAATAATAGACTTAAAGATGTTTCTAACAAAAAGGACGAAACGAATCAATATTATTTAAATGCAATTCAAACTTTAAAAGAAGAACAATTACAATCTAAAAGAGCGAAAGAACAATTAGTATCTACTTTAGAAAGTATTAAGATTGCTACCGATTTTGAACGTAAACGAAGAATTAAACGTGCCGTTTATGATAATGAGAAAGATCGTTATTTAAAGGATAAAGCAACCCTAGAAAGCATTATAGAAAATACACCTTTAAGCACCGAACCTGTTACAGCAGAAGATTTTGATTTTGGAGAAGCGCAAAGTGCAACGGTACAAATATTAAAGGATGTGCAAAATGTAGACGAAGGATATTATATCATTATTGCAGTACATAGTGACAAGGTGAAGAGAGATGCATTTTTAGAAAAAGTAGTCGCTACTGGACAATCTAATATTAATTTCTTCTTTGATGTAAATACCAATAAGTACTTTATTTACTATGAGAAATTTGATTATGTAGATGGAGCTATGCGAGCTTTAGAAGCTAAAGGAAGCAAGCCTTACAATGGAAAAATGTCTGTTATTAAAATAGAAAATTGATAAAAAATTAAAGTAAAAATATCATTTAATCCATATTCCCAAATGGTTTAAATGTATGAAACATATAACATGAAAAAACCTACTTTTTTTAAGATCGGAATAGTAATTATATTACTAACAACTAGTCTGCAGTCTATCGCTCAGAATTACGTTCCATTTACACCTAGATTTAACCAAGACCTAAAAGGAGATATTCGCTTGATTGGGAATAATATATTAGGTCCAGATAACAATGCCTTCAACAATAACAATGTATATAATCACAATGTGGATATGCAGTATATTGATATTGATGGAGATCCTTCAACATTCAATTCTACAAGTGCAGATTTAGAAATTCCGAATCCTGGTTGTTATAAAATTATACATGCAGGTTTGTATTGGGGTGCAGTTACAAATGGAACGGATCCAATTACAGAAGTAAAGTTTAAAGGTCCAGAAGGAGGTTATAATGATGTTGTAGGAACGCCAATTTATAGTGCTGGAGGAGTAGCAACGGGTGATAGTTATCCGTATTCTTGTTATGCAGATGTAACCGCTATAGTTAATGGTTTTACCAATAATTTAGGTACATATACTATAGGAAATGTTTCTACAGCACAGGGAGAAACATCTGATTTTAGTCCTTATAACGGAACAGGATATTCTGCAGGTTGGTCCTTGTTTATTGTTTTTGAAGATCCAACGTTACCAGGAAAATCGATTACCAGTTTTGATGGTTTTAGTGCAATTAGTTTCGCCGATAATCCTAATTTAGATATACCTGTTTCTGGTTTTAGAACAGTACCAGCACCTATACCAGTAAGAGCAAATTTTGCGTTTGCAGCTTTAGAAGGGGATAAACCAATTCAAGGGGATAGATTAAGAATTAATGGCGTAAACATGTCTACGGTAGATCGTCTTGCTAACAACTTTTTTGATAGTTCTGTTACGCAACTGGACGCAACGCCTGTAATGAATAGAAATCCTAACAGTACAAATACTTTAGGTTTTGATACAGGGATTATGGCGGTTCCTAATCCAGGGAATTCCGTTATCACAAATGATTCTAATAATGCAACAATAAGTTTGTCAACACAAGGAGATACTTATTTTGTGTACCTGTCTGCTATAGCTGTAGAGATTATAGAACCTAATATTGTTCTTACTAAAATTGTACTCGATGAATTTGGAGCCGATATTGGTGGGCAAATGGTTGCTTTAGGACAGCCTCTAACCTATGTTATTGGTTTTCATAACACAGGAAATGATGATGCCGGAAATTTAATTATCAAAGATATACTTCCTATTAATACCATTTTTGATTATCCAGCTGGTTTAGAATTACCTCCAGGTGTTACGGTTGTCAGTTATGATCCTATTACGCGAGAAATTATCTTTAGTGTAGCTAATTCTTATGTAGAACAAGGATATCCTGTTTCCGAAATTCGAATTAATGTAAATGTTGTTGAAAACTGTAATGAAATTGATGATGCTTGTTCTAATACGATTAATAATCAGGCTTTTGCAACCTATACAGGTATTACGAATGCTAATTATGAAATTACAGATGATCCTAGTTTAAATAGTAATACTGGATGTTTATTAACACCACAAGCTACTAATTTTCTTGCCGATTTAAACGATTGTGTTTTTACACAAAATGAAGTGCTTTGTGGGGAAAGTGTACAGTTAACTGCCGCTGATGGTTATGATACTTATTCGTGGTCTACAAGTACTACAGGTACACCTGTAATAGGAACAACGCAGACAATTACAGTGACCAATGTTGGTACGTATTACGTGCATAATGCTGCTGTAGCTCCTTGTCAATCTATAGATCAAATATTTACCGTTACGCCGTATGGTGCTTCTATTACAAATCCTGTAATTCCGTATGCGGATGAAGTTGTTACTTGTCCGAATGATGGAAAATTACTACCAAATATATTCTTATGTGGTGCCAATGATTCCGTTTTTATTGAAACAAATATTGCAGATGCATCTACGATTATTTGGGAGCAATTAGACGAAGCAAGTTGTGCGCCAGTTTCCGATACAGATTGTGCCAATGAAAATACTTCTTGTACTTGGACGCAAGTTGGAACAGGACCCGACTTTTTAGCGAATACTTCCGGACAGTTTAGGTTAACTTTAAACTATGATGGTGGATGTTTTAATCAGTTTTATTTTAATGTGTATCAGAATATTTTAATTCCGACGGTTAATACTCGCGATATTATTTGTACAACTCCTGGTCAAATTACAGTTGGTGGTGTTCCTTCTGGATATGAATATAGCATCGATGGAACAAATTTCCAGGCTAGTAATATTTTCTCCGTTACCGTTGCAGGTATTTATACCATCTATATCAGACAAACAGGAGTAACTACAAATCCTTGTATTTTTACGGTTCCAGATATTCAAATTAGAGAAAGAGATTTTAGCGTTTCTACAAACGTGACACAGCCACTTTGTAATGGCGATAAAGGAAGTATTCAATTGGTTGCAAATGATGTGAGACCACAATATTTTTTCACCATCCATAATGGTGCAACACTAGTAAATAATGTTGGTCCGATTACCGAAAATAATTACGCCTTTAATAATTTAAATCCAGGTACTTATACCGTTTTAGTCGAAACCGAAGATGGATGTAGCTATACCGAAGATATTACCATTTCAGAACCACCACTATTAACAGTTACAGCGGCTATTACTAGTCCGTTAACCTGTGCAGATGGCGAAATTACAGTATATCCACAAGGCGGAACACCTCCGTATTTTTATTATATAAATAGTACAACAGATTTTCAAACGGTACCAGAAATAGTGGTAACAGCTGGAGGTACTTATGATATTACCGTATTAGATGCTAACAATTGTAGTGCAAGTACGACTATTGAAATAGTAGATATACCAGCTCCGGAATATACTATTAGCCAAACCGATGTTTTATGTTATAATGATACTACTGGAGAGATTCAAATTAATGTTACCAACGCAAATGGATATACTTTAGAATATAGTATTAACAACGGAACAACTTTTACTTCCAATTCTACTTTTACTAATCTAAATGGTGGGAATTATGAAGTCGTAATTAAATACACGCTTGGTGGTTCTGAATGTTTTACAACGGCAGAAACAATTACCATAAATCAACCAGATGAAGCTTTAACCGCTACCGCAGGAATATCTGCACTTGCAGGTTGTGGTCCATCAGGAGAAGGTACTATTCGTATTACTAATCCGCAAGGAGGAACACCTTTTCCTGCACCAAATTTTTATGAGTATAGTTTTGATAACCAAACAACATGGACAACATCCAACGAAGCATACGTAAATCCAGGAACATATACCGTTTATATTCGTGATGCTAATGGTTGTGTTTTTGTGATGCAGGATACTATTTTAGATCAGGAACCTCCTGCGCCAACGATTGAAGTTGGTGATACTACGTTTAATTGTGATGGTTCTGGAAATGCAACGGTAACAGTAACCAATAATGGTGGCGTTTCTTATGCTTATGATTATTATTTAGATGGTACACTTAACCCAAATACAACAGATCCAGAAACGTTTATAAATGTGCCTTCCGGATCGCATACGATTAGTGTAGAGTACACTTTATTAACGGTGCCTACATTTAGTAATTTACTTTATGAGACATTTGGTTATGGTGAAGACACTACTTCTCCTGGAATTAACCCAACCTATTATTGTTTTGAAAGACAAGTGGTTGCAACACAATGTAGATATAATCCAGCAATTAATGATGGGGATTATTCTGTTACTGCTAGTATTGTACATCCATTTGGAACATGGATAAACCCAATAGATCATACGCCAGCAACGACTCCTGCAACACCAAACGGACGATTTATGGTGGTGAATATTGGAGCAGCAATTCCTGCAACCGAAATATTATATGAAAAACAAATAGTCGATATTATTCCAAATCAGCCAATACAAGTAGAGTTTGCTGCTATGAATTTGCTGGAAACAGGAAACTCGCAATATGACCCTAATTTAAGAGTAGCATTAGTAGATGGTTCTGGTACAGAAATATCTTTTTACAATACAGGAGATATTCCTAAAACAGAAGATTGGGTAGAGTATCCTACAACACCAATAACTTTAGATCCCGGAGCGAATACTAGTTTAAAATTCATTTTAAGATCCAACGTACAACAAGTTAGTGGAAACGATGTGGCAATAGATGATTTGAAAGTGTTTCAACTTCCTGTCGCTTGTGCTAATCTTGTAGATTTCCCTTTTGTTATTCCTTCCGGAAATGCATTTACTGCAGATATTACAGGAACTTCTATGATAAGCTGTTCTGGTAATGCAGATGGTGAAATTACCATTGCGGCACAAAATTTTGATCCTATTTTAGGATTTCAATATTCCATAGATAATGGTGTAACTTGGATAACCGAAACAACATCTCCGCAAACGATTACCGGATTAACAGATACAACGTATACTATTCAAGTACGTTATGAGGATGCAGCCGATACGTGTATTTTTGACTTTACAGAAACAATAACCTCATCAAATCCTTTAGAAATTAGTATTACTAATACCGAAGTAAATTGTGTGGATGGCGCAACCATTACAGCTACTGCAACAGAAGGAACGCCTGGATATTCTTTTCAATTGATCGATACGGTTTCTCCTTTTACAGTAACCGATTTTCAAAATGGTACTTTAACAGATGTTGCTCCGGGAACCTATACTGTGGAAGTGACAGATGCTTCCGGTTGTACAGCATCGACAACACTTACGCTAAGTGCAACAACTGCACCAACGGCAATTATAAGTACTACATCTAATTTTTGTTATGACCCAACAAATGGAGCAACTCTAGAAGTTACTGCTTCAGGAGGTGTAGCACCATATCAATATAGTAGCAATGGAGGCGCATTTCAAAATGACTATATTTTCAATGGTTTAACACCTGGAACATATACCATAACCGTACGAGATACTTTTGGATGTGAAGTTACTTTACCAGCTCAAACGATAGAGCCTCAGTTAGTATTAGGCACTATAATATCTAAAGACTTAGACTGTACAACGTCTCCGGATGCAGTAATCACAGGAACTATATCTGGTGGTACTGCGCCATTTACGTATGCAGTTTCTGAAAACGGTGGGACATACACAGACTTAGGAACTACTGGTACACCTTTCACTTATACGGTGGCAACAGCAGGAACGTATCAATTTCAAGTAACAGATGCACAAGGTTGTATTGCAATATCGGAAGTCAATACTATTGCTTCTATTTCTGCGCCAACAGGAACTGCTACTGGTGTGGACCCACTTTGTTTTAATGATGCAAATGGAGAAATTCAATTGTTTGCAGCAGACGGATCTGGAGGATATACTTTCAGTTTTAATGGAGGTGCTTTTGCAACAACTTCTTTCTATGATGCCTTAGATGCAAATACTACCACAGCTACGACTACAGAATATACCTATCAAATACAAGATAGTAATAACTGTCTATCTCCTATATATACGATTACTTTAAATAATCCGACAGAGATTATTGCGACAGCTACTTTATCGAATAACACCAACTGTAGTACTACAACAGATATTACGGTAACTGCTTCTGGTGGTGCGGGTAATTATACCTATAGTTTTAATGGTAATACTGCTTATACTGCTACAAACGTATTAACAGTAACCAATACAGCTACAACACAAACCGTAACGTATGCAGTAAAAGACGCTAATGGTTGTATCGATACGGAAACGATAGAGATTCCACCATTCAATCCTTTAACAGGAATGACTTTTGTCGATTCTAATACCATTACTTGTAATGCTGCTACTACAGATGTAACCGTGACACCTACAGATGGTGTTGCTCCATTTACCTTTGAAATAACAGCTCCAGCAGCAGCAACTTCTAATACTTCTGGTGCAACAAGTGGAGTTTTCACCAATGTTGGTCCAGGAAATTATACCTTTCAAATAACAGATGGTAATGGTTGTACAAGTACTGCTTCTCATACCATTGCACCAGCAATTAATATTGCAGTAGCGCAAACAAACACAGATCAAATATGTTTTGGTTCGGATGATGGAACTGCTGTTTTTACAATGACAGATGTTAGTAGTTTAGGAAACTATAGCTATACATTAACTCCTTCCGCAGGAACAATAATACAAACTAGTAATGAAGTTACAGTAACTAATTTACCAACAGGAACCTATACGTTTGATGTTGTAGATACTACAACAGGTTGTACTAGTGCTGCTACTGTTACTATAGATGCAGTAACTCCAATTACTTTTACAGTAAACGCAACTAATATAAGTTGTAATACGACGACTTCTACCATTAGTTTTTCTGCATTATCTGGAGGAACTGGTGGTTATAGCTATGCGTATGTAACCTCTGGAAGTGCAGCTCCTACTAGCAGTGATTACAGTACTTCAACAACAGTAGATACTAGCGTTTTAGGATTAGTAATTGATGTTTATGTCATGGATAGTAATAATTGTGTGGTTATGGATACTATAACTATTACAAGTGATGTATTACCTACCGTAACAGCAAGTATAGATAACCAATGTTCAGGAACAGGGAATAATTTCACGATTACAGCAACGGCAACAGGTATTGCCACGTTAATGTATAGTATCGATGGAACGAATTTTCAAACAGGAAATACATTTACAGTAACTGCAGGAACATACACTATAACCGTTAGAGATGGTAACGGTTGTGAAGTAACAGATACGGTTACTGTTAATCCGCAATTAACACTTGCTGCTGTATTAGATAAAGATATTACTTGTGTTTTACCAGCGGAAGCGGAAGTAACATTAACAGCTTCAGGAGGAGATGCGTCGGTTTATACATATGCATATTCTACAGATGGTGGTGCTACATATACCAATATGGCTACTAGTGTACTAAATACAACAACACCTGGAAGCTATGTTTTTATGGTTACAGATGCAAATTCTTGTACGGCAGTAACAACAATTCCTATAGAAATTACGGCAGCTGTTAATCCAGATATTACAGTAGCACAAACCGGATTCATTAATTGTAATGGAGAAGAAACAGGAGCTATTTCAATAACACCAGATGTAACACTTGGTCAAGCGCCATTTGTTTTTGAAGTATATAATACAACTACAAGTACTTCTTATGGGACACAAATTTCAGGGTTACCAGCAGGAAATTATACGGTGACGGTAACAGACGCAAGAGGTTGTACTGAGGTGGAGCCTATTAATATATTACAACCAAACGCCATTATTGTTAACCATTCGACTGTGCCAATTACATGTACTGCTAGTGGGGTTTCACAAGGGTCGGTAATTGTGGATAATGTTACTGGAGGTACAGGGCCATACAACTATTTTGTAACCGGTACCAATGGTTACGATGAGGTAGAGCTTAATAATATAGGAGATACATCGACTACTTTTGATGTTGTAGATTTCGGTTTATATCAAATTAATGTTGTGGATACCAATGGATGTTCTGTATTAATACAAAATGTATTAGTAGCTTCTCCTCCAGATGATTTAGATATTACTATTGATGCGACTGCAGACTGTGCTACAGGTGGAGAAGCTGTAGTTACAGTAAGTACTACATTAGCTGGCTCGGGTCCTTTCTATTTTGATATTTATAATGGTACTATTCCAACAGCACCACCAGGAGGAACATGGCAACTAGAGACAACACCTGGTTCAACAACTTTTACCGGTTTAACAACGGGTGTTTTATATACTTTTATCGTTTATGATTCGCTGACTGGATGTACGTATTTTGAAACTGCAGCTGCTCCAATACCAACAAATGCTACCTTAACAGTAGATACTGTAAGTTCTAATAATATTACATGTACTGGAAGTGCAGATGGTAATGTTTCTTTCACGATACATAATCCGGAAACGAGTGCTATTGATGTTAATTTTGAAATATTTGATTCCTTATCACAAATAACAACAGGTGTAAATGGAAATGGAACGGTACCTGCAGGAGGATCACTTCCTATAACTAATTTAGGACCTCTACCTTTTGGAAACTATTATGTTTTAATTACAGAAACATCTGGAACAAATGCAGGTTGTAGTATTGTAACTGCTTCCCCATTTAATATTACAGAATCTGCTATAGCTTTTAATTTAACAGCTTCGGTTTCTTCCACTGAAAATTGTAATGTTTTAGGAGTTATTACTGCAATTGCAAGTGACGGTACAGCACCTTATCAGTATCAAATTTTATTAGATTCAGATACTGCTCCAATAGCATCAAGTACCAGTTGGGCATCTGCTAACACATTTACTGTAGCAGCAAATGGTTATACCGTTTATGCTATCGATGCTTACGGATGTATTAGAGATTTTGATGTTACTCTAACTAAAGATGCAGAGCCAACAATCGATCCGCAAACGGCACCTTGTTTTGAAGGTAACCCTATAAATATTACCATTACTGGTAGTGTAGCTATAGGAAGTCCGTTGTATAGTATGAATGGAACTACTTTTGTTTCCAATCCTAATTTTACGGTTTCCGCTTCCGGAACGTACACTTTATATATACAAGATGGAAATGGTTGTGTGGCATCCACACCTTATATTGTTAATGATCAGTTATTATTAAGTGCAGCTTTAACTAGCGCATTAGATTGTAGTGCAACACCAAATGCAGAAATTACATTATCCGCAACCGGAGGAGATGCTACATTATATACCTATGAAGTATCTACCGATGGTGGTTCTACATATAGCCCAATGGGTACCAATGTATATACCGCTACAACAGCTGGAACGTATACGTTTATGGTTACCGATGCTGCTGGTTGTACGTCTACAGTAACCTATGTTGTGGATGCGATACAGCCAACAACGTTTACAACTGCAGAAATAAATGTGAGTTGTAATGGTGGTAGCGATGGTTCTATTACGGTAACCACAACGTCATCTACTGGTCCTTTTATGTATCAATTAGATAGCGGAACACCACAAAGTGCTAATGTGTTCAACGGATTATCTCAAGGAACGTATACCATAACCGTTATAGATGCAAATGCTTGTACTACTACAAGTACACCAATTACTATAAACGAACCATTGCCATTAACAGCTACCGATTCTGTTTTAGCAACCACGACTTGTGATGTTGCAACCGTTATTACGGTATTAGGTCAAGATGGAACACCTACAGTTTCTGGAGAATATTATTATGATTTTAATGGTACTGGTTTTTCAACAACCAATACATATATAGTCAATAGTAATGGTACGATACAAACGATTAATTATACCGTAAGAGATGCAAATGGTTGTGAGGTTATGGGTTCTGTAATTGTGAATCCGTTAGATTCTCCAACAGATTTAGATTTTTCTGCAACGCCAATTACCTGTTTAGTTAGTATTAGCGATATAACCTTAACAGCAACAGGAGGTACTGGAGCGTTAAGCTATGAGATTTTGTCTCCTGCAAGTGCAACAACAAATACTACAGGTGCAACAAATGGAATTTTTACAGGATTAACAACAGATAGTTATACGTTTCAAATTACAGACGCTAATGGTTGTTCTTACCAAGAATTATATGCGTTAGAAGATGTAGATAATATAGAAGTTACCGGTCAATTAATTAGTGATGTTACTTGTAACCCAGGAACAGATGGGGAAGTGTTATTTACTATTTCTAATTTTACAGGAACATACAGCTATTCTATTAATGGGAATCCAGATGTCACCGGACAAACAAATCCTACAGTTACCATAAATGGATTAACAGCTGCAGGTACACAAACGATTGTGGTTACCGATGAAGCAACAGGATGTACAGCAACAACATCTATAACCGTATCTCAATCTACACCATTAAGTTTAGTAGCAGATCCGTTTATTAACGCGAATTGTAATGCAGGTGCTCAAGTAAGCGTAACAGCTTCCGGAGGAAATGGTTCTTACAGTTATTCGTTTGTTGTAAGTGGTGCGCCAGTAGGAACGTATTCTAGTTCCAATACCGCAGTTTTAGATCCAGCAATTTCAACAACTTGGGATGTTTATGTTCAGGATACTAATAGTTGTACTATTTCTACACCTTTAACCATTACGATTGCTACAGATCCTATTCCGACAGGAATAACGGTTACAGGTTCTCCTTGTCTAAGTGCAGCAAACGATTATACGTTTACCGTAAATGTGGCTTCCGGAATAGCTCCTTACGAATATAGCATAGGAAACGGATTTCAATCTAGTCCTATATTTACAGTAAACGGTACTGGTACATATACTATAA
This sequence comes from Lacinutrix sp. MEBiC02595, assembly GCF_053601555.1. NCBI lineage: Bacteria > Pseudomonadati > Bacteroidota > Flavobacteriia > Flavobacteriales > Flavobacteriaceae > Lacinutrix > Lacinutrix sp. MEBiC02595. The sequence goes on along the minus strand of NZ_JBSHNU010000158.1, from coordinate 122,325 downwards.
CCGTGCGAGATGCTAATGGTTGTGAGGCTACAATTCCATATACTATTGATGAACCAATAGCTTTAACTTTAGCAGCGGTATCTCCAAGTTGTAGTGATGATGATGGAGAAATTACAGTAACAGGTTTTGGAGGAACTGGTAGTTATACCTATTCTATAAATCCGAATCCTGCTTCTATAACTATAACAGGAAATGTGTTTTCAGGAGTGCCTTCTGGAAATTATGTAATGACTATTACCGATGCAGCAACATCTTGTTCTAATGATGCGAGCGTAACATTAGATACAGCAACACCAGTATTATTTTCTACTAGTGTTAACGATGTAACTTGTAATGGAGATGCGAATGGTGTAATTACGGTAGACTTACCTGCAAGTAATGATAACCCAATTTATACGTATGAGATTACTGCACCAATTATTGTAGCGCCACAAAGCTCCAATATATTTACAGGATTAGCTGCAGGTACCTATACGGTTCAAGTAACTTCGGGAAGAGGTTGTACAATGACAGCTAACGTTCTTGTTGAAGAACCAACAACTATCGATGTTCCTGCGCCAGCAATTGTACAATACACATGTACAATTGGAACAAACACAATTAATTATGCTTCTATAACCGTAACAGGTGTTACTGGAGGTTCTGGAACCTATACTATTTATGAATTTCTAGAAAGTGGTACCGTTGTGCAATCTGGTACTAGCAATGTGTATACAGAGTCCGATGCTTCTGGAGGGAATTACATAGTGAATGTATATGACGATCAAGGTTGTTTAGGAAGTACACTAACCGCAGTTATTATTAATCCGTATCTAGATTTAGATACGATAGCTGTTGCTGTGGATAATGCTATTACATGTACTAATTTAGAAGATATTACCGTTACCGCTTCAGGAACTACTGGTACACCAACAAATTTAGAATATACAGTAGAAGATGTTACTGGTACTGTAACAGGTGGAATATATAGCGAGACAAATACAACAGGAATCTTTACAGGATTAGATGTTGGAAACTACAGTATTACCGTAGTAAATTTAGATACCGGATGTACGTTAGAAAGTGTACATTATGTAAACAATCCAAATACTTTCGATCTTATTGTCGATGCGGTTATAGATGTTACTTGTTTTAACGACAACAGTGGTAGTGTTACCATTACTTTTGTAGACGACGTTGTTACCGGTACAAACCCGGATCAATCCGGACCATTTAACTACATTATTTTAGATAGTTCTGGTACCACAGTAAATTCTGGAGCTACTGCAAATGCAGGGCCAGTTAATATTACAGGATTAGTAGGAGGAACCTATACTATAAATGCCACTTTAATAGGAAGTCCTTTTTGTACCGTAAGTGAAAACTTTACCATTACAAGACCTACAGAAGCATTGGCGCTTACTACAACGCAAACTTCAGTAACTTGTTTGGATGGTGTAGGAACAATTTCAGCTGTTGGTACAGGTGGTTGGGGGAATCTAGAATACGAATTAACTGGAGATGCTACTGTAGCATATTCTTCTAACGGAACCTTTACAGGACTGTTTGCAGGAAATTATGTAGTGAATGTGAGAGATGCTCAAGGTTGTATTGTTTCCGAAAATGTAATTTTAGCGCCAACACCGCCAATAGATAATACTTTCATTGCAACGCCAAGTGTTTTATCGTGTTTTGGGGATCAAGACGCAACGATAACGGTAACGAATGTTACTGGCGGACAAGGAAGCAATTACACATATACTTTAAATAGTGCATCGCCTAGTGTTACTAATTCCGGACCACAAACTTCTAATGTCTTTACCGATTTGGCAGCTGGTGTATACTCTGTTACAATAGCAGATGGTTTTAATTGTACAGTTACTTCCGCAGATATCACCATACAAGCACCAATAGAAATAGACGCAAGTCTAGTAAAACAGACACCTATAACTTGTTTCAATGATGCAACTTTAACTTTAAGTGCGTCAGGCGGAACTGGTGCATATACGTATAGTGCGAATAGTTCCATGATACCGGTACTAGGTACATTTACAAATGCTATTACATTTCCTGTAGCGGAAGGAAATTACATGTATTATGTAAGTGATGCTAATGGTTGTATTTCTGAAGTTTCTAATGATATTCAAATTGATGCACTTCCAGATTTAATAATAGATTTAACATTAACCAATGTAGTTATTAACTGTGCTGGTGATAATAATGGTGCTGTTGTAGCAGTTGCTGCAGGTGGTTTAGGAAATTACGTGTACACATTGCAAGATGCTACTGGTGCTCCAATTACTGCAACACAAACAAGTCCAGGAGTTTTTACTGAATTAATTGCAGGTACCTATCAAGTAGAAGTAGTTAGTGGAGATTGTCTTACAACATCTGCATGGATTAATATTACAGAACCAACAGCGCCATTAACCGCAACGTTTATAGTAAACGATATTACGTGTAATGGTGCAGATGATGGTTCCTTAATCATTAATGCTTCGGGTGGAACAGGTATTATTAAATATGCTATTTCTCCGCAAATGAATCAGTTTTTTGAAACGAATACGTTTGAGAATTTAGAACCTGGTAATTACGATGTTGTTGTTCAAGATGAACTAGGTTGTTATTTAACTTCTAGTTTCACCATAAATGAACCAGCTGCTGTATTACTTAGTATGGTTGCTGGATCTATATTACCAGAAATATGTTCTGGAGATAATAATGGTGAATTTAGTGTGGATATTTCCGGAGGAACACCAGTATATTCGGTGAGTTTAGATGATTATAATGGACCATATATAACCGGAGCCGTAGGACAAACACAATTTGATTTTATGAACTTAAGTGGTGGAGATCATACGGTGTTTATAAGAGATAGTTTTGGATGTGAATCGGAATGGAATATCACTTTCCCAGAATCTGTAACTATTAATCCGATAGTTGATATCGAGTATGGTTGTGTGAATAATGTTTCCAGTAATGTGGTTACCGTAACGGTAGACGATAGTATTACAGATCCAACAGATTTAGATTATTCTTTAAATGGAGGTCCATACCAGGCTAGTAATGTCTTTATAGATGTGGTTCCTGGAATAGGACATTATATTGATGTAAGACATACTAACAGTTGTATTAAAAGAACAGCGCTTTTCGATATCTCCTTTTTTGATCCGTTAACACTTTCTATAATAGATGGTGAGTTTAATGAGATTGTTGCTGTTGTTACTGGAGGATCTGGTAACTATGAATTTACCTTTAATGGCGAAGATTTTGGAAGCACAAGTACATTCACGATAACCGAATCTGGAAACTATACCGTAACGGTTACCGATAGTAATGGATGTATGGCAATAGCTACAGATTATTTTGAGTTTGTTGATATTTGTATTCCAGACTATTTTACGCCAAATGGAGATGGCGTTTTAGATGGTTGGGCTCCAGAGTGTGTGAATCAATACCAAAATATTGAATATTCTATTTTTGATCGTTATGGTCGTAAAATAGCAACATTACGAAGAGGTGAAAAGTGGGACGGAAGATATAACCAAACAGAACTTCCTACGGGAGATTATTGGTATGTTATTAAATTAAATGATCCGGAGGAAAACAGAGATTTCGTAGGGCATTTTACTCTATATAGATAATCATAATGTGTTTTTATTATCCAACTAAATACTATTTAAAATGAAAAAATTAACCATATATATCCTTTTATTATCTTTAACAGTAAGTTATAGTCAAGAGCTAAACTTACCTGTATTTACACAGTATTTAGCAGATAATAGTTTTGTGATTTCTCCAACTTATGCAGGTATTGGTGACAATATCAAAATTAGAGCGAATGGATTAACACAATGGGTTGGTATTAAAGGAGCTCCAGATAATCAATCTTTATACGTAGACGCTAGACTAGGTAATCGTTCGGGTGTTGGACTATCTTTATATAATGATAGAAACGGAAATACAGTACAAAAAGGATTTAAAGCTTCTTTTGCACATCATCTTACTTTAGATTATTACTCCAAACAATATTTGTCTTTTGGTATTTCATATAACTATAATACGTTTAAAATTGATATCCATAATTTCAGACCTACAGCGAGTATGCCTGTAATAGATCCTAGAGTAACAGACGATAGATATATTGCGAATAATAACTTTGATGTTGGTGCTTTATATAGAAATAAAGGTTTTTATTTTAGTTTTAACGCGAGTAATATTCTACCTAAAAAGATTGATAATTTTGTGGGTGTAGAGCCAGATTTACTTTTAAATTATCAAGCATATACCGGACTTGTGCTTGTAAACCCAAGAAATAAAAAAATAGAAATTGAACCTTCCTTATTTTTTCAATATTTTGCTAGTGATGATCGATCTAGTACCGATGTAAATATTAAAGTAAGAAAATTTAGTAGAAATGAAGATTATGTTTGGGGAGGAATTTCCTATCGTTTTTTGAATGATCAATTTTTTAATCCTTTAAATCTAGGGCCTATGGTTGGTTTTAATAAATCTAATTTTTATTTTGGATATGCCTATCAAATTACCATAAATGAGCTCGCTGGTTATAATGCTGGAACACATATGGTAACTATAGGATTCGACTTTTTACAAGGTATTAGTGAATGTGAGTGCACGCAGACTAGATCACATGTAAAATAAATCATTTTATTTTTAAAGTAAAAGCGCCGTATAAAAAACATCTTTTATACGGCGCTTTTACAGTTTTAAATTGCTATGCTTTATTCCAATAAGACCTTTCTAGAAATCACATTGTTTTCGTTTGTGATTTTTATAATATAAACTCCTTTTGCTAAACGATTTGTTTGTATTAGCAATCTTTCTGGATTAAGAGATCCTGACTAATCTTTCCTAAAGCCCAGATCCATGAACAAATCCTGTTCTGCACATATTAAAATCTTAACATAAAAAAGAAATGTATTGATTTTTGTCAAAAACACAGGAAATGACCTAGATCATTTCCTGTGTTTTAAGAAAGTGCAACCTTTGAAAAGGATAATTGTAAATATGTAACACGATGGAAAAAGAAATTTTATATAACACGAACATGCATTTTGAGCATGAACAATGGAAAGGAGAACTTGCTTTTTGGAAGGACGAATTAAAATCCTTTAATAATAGATTGAGCGAATTAGTAACGCGTTGGACAGATAAAGATGTACTAGCGAAATTAGAACACTTTCAAAATGAATTTGTCCTTCATGGTGGCGTGATTGAAGATTTGCAAGAAACTATTGAAGAGCATGAAACTCGAATAGCTGGGCAAAGTAAAACAGGAACAGATGCAATGGATATGGAATTAGCAAAAAGACATATGGAGTTTAGAAACCGCATGGAAACGCAAAGACATATTTATGCAGAACTTAAAAAAGACTTTTTTAGGTTTTTGACGAAGTATATGTAGTAATAAATTAAAACCATAAAAACAAATTACAAAAACAGACCTATTATTAGAGGCTGTATTTTAGAATATTGATTTGCATTTCAAACCTCGTTTTATGGTCTTTAATTAATCGTTTATGACATTAATGCTAATACAATGGAAAAAATAACTGCACTTATAAATGAAATTCAGGATTGTACTTTAGAGATAGAAGTGCATTATCCAGAACTATATAACAGTTTAGATGAAACAACTTATAAAGAGCTGTTTTCAGGAGTTTCTACAGAAACACTCCATGATTATTTAAACAAACTCAAAGTAGCATTAAAAAATTTCAAAAAGCCTAAATATCATGAGTCAAGAGAAAGAATTTAGCAAGGAAAGATATATCTAATAATAAATCAAAACCATAAAAATGAATTACAAAAATATTACCATTGCAGGAAGTGGTGTTTTAGGATATCAAATTGCATTTCAATCCGCATTTCATGGATTTAACGTAACTGTTTATGATATTAGTGATGAGGTTTTGGAAAAAGCAAAAGCCAAATTTAACGGCATGTGTGAAGCTTTTAAAAAAGATCTACATGCAACACAGCAACAACTAGATAAAACAGGTGAAAACTTAAGTTATACTTCCAGTTTAGCAGATGCGGTTAAAGATGCCGATTTGCTAATTGAAGCAGTACCTGAAAATGTGAAAATAAAAATAGATTTTTATAGAAAACTGGCAAAATTGGCACCCGAAAAAACCGTTTTTGCAACCAATTCTTCCACACTATTGCCAAGTCAATTTGCAGAAGAAACAGGAAGACCTGCCAAATTTTTAGCCTTACATTTTGCGAATACCATTTGGATTCACAATACCGCAGAAATAATGGGACATGCCACAACGGATCCAAAGGTTTTTAAAGATGTAGTTGCATTTGCCAAAGCTATTGGCATGTTGGCATTGCCTTTACATAAAGAGCAACCAGGTTATATTCTTAATTCTTTATTAGTACCTCTGTTAAGCGCGGCAACCAACTTATTAGTAAATGAAGTTGCAGACCCAGAAACTATAGATAAAACTTGGATGAAAGCAACAGGAGCGCCATTAGGCCCTTTTGCTATTCTAGATATTGTAGGTGTTACAACAGCTTATAATATTAATAAAATAGCAGCAGAGAATAGCAAAAATCCATTAACAAGAAAAACCGTAGAATACTTAAAAGAAAATTTTATAGATAAAAATAAATTAGGAGTTTCTACAGGAGAAGGATTTTATAAATATCCAAATCCGACGTATAAAAATCCAGATTTCTTAAAGTAGGTTTTAAATCTTTTTATAGTTTGATTTATGTGACCTTATAATTTGTCATCTTTTAATTACCATAGTTACAACTTCTGATCTTTGTTCTAGTGATAATCTTTTTTTCAAAAGATGGCTTGCTAAATATTTCCTTTGTAGACTATAATAAAAGCCCATGAAGTGCTGAGTAGTATCCGTCGTATTATATTCTTTAGCATATAAGTTTAGTTCCATACTATTCGTTTTTAATATGGGCATATAAAGGTGCAAATAGAAGTACACTAATAAAAGGACAAGCGTAAGTAAATAACCGATAATTAGATGTTTAATAATATATGCAGGGAGAATTACTAGGTTGAAATAGTATTGGCATATTTCATAAAAAGAATACTATTTTTTTGTAAAGTGTTCTTTAATAGGAGCTTAATACTGTTTTTATACTCTCTAATACACTACTTTCTCCTCGGATAATTAAACAATAACGGCCGTTTTTCAATGCCGCTAAATAACTATTTATGTCTCCTGTCTTCATTCCCAATCCTCTAAAAATACCTAAAAGTCCTGCGGGTAATGAAGCGAGTTCTGTTTTATCTACTTTATTAAGAAATGTAGGTGTTAAATGACCTGCAATACATAACGAACCAATCTCTGGATTATGGAAATAACCAAATTGAAATGACGCACCAAATAGAACACGTAATTGCTGTTTTAAATGTTCTAAGATTTTTTTAAGTTCTTTTTTAGTACTTGTTTTATTTGTAGAAAGTGTAACTAAGAGGGATAACTGAAGCGATATATTCTTTTTTTGAGCAATAGTATTTAATACGGACTTTATTTGTAATAAACTCTGGAAGGTTTTTATAACAAATAGTTTATGTGTCGCTTTATGTTCTATGGAAGACATGCTACAAATATGAATTTAGATTCATCGTATTGCTAAATTAATGGTAACATTCCTTTTCTTCAATGACTAGGGTCAGTTCCTCAAGTTTTATCCAAAAAGAGCAATTTCCTCTAAGTTGGTTTTGTCTTCGATAATGATTTCTCTATGCGGACCTATAATTATTAATCGTTCCTCCTTAAAACCCGTTAGCATTCTAATAGTAGTTTCATTAGCGGTACCAATAAGACTAGCTAGATCTTCTCTTGAAATATGGATTCCTTTATTCTTAGAGGTACTAAGTATTTCTTTTTTAGATAAGTCTAAAAGTACTTTCGCTAATCTTTGTCTAACTGTCGAAAAAGCCATGTTCACCAGTTGTTCTTGAAGATCAATTAAATCGTTAGAAATCATGGTGATAAATTTATTAGAAATCAACTTGTCACCAAATAGCAACGTTTTAAAATCGGTTTTAGGGATTTCAAAAACTTCTGTTTGCTCTAAAACGGTTGCCGTATCTCTATAGGTACCTTTATTCGTTAGTAAAGATAATTGACCAACAAATTGTCCAGGTCCAAATAAACCGGTTACCAAAGATTTTCCAGACTCGGTAGTTTTATGTGTTTTTATAGCTCCTTTTTGGATGAAATAAAGTGTGTTTGCAGCATTTCCTTCCATGAAAAGAACCTCCTTTTTATTAAATTTTACCACATTTCGATCTGCGGAAAGACTTTCCATACCTTCATGTGTCGATATTTCATCAAAAAACTGATTAATACCTTTTATGTCTCTAGAAAATTCTTTTTTAAGAAAATTGTATTTTTTAAGTCTACAAGCAACAGCATCTAACAATTCGTTTTCTTCAAAAGGCTTAGTAAGATAATCGTCGGCTCCAAGGTTCATTCCTTTTCTAACATCTATTCTTTCCGTTTTTGCGGTTAGAAAAATAAAAGGAATGCTGGCTGTTGTTTTATCTTTATTTAGCTCCTCCAATACATCATACCCGTTAAGTTCTGGCATCATAATATCACAAATAATAATATCGGGTTTTGTAAGCTTCGCCATGGCAACTCCTTTTTTACCATTTTCTGCAGTACAAACGTCATAGTTTGCTAATTCTAAGATCTCTGCTGTATTCTCTCTCACATCTTGATTGTCTTCAATTAAAAGTATTTTTATCATGGTTTTAGAATTAAAGTGGGATGTTAGATTTTGGTAACTTCACTAAAAAAGTAGTACCTATATTTAAGGCACTCTTAAAGCTAATAGTGCCATTCATGAGTTCTACATATTGTTTTACAATATTAAGACCTAGACCGGTTCCTTCAATATTATGCGCGTTTTCTGCTCTAAAAAAACGCTCGAATAGTTTGTCTTGCTCTAGCTCTGGAATCCCAATACCTTGATCTTGAATTTCAAGATAGGCATATTGGTCGTCTTCATCAATTTTAATATGTATATCGGTGTTTTTTGGCGAATATTTAATCGCATTAGATAATAAATTCATGAAAATATGTCGCACTAGTTTTGGATCCAGATGTAGTGAAATAGGTTTTCCTGGAGATGAAAAAAGCATATTTTTACCTATACTTTTAGTCATAGACATTTCTTCAATAAGTGTTTTAGAAAAAGCAACAAAATCAAATAATTCCTTGTTTGCTGTAACCTTTCCTTCTTCTAACTTACTTAGTGATAAGAAATCATTCAAAATCACCACCAAGTGTTTTACATTGTTCTTAATTTGAGTTACATATCGCTCTCGTTTTTGTTCTTTACCAGTTCCATTTTGTTTACCAATTAAGATTGCAGAAGTCTGTATAGCACTTAAAGGTGTTCTAAACTCATGAGAAGCCATAGAGATAAAACGCGATTTTAATTCGTTCAATTCCTGCTCTTTTTTTAAAGCATTCTTTGCATCTCTTTCGATAGTTTTTTGTTCCGTAATATTACTATATACAAATAAGGCATTAGAAATAGTATTATTCTCATCCAGCAACGGAACGGTGTTTACCGAGAAGTATTTATTTCTATATGCGATTTCAAAACGAAGGTGCTCTCCAGAAATCGTTTTTAAAATATCCTGCTTTAGTTTGGTTTTTTGTTCTTCAGAAAAAATAGCGACGTTATCCACATTGGTGTGATTAAAAATCATTTTGTCTAAACCTAATTGCATAAACGCTTCTCCTTCTACAAGTAGCATTTCAAAATTCAGATTAAAAACAATAATAACTCCATTCGGAAAATTTTTAGCAATTGCCGAGGATAAATATTTACTGGCAGCGGCATTTTTTTCAGCGTCCTTAGTTTCCTGCATTTGATCTTCGAGACTTAAATTCGAGGCAACCAATTTTTGAACAGTAGAAGTTAATTCACTGGTTCGACTAACAACTTTTGCCTCTAACTCTTCCGAATAGTTTTTTAGTTGTTCTTGGTTAATTTGTAATATTTTTTCTGTTTTTTTCTGCTCGGTAATATCCATTACAAAAGCGATTACCACTTGTTTTCCTTTTATGGTCGTAGGGCTTAAACTTATTTCTAAAGGAAACTGCGAATCATCCTTTTTTAGTCCCCATAATTCTAAATCTAAACCCATGCGTCTTGCTTTGGGTTTTGCAATATATCCTTCTCTATGGCTTTGATGATTTTTTTTGAATTTCTTCGGAATAAGACTTTCTACTTTTTGATGAATGAGTTCTCCTTCATTATAACCAAATAGTTGTTCACTCGCTGGATTGGCTTTAATAATGAAGCCATCTGCATCTACTACCAAAATACCTTCCACAGAAGATTGAAAGATGCTTTTAAATAGGTCGGTATCTTGTAATTTTTTATTCAATAGTATTCCTGTTTAGCGCTACTAATTTACGTTATTTAAAAATGACATGCCAACCTTACGCTAATATGATTTTTAATTATTTATTTAAGCTGATCTATGTCATTTTAATTTAGGATTAAGGTCTGTAAATTTGGTCTTTATCCACAGGAGTTAAAACAATAGAAATGGAAACAATACAAGAAAAAGAACTGGTTACTTCAATGCCTAGAATAGGAGATGAGGCGCCTAAATTTAAGGCAGTTACAACGCAAGGAGATATTAATTTTCCAGAAGATTATGCAGGTAAATGGGTGATTTTATTTAGCCATCCAGCAGATTTTACGCCGGTTTGTACTTCTGAGTTTATAACGTTTGCACATTTAGAAAGTAAGTTTAATAAAGCCAATTGTGAATTAGTTGGTTTATCTATTGATGGATTATACAGCCATATCGCTTGGTTGCGAACCATTAAAGATAAAATTGAATTTAACGGAATGAAAAATGTAGAAGTCAAATTCCCGTTGATTGAAGATATTACCATGGAAGTAGCTAAAAAGTACGGAATGATTCAACCTGGTGAAAGTAAAACACAGGCAGTAAGAGCAGTATTCTTTATTGACCCTAAAGGAATAGTTAGAGCACTTATTTATTATCCGTTAAGCCTAGGAAGAAACTTTGATGAAATCTATAGAGCATTAATAGCAATGCAAACATCGGATGCATTTAACGTTGCGACTCCAGCAGATTGGAACCCTGGTGATGATGTTATTGTTTCGCCTGCAGGAACTTGTGGTGTTGCCGAAGAAAGAATGACTTCTACGGAAGAATTGGAATGTAAAGATTGGTTTTTCTGCACTAAAAAATTAGATAAAGAGGTAGTGCTAAAAGCTATTTTGAAAAAATAATGAAGACATTTCAAATGTTCCTTCACTTAAAATAATACAAATATTCACGGACAATTCATTTTAATATAAAGCATATGAAAAATACAAAAAACTTAGGCATTTGGATGGATCATTCCATTGCAAACTTGATTGATTTAAACTCCAAGAAACACTGTAATTCTATAGAGTCAGAATTTACTTTCGGCACCAAAGAAGAAGCATTAAATAAAAGCGAAAGTGGTATGCATAATAAAAAGCAGCAAATGCAGGAAGCCTACTATAAAGAAATTGGAGATGTTATTTTAAACTATACTAATGTACTTCTATTTGGACCCACAAATGCAAAAACAGAATTGCATAATTACCTCCATAAAGATTTGCATTTTAAGAATATAAAAATGGATGTGGAATCTGCAGATAAGATGACAGATAATCAACAACATGCTTTTGTTAAAAACCATTTTAAACAATAAAGCATCTTCCGTATTTACATCCTATTGGTGCTATACATGTATCCAACAGGATGTATACTGTTAACTTTTTTGCAATAAGCAAAGTTGTTTCTTTTTTAAGTTCTCTATTTTTATGAATTTCTACTAATCCTATTTTCTCTCTTTCCACATCTGCCTGCGCACTTATCGAAACGTATTCTTCTGCTGCCATAGATAAAACGCCAGCTACTAATCCTGCGCACTTACCAAAACAACAGCTGCTCTTAACCAATTACTTCGGTGTATGTAAAGGGTATCTAAATAGTACTCAAATATTCTAAATTGCGTTCATTGCATGTTGTAGATTTTATGAACACGAATATTTGATAGCACCTATCAAGATACAAATATTTGCTATTAAACTATTGGTATATAGCGTTTTAATCCTGTGGTTTTTTAAACTAAAAGGAACGTTTAGTGATAGTTTCAACAACTGATAAATATCATTTTTTGTGGATAAAAGTTATCCTATTTTTAACTTCAGATAATAAATATGTATTGAGCCAAACAAATTCTATAACAACAAGAACCAAACTCTTTTTAGATGAAGTGGGAGATATGACTTATTTCGCCATTCGTTTTTTTAGAGAAGTATTTACATCTCCATTTGAATGGAAAGAATTATTAAGGCAATGTTACCAAATGGGTAATCGCTCTTTTGTATTAGTTGGTGTTACTGGTTTTATTTTAGGATTGGTTTTTACACTACAATCCAGGCCTACACTTTCCGAGTTTGGAGCAGCTTCTTGGATGCCATCCATGGTAAGTCTGTCTGTAATAAGGGAGATCGGTCCAGTGATTTTCGCATTAATATGTGCAGGAAGAATTGGTTCTGGAATCGGTGCAGAACTTGGTTCTATGAAAGTGACAGAGCAAATAGATGCTATGGAAGTATCTGGAACCAATCCTTTTAAATATTTAGTAGTTACACGCATATTAGCGACTACATTAATGCTTCCGTTGCTAATTCTTATGGGAGATGCTATTGCTTTATTAGGGTCTGCACTCGTCGAGAATTTAAAAGGGGAAGTTTCCTATTTGTTATATTTTAACAAGGTATTTGATGCGTTGCAGTTTAGCGATGTACTTCCGGCTACTATAAAGTCTTTTTTCTTTGGTTTTGTTATTGGTTTGGTAGGTTGTTATAAAGGCTATAATTGCTCAAAAGGGACTGTAGGAGTTGGAAAAGCATCCAATGATGCGGTAGTATATACCTCTATGCTGCTATTTGTTATCGATTTTATAGCAGTATTTATTACCGATATTTTTTTTGAAATATGATAGAAATTAAAGAGAACATAAAACCTGTTTTAGAAATTAAAGACCTTCATAAAAGCTTTGGAGATAATCACGTACTTAATGGTTTTAACTTAAAATTATACAAAGGTGAAAATCTTGTAGTCATGGGCAAATCGGGATCTGGAAAATCGGTGATGATAAAATGCTTGGTTGGCTTATTAGAAGCAGATAGTGGTAGTATTACTATAAAAGATCTGGATATTCTAAAATTAGGACGAAAAGAATTAGATGTGCTTAGAACAGAAATCGGATTTTTATTTCAAGGAAGTGCATTATATGATTCTATGACTGTTCGAGAAAATTTAGAATTTCCTTTACGAAGAAATCGAGATAAAGTGGACGCTTCTAAAACTACGGAAGAATTAGTTGTAGAAGCATTAGAAAATGTAGGATTGGCTAAGGCTATAGATTTAATGCCAGCCGAACTTTCGGGAGGAATGCAACGACGTGTCGCTTTAGCGAGAGCTTTAATATTAAAACCAAAAATTATTTTATATGACGAGCCTACCACCGGGCTAGACCCAATTACAGCAAAAGAAATTATTCAATTAATGCGAACTATTCAAAAAACATATAAAACATCTTCTTTAATTATCACGCATGATGTGGATTGCGCACGCGTAATTAGCAACCGAATGATTTTACTGGTCGATGGCGTTAATTATGCAGAAGGGACTTTTGAAGAACTCTCCAATTCCAAAGATATAAAAGTTCAAGCCTTTTTTAAAAATTAGATATTATGCAAAAATCAATTTCCCATAAAACCCGACTAGGCTTCTTTGTAATTCTTGGTACAGGTATTCTATTAGCAGCACTTTATTTTATTGGTAATAGGCAGTACCTTTTTAGTAATAATATGCAACTATATGCCGTGTTTAAAAATGTAAACGGACTTCAATTAGGTAATAATGTTCGCTATTCTGGAATAAATGTAGGTACCGTTAGTGGTATTGAAATGATAAACAATAAAGAGATAATTGTAGAAATGATGGTGGATGATAAAACAGGAGTTTTCATCAAAAAAGATGCAATTGCAAGTATAGGATCCGATGGATTGGTAGGTAGCATGGTTGTCAATATTACTCCTGGTAAAGAGAATTTACAAACGGTTATTTCTACAGATACCATTACTTCGTCTAGCAATATTGGTACAGATGAAATGTTATCTACACTAAATGTTACCAATGAAAATGCAGCATTGCTAACTGCAGATTTATTAAAAATTACCAATAAGATCTTGAATGGAGAAGGTGCTTTAGGTGCTCTAATTTCCGATTCCCTGCTTACTCAAGATATTCGGACTGCATTAATCAATCTAAAACAAACGACCAACGGCGCCAATACACTGATAGGTTCTCTAAACAATAAAGTTTCAAAAATCGATATGGAAGAAAGTGCCGTTGGTGTTTTATTGACGGACACTATTGTTGGAAATCAAGCCAAGAATGTGTTTTTGCAATTGGAGAATTCAAGTATTAAAATTTCGGAAGCTACAAAAATGCTAACGGATATGATTTCTGAAATAAATACTACGGAAAGCACCTTCAATTATCTTACAAAAAATGAAGCTTTACCAAAAACGATAGATTCTACCATGTTGGAAATTAAAGAAGCTTCAGAAAAGTTAAATGAAAATATGGAAGCCCTGAAACATAATTTCTTCTTTAGAGGTTATTTCAGAAAACAAGAGAAGATCGAAAAAAGAAACAATAAAGTACAAGAAGGAAATTAAATATGTAGATCCGTATTTGAAAGTTTTTATATATTCTATAGAAAAAGCTAATCGATTCTTAAAAAGAGGTTGGTCATGTATGCATCTTAATTCTCTAGTACTTTTATACACTTATAGGAACAATACCCGCCGCACCGCCACCAGATAGCACTAATCTAATCTTGTATTTGTTTTTGTACTTATTGTTTTAATAAATTATAAATGCTGTACGTGTTGTCTTCCTCTTTTACAGCAATAAGATGATCGCCAATAAATTTAGAGGTTATAGTTGGTATGCTGTGTTGTGATTTTAATTTATCAAATAACAAATTATGCGGACCACTAATATGTAATACAAATTTATTTTGAGTGTCCATAATTAACTCATTATAACTATAGTTAACTATGTTTTTGCCCAAAGTGTTTTTGTCACCTGTATCTATTTTATAATATTTTATTGCTCTAGCGAAACCATTTTCAAAAGAGGTTGCCGCTATATATTCTGTAGGAATAACGGTTTCTCCTTTGGTGTTTATATAACCATAAAAGACAATATCTTCACGCTTTTCTTCAATAAGACATAATCCATTACTAAATATTGGAGGCGCTGTAGCGGTAGCAACAATATCTTTTCTATAGTCAATAACAAGGGTTCCGTTGGTATCTATAAATCCCCAAGAATTTCCATTGCTAATAGCCATCAAGCCTTCATTAAAGTGGCCTAATGCATCTATGTTTTTAAGGGATTGGGCATTTGCCGAATACGCTGTACTTAAAAGAAATAATACTACTAATTTTAAATGTTTCATCGTTTTATTTTTTGTTTCTATTTAGGTGAAGTTATGGCTCTGCTTTGTTTTTTCAAATGACGAATGTCAGTTGCATTAAATTTCCTATTTAAATATATTGTTGTTTTTAAATAGCACTTATAATTTAAAATGGACTGTTTATTTTTGTTATTTACGCTATCCTAAGTTTTAATAAATTAAAGGATTTGCATCGTATTTTCTTAATACAGAAAGCAATTGTTCTAAAGGGATTTGTATGGAGTAACTACCTGTATAAGAGGGACACATTACGCAATCATCAAAATAATATTCTACATAGGTTTCATTAACAACAAAGTTGTCTTTGTATTTAAAAAAATCATCATTAGATAATTCCCAGCAGTCGTAGTATGTTTCACCTAAGTTTATTTGTTTGGTGATTTCTTCGTTTAAAATAGTTGTAAACTCATCTTCAGAACCAACATTAAAGAAATCTTCATAATTCATAAATACACCTCTGGTTAAATCAAAGTTTATACAGTCAAAAGAATAGGTTGGGTGCAATGTGCCAGAATAAAAGTTCTCTTTATAAAATAAGATGCTTACCAACTCGTCATTTACATTGTAAATCTTGTAATCTATATAGCGTTTTTCTCTAAATTTTTTGGATTCTATAGAGTCACATAATGCTTTGTCTTTAAGAATCTCAGCTTCTGTGCCTACAATATCCACATAGTAATCGTTTATGTATTCATTAAAATTAATAGTAGTAGGATTAAAGTCTTCATTAAGTAAAGGATACGTGAAGTCTAAAGTGTAATTTTTTTCTTCTTTAAAATATTTTTTTTGAATAATGAGTTCCTGTAATTCGCTTCGTTCATCTTTTTTTTTGATTAGTGTTTTTTGCTTCAACTCGATAGATAGTGCTTTACTAATAGGAAGGTCTTTATCTAAAACAAGAATAGAATCGGTTAATTTTTCCGAAGGAATAATAACTTCTTCATCCATTATTGTTGGAGATTTTAACTTAGGGTCATTTTTACAAGAAATAATACTAAGTAATAATAGAATATAAAGATATTTCATAGTGTTTCGTTTATGGCAAAAGTAAAGCGCTTTGTTTATGGAAAGAATGACTTTTGTCATTTTATGTCTACTAATTTGGGATTAGCTTTGAAGTATATATTAAATAAATACGAGATGAAAAAAGTATTAATTCCTACAGATTTTTCGGAAACATCCATGAATGCTATTAAATATGCCATGCAATTATTAAAATATGATATTAGTGAATTTACAATAATGAATGCTTTTGCAGATGAGGTGTACAAGAATACAAATCAAATGTGTAGAGAAGATTTTGAGGAATTTAAAGATGCATTTCAGAAAAAAGTAGACCGCACATTACAGCAAGAAATTGCGGAGATGCTTGCTATTTCTCCAAATCCTAAACACACCTACACCTATATTTCTCGATTTGGAAGTTTGGTAGATGAGACCAATGAAATTGTAGAAAAAGAGAATATAGATATGGTTATAATGGGAACCAAAGGAAAAACAAATGACAGAAATATCACTTTTGGAAGCAACACGATACAAGTAATAAAATATGTAAGATGTCCTGTTTTGGTAGTGCCTGTAGGTTATCATGAATATGCTCCTAGTAATATATTATTCCCGACAGATTATATGCTTCCTTTTAAACGACGGGAACTTAAATTAGTAAGCACATTGGCAATGAGTTTTGCAGCCTCTATTCATTTCTTATATATATCCGATTTTAAAGAATCATCGCATAGACAAGTAGATAATAAATCATTTTTGGATTACTGTTTTATAGATAATCAGATCACTTTTGTGCAAACTCCTGGAAAGGATGTAACAGAACGTATTAATAAAACTATAGACGACCAAAAAATAGATATGCTTGTTATGGTAAATCAGCGCCATTCTTATTTAGAAAATATTTTTCACAACGCAACAATTGAGGAGATAGGCCTACAAATTAAAATACCATTTCTAGTGCTTCAAAATTTGAATCGCTAATACATAAACGTATTACCGTGTGTCTCCTGATAAATGTCATAGTTATTGGCAGTTTGTTGTAGTACTTTTATACTACAAATAAACTTGTCATGAAAAAAAAGATATTATTACCAACAGACTTTTCAGAAAACGCATTCAACGCTATAAATTATGCCATTGCACTCTATAAAAAGGAGCCTTGCGAATTCTATATTGTTCATTCCTATTACCTTTCAGGATATAATAAAAACAATCGCTTGAGTGCTGAACCTACAGACGAAAAATTAAAGGAGGTAAAAGAGAGAGCAGACAAAAATATGGAAGGGTTAAAGGTGCAAACCCGTTTTAATGATTTTAGTAATAACCATACGCTTCATTTTTTAAATGTATTTGGATCTTTTAATGATGTACTTAAAGATATTGTTGAAAAGGAAGATATTAAGTTAGTTATTATGGGAACGCATGGAGAAACAGATGATAGAAATGCTGTTCTTGGTAGCAACGCCGTAAATGCAATGGAGAAAATAAGAAATTGTCCAGTGCTTACTATTCCTGGAGATTTTATTTTTAAAGATCTAAATGAGATTGTGTTTCCTACCGGTTTTAAAATTCCTTACAAAGAAAATGAATTAGCAACTTTAATAGAAATCTCGAAATTAGCAGA
This sequence comes from Lacinutrix sp. MEBiC02595, assembly GCF_053601555.1. NCBI lineage: Bacteria > Pseudomonadati > Bacteroidota > Flavobacteriia > Flavobacteriales > Flavobacteriaceae > Lacinutrix > Lacinutrix sp. MEBiC02595. Next base: position 104,115 of record NZ_JBSHNU010000158.1, on the reverse strand, counting down.
TGCACCAATCCGTGTTTTGCATATCCAAAAAAATAAAAAATGGACTAAGGAGCAAGTGGAAAATAAAGAGTTGCTCCACCAAATTTTAGATACCACCAGTTTTACACATCACGATCTCTTCCATTTAGATTTAAAAGAGGGCGTTCGCTGTTTTGCACAAAGTAGAGGAAGTGATATGATTGCTTTTATAAATAAGAAACATAGTTTTTTTGGTAGTATTTTTTCTAATCCAATGGTAAAAGACTTGGGCAATAATGCCAATGTTCCAATACTAGCTTTACACGATTTAAGAAACTAGAGGCTAAGCATCCATAAAAAGGAAGTATAAAAAGAAAATTAAAAACACTGTATTCATTCTAATTGGCACCTATGACTTATGTCCTTTCAAGCTTTATTCGTAGGTGTTAATTTTATTATAAATATTGAAATTATGAAAACAAGTGTTCGCTATTATCAAAACAAACAATAGTTTCGTTTATTCATAAAAAAAAGAGCTAATATTTAGCTCTTTTTTTTGTTATAGCTTTTTTTAAGCTCTTAAATCTAGTCGTTTTTTCCCTGTTATTTCTTCAATATTTATTAAGAAAACAGCAGGAATATCATCTTTATAAATTTTACTAGAAAAGTCGCTAATAAAATTTGCTTTACTTTGTTCTTTCTCTAAAAGGATATCTTTAATACCTAAGGAGAACTTGTGTAAATACGCTTTTGCATCACTACCAAAACGCTGTTCAAAAGTACCATGTACTAATACCGATCTCCAATCGGTTACATCTTTAATATCCGAAATAAGTAAAGATACTCTAGGGTTTTTGCGCATTGCATTCATTTTATGTCCATCTCCAGAATAGCATATTATAGCATTCGATTCTTTATCAAAAAAATAAGTGATTGGTACAACAAAAGGGCTGTTGTTAAATATATAACCTAACTGGCCGGTATAATTGTTTTCTAAAATATAATCCATTTCTTTTTCTTCTAAGTTTTTAAACATGGCTATTTTTATTTAATTAGTAGATGTGTTATTTTGAATGCTTTTATAGAAAATTACCTGCAGCATCTAGTTTTACTTTTATGCGTTTGTTTCCATTTGTTAATGTGATTTTATACTTTTTTTTGGCAATATCACCTTCATGATATTTTACTAAATATAAATCAGATGTAATATCCCATTTTGGAAATCTTTTTAAAACAGCTTTCACCACAGGTATTGGTAAATCGATATCCTTGAATTTTTCGGCAGTTCTTAAAATGTTGCCATCACTATCATAGGTTGCAAGAATTTTTCCTTCAGGTATTATAAAATACACCTCATAAAACTCATACTCATCCGCATAAACATCTAATGTTTTAATATCAAAATTTGCAGCTTTTAGTTCTAATTGTTCTACAGGAACAGCCAAATCTTCAGCATCTGTACCACTAATGTATTTGTAGTTTGTATTTACTAATACCACTTCATCCAATTCCGTAAGTGTAGGGTCTTGAGCATACAATGAAAAGGTTAGCCCGAAAACCAATACGCACATAATTATTTTTTTCATAATCATACAATTTAAAGTTTATATTATATGGTATTAAAAGTAGGTATACATTACAATGGGAACTATGATAAATGTCAGTTAATGAGTAGTTTCTGTTTTATGTTTCCTTGTTTTTAATACCAACTTGTATCTCTGGTATTTTTATTAGTTCTATAGTTGTAGATGCTAAAATAACTTTTCCATTTGTTGCTTCTATTTCTTTTCGAATCGCATCGTTTAATACATGTTTTGTGATTCGTCTTTTTTTATAATCGATAATATATCTTAAATTAAATTTCACCCAATTATCGGTTAATGTTATAGCTAATGTTGGGTCTACCATAGCATCTTCAATATAATATTTAGCTACAATTTCTGTCCATTGCTCTTTAGATGCTCGGGTATATTCTGAAAGTAAATCTGTAGCAACTTTAATAATGATAGTTTTTGCTAGTTCTATATCTGAGCCATATCGTATAGGTAAATTAAATTCATCCCAAATAAATGGGAAATCTTTAGAGTAGTTATGAACAGGTCCTTTAAATACAAATGCGTTGCTAAGCTTTACAATTCTACCGGTGTAATTATCACTCTCCACCCATTGTCCAATTTCCATCATTGTGGTATAAACGCTGTCGACATCCATAACGTCTCCTTTTATACCGTTAATTTCTATTCGATCTCCAGGCTCATACACTTTTACCAAAAATATATATAAGGAGCCAGCAATACTTAAAATTAACTCTTGTAAAGTGAAAGCTAGTCCAGCGGAAAGTAATCCTAACGTAACTGTAAAGTCTTTAATACTTCCGGTGAAATATAAAATAGTAATAAAAGCAAGTATAAAATAGCCTAGTAATTCTACACCTTTTTGCGACTTATATCGTACCGAAGCATTGTCTATATTTCGTTTTAAAAATTTTCTAATAAACCGAATGCATAACAATACAAATGCAACAATTACAACGTATTTAAGAATACTTTGTAGAAGCGGGTAGTCTTGAAGCCATTGTTGTATTGTGTCCATTTTCTTTCTCTAAATTATTTATATATCTTCATATAATCTTAATTTATTATGTAATGTTGTTATTTCATTTTGCAAGCCTTCTACGTGTTGTAATAAGTTATAAACGGCATCTAAACCTTCTAAATTTATGTTTAAGTCAAAATGTAAACGCATCATTTTTTCAACCTCAATAATTTGTGTTGTTTTTATATAATTTACATTATTGGAAACCACAATTTCAATCAATTCATAATCTTGTAACTCCTTTAGAAAAGTTGCAGGCACATTATAATGTGTACAAAAGGTGGTGATAGAAATTAAATCTGTTACTTCCATAATTATCTTAGTTTTTGAAGTTCTGTAAATAATTCTTTCTCTTTATCTGTAAGTTTTGTTGGCGTTTTTAGTTGATAGGTTATATATAAATCACCATGTCCTTCTTTTTTATACTTCGGAAATCCTTTTCCTTTCAATTTTACTTTCGTTCCATTTTGGGTTTCTGGTTTAATGGTAAGTTTTACTTTTCCGTTAAAAGTATCTACCATCAAATCACCTCCAAGCATTGCGGTATATAAATCTAAATCTACCGTTGCGTACAGGTTCTCTTTATCTCTTTTAAATTTAGAATGGTTTTGAATGGAAAATTGAATTAATAAATCGCCATTCGGCCCATTATTGACACCTTTTCCACCATGCCCTTTAATCTTAATCGTTTGTCCGTTTTCTACACCTGCAGGAATAGTAATTCGTATGTTTTTATTATTTACTGTAAGTGTGCGTTTATGGTCTTCGTAAACATCTTTAAGCTCTAACTGAAGCTCTGCGTTAAAATCTTGTCCTCTAAATCTGGAGTTTCTTTCGCCTCTGCCTGAAGATTGACCTCCAAACATGTTACCAAAAATATCTTCAAAATCTCTTTCGCTATAACCACCAGATGGACCAGATTGTCCTTGATACGCTCGTTGTTGTCTGCTTTGCTGCTGTTTTGCTTGTTCGTAAGCTTCCGAGTTTTGCCAATGCTCTCCATATTGATCGTACTTTTTACGATTTTCCGGATTACTCAATACTTCATTAGCTTCATTAATTTCTTTAAACTTTTTTTCCGCTTCTTTATCATTCGGGTTTAAATCTGGATGATGTTTACGCGCTAGTTTTCTGTAGGCTTTTTTTATGTCTTTTTCGGAAGCTGTTTTAGAAATCCCTAAAGCTTTATAATAATCTATAAATGCCATTTATTTCGATTTATGCGTTTCTATATGGTGTTTTAATTCTTGTTTTAAGGTTTCCAAATAATCTTGCAATTCTGCAACATCCACATGAGGATGTTCTTTGGAAGGAATTGTAACGGGTTCTTCTAATAAAAAGGTATACAATTCTGGGTAATTAGTTTCTATATTGGTAGTTATCTGGGTGATCTGCGTGAGCAACTCTTGTTTTGTTTTCATACCTAACTTTTATATTAACTATAAATTTACTGATAAAAATACTTCAATACTATGATTATAATCAGTTTTAATAAGTTAATTATTGACTAATTATTTTACCGTCTTCCATCGTGATAATTCGATCTGTTCGATTAGCGAATTCTTCGTCGTGCGTAACAATTAATAAAGATAGATTTTGATCTACACTTAGCTTTTTAAATATGTTAAAGACATTATCGGCATTATGACTATCTAGGTTTCCTGTTGGCTCATCTCCCATAATTATTAAAGGGTTATTTATAAGGGCTCTTGCTATTGCCACACGTTGCTTTTCTCCACCAGAAACTTGTGACGCGCGTTTATGTGCCAGATGTTCTATGTTTAATATTTTAAGCTTTTCATATGCATCTTTTTCAATTTCTTTTACACTTTTTTCACCTAATTTTTTAGCAGGAAGCATCACGTTTTCTAATACGGTAAATTCGGAAAGTAAATAATGAAACTGAAACACAAAGCCAATATGTTTATTTCTAATTACCGTCAATTTTTGTCTATTATCTCCTGTTATTAAATCGTTATTCAAATACAATTCGCCTTCATATTCTGTATCCATTGTAGATAAGATGTATAATAAGGTAGATTTTCCACAACCAGATTTTCCCATTATGGAAACGAACTCTCCTTTGTTAATCTTAAAATTAATATCCTTAAGCACATGAAAAAGCACAGGTTTTTTAAAGTATTTATTGATGTTTTTTGCTTCTAAAACGGTTTCCATTATTGTCCTCTTATTATTTTTACTGGATCTATTTTTTTAGCTTTCAGAGATGGCAAATAGCCAGCAAAAAAAGTCGATATGATTGCAAAAGCGAAACCTATTACATAATACCAAACATTAAAGTCAATAGGATAGGTATCTACTTTAGCTAATGCATCTGTTTTAAAAGGAATAGTGCTAATTATGTTAGTGAAAATTAACCCTATTAATAATCCTAAGGTTCCGCCAATTACACCAATTATCATGGCTTGACTCATAAAAATGTATTGTACATCTTTACCCGAAAAACCAATGGCTTTTAAAATGGCAATGTCATTCATTTTTTCATAAATAAGCATACTTAAAATATTATAAACACCAAAACCAGCAACTATTAATAAGGCTATAGAAACCGCGTAGGTAATAAGGTTTCTAACATCTGTACCTGTTTCAAATTGTGCATTTGCAGTTTTAATATCTATTGCTGTTACATTAAATTGTTGTTCTGTTTTTTTAGATAATGGTAATGCTTTTTCGATATCATAAAGCTTCACATTAATATCTGTGATATAATTTTCGGCTTCCCCTAAAATGCGTTGTACCGTTTTTAAGTTTACAAAACTTTGAATCGCATCAATATCGGAAACACCACTTTGATAAAGACCCACGATTTTTAAAGGGAATAGATCTCCTTTTATAGTACTTATTTGTACTCTGTCTCCAACAGATAAGGCCATTTTTTTTGCAACACCCGAACCTAATAAAATCCCGTTTTCTGTATTTTTAAGTTTCTCGGGGGAGCCCGCAATAATATAATCTCTAAAATTAAATAATCTAGCTTCTTCAATAGGTTGTACACCTGTTAAATTACCAGCGATTTCAATAGATCCTGCTATGTAAAATATTTGTGTTTTTATTTGTGGTATGGCGCCTTTCACATCTTTATTTTTCTTTAAAAAATCGATGATTGGTGAGGCGTTATGGATTTTTTTCTGACTTAATTTGGGTTTAATAGAATGTACAATGTTAAAACTATTTTTAAAAGGATCATAGATGTCAACTGGTTGTTTTTTTGAGGGTTCAATTTCGTTATAGATATGAATGTGAGGTGTTTGATTTAAAATTAAATCATCTAACATATTATTCAATCCTGTCATGAAACTGACCAAAGTAATGTAGGCGCCAATACCAAAAGTAACACCTAATGCGGCAATGGCAGTAGATTTAAACTTTGTTAGTAATTGCTTTTTTGCAATGTCTAGTATGACGGTCCAGTTTACCATTATTCAAGTTTATAAATATAGGTGTCTTTGGTAATTCCGCTTAGAACTTCAATAAATTCCATGTTTGCTAAACCTGTAGTAATAGATACTAAGCCATCGTCGGTATGCACTTGGTTGTTATCTGTGATGTAACTTTTTGGAATCGTTAAAACTTTTTCTTTTTTAGATATTACAATATTAGCTTCGCCTGAAAGTCCTGGGTATAATATTTCTGGAGGATTTATAAAAATAGCTTCTACTTTAAATGTTTGGTTCCGTTCATCTTTTTTAGGATATATCTTAGATACTTTTCCTTTTAACAGTTTACCACTATAAGCGTCCAATGTTATTAGAACCTCTTGGTTTTTTACAATTTTTACAATATCGACTTCATCTACCAACATTTCAATAATAAAAGTAGTTGCGCTACCAATAGAAGCTACTGGCTCCATGGTGTTTACTAATTCGCCAGATTCTTTATACAGCGCATATACCTTGCCATTTATAGCACTTTTTATAGTGAAATCTTTCGTGCTTATTATAGAGGTTTGATATGCATTATGTGCTTGTTGTACACTGGTGCTTAACTGGTTTTTAGTTTGATTGTATTTATTTTTAAGTACGGTTAGATTATTTTTAGACAATTGATAGTTTAGTTGTTTGGCATCAAACTCTGCTTTAGATCCTATACTTTGTTTCCAAAGGTTTTGTTGTCTGAAAAAATTAATAGAATCGTTTTTATATTTCAAATTTGCAGCTTCAATTTCATCTTTTATTCCAGATAAAATAGCAGCAGTTCCGTTGTAGTTTTCTTTTGCTAAATCTAAAGATAGTTTTGCATTTTGTGTATTTAAAATTGGAGTGTTATTTATTATTTGAGAAATAGTTTGATTTCTTTTAATCCAATCGCCTTCCTCTACGACGTTTTTATCTAAAATACCAGATACAATAGCATATGCTTGGTACATGCTATCTGGTTGAATAGTTACAGAAGAATATACCGATTCTGTTAAATCTTGCTCCGTAGGAAGGATTTTATCGGTTGATTTCTTGCAGGATATAACGATAGCGATAACTATAAATGCATAAAGTTTTTTCATTATTTTTTTAATTCCATTTCTAGTTTTGCAAGCATTATTAATTCTGATTTATTTCTGCCAGAAAAACTGCTAGCAATAGCGTTCGACGTTTGTAGTATTAAACTTTTAATCGAATTGGTAAATAAATGTGTTTCTTCCTTTTTATAGGTTACAAAATCTTGGTAGAGCGCTTCTGTATTTTGGTAATCTTCTTCCTGTAATGTGTTAAATGTACTTTCTATTTGTTGCACGGCAACTGGATCTAAAGAAGCCATAGGAAGCCATTGCGATTGTATGATTTCTTTAAGACTCTCGATTTCTAGGACTTCTACTTTTTTGTCTGAAGCAGCAATTGCATAAAATAATTTCCCTAAGTTTTTAAAAAAAGTAGGAGTGAAAATTTCATTCTTTTCCATAGTTATATACTAGATGATAGAGTAAAAATATAGGTAAGTGGATTAATAAACTATGATAAAAATCAGTTGTTATAATTTATTGTCGAAGGAGTCAAATGAATAGTGGTTTGGGATACACCGAAAGAGAAATATGATAAAAATCATATTCTGTTCGTTTTTAGTAAATTATATTTGTAATGTAGTTTTAGGGAATTACATGTTAATTAAATCGGAAGCGATTTATCCATAGAAAGCCAGATAAAAGTCTGGCTTTCTTGTGTATTATTAAATAAGAATATTTTTATTTACTGATATTTGTCATAGTTTTTTATCGTTGTCGGCGTTAATTTTAAGGTATTAATCTTAAATACTATAGCGATGATGAAAATACTGATTCCCACTGATTTTTCAGACAATGCCATGAATGCTATTAGGTATGCATTGGCATTTTTTAATTACCAAAAAGCTGAATTTTATTTTATGCATGCTTATGAAGCTGAGGTATATAATCATAAAGACTTATTAAGTAGAACAGATTTCAATACCATTGTAGAACGCGTTAAAAAGCAATCGGAGGTGAATTTAGCAAATTTGTTACATAAAGTTAAAGAGATTTCTCCGAATCCGAATTTCAAATATTTTACAAAATCCGCTTATAATTCTTTGCTAGACGAAGCAGATTTAATAGTAGAAAGTGAAAATATAGACCTTATTGTTATGGGAACAAAAGGAAAGTCTAATAATAGTGGTCTAACCTTTGGGAGCAATACATTACAGGTTTTAAAATATGTGCGATGTCCTATATTGGCTATTCCTCAAGGTTATGTATATGAGAAGCCCAAGCAAGCATTGTTCCCTACCAATTACTTGATTCCCTATAAAAGAAGAGAACTCAAGTTGCTGTGCGATTTACTTTCGCCTTACCGAACAAAAATAGATATGCTTTATGTTTCTAAAAGCAAAGCCTTATCCTTTAGACAAGAAGATAATAAAGCTTTTATTGAAGAAACGGTATGTAAAAACAAAATTAATTTTTATCAAACAGATAGTAAGAAAATCGATGCTGCCATCAATACGTATGTTATGAATAATAGTATAGATTTTTTAGTAATGGTGAATACGCAACATTCCTATTTAGAAAACATATTATTTCGGTCTACAATAGATAAAATTAGTTTAAAAATTGCTATTCCATTATTGGTTATGCAAAATTTAAGACGCGAATAAATTAAAAATAATATCATGAAAAAAATACTATTACCAACAGACTTTTCAGACAATTCTAAGAACGCTATAGTCTACGCCTTAAATCTATTTAAAGATGATGTATGTACTTTTTATGTTTTAAATACATACACGCCAATTGTATATCAAATGGAATATATGCAAACGAGTAGTGCACAATTTGAACTACTAGATATAGTAAAGAAAAGTTCCTTAAATGGTTTATCTGCTATAAAAGAGGAGATAGAGAAAACGTATTCTAACGCAAAACATACTGTCGAAACTATTTCTACATTTAATACTTTAATATCGGAAATAGAAGAACAGGTAAAACGTGAGAAAATCGACTTGGTGGTTATGGGAACACAAGGAGTTTCCAACGTACAAGGTGTTTTATTTGGATCTAATACAGTACATGTTTTTAAGAATATAAAATCACCAGTTTTAGCAATTCCTAGTGGTTTTGAATTTGAGTCCGTACTTGAAGTTTTGTTTCCAACAGATTACGGATTAGATTTTCAGGATAACCAACTAGAACCATTACTACATTTAGCATCTAGCAATCATTTTCGTGTAAATATTTTACATGTTAATTATGGGGAACCGCTTTCCGAAAAACAAAAACAAAATAAAGAAAATCTGAAAGTTTATTTTAAGCATGTTGCTCACATATTCCATGACGTTAAAAATAATAATGTGCAGGATGCGATAAACGAATTTCAACTAAAAACTAAAATTAATTTACTGGTTATGATTAATAATAAACATTCCTTTTTCGAGAATCTGTTTTTCAAGTCCACCATAAACCAAATCGGTTTTCATTTAAATATTCCATTTCTAGTAATTCCATCTAAATTATAAACATTAAAAAATGAAAATAAATATTTTACTACCTACAGATTTTTCAGATAACGCATGGAGCGCAATAGTATATGCCTTAAAGTTGTATGCAAACGAGTCTTGCGTCTTTTATTTTTTGCATACTATAAATGACGAAAATTTATATAAAAGAAGCCTAGTGACCGATTATTTTTTAGAAGCATTAGAAGAAGGAGCTACTAAAGATTTATCAGAATTAAAGGAACAATCTATAGCTTCTAATGCAAATGAAAAACATGAATTTGAAGTGGTTTTAAGTGCTGAAAAAATAGAGGTTGCTATTAAAAAGAGCATAGAAGAATATGCTATTGATATGGTCATTATGGGAACCAAAGGCGCATCTAAAAATGAAAATATATTTTTTGGTAGCAATACGGTTCGTGTTTTAAATAAAGTAAAAACCTGTCCGCTGTTGGTGGTTCCAAATGAATTTGATTTTGTAGAACCAACGCAAATTGCTTTTCCAACAGATTATAATCGTTTTTATAATGGGGAAGAAATTCAAGTATTACGAAACCTAACCGAATTGTATAATTCTAAAATTAGAATAGTTCATATTGAAGAAGAAAAGAAATTAAATGAAGTACAGCGATATAATATAAATGAATTAGACGAATACTTAAATCAAGTAGAACACAGTTTTCATTGGATGCCAAACTATGCTAAAAAAGCAAGTGTAATTAATGATTTTATCGAAGAATTAGATATCAATATACTTGCGATGGTAAATTATAAACACAGTTTTATTGAAAGTGTTATAAATGAGCCAGTTCTTAAAAAAATTAGTTTTCATCCTGTAATTCCTTTTTTAGTGATTCCAGAATAATTTAAAATTTTAAAACTATGGATGCTTTAGACATTAATATCATTAAATCTTCTGGGGAGAAGGTGAAGTTTTCTATAGATAAATTGCGTAATTCTTTACAGCGTAGCGGAGCAAATAAAGCTACGGTGAATCAGATTTTAGATATTGTTAGAGACGAATTATACCAAGGTATTTCAACTAAAGAAATTTATAATAGAGCTTTTGCATTACTAAAAAAAAAGCACAGGCATTTCGCTTCAAAATACAAGCTTAAAAAAGCCATTTATGAGCTTGGACCAACAGGTTTTCCTTTTGAAAATTTTATAAGTGCAATTTTAAAATATTCTGGTTATCAAACTTCGACCGGAGATATTCTTCAAGGCACTTGTGTAAAGCACGAAATAGATGTGCTAGCGCATAAAAAAGAGAATACCACGATGGTAGAATGTAAGTTTCATGGGGAGCAAGGTCTTAATTGTAATGTGAAAATTCCGTTATATATAAACTCTAGATATATAGATGTGAAAACCCATTGGAATGCAAATAATAATAACAGCACCAAACTCACTGCTGCTTGGGTAGTAACAAATACACGTTTTACAGAGGATGCCACACTATTTGGGAAATGTGCAGGACTGTATTTGTTAAGTTGGGATTACCCAAAAAAGGATGGGTTGAAAGATAGAATAGATAGATTAGGATTGTACCCAATAACCGTTTCCACCTTGTTAACCAATAGAGAGAAGCAATTTTTGCTAAGTAGAGATGTTGTTTTATGTAGAGATTTACTGGATGATGCTTTCTTTTTAGACCATTTAGGGGTTTCTGAAGTTAGAAAGGAAAAGATATTGGAAGAAATAAAAAGTTTGTGTACTAATTAAAATAAGAAATGATGTCAGATTATGCTAAAATAACATTCTTAGGTGCCGCAAAAACGGTTACAGGTTCTAAATATTTACTAGAGGCTTTTGGTAAAAAGATACTTGTAGATTGCGGTATGTTTCAAGGACTTAAAGAACTTAGAGAACGCAATTGGGAAGCGCTACCAATTAAGGTTGAAAATATAGATGTGGTTTTATTAACACATGGACATTTAGATCATGTTGGCTATCTACCACGATTATTAAAGCAAGGTTTTAAAGGGAAAATTATAGGCACAGCACCAACCTTGGCTATTGCAGAAATTATTTTAAAAGATAGTGGTAAAATTCATGAAGAAGAAGCTGAAAAGGCTAATAAAGAAAAGTTTACAAAACACCAGCCAGCTCTTCCTTTTTACACGATTAAAGATGCCGAAAGAACAATACAGCACTTTCAAGTAGAAGTAGCAGATAAATGGATTTCATTTACAGGTAAAATAGCGTATCGTTTTCAATATAATGGACATATAATTGGTGCAACTTTTATCGAGTTAGATGTTAACGGAAAACGATTCGTCTTTTCTGGAGATATTGGTAGAACAGATGTTTATTTGCTAAACGATCCTAAAAAACCAGAATGGGCAGATTTTCTCTTTATAGAAAGTACCTATGGAAATAAATTGCATCCAAAGGAAGATGTCGAGCATATTCTTTCCGATATTATAAAAGAAACCATACATAAAAAAGGCAATCTAATCATACCCAGTTTTGCAGTAGAGCGTCTGCAAACACTTATGTATATTCTTTGGAAACTATATAAAGAAAACAAGATTCCGAACATTCCCATTTTTGTCGATAGCCCAATGGGAAATAACGTTTTAGAAGTTTTTAATCGTTTTCCAAAATGGCATAAATTATCTCCAGAAAATTATAGAGCCATGTGTAATCATGTGAATATTATTCAATCGTACAAAGAAACCTGGGAAACCATCGATGATAAAAGATCCAAAATTATTATTGCCGGAAGTGGTATGGTAACTGGAGGTCGGGTTTTAACCTATTTGCAACAGCTCATTGATGAATCATCTACTACCGTGTTGCTCGTAGGTTATCAGGCCGAAGGAACTCGCGGAAGACAATTACTAGAAGGAGCACATGAAATTAAATTCTTCGGAAAATATTATCCTGTAAATGCCACTATTAAAAACATCGATAGCCTTTCTGCACATGCAGATCAAAACGGTTTAATAAACTGGATGCGTGCTATTAAAAATGTTCCAGAAAAAGTATATCTAGTGCATGGTGAACCAACAGCTTTAGATGCTTTTAGAGTAAAAATTAAAGACACATTTAACTGGAATGTAACTATTCCGAAGCTTTTGGATACCGAAAAAGTCCAGATTTAATCGTAGAAAAAATAACCTTTAAAATATATAATTATGATAACTACAAAAACACAAGCTAAATATTTAGAACTGATGAATGCAACAGAAATGCATGAAGCATCCAAGAAATGGTATTCCGAATTAAGCTTCATCAAAGACGAACAACTATTTTTTGATGACTTAGTAAAAACATATACCCTAGAATTAATAGATAAAAAGGAATTTGCAAATAGTAAAGAAATTGTAGATGTTTTAAATAGATCTCAAAAAAGAACCGATGAACTTTTAAATATTGTTAACACACATACCAATGATCTAGAGATTTTGGTAGACAATATAAAGCAACCCAAAGAAGAAATGAGCTATAAAAAAGAGCACAAAGAACTTCTTAACATCATCAGTGATTTTTTTATAGAATATAAAAATCTAAAAACACAACTATTTCAAATCTTTAAAGGAATTCTAAAAGATGAAAAACAAATCCGTTTAATGAATAGATAGTAAACACAAGAGTTTCCTTTTTATATTTAAAAGAATACAAGCAATAAGCCTTTGGTTTTTTATTATTTAAGAACGAATTACAGATGTTTATAAAATGGTAATAACCTTCATAATTTATACCAGTTTTACCAATTGGTTTTATAAAATAATCAGCATCTTTGCATCGTTAATTATAATAAGAATAAAATAAGTTTATTAAACGTATTAAAATATAAAAAATGAACAAGCAAATTGACCAACAAGCAGCAGATAACATAAGAGCCTTGGCAGTAGCCATGGTAGAAAAAGCCAACTCAGGACATCCAGGTGGACCAATGGGAGGAGCAGATTTTATGCATATTCTGTATTCTGAATTCTTTAATTTTGATCCGTCAGATATGACTTGGGCTTCTAGAGATCGCTTTTTTATGGATGCTGGTCATTTATCTACTTTAATGTATTCGCAATATTATCTTTTAGGAAATTACAAAAAAGACGATATAGCAAACTTTAGACAATGGGGATCTAATACTCCTGGTCATCCAGAAGTAGATGTTGCAAGAGGTGTTGAAAACACTTCTGGACCTTTAGGTCAAGGGCACACCATGGGAGTTGGAGCTGCAATTGCTACCAAGTTTTTACAAGCTCGTTTTGGAGATTGGATGAATCATAAAGTTTATGGTTTTATTTCAGATGGTGGAATTCAAGAAGAAATTTCGCAAGGAGCTGGTAGAATTGCTGGTCATTTAGGTTTGAATAACTTTATTATGTTTTTCGATTCTAATGATATTCAATTATCTACTTCTACAGACGAGGTAACTTCAGAAAATACTGCAATGAAGTATGAAGCTTGGGGTTGGAAAGTAGTAACTATTGATGGTCATAACCATGACGAAATTAGAAAAGCTTTAACAGACGCAAATAACGAAACGGAAAAACCGACGCTAATTATTGGTAAAACAATAATGGGTAAAGGTTGTGTTACTGCAGATGGAAGTAAGTTTGAAGGTCACTGTGAATCTCACGGACAACCAATTAGTAATACAGGAGCAGATTACGAAAAAACATTAGTAAACTTAGGGGCGAATCCTGAAAGTCCTTTTGATATTTATGAAGATGTGCAAGCATTTTATAAAAATATTATAGCGGAGAAAACGGCACAAGCAGCAGAAAAGAAAGCAGAAATTGCTACTTGGAGAAAAGCAAACGAAGCATTAGCCACTAAATTAGACTTCTTCTTATCTGGAGAGTTACCAGAATTAGATTTCGCAAGTATAGAACATAAAGCAGGATTGGCAACAAGAGCTGCATCTTCTGGAGTACTAGGATATTTGGCTGAGAATGTAGAAAACATGATTGTTTCTTCTGCAGATTTATCCAATTCGGATAAAACAGATGGTTTCTTAAAGAAAACACATGCCATACAAAAAGGAGACTTTTCAGGTTCTTTCTTACAGGCAGGTGTTGCCGAGTTAACCATGGCTTGTATTGCAAACGGATTAGCATTACACGGAGGAGTTATTCCTGTAGTAGCAACATTCTTTGTGTTCTCCGATTATATGAAACCTGCAATTCGTTTAAGCGCACTACAAGAATTAGGTGTGAAATTTGTTTGGACTCATGACGCATTTAGAGTTGGTGAAGATGGACCAACACACCAGCCAATTGAACAAGAAGCACAAATACGTTTATTAGAAAAATTAAAAAATCATAGTGGAGATCCTAGTTTCTTAGCATTACGTCCTGCAGATTCTGCAGAAACTAGCGTGGCTTGGAAAATGGCTTTAGAAAACAAAAGCAGACCAACTGGTTTAATTTTATCTAGACAAGGTATTAAAGATATCGAAGCGCAAGGAGATTCTAGATATAACGAAGCTTTAGCTGCCGAAAAAGGTGGTTACTTAGTAAAAGAAGTAGAAAATCCAGATGTTGTTTTAATCGCAAACGGATCGGAAGTTGCAACATTATTTGCTGCAGCAGAAATATTGGAGAAAGAGAATAATTTAAAAGTGAATATCGCTTCTGTAATTTCAGAAGGTGTTTTTAGATTACAATCTAAAGAATATCAAAATAGCGTGATTCCTAAAAATAAACCGTTATTTGGTTTAACAGCAGGTTTACCAGTAAACTTAGAAGGTTTAGTTGGGGATTCTGGTAAAGTTTTTGGTTTAGATCACTTTGGTTATTCTGCACCAGCAAAAGTATTAGACGAGAAATTCGGATTTACTGGCGAAAAAGTAAGCAAACAAGTATTAGAATATTTACAAACCGTATAACATAATAGATATGAAATTTTTTATTGACACAGCAAACCTAGACCAAATTAAAGAAGCACAAGATTTAGGTGTTTTAGATGGTGTAACAACCAATCCGTCTTTAATGGCTAAAGAAGGAATTACTGGAGCAGAAAATATTTTAAACCATTACAAAAAGATTTGTGAAGTAGTAGAAGGCGATGTTTCGGCTGAAGTTATTGCTACAGATTTTGATGGTATGGTAAAAGAAGGTGAGGCTTTAGCTGCACTGCATCCTCAGATTGTTGTAAAACTTCCTATGATTGCAGATGGTGTAAAAGCATGTAAGTATTTTTCTGATAAAGGAATTAAAACGAACGTAACTTTAGTTTTTTCAGCAGGACAAGCATTATTAGCTGCTAAAGCTGGAGCAACTTATGTTTCTCCTTTCTTAGGAAGACTAGACGATATCTCTACAGATGGTTTAAACCTTGTAGATGAAATTAGAATAATTTATGATAATTACGGATTTCAAACACAAATATTAGCAGCATCTATTCGTAACACCATGCACGTTATTAACTGCGCTAAAATCGGTGCAGATGTAATGACAGGACCTTTATCTTCTATTACAGGATTGTTAAAGCACCCATTAACAGATAGTGGATTAGCTAAATTTTTAGAAGATTATAATAAAGGAAATTAAAGCCTTTATTAGAACTATATTTGAACAGGCTATATTTTAAATATAGCCTGTTTTTTTATTTATAAAAACTCTTTTTTATCCTTTTCATATTAAGCAAGAGTTATTTTTTTCTAGTAGATTAAATGTGGTAATTTGTAGTCTAATATAAAACGTTATTTAAATGATTTGGTGCTTATTTCTATTCCATATGTTATCGTATCCAGATCAAGGTTGGCATACAAACGATACGCATTTAAAATTTGATATTGTTTTAAAAGACAAAGTAGTAGGACAGCTTCAGGCAACTAAAAGTTTTAAGGATGCAAAAGCGCATTATCAAAGTTCTACCAATATCACCACTAGATTTATAAAAGATATTACCGTAAATTATAAATATAATGTGATTTTTAATGCTAATAATTTAGAAAAAGCAGATGTGCATATTACCGTAAATAATAAACCACATGCAGAAACTAAAACACAGTGGTTAGACGATCATTATCTCATTCAGCAAAATGAAGACAAGACAATAGTTTTTAATAAAACCATTAAATACAGCACGATTTTAATGTACTTTGTAGAACCAGAAAATATTAGTTTTTGTTTTTCGGAAGAAGATGGAAGTATAAATACCATTATACCATTAGGGAATCATACTTACAAGAAAGTCAATGCTAAAGGAAAAGAAAATATCTATTACTATAAAAATGCAAAGCTTATGAAGGTAGAAGTGGATGGCGGATTAATTAGTTTTCAAATGATAGCGAAATAGAAGAAGTTATCTAGAAGGGAATAAAATTTCAGAGAAATAAATGAACATAGGATTAGTTTTATCCGGTGGCGGCGTTCGAGGAGTCGCTCATATTGGTGCTATCAAAGCATTAGAAGAAGCAGGAATATATCCTACCCATATTTCTGGAACAAGTGCAGGAGCAATTGTCGGTTCTTTATATGCTGCAGGTTTAGGTTGGGAAGAAATACTTCATTTTTTTAAAACGGTACCCATTTTTAAGACGAGTAAATTCACGTTTAAAAAACCAGGTTTTATAGATACCGAAAAGCTTGCCGATGAGTTTAAGAGCTTTTTTCCAATCGATGATTTTAATAGTTTGCAGAAAAGACTTTTTGTTACGGCTACCAATATAGAAACTGGTAAACTAGAGGTTTTTAGCGCTGGCGAATTAATAAAACCAATATTAGCATCTGCTTCTTTTCCTGGTGTTTTTACGCCTGTTAATATTGGGAAATTCCATTATATAGATGGTGGTGTACTCAATAACTTCCCTATAGAACCTTTAAAAGATATATGTTCATCTATTATTGGTGTGTATGTAAATCCTTTAAAACCAATTAAAGTAAAAAGCTTAAAACACTCTTATTCCGTATTGGAAAGAGCATATAAAATTATGGCAGAATCCCATTCTATATCGAAGTTTTCGGATTTTGATTTAGTGATTTCCCCAGAGGAACTTATAAATTTTGGTACGTTTAGTATGAAAAGTATGGATGCCATATTTGATCTAGGTTATAGCCATACGAAAGAAAAACTAGAGAGTAATGCATCTAAACTAGAAGGAATTATAGCGAATTTATAGATGTAATTTTCTAAAAAAGAAACGTATCTTTGCAGCAAAATGTAAAGAAATGCACAAAGCAGGTTTTGTAAATATTATTGGAAATCCAAACGTTGGTAAGTCTACACTAATGAATGCCTTTGTTGGCGAAAAACTATCTATTATCACATCTAAAGCGCAAACAACGCGTCATAGAATTTTAGGTATTGTTAATGGGGAAGATTTTCAAGTAGTGCTTTCTGATACGCCAGGAATTATAAAACCAGCTTACGAGTTGCAACAATCTATGATGGGGTTTGTGAAATCTGCCTTTGAAGATGCAGATGTGCTAATCTACATGGTAGAGATTGGTGAAAAAGAATTAAAAGATGAAGCGTTTTTTAATAAAATAACCAATTCCAAAATCCCTGTTTTATTATTGCTTAATAAGATTGATAAATCCGACCAAGCACAATTAGAAGAACAAGTACAAACTTGGCAAGAAAAAGTGCCAAATGGGGAGATTTTTCCTATTTCTGCTTTAGAAGGTTTTAATGTAAAAGAAGTCTTTGATAGAATTATTGAATTACTTCCAGAATCTCCTCCGTTTTATCCAAAAGACCAGCTTACCGATAAGCCAGAACGTTTTTTTATAAACGAAACCATTAGAGAGAAAATCCTAATGCATTATAAAAAGGAAATTCCGTATGCAGTAGAGGTAGATACCGAAGAGTTTTTTGAAGAAGAAAAAATCATTCGTATTCGTTCTGTAATTATGGTAGAACGGGAAACGCAAAAAGGAATTATTATAGGTCATAAAGGAGCTGCTTTAAAAAGAGTAGGAGTAGAAGCTAGAAAAGATTTAGAAAAATTCTTTGGTAAGCAAATCCATTTAGAGCTTTATGTAAAAGTGAATAAAAACTGGAGAAGTAACCAAAGACAGTTGAAACGTTTTGGTTACAATAACTAACCATTGCTAATAGTTTCTTTTTATTAAGCTAACCTTAACTTAAAGTGCAAGCATCATATTTGGAGGATAAATAAATCAACCAAATATGAAGAATGTAAACACCCTTTTATTAGTATTATGTGTCACAATATTTTTTAATTGTGATAGCGATGATAACAATTCGCAAAACACGCCAATAAATACAACAGTAAACTTTCAGTATAAATCTACTATTAATGTAGGTGGTGAAGGCGCTTCAGAAATCTCCGCTTTTGATGCATTAACAAACAAGTTATACATTGTAAATGTAGCATCTAATGAAATTTCTGTTTTTAATATTTCCAATATAAATGCTCCTTTGCAAGAAGCGTCTATAAGTTTAAGTGCTTATGGATCTCCTAATAGTGTTGCTGTAAAAGATGGAAAATTAGCCGTTGCAGTAGAAGCTTCCGTAAAACAAGACCCTGGAAAAATTTTAGTTTTTAATACAGAAGATGATTCGTTATTAAACCAATATAATGTTGGAGCATTACCAGATATGGTAACTTTTTCAAAAGACGGAAATTTAATTGTTTCGGCTAATGAAGGAGAGCCAAATGATGACTATACAGTAGATCCTATGGGAACTATTAGTATTATAGATTTAACAAATAATACAACTACTACCTTAGATTTTACCAGCTTTAATGCGCAACAAGCTACTTTAGAAGCACAAGGTTTTAGAGTTTTTGGTCCGGGAGCAACATTAGCACAAGATGTAGAACCAGAATATGTTGCTGTTTCTGAGGACTCCCAAACTGCTTGGGTATCCTTACAGGAAAACAACGGAATGGCTAAAGTGAATTTAGTTTCTAAAACTATTGAAGCTATTTATCCATTCGGATTTAAAGATTATAACGCCGCAGGAAATGCATTAGATGCAAGTGATAAAGATAATGTTTCCGAATTAAAAAATTGGCCAGTTTTTGGTATGTATCAACCAGATGCTATTGTAAATGTGAATATTAATGGTACAGATTATATCATTTCTGCTAATGAAGGCGATTCTAGAGATTATGATGGTTTTTCCGAAGAGGAAAGAGTAGACGATTTAACTTTAGACGAAACTGCTTTTCCGCTAATAGAAGACTATCAAAACGAAATAAACTTAGGTCGGCTAAAAACAACAAATACTTTGGGAGATACCGATAATGATGGTGATATGGATGTAATCTATTCGTATGGAGCACGATCTTTTAGTGTGTGGTCTGCAAACGGAAACCTAATGTATGATAGTGGAAATAGTATTGCTAGAGAAACATTGGCTTTGTCTCCTAATCAATTTAATGACGAAGATAAGCGAAGTGATGATAAAGGAGCAGAACCAGAATCTGTTGAAGTTTTAAATATTGGCAATCAGCGTTACATTCTTTTTGTTGGTTTAGAACGTACAGATCAAGTGATGGTGTATGATATTACAAATCCAACTTCGCCAGAATTTTTATCTATATTATCGCATTCTGGTGACGAAGCTCCAGAAGGAATTTTAGTTATTCCAGCAACAACTAGCCCTACAGGAAAAGATTTGTTGGTAGTTTCTAATGAAGATAGTGGTACCGTAAGTTTTTATGAAAACGAGTAATAAAAAGATATAGCACCTAAAAAAGCCTTAGTATGTACTAAGGCTTTTTTTTATATAATGTATTAATGTATTATGGTGTGTTTAGGTATGCATTGCATGAATACCTTTACTTCTTAAAGTGTCACGCATAAAATGGTGCAGCTCATACATTTGTGCTGTTCCCGTTTTTTTTCCAATGCTTCCACCAAAATAAAGCGCTATCCAAACCACAATCATAAATAGGGTTATTGCTAGTTGTATGGAATAATTAGTATTTAAAGACCAACTGGTATATGCCCAAACGCCAAAACCAAAAAACAGTCCTATAACTATAAAGTGGAAAAACATAAACATCGTCCAAACGGTTGGGTTCGGACCAAATAAACCATGAATAGTACTATTTGTGTTGGTTTCGTTTCTATTAATTTCTAAATGCAATTGTGGCGACCAAAAGTGTTGCTTTGCTTTAGGTATTTTAATAAAAACATGATCATCGATTCTTGAGACAATAAAATCGTTTTGTGTGTTTTTAGTTTCTTCAAATAGTTTTAAAAGCGTTTCATTATCTAGCTTTGCTTCAAATTTAAAACGTGGCCTTAATATTATTTCGTTGGTTAAAGACATTTTGCTTATTTTTAAAGTATCAATGTACCGTTTTTCTAGGAACTCATTTGTGTTTTTTATTTAGAAATGAAAATTAGCCTTTTGGAATATAGTTAAAATCCTGAGGTGTATAGTCTTATGAGGAGGTACCACGGAAAAATGAAAGTAATAAGACCGTATTGAAACGATTTTTGTGCTATTTGAAAAATAAATCAATCAAATCGATAACTAAACACTACCTTTGCAGCCGCTTACAGGATATGTAAGGCAGATTAAAACATGAAATTATGAGTAATATAGTAGCTATTGTAGGAAGACCAAATGTTGGAAAATCAACATTTTTTAACCGTTTAATTCAACGAAGAGAAGCCATTGTAGATGCAGTAAGTGGTGTAACTAGAGATAGACATTACGGTAAAAGTGACTGGAACGGAAAAGAATTTTCGTTAATCGATACTGGAGGATATGTCAAAGGAAGCGACGATGTTTTTGAAGCTGAGATTGACAAACAAGTAGAATTAGCTATCGATGAAGCAGATGCCATTATCTTTATGGTAGATGTAGAATCTGGTGTTACAGGAATGGACGAAGATGTGGCTAAATTACTTCGTAAAATTACAAAACCTGTTTTTTTAGTAGTTAATAAAGTAGATAATGGTAAACGTGCCGAAGATGCTGTAGAATTTTATTCTTTAGGTCTAGGTGAATATTATACCGTTGCAAGTATAAATGGAAGTGGTACAGGAGATTTATTAGATGATCTTGTAAAAGCTTTACCAGAAGTGGAAGAAGTAGAAGAAGAAGCGGAAGCACTTCCTCGTTTTGCAGTAGTTGGTCGTCCAAATGCAGGAAAATCTTCCTTTATAAATGCATTAATTGGAGAAGACAGATACATTGTTACAGATATTGCTGGAACAACTAGAGATTCTATCGATACCAAATACAATCGTTTTGGTTTTGAATTTAATCTTGTAGATACTGCAGGAATTAGAAAAAAATCGAAAGTAAAAGAAGATTTAGAATTTTATTCTGTAATGCGAAGCGTAAGAGCTATTGAGCATTGTGATGTTTGTCTTGTAGTTTTAGATGCTACTCGTGGTTTTGATGGGCAAGTACAAAATATCTTTTGGCTAGCACAACGTAACAGAAAAGGTATTGTCGTTCTAGTAAACAAATGGGATTTAGTTGAGGATAAGGACAACAGAACCATGAAAGAGTTTGAGCGAGCAATTAAACAACAAATGGAGCCTTTTACCGATGTGCCAGTTGTATTTATTTCTGTATTAAACAAACAACGTATTTATAAAGCTATTGAAACTGCGGTTGAGGTTTACAAGAATAGAAGCAAACGTATTAAAACAAGTGTGCTTAATGAGGTAATGTTACCAATAATAGAAAACCGTCCGCCACCAGCACTTAAAGCGAAATTTGTAAAAATTAAATATATCATGCAATTGCCTACACCGCAACCGCAATTTGCATTTTTCTGTAACTTACCACAATACGTAAAAGATCCTTACAAACGATTCTTGGAAAATAAATTACGTGAAAAATTCGATTTTCATGGTGTTCCAATAAGCGTGTATATGCGTAAGAAGTAATAAAGTTTAAATTAATATGTAGGCATAATATAAAACAGTAAATGTTTTATATTATGCTTTTTTTTTGCTTTTATATTAAGAGAAAATGCGAAAAAGATAGAGACTAAGATAATATAACGAAGGGTATTACGCTATTTAAATAAGCCGTAAAATAACGTGTGGAATAGTGTGTGCGTCTTCCGAAAAAAGAAGTGATTATATGTAGGATAAAAAATATGGAAAGTATTATTGGTGCGTTTTACCAAAGAAGTAATTTTTCTTACGGAACATGGAACATGGAACATGGAACATGGAACACGGAACACGGCTAACAAATAGATTACCAACCTCCAGAAGCTCCTCCACCTCCAAAGCCACCGCCACCGAAGCCGCCGCCAAAACCACCACCGCCAAATCCGCCGCCGGAGCTTCCACCAAAGCCACCACTTCCAAAACCACCACGACCAGCGTTGCTTAAAATGATTGCTTCTAGGATATTTCGAGTGGTATTTCTACCGCCACCAAAATTGTCTGTGCCATTTCCTCCACCACGTTTGTTTTTAGAAATAGAAATTAGGATGATGATAAAAATGATAAAAAGAAGAATTACAAAACCTACAGGGAACTCTCCTGAGTTAGATGCTTGACGCGATCCTTGGTATTCGCCAGTTAGTACTTCAAAAACAGCGTCAGAACCTCTATTTAAGCCTCCGTAATAATCGTTTTGTTTAAAGTATGGTATAATGTCACGCTCAATAATACGTCTAGACATTGCGTCTGTAAGTAAATGCTCCACACCATAACCTGTTGCAATAGCAATTTTTCTGTCGTCTCTAGCAAGCAAAATAAAAACGCCATTGTCTTTTTCTTTGCTACCACCAACGCCCCATTTATGCGCCCATTCTGTGGCTAAATACATTATGTTTTCTCCTTTTGTAGAAGCGATTATGGAAACCACAATTTGAGTAGATGTGGTATCCGAATATTTAATAAGTTTGTTTTCTAAAGAAGATTTTTCGCTAGAAGAAAGCATCCCAATATAGTCATAAACACTAGTTTGAAATGCTGGTGTTTCTGGAATATCAAATTGCGCAGAAACATTTCCGAAAGAAAGCAATGCGAAACAGGTGATTAAAAATAAGTATTTTAGCTTCTGCATTAACTTTTAGATATTTCGTTAGCAAGTTCGTTTTTATCAGAATCACTAATAGGAAAATGTTTTTTTAATTGTTCGCCAGCGTGTAAAATACCATCCACTAGACCTTGTTTAAAGCTTCCCGATTTAAATTGGTTTGCAATGGTTGTTTTGGTATCGTTCCAAAAGTTGGCCGCAACTACTTCATGAATCCCTTTGTCGCCATAAATAGCGAATGCTCTATCTTGAACAGCAACATAGATTAAAACGCCATTTTGTAATTTGGTATTATGCATTTTTAAAGTAGAAAACACTTCTAAAGCACGACTTTCTATGTCGCCTTTAAAAGTGTTTTCTATATGCACACGTATTTCTCCCGAAGTGTTTTTTTCGGCTAAACGAATAGCTTCCACAACTTCTTGTTCTTCTACAGTACTTAAAAATTCTTCAACGCTATCTGACATGATTTTTATTTAAAATCAAAATCTACATCAGGAGCGTTTTCACTTCCTGCATCTGCTTTATAATAATCCATTGGTGCAAAATTTAAAAAGCCTGCTAATAAACTATTTGGAAATGTTTTTATATGTTTATTATAAGGCTCTACAGACTCATTGAATCGATCTCTTGCAACATTGATTCTGTTTTCTGTACCTTCTAATTGACTTTGTAATTCTAAAAAGTTTTGGTTTGCTTTAAGTTCTGGGTAACGCTCTACAGAAACTAATAATTTAGATAATGCACCGCTTAAACCACTTTGCGCTTGTTGAAATTGTGCCATATTATCTGCGGTTAAATTGCTAGCATCAATAGTAGTTGAGGTCGCTTTTGCACGCGCTTCTATCACTTCTCTTAATGTTGTTCTTT
Organism: Lacinutrix sp. MEBiC02595; assembly: GCF_053601555.1. Classification (NCBI taxonomy): domain Bacteria; kingdom Pseudomonadati; phylum Bacteroidota; class Flavobacteriia; order Flavobacteriales; family Flavobacteriaceae; genus Lacinutrix; species Lacinutrix sp. MEBiC02595. The sequence goes on along the minus strand of NZ_JBSHNU010000158.1, from coordinate 79,830 downwards.
CAAAATCTGCAGCACCTTGCACTGTTTTTATTAAATTACCAATAAGGTCATTTCTTCTTTGGTAAGAACTTTCCACATTTCCCCATGTTTTTGTTGCAGATTCTTTTAAGTTTACTGCGGTATTATTAAAATTCTTTCCCCAAGAAAATATTGCAAAAGCAATTAAGCCTAATACTATTAATGGAATAAGTGCCTTTTTCATAATTGTTAGTTTTAAAGTTGTTCTTTTATTTTAGTTAATTGATTTCTAATTCCTTCTAATTTACTAATTATATCGAAATTAGATAATGTTTTTTGTTTTTCTTCTTTTAAATGTGTTTTTGCTCCGTCTAGAGTGAAGCCTCTTTCTTTTACTAAATGATAAATAAGCTTGAGATTATTAATGTCTTCTGGAGTGAATTTCCGATTGCCTTTTGCATTCTTTTTAGGTTTTAAAGCATCAAATTCTTTTTCCCAAAAACGAATAAGAGAAGTGTTCACACCAAATGCTTTGGCTACTTCGCCAATAGCATAATATCGTTTTTCTGGTAAATCTATAAACATTTAATCTAGGGATTGATTTTCTAAGGAAGCATGTTTTAATAACTCATTAAACTCTTCAGCAGACAAACTACCATAGTAAAAGTTTATTGGGTTAATACGTTGTCCGTCTTTAAAAACTTCATAATGTACATGAGGAGCTTCACTTCTTCCAGTACTACCAACAAAACCAATTAAATCGCCACGATTTACCTTTTGATTTTTTCTTACATTATATTTGTACATGTGTGCGTACAATGAAACATAGCCGTAACCATGATTTATTCGTATATGATTTCCATAACCAGCAGCATTACTATCTGCTCGTTCTACAACACCATCTCCAGCGGCATAAATTGGTGTGCCTCGTGGGGCTGTAAAGTCCATTCCCCAGTGCATTTTTCTTGCTTTTGTAAAAGGATCTGTTCGCATACCATAACCAGAAGCCATTCGTGTTAAATCTTCATTTCTTACGGGTTGTATAGCAGGAATTGCTGCTAAAAGTTCTTCTTTTTCTGTAGCAAGAATAGCAATTTCGTCTAAAGATTTAGATTGCACAACAATTCGTTTTTGTAGTCTGTCAATACGTTTGTTACTTTCTATGATAAGTTTGGAATTGTCGTAACCTTCAAAACTTTTATATCTGTTAATTCCTCCAAAACCAGCTTTGCGTTGTTCGTCTGGTATTGGGTTTGCTTCAAAATAATGTCTGTAAATGTTATTGTCTCTATCCTCTACGTTGGCCAAAACAGCTTCCGCTTCATCAAACTTTTTGTTTAGTAAATCAAAGTTTAGCTTTAAATTTTGAAGTTCTCTGTTTAGGGCTTTTTCTTTGGGAGATTCAAAGTAATGCCCTGCAATAAAAAGGAAAAAGAAACCAAACAATGCCGCAGCACTTAAAAAACCAAGAATGTATTTAAAAGTCTTGCGTTTTTTACGCTCTATCTTTCTATAGGAAAGCGTTTCAGAATCATAATAATATTTTACCTTACTCATTATATAATTTATACTATTTTTGCATGAAATATAATGAGGATTTCTCTTTATATTGTATTAGCAAACGAACAAACCTACAAATTATTATTATAATAATATTAATGATTTTTCAATTGTAGGTCTAGGGTCTCCATAATTTTAAATATTTTTGGAGAGTAAATATAGAAATTGTTTCGCATTAAAAGCAATTTAACAGAAACAAGATATTAATAAAAGTACATGAAGTCTCAAGAAATTCGCTCAAAGTTTTTAAGTTTTTTTGAAGAAAAAAAGCATAGCATCGTGCAATCTGCACCAATCGTTTTAAAGGATGATCCAACATTAATGTTTGTCAATTCTGGAATGGCCCCTTTTAAAGAATACTTTTTAGGGAATGCAGAACCAAAAAATACTAGACTTACAGATAGTCAAAAATGTTTGCGTGTTTCTGGTAAACATAATGATTTAGAGGAGGTTGGTTATGATACCTATCATCACACACTTTTCGAAATGTTAGGGAATTGGTCTTTTGGGGATTACTTTAAAAAGGAAGCAATTGCTTGGGCTTGGGAGCTTTTAGTGGATGTTTACGGAATAGATAAAGATATTTTATACGTAACTGTTTTTGAAGGAACTGACGATGCAGATAACCTTCAAATGGATACGGAAGCTTATGATATTTGGAAACAATATATAGCGGAAGACCGTATTTTAAAAGGAAATAAAAAAGATAATTTCTGGGAAATGGGCGAACAAGGACCTTGCGGACCTTGTAGTGAAATTCATGTAGATATTCGTTCTGCAGAAGAAAAAGCAAAAGTAGACGGTAAGTCTTTAATAAATATGGACCATCCACAGGTAGTGGAAATATGGAATCTTGTATTTATGCAGTACAACCGAAAAGCAAACGGTTCGCTAGAGAATTTGCCAAACAAACATATTGATACAGGAATGGGGTTTGAGCGCCTTTGTATGGTGTTACAAAACGTGCAGTCTAATTATGATACCGATGTTTTTACACCAATAATTCGCGAAATAGAAACCATTACAGATAAAGATTATGGTAAAGACGAAAAAGTAGATGTTGCTATTCGTGTAATATCCGATCACGTTCGCGCAGTTGCATTTTCTATTGCAGACGGACAGCTACCAAGTAATACAGGTGCTGGTTATGTAATTCGTAGAATTTTACGTCGTGCTATTCGCTATGCCTTTACTTTTTTAGATAAAAAAGAACCGTTTATTTATAGATTGGTAGATGTTTTATCGAAAAAAATGGGAACTGCATTTCCGGAGTTAAAAGCGCAAAAACAACTTATTGAAAATGTAATTAAAGAGGAAGAAGCTTCGTTTTTAAGAACATTAGATCAAGGATTATTGTTGTTAGATAGAATTATTGAAACCACCAACGGAAAAGAAATTTTAGGAGCCAAAGTATTCGAATTAAAAGATACTTATGGTTTTCCTGAAGATTTAACCGATTTAATTTTACGCGAAAAAGGATATACCTATAATGTTTCCGAATTTAATGCGGAATTAAAAAAGCAAAAAGAAAGAGGTAGAGAATCTTCAGCATTAACCTCTGAAGATTGGACCGTTTTATTAGAAGATGCCGAACAAGAATTTGTTGGTTATGATACTTTAGAAACCAAAGTGAAAATTACACGATACAGAAAAGTTACTTCTAAAAAGGATGGCGAGATGTATCAATTAGTATTCAATTTAACACCATTCTATGCGGAAGGTGGTGGACAGGTAGGAGATAAAGGATATCTAGAAGATATAAATGGAGACGTGTCTTATATTGTTGATACCAAGAGAGAGAATAATGTAATCATTCATCTTACTAAAAACTTGCCAAAGCATTTAAAGGAGACTTTTAAGGCTGCTGTAGACGCAAAACAGCGTGGCAGAACAGAATGTAATCACACGGCAACACATTTATTGCACCAAGCTTTACGTGAGGTTTTAGGGGAGCATGTAGAACAAAAAGGTTCTGCGGTACACTCGAAGTATTTACGTTTCGATTTTTCCCATTTTTCTAAAGTTACAACAGAGGAGCTTCGGGATGTAGAAAATTTTGTCAATGCTAGAATTGATGGCAAATTGGCTTTGCAGGAAAATAGAAATGTGCCAATGGAAAAAGCGCTAGAAGAAGGAGCAATGGCTCTTTTTGGCGAAAAATACGGAGATACAGTGCGTACCATTCGTTTTGGACAATCTATGGAACTTTGTGGAGGAACGCACGTAAAGAATACCGCTGATATTTGGCATTTTAAAATAACTTCGGAAGGTGCAGTTGCATCTGGAATTCGTAGAATTGAAGCAATAACCAATGATGCGGTAAAAGATTTCTATTTTGAAAATAATAGATCTTATTTCGAAATGAAAGATTTATTGAATAATGCTAAAGAACCAGTAAAAGCATTACAGAATCTGCAAAGCGAGAATACCGATTTAAAAAAGCAAATCGAAAGCTTATTAAAAGATAAAGCTAAAAATATTATTGGCGATTTAAAAAACGAATTAACCGAAATAAACGGTATTCAGTTCTTGTCTAAAAAGTTAGATTTAGATGCAGGAGGAATTAAAGATGTTTGCTTTAAATTAGGAGAAAATCAGACTAATTTATTTTTATTATTCGCAACCGAACAAAACGGAAAGGCATTACTTTCGTGTTATATTTCTAAGGAACTAGTTGCAGAAAAAGGCTTGAATGCAGGAACGGTAGTTAGAGAACTTGGTAAACATATTCAAGGAGGTGGTGGCGGACAACCTTTCTTCGCAACCGCTGGAGGTAAAAATCCTGCAGGAATTGAAAAGGCGCTGAGTGAAGCAAAGAGTTATATGGAATAAAAGGTGCAGCACAAAAATTATTAGTGCTTCGGTATAGATTTCTCAAGAGATACTTACTGGTTTCAGGATGAGAGTTTTAATTTGAAGTTAAAGCCTCTCTGGGAATCTTTGTGGTCTCAGTGATTCTCTGTGAGCTAATTTTAAAAGAGTGTTTTTCCGAAAACCGGATAAATTTGTATCAAAATGAAACTACAAACACAAATACCACTAAAACAACAACAGCATAATCTTATCGATTATAACGCAAAACTCTTGTTGTTAGGTTCGTGTTTTTCAGAAAATATAGGTGATAAGGTTGGCTATTTTAAGTTTCGATCTAAAGTAAATCCTTTCGGAATTTTATTTCATCCAAAAGCGATTGAATACTTATTAGTAAATGCAAGTCAAGAAAAAGTGTATTCCGAAAAAGATATCTTTTTTCATAACGAACAATGGCATTGTTTTGACGCACATTCTAAATTAAGTAATGCGTCCAAAGAAAATTTACTAAGAGAATTAAATACTGCTATTGTATCCACAAACAAACAGATAGCCGAGGCTACACACGTTATAATTACATTAGGAACCGCTTGGGTATACAAACATGTGAAAACTAAAAGTATTGTCGCTAATTGCCATAAAGTACCTCAAAAAGAGTTTACAAAAGAATTATTGGCTGTTCCCGAAATCGTAGCGTCACTTGAAAAGATTGTTGCAACCATTCTGCAAGTAAATACTAATGCTTCCATAATTTTTACAGTTTCTCCTGTTAGACATATAAAAGATGGTTTTATAGAAAACACACAAAGCAAAGCACATTTAATTACAGCAATTCATCAAGTTCTAAATCAAAAATCATTAAGCAACAAGCAGCAATCTTTTTACTTTCCGTCTTTCGAAATTATGTTAGACGAACTTCGGGATTATCGTTTTTATAACGAAGATATGCTGCACCCAAATAAAACAGCGATACAATATATTTGGAATACGTTTCAGGAAGTCTGGATTTCTTCCGAAGCAAGTAAAACCATGCAAGAAATAGATAGCATCCAAAGAGGATTATTGCATAAGCCATTCCATCCAAAAGCAGAAGCACATCTTCAATTTATTGCAAAATTGGAAGAAAAAATTAGAAAGCTCCAAATGAAGTATGATTTTGTAAGTTTTTAATTACAAATAAGTTAACGGCTTACTTGTCGTCTTTTTAATCCTCGTTTAGTCGAAAAAGTAAGAGTAGATAGTTAATTAGTGTTATATTTATAATGCTATTAATCAATTATATACTAAACATCAACCATAAACTTATTCATTTAAGTATTTATAGTTGATGTTTTTTTTATGTGTATTTTTGATATATGCGAAAAATAATTCAAGGTGTAATTATAGCACTTGTAGTGCTGTTTACCTTCAAATACTGTGTCGATAAAAAAGAAGACAAAATAGTACTTCAAGAAAGCTCTATGCTTATTCAGGAGCAAATTAAAAACGTCGGAAAACTAATTGTTACCGAAGGTCATTTTAGCGAAGTTTTCAATTATAAAAACTCTAAAGAGATTTTCGGACAATACTTTACTTCCGATAAAAAAGCACTTGTAGTAGTTAATGCCGATGTAACTATTGCTTATGATTTAAGTAAAATAGAATTTAAAGTAAACGAAGCAACCAAAACATTAACCATTATAAGTATTCCAAAAGAAGAAATTAAAATCAGTCCAGATTTTGAATATTATGATGTGCAATCCGAATTTTTAAACCCTTTCGAAGCACAAGATTATAACGCTATTAAAGAAACCGTAAAACAATCTTTAATGAAAAAAGTAGAAGCATCCGATTTAAAAACGAATGCTAAAAACAGACTAATTAGCGAATTGTCTAAATTTTATATTCTAACCAATTCTTTAGGTTGGACCTTAAAATACAACGAAACTACAATCCTAAAAGCGGAAGAATTTAATACTATAAAACGCTAGCCGCAAACAAGAGTAAGCTATAATCGTTTCCTTTCCACAGGAAAGGATTAAGGATAGAAATTTATAACTTCTTACTCAAACTTAACCAGCCGCCACCATTAATAGCTTCAATACCTTGTGCTTTTAAAATACTTGCTGCACTACCAGAACGCATACCGCTTGCACAACAGGTGATTACTGGTTTGTTAAGCTTTTTTATCTCGCTTATTTTTCCGGTTATCACTTGCAGTGGAATATTTTTAGACCCAGGAATCGCACCTTGGCTATATTCTCCTTTCGATCTAACGTCGATAATTATTGCGCCTCTAGATTGCAATTCTTTAATTTTATCATTTTTATTTCCAAATAATGAATCTAATAATCCCATAACTTATTTTTTTACAAATTACAGGTATCTTTTTATAAAGATTTGTAACAATAGTTACAAGTTATTTTTTTTATCTTCCTCAACAATATGAAAACAGAAACTAGAAAAGACGAAATAATTAAAACAGCAGCTAAACTTTTTAAAGAAAAAGGATATAGTGCGGTTACCATGCGCGATTTAGCAACAGCGATAGGAATGAAAGCCGCCAGTTTATATAATCATATAAGCTCGAAGCAAGAGATTCTTAAGATTATTATCATTTCCATAGCCGAAGATTTTACACAAGGAATCGATGTTATTTATAATTCAGAAAGTAATAACTTAGGGAAACTAAGCCAAGTCATAGAACTTCACGTTAAAATAGCAACCAATAATACCTATGGAATGGCTTCCTTAAATAATGATTGGATGCATTTAGAAGGTCAACTCGATTATTATTTGTCCCTAAGAAATAAATATGAAGCTACTTTTTTAAAGATTATTAAAGAAGGTATTGCATCTTCAGAAATTAAAGCTGTCAATCCCGAAATTATAATGTTTACCATGCTTTCCACTTTGCGCTCCCTTTTTCTATGGATTCCTAAAAAGGAAGATCTTAACGCAAACGATTTAGCAAATAGCCTCAGTAGTATCCTAATTCAAGGAATTAACAAATAGTTATGAAATAATTTTGTAGATTTGTAGAGCAGACTAACAAGTGTTAGTTTTGAATAAGTAACAACTATGGGGCAATTTTATAAGCTTAAAATAAAGAATATATACAAAGAAACAGACGATTGTTCTGTTATCGATTTTCATGTTCCAGAGACACTTGAAAACGAATTCAAATTCCGTCAAGGGCAGCATTTAACACTAAAAGCAGATATTAATGGAGAAGATGTTCGTCGTTCGTATTCGCTATGTTCAGGTCCTTTAGATAAAGAATGGAAAGTCGCTGTAAAGGGAATTCCAGGAGGTAAATTTTCTACCTACGTTAATGCGGTTTTACAAACGGGTGACGAACTAGAAGTTATGTCGCCAAGCGGAAATTTTGGAGTTCCTGTAGAACCAGAAGCATCTAAAAATTATCTGTTTTTTGCAGCAGGAAGTGGTGTTACACCAGTTTTGTCTATGCTTAAAGCACATTTGTCTGCAGAACCAAATGCAACATGTAAACTGTTTTATGTAAATAAAACGGCAAAATCCATTATCTTTAAAGAAGAACTAGAGCAACTTCGAAATATGTATTTCGGAAGACTAGAAATCTATTACTTTTTAACCAAAGAACGTAGAGATATAGCGTTGTTTAATGGGCGATTCGACGATGATAAAATGAAAGTACTTACAAAGACTTTTATCGATGTTCCAGATACCAATGAAGTTTTCTTATGCGGACCAGAAAAAATGGTAAACTACGTAAGCGACTATCTAATAGAAGCTGGATTACCAAAAGAATTAGTGCATTTTGAGTTGTTTGTCACCGGACTTTCAGACGAAGATATTAAAAGAGCAGAACGTCTAGCAAAACAAAATGTAGAAGGTATTGAAGTAACGATTGTAGATGGCGGAAAAGAATTTTCTTTCACCATGACCAAAGATTACGATAACATTCTCGATGCAGCTTTAGGTGCAGGAGCAGATTTGCCATTTGCATGTAAAGGAGGCGTTTGTAGCACCTGCAAATGCGAAGTAAAAGAAGGCGCAGTCGAAATGAAAGTAAATTACGCATTAAGTGATAAAGAAGTAGCTCAAAATCTGGTGTTAAGCTGTCAAGCAGTACCAACAACAGATCGAGTAATAGTCGATTTTGATGTGTAATAAATTCCTGCAAGGTTTTAAAAACCTTGTAGGTATAAAAATATAAATTTTGGCGTTACACTACTTCGCAAAAGCTACGTAGTGTCAGGCTTTCGGCAGTCGCTCTTTTCAAGGAGCTCCAACAAAGCCTCAATCCTTAACGCGCCAACAGCTAAAGCCCAACAGCCAACAGCTAATAAAAATAAGTTTCACTAGCTAAAAGCCAAGAGCTAATAGCCAAAAGCTAAGAACTATGAGTGAAGAACAAATAAAAAACCTAGAAACGCAATTCGAAGCACGTATTGCAAGAGACGAGAAAATCGAACCAAAAGATTGGATGCCAGAAAAATATCGCAAAACGCATATTAGGCAAATGTCGCAACATGCACATTCCGAAATTGTAGGTATGCTTCCAGAAGGAAACTGGATTACAAGAGCACCTTCCTTACGTCGTAAAGTTGCCTTGTTGGCAAAAGTACAAGACGAAGCAGGACACGGTTTATATTTATATTCTGCTTGCGAAACCTTAGGTGTTTCTCGAGAAGAGTTATACGAGCAATTACACTCCGGGAAAGCAAAGTACTCCTCCATTTTTAACTACCCAACAGTAACTTGGGCAGATATGGGAGCTGTAGGTTGGTTAGTAGATGGTGCAGCAATTATAAATCAAGTGCCTTTATGTAATACTTCTTACGGACCATACGCAAGAGCAATGGTTCGCGTATGTAAAGAAGAAAGTTTTCACCAACGTCAAGGTTATGAAATCATGATAAAATTGGCTAACGGATCACCAGAACAAAAAGAATTAGCGCAAGACGCTTTAAATCGTTGGTGGTGGCCAAGTCTTATGATGTTAGGTCCTACAGATGCAGAATCTATCCACACCGAACAATCCATGAAATGGAAATTAAAACGTAAGTCTAATGATGATTTACGTCAGCAATTTATAGATCAAACCGTACCGCAAGCAGAATTAATCGGACTCACCATTCCAGATCCAGATTTAAAATGGAACGAAGAAAAAGGGAATTACGATTTCGGTGCAATTAATTGGGACGAGTTTTGGCAAGTTGTAAAAGGACATGGACCATGTAATAAAGAACGTATGAAAGCACGAGTTGGTGCTTGGGAAGAAGGAGAATGGGTTCGTGATGCAGCGATGGCTTATGCAGAAAAAAAACAAGAAAGAAAACAAAAACAAGCAGTTTAAATTTCATTGTCAGTTCGATGGAAATTGCATTTTAGCAATTTTGTATCGAGAACAAGATGAAAAATAATTATTTAAAATTCCTTCCCTTTTTTTAAGGGAAGGTGGATTTAATTCCAATAAAAGGAATTAAAGACGGAAGGGTATGTCTCCTTGAGGGGACTTTAGGGGTGTTAAAAAAGAATCCCTCTAAGCATTAAAATACGCTGGAAGACTTTCATTTTGGAAAGGCCCTTCAAACGAAGAAACAAGCAATTTAATTATCCTGCAAGGTTTTAAAAACCTAGTAGGTATTTATAAAAAAATATAAATTATGTCTGATAAAAAAAACTGGCCACTTTGGGAGGTCTTCGTAAGAAGTAAAAACGGATTAGAACATCGTCACTGTGGAAGTTTACACGCAGCAGATGAAGATATGGCTTTAGAAAATGCACGCGACGTGTACACAAGAAGAAGTGAAGGTGTGAGTATTTGGGTAGTAGAATCTAAAAATATTACAGCTTCTAATCCAGAGAATAATGGCGAAATGTTTGAGCCAGCTCACGATAAAGTGTATCGTCATCCAACATTTTATGTTTTACCAGACGAGGTGAAACACATGTAAAATTCCTGCGAAGGCAGGAATCTCATAAATTGAAACTAATTGTCACTTCGAGTGATTCCGATTTTTTATCGGAATTGTATCGAGAAGTAATTAAATAGATATCCACTTTCGTGGGCACTTAAAATGAAAAACGAAAACTTATACAAATACATTCTAGGTATAGCAGATAATTCTCTAATTCTCGGACAAAGATTAGGGGCATTAACAGGTCATGGACCAAGCCTAGAAACAGATATCGCTTGTACAAATATGTCTTTAGATTTATTCGGACAAGTAAGAAGCTATTACCAATATGCGGCAAAAATTGCAGGCGATAATAGAACCGAAGATGATATTGCAATGCTACGTAAAGAAAGAGAATATGTAAATGTATTGTTGGTAGAACAACCAAATACAGATTTTGCATATACTATGGCACGTCAGTTTTTATTCGATGTTTATCACTTATTGTTTTTAAAAGAATTAGAAAAAAGTAAGGATTTAACTTTGTCCGCAATCGCAACAAAATCGATTAAAGAAGTAAGTTATCATTTGCGTTTTTCTTCCGATTGGATAAAGCGTTTAGGAGATGGAACGGAAGTAAGTCATCAGAAAATGCAAGATGCTATGGATGATTTGTGGACCTATACAGACGAGTTATTTCATCAAACCGAAGCAGATAAAGCAATGGTTCAAGAAGGAATAGGTGTAGATGTTACTGCTTTAAAAGATGCGTATTATGAAAAAGTAAATGCCGTTTTAGAAGAAGCAACTTTGCAAACTCCAGAATCGAAATGGTTTCAAAAAGGAGGGAAAGAAGGAATTCATACAGAGCATTTAGGATATTTATTAGCAGAGCTTCAATACATGCAACGTACATTTCCAAATATGGAGTGGTAGTAAATGTTTGTGTAGGGAGCAATCTCATAAATTAAAACAAAATGTCACTTCGAGTGATTTGTGAAGCATGAACAAATTGTATCGAGAAGCAATAAAATAAAAGTCACCCCGAGCGCAGTCGAGAGGTCTCAAAAATTATGACAACAACAGAACAAATCATAGACGAAATTTTAATTCCAATTCTGGAACAAGTCTCCGATCCTGAAATTCCAGTATTGTCCATTATGGATATGGGTGTTGTTCGTACAGCGGTTATAGAAAACGATATGGTGAAAGTCCAAATAACACCAACCTATAGCGGTTGTCCAGCAATGGATGTTATTGGAGATGATATTAAAGCAGCGCTAAAAGCAGCAGGATACCATTCTGAAATAGAATTAATTCTTGCACCAGCTTGGACAACCGATTGGATTACACCAAGAGGTAGAAAAGCATTAGAAGATTATGGTATTGCAGCACCTTTAAACGCAGAAGCAGATAAAGATGTATTGCTAAATGGAAAACGATTAGTAAAGTGTACCAATTGTGGTTCCACAAATACAAGATTAGTAAGTCAGTTTGGTTCCACAGCATGCAAGGCGCAATTTCAGTGTGATGATTGCCAAGAACCATTTGATTACTTTAAATGTTTAAAATAGTAAAACAGACCTGTCAGGTTTTTAAAACCTGACAGGTCTAAAAGAATATAATATGAGCAAAAGCATACAACTCAAAATAGAAAATAAAGTAGCATACATAACGCTAAACAGACCAGAAGTCTTCAATAGTTTCAACCGTGAAATGGCATTTTTACTTCATGATACTTTAGATGCTTGTGAAGCAAACGAAGGTGTAAGAGCAATCGTTCTTACAGGAAACGGGAAAGCATTTTGTGCTGGTCAAGATTTAAAAGAAGTTACAGATCCAGATTTAAACCCAGGATTTAAAAAAATATTAGAAGAACATTACAATCCGATAATCACTAGAATAAGAAACATTAAAAAACCGGTAATCGCTGCGGTTAACGGAGTAGCAGCAGGAGCAGGAGCAAACATCGCTTTGGCTTGCGATATTGTTGTAGCACATGAAAAAGTAAGTTTTATTCAAGCTTTTAGCTTGATTGGCTTAGTTCCAGATAGTGCTGGGACATTCTTTTTACCAAGGCTAATCGGATTTCAAAAAGCATTAGCATTAGCCATGTTAGGTGATAAAATTTCCGCAGAAGAAGCAGAAAAAATGGGAATGATTTATAAAATGATTCCTTTAGAAAGTTTTGAAGAAGACGTAAATAAGCTGGCTTTAAAACTAGCAAACATGCCAACCAAAGCACTTGGTATGATTAAAGAACTATTCAATAAATCAATGACTAACGATTTAGAAGCGCAATTGGCTTTAGAATCTAAATTACAAATAGAAGCTGCACAAAGCAATGATTATGCGGAAGGCGTTGCTGCATTTATTGAAAAACGTAAACCAGAATTCAAAGGCAATTAAAAATTGGCTTTGTTCCGAACTAGTTTCGGGATCTCATCAAAATAAGTAATCAGTTTTGTCATTCCGCACTTGATGCGGAATCCATAATAAAAGAAGAATATGAACATAGGAATCATAGGAGGAGGAACCATGGGAAGTGGCATCGCGCAAGTGGCTGCAACTTCTGGTTGTACAGTAAAGTTATACGATACCAATCAAGCGGCTTTAGATAAAGCAAAAGCAAGTTTGGAGAAAATATTATTGCGTTTAATTGAAAAAGGAAGAATAGATACTTCCGAAAAAGAAAGAATTCAAGCAAACATCTCTTACGTAAGCAATCTAAAAGATTTAGCAGATTCTAATCTTACCATTGAAGCCATTATTGAAAACCTAGAGATCAAGAAAAAAGTATTTTCAGAATTGGAAAGCTATGTTGCTGACGATTGTATCATCGCATCCAATACTTCCAGCTTATCCATAGCATCCATAGCAGCTTCGCTTAAAAAACCGGAACGCTGCGTAGGAATTCACTTTTTCAATCCAGCGCCTTTAATGAAATTGGTGGAGGTAATTCCTGCCATTCAAACTTCAAAAGAAGTACTTGAAAAATCCATACAAACTATTTCCAACTGGAAAAAAGTAGTAGCCGTCGCTAAAGACACACCAGGTTTTATAGTAAATAGAGTCGCAAGACCTTTTTACGGAGAGGCTCTAAGAATATACGAAGAAGGATTGGCCGATTTTGCAACTATTGATAATAGTTTAAAATCTTTAGGTGGTTTCAGAATGGGGCCATTCGAATTGATGGATTTCATTGGTAATGATGTGAATTATACTGTTACTGAAACTGTTTTTACAGCCTTTTATTTCGATCCAAGGTACAAGCCTTCATTTACGCAAAAACGTTTTTCAGAAGCAGGTTATTTAGGTCGTAAATCAGGAAAAGGATATTACGATTATGCCGAAGGAGCTGTAAAACCAGATCCAACAGAAGATGTAACATTATCACAAACTATTTTCGATCGTGTTTTAGTTATGCTAATTAATGAAGCTGCAGACGCACTATTTTTAAGCATAGCATCCGCAGAAGATATCGATATCGCAATGACCAAAGGAGTTAACTACCCGAAAGGATTATTAGCTTGGGCAGACGAAAAAAGTATCCATTGGTGTGTGTCAAAATTAGACGAGTTATACAACGAATACCACGAAGATAGATACCGTTGTAGTCCGTTATTACGAAAAATGTACAGAGAAAATAAAACATTTTTCTAATTTTTTATTGTCCCCTGGAAGGGACTTTAGGGATGTACTAGAGAAATGAAAAATAATTAATAAGATTCCCGTTTTGATGGGTGATACATATGAAACCAGAACAAATTCCACATAAAATGCTATCCCAAGATGCCTATAGTCAATGGCTAGGAATAGAAATTCTAGAATGTGAAATCGGACGATGTAAAGTAGCGATGACCATTAGAAAAGAAATGCTAAACAGTATGAAAAAGGCACATGGCGGAATAAGCTATTCTTTAGCAGATACCGCTTTCGGATTTGCAGCAAATACCCACGGTAAATATGCGGTTTCCATAGAAACAAGTATTAACCATATTGAAGCATTAAATGAAGGAGATTATCTAACAGCAGAATCTGTAATAGAAACGGTAAAGAATAGATTAGGCTTTAATATTATAGAAGTGAAACGTGGAGACGAACTAGTAGCTCTTTTTAAAGGAGTGGTGTATAGAACACAAAAAGATTGGGAATAAAAACAAACAAAATATTAAATTGTTTAAAGTATGAAATGGCAAGGTAGAAGGCAAAGTGGAAATCTTGAAGACCAACGTGGTAAGAGTAATAAAGGTAAATTAGTAGCAGGTGGTGGAGTAATTGCTGTGGTGGTTATTCTTTTACAACTTTTTGGAGGAGAAACAGGACAGCAAATAGCACCATTAATAGAACAAGTAGCAAATAGCCAGACTACACAACAAGTAGAACAACGCGAATTAACCAATGAGGAAAAAGTCATGGGTGATTTTATGGGTACCGTTTTAGCAGATACCGAAGATGTTTGGAATGCTATTTTTAGAGAATATAATTTAGGGGATTATAAAGAACCAAAAATGGTATTGTTTACAAATGCGGTTTCTACAGCTTGTGGAAGCGCAACTTCTGCTTCCGGACCTTTTTATTGTCCTGGCGATCAAAAATTATATATGGATTTAGCTTTTTTCGATGAACTAAAAACGCGATTCGGAGCTAAAGGTGGTGATTTTGCTATCGCTTATGTGACAGCGCATGAAATTGGGCATCACATACAAACATTACTAGGTACATCATCAAAAGTAAGACAATTACAACAACAAGGTAGTCCAGTTCAAGCTAATAAATTATCGGTAGCGCAAGAATTACAGGCCGATTTTTATGCAGGAGTTTGGGCACATCATAATAAAAAATATTTACAGGCTGGAGATATTGAAGAAGCAATGAGTGCTGCCAATGCAGTTGGTGACGATGCAATTCAGAAAAGAACTAGAGGAAGTGTGAACTCCGATAGTTTTACACATGGTACATCCGAGCAACGTATGGAGTGGTTTATGAAAGGCTATAACACAGGAGATATTAGAAATGGAGATACCTTTTCTGCACTTATAAATTAAATTTCTGCGCAGGCAGGAATCTCTTAGTGTAAATAAAATAAACTTTGGCTAAGATAAAAAACATAACAAGTACCGGCGTTAGGGATTGAAACGATATCCTTTTTTATGTCAGTTCGAGTGCAATTGCTTTTTTGCAATTTAGTATCGAGAACAAGTAAAAAAGATATAGTGGATAGTGCGACCTTTAGATAACGCCAAAAAAGAATAAGAATAAAAAGTAAATAAAATATTAATTTGAAATAGAAGTTTCATTTTTCGACTTCCCTTTCAATTTCAATTTCATAAAATGGAAGCATATATAATAGACGGCATTAGAACACCAATAGGAAACTACAAAGGCACATTATCTGCTGTGAGAACAGACGATTTGGGTGCATTAGTGATTTCAGAAATCGTAAAACGTAATCCAAGTATTCCAAAAGAAGCATACGACGATGTCATTATGGGCTGCGCAAACCAAGCAGGAGAAGATAATCGTAATGTTGCGAGAATGTCTTCTCTTTTAGCAGGATTGCCATTTACCGTTCCTGGTGAAACCGTAAACCGATTATGCAGCTCTGGCTTATCGGCAATCATTCACGCAAATCGTGCAATAAAAGCAGGAGACGGAGATGTCTTTATTTCTGGTGGTGTAGAGAACATGACTCGCGGACCGTACGTAATGGCAAAACCATCAACCGCATTTGGAGGCGATTCTAAAATGTACGATTCTACTTTCGGATGGCGTTTTATCAACCCTAAAATGCAACAAATGTATGGTATAGATAGCATGGGAATGACGGCTGAAAATCTAGTAGAAAAATATAATATCTCTAGAGAAGACCAAGATAAGTTCGCACTTTGGAGTCAGCAAAAAGCAACCAAAGCACAAGAAAACGGTCGACTAGCAAAAGAAATAGTTACTGTCGAAATTCCGCAACGTAAAAAAGATCCCATACAATTTTCAAAAGATGAGTTTGTAAAACCAACATCTTCTTTAGAAATCTTAGGAAAACTAAGAGCCGCATTCAAAAAAGAAGGTGGAAGCGTGACTGCAGGGAATTCTTCAGGATTAAACGATGGAGCAGCAGCAACCATTATCGCTTCGGCAGATGCTGTAAAAAAATATAATTTAAAACCATTAGCAAGAATCGTGAGTTCTGCAGTGGTTGGTGTAGAACCAAGAATTATGGGAATTGGTCCTGTACAAGCTTCCAATAAAGCATTAGAAAAAGCAGGATTGACCATGGAAGATATGGATATTATCGAGCTTAACGAAGCCTTCGCTGCGCAAGCATTAGCGTGTATTCGCGCTTGGGGACTTGCCGATAACGACCCGAGAATAAATCCAAATGGAGGTGCAATTGCTATTGGTCATCCGCTTGGTGTTACAGGAGCAAGAGTTGCTTTTTCTGCAGCTTTAGAATTAAAACAACAGAACAAAAAATATGCGTTGATCACGATGTGTATTGGTGTCGGACAAGGATATGCAGCGATTATTGAAAATGTGAATTTGTAAAATAGTTTGGGCGTTACCACAAGGGTCGCGCTTTCACTACTCGCTCTTTTTGAGAAAATCAAAAAGGAGCTCAAACAAACCGTTCAATCGCTAACGCAAACCCACTCGAATGAAAATAACCACATAGGTTTTTTACACTTTTGAGGTTTAGAAAAAAGTTGTCCTGCGAGGTTTTAAAAACCTTGTAGGTATTTTAATAAAATTAGGAATATGAGTGTAAAAAGAACAGGTGTTATTTTATATGTTAAAGCGTATAAGGAATGTGTTCATTTTTATACCAAATTTTTAAACCTTTCGATATTATTTCAGAAGGAAGATTTAATTTGTTTTGATTTCTTCGGAACCTATTTAATGATTGAAAAAGAAGATAGATTAGATTATCTAGAAGACAATTCAGAAAAGAAAAATGATACTTGTCTACGGATAAATGTAGCAGATGTAACAGCGGTTTCCGATAGATTAAAAAAACAAAATATCGAAGTAGATTACCAAGAACATACTTGGGGAAAAGTAGCAAAATTTAAAGATCCAGATGGAAATTTAATTGCTTTTAAAGATGAGGATAGTTTTGCGAAACAAATAGAAGATTACAAATCTATCCAGGATTCAAAAACCTGGTAGGTAAAAAAATATAATTATAAAGTCACTTCGAATGATTCTGATTTTTTCTATCGGAATGGTATCGAGAAGACATAAAAATAGTTTCCCGTTTGGCGGGAATGATAAATACATTTATCAATGAAAAAGATAGAGCACTACGTTCAAGGACAATGGACAACAGGTAAAGAAGAAGGAATACCAATTCTAGATGCAGTAACAGGTGAAGCGTTCACTAGCATTGCTATTGAAGGATTAGATATTCCAGAAATTCTAAACTACGGAAGAACCAAAGGAGGAGAGAAACTTCGTAAAATGACTTTTCAAGAGCGAGGAAACATGCTTAAGAGTTTAGCCATGTATCTTACCAAAAGAAAAAATGCATTTTACGAATTAAGTTATAGAACTGGAGCGACCAAAGTAGATAGTTGGATAGATATCGAAGGTGGTTTCGGAAACTTATTTGCAAACGCTTCATTAAGAAAACTGTTTCCAAATCAGCCGTATCATGTAGAAGGTGATGCTATCGATTTATCGCGTGGCGGACGCTTTATGGCGCATCATATTATGGTGCCTAAAAAAGGAGTTGCTGTGCATATTAATGCATTCAATTTCCCGGTTTGGGGAATGTTAGAAAAGTGTGCAGTAAATTGGATGGCTGGCGTGCCTGCAGTAGTTTTACCAGCACCTTCCACATCTTATTTAGCAGAAGCAGTAGCAAAAGAAATTATAGCATCTGGTATTTTACCAGAAGGCGCATTACAAATCATAAACGGAACCGTAAAAACAATTCTAGATACTGTAGAATCTCAAGATGTTGTAACTTTTACAGGTTCTGCAAAAATAGGACGCTTATTAAAAGCGCATCCACAACTTATTAAAGAATCGGTGCCATTCACTATGGAAGCCGATTCTTTAAATGCATCTATCTTAGGAGAAGATGCAGTTCCGGGAACACCAGAATTCGACTTATTCATTAAAGAAGTAAGAAAAGAAATGACGGTAAAAGCAGGACAGAAATGTACTGCTATTAGAAGAATTATTGTGCCGCAAAATTTAGTAGAAGATGTGCAAAGTGCATTGTCTAAGCAATTAGATAAAGTAACTATTGGAGATCCTAGATTGAAAGAAGTTAGAATGGGATCTTTGGTAAGTCATCAACAAGTACAAGCCGTTAGAGATTCTGTCAATGATTTATCTAAAGAAGCACAAATCGTTTACGGAAGTTTAGATCATATAAACACGATTGGAGCAGATGCTAAAAAAGGTGCTTTTATTAGTCCGATTTTATTACGTTCCGATCATCCTTTTGAAAATACAATCATTCACGAACGTGAAGCTTTCGGACCAGTAAGTACTATAATGCCTTATAAAAACTTAGATGAAGCTATATTATTAGCGCAAATGGGTAAAGGTTCGTTGGTTTCTTCTATTGCCACAAATGATGATGAGATTGCTAAAGAGTATGTTATAAACGCAGCATCTCATCATGGTCGTATTATGGTTGTGAATCGGGATATGGCTAAAGAAAGTACAGGTCATGGTTCACCTTTACCTTACTTGGTACATGGAGGACCTGGTCGTGCTGGTGGTGGAGAAGAAATGGGTGGAATGCGTGGCATAAAACATTATTTGCAACGTACAGCTATTCAAGGTTCGCCAACTACAATTACAGAGATCACTGGTATTTACCAGCAAAATGCAAAATATAAGGAAGCACCACAGCATCCATTTAAATACCATTGGGAAGATATTCAACCAGGAATGTCGCTAAAAACGCATAAGCGTACCTTCACAGATACCGACATTATCAACTTTGCGAATCTTACTTGGGATCATTTTTACGCGCATACAGATATTACATCGTTAGAAGGTAGTATTTTTGCGAAGCGAACTGCGCATGGATATTTCATTATTTCTGCAGCGGCAGGATTATTTGTATATCCAAATAAAGGACCTGTAGCTGCGAATTACGGATTAGAAGACTGTAGATTCTTGCGTCCGTTATATCATAATGATACGGTCTATGTACGATTAACGTGTAAGCAAAAAGTAGATAGAGATGTCGCTTCGGCAGAACATCCTAGCGGCATCGTAAAATGGTATGTGGAGGTTTTTGATGCGGAAGATGAATTAGTTGCTATTGCTACTATTTTAACCATGGTGCAAAAGAAACAGGAAGCTTTCATTGAAATGACGGAAGATAAAATCACGGAATGTCTTTCCAAATTAAAAGAAGATGCAAAACCAAATTGGGGACTTTTAACGCCTCAGCATTTGATGGAGCATTTAGAACTTACGTATAGAATTTGTTCTGGAGAGATTCAGGATTTTGAAATAGCAACACCAGAAAAAATATTAGAAAAAGTGCATAACTCTTTATATAGTTATGATAAATTCCCAATGGGAACCGCTTTTCCAACATATAGAAAAAAGGAATTAGAAGATTTAGTACATGCTGATTTTGAAACAGCAAAAGCAAAGTTTGTAGAAGCTAGAGAAGCTTATAAAACATTTTTTAAAGAAAATCCAGAAGCTAAATTGAAGAATATGGTTTTTGGGGAGTTGAATAAATATGAATCGTATTTGTTAGAGAGAAAACACTTGAATCATCATTTCGAACAATTCAATTTACTCTAAATTTTAATTAAAAGTCACTGCGCACGTGTTGCGCAGTCGCTATAATGGAAATAAAATGTCTAAAAAGTATTACACGTACATCCTAACACATGAAAGAAATCATATCTTTTATGTAGGAGTAACAAATAATATTAAAAGACGAATGAGTGAACATAAAGCAGCAACTTTTGGGACGCATGTTGGACATTACAATATTAAAAAGTTGGTCTATTTTGAAGAACATACAGACATAAGAATCGCAATTCGTAGAGAAAAGACAATTAAGAAGTGGAAAAAAGAATGGAAGAAAAATCAAATAATCGAAATGAATCCAGATTGGATAGACTTGAGTTTAGATTGGGATCTTTCAAAGTATATTAAAAGTTAAAAATAATACGAATGCGCAACAAGTGCGCATTTACATACAAAGAATATGACTGAAGCATACGTTAAAATAAACATAGAAAACGAAGTAGGATATATCGAATTTTTCCATCCTGCACACAACTCTTTACCCGGAGATATATTAGCAAAACTAGCACAAACAATTACAGATGCTGGAACTAACGACGCTATTAAAGTTGTTGTTCTTAAAAGTGGAGGAGAAAGAACTTTTTGCGCAGGAGCAAGCTTCGAAGAATTAATAAACATCAACGATGCGGCAACAGGGAAAGTATTCTTTTCTGGATTCGCAAACGTAATTAACGCGATGCGTAAATGTCCGAAATTCATTATCGGTCGCATACAAGGAAAAACCGTTGGTGGTGGCGTTGGACTAGCAGCTGCAACCGATTATTGTATGGCTTCCAAATTTGCCGCTATTAAGTTATCTGAATTAAATATTGGTATTGGACCATTTGTGGTCGGACCAGCAATAGAACGTAAAATGGGATTAAGCGCGATGTCGCAAATCGCGATAGATGCAAATACATTTTACGCTCCAGAATTCGCAAAACAAAAAGGCTTATTCACGCAAGTGTATGAAAGTACAGAAGAACTAGATGAGGCTGTAAAAACAACAGCAGAGCATCTTTGTACATACAATACAGAAGCCATGCTAGAAATGAAAAAAGTATTCTGGCACGGAACTGACCATTGGGATGCACTATTAGCAGAACGAGCAGCAACTAGTGGTAAACTTGTGTTAAGCGATTTTACAAAAGAAAAATTAAAAGGATTTAAATAGAAAAGTCATTGCGAGGCCAAAGTACGAAGCAATCTCATGATAAGATTCTAATTTTCACTCCAAATGACAGTAATTAGTAAAGTATGATTTACAAATTCAAAGGCTACACACCAGTTGTACACGAATCTAGTTTCGTGCATCCATTAGCAGCAGTAACAGGAAATGTCATCATTGGTAAAAACTGTTACATTGGACCAGGTGCGGCTATTCGTGGGGATTGGGGTCAAATTATTTTAGAAGATGGTGTAAATGTGCAAGAGAATTGCACGGTTCACATGTTTCCTGGGAAATCTATTACACTTAAAGAAAGTGCACATGTTGGTCATGGAGCCATTATTCATGGTGCTAATTTGGGTAGAAATTGTCTTATTGGAATGAACACCGTAATCATGGATGATGCCGAAATTGGCGACGAATCCATAGTTGGTGCCATGGCATTTGTAAAAGCCGAAACTAAAATTCCTAAGCGAAGCTTAGTTGTCGGTAACCCAGCAAAAGTAATTAAGCAAGTGAGTGATGAAATGATCGCTTGGAAAACAAAGGGCACACAATTGTATCAGGAATTACCAGCCGATTGTCACGAGAGTTTGCGGGCTGTAGAACCATTAAGAGAGGTTCCAGAAAATATGAAAATACAGGAGGATGTTTATAAAACGTTACGAGAGTCTTTTAAAAAGTAATTTTAGATAACTACTCTCGTATTGGATATAATTTTCTTCTTATACGCCATAGGAGAGATTCCTTCTATTTTTTTAAACGATTTACAAAAATGCACATAGGTGTTAAAGCCACTTTGAAAGGCAACACTTTGAAGGTTGTCAATCCCTTCAATTATTTTAATAGAATACTTTATGCGTTCCTTCATTATATAATTAACAGGTGTAACGCCCAATGTATCTTTAAAACGATTAAAGAGTTTTGTTTTTCCAAACCCAGAAATACTAACAAGGTCATCGATGGTTATTTTATTCCTTAAATTAGTCATTATATAACTAATTGTCTTTTCTAAATTCTTATCCTTTATATTACTCTTTATATTTTTAATCAGAAGCGATCCTGCTTCCGTTTGAAGAACTCTTAATATCAACTCTCTTAATATTGCATTATTGACATGCGTGTCTAATCCTGAATTTCCAGCTTTTAAATATTTGTAAAAACGTTCAAAGCTTTCAATGGTATTTGTATCGTTAGAAATAAAATGAGAATGTTCTTCGCTTAATAAATATTCAAAATTAGCACTCCAATCTTTGTCTTCCATTAATTCTAAGACAAGCTTTTCAATAAATTCAGGAGAAATATCTAGTACTAAACATTTTGTTGGGTTTGTAAAACTCGCATTACTAATTTCTACTTTTTGAACTACATCTTTCTCTGGAATAAAAACCATTCCAGGAAAGAATTCCACTTTAGCATTTTTAGAAACCACCGTTTTATGGCCAGATAACATGATGGTAATCATGTGTTTGTCAAAAGTAAAAGAGATGTCTTTACAAGGAGAGTTTGTTTCATATATGGTTAAAAGACCATCATCAAACTTATATTCCGTGCTTTTTTCAATAAATGTCTTTCTTTCGGGTTTCATATTGTGAATTATAGTTAATAAAATCGGTTAATAATTCAAATATATTGAAAATAATTCACAAATTCTTAATAATCGTGTTATAGTTTATCTATTGTGTATGATAATTCAATTATTATAGGGCTAACCATAGTAATTTGGTTGATAATTCATAGGAACTCATTTAGCAATCATTAAAACGAATATTAATTTATAAACAAAAACAATGAAAACGTATCATACTATAATTGGAGGAAAACAAATTATTTCAGAAAACACATTCGAAGTTAAAAATCCAGCAACAGAGGAGCTTATAGGTTATGCTCCAATTTCTACAAAAGCGGAAGTTGCGGAAGCGGTAGCCGCTGCGAAAAAAGCACAACCAGCTTGGGCTGCTCTAGACGATGATAAAAGAAAAGAGTACATCATGAAAATTGCAGAAGTGCTTACGGATAATACCGAGGAATTGGCAACATGGATTACAAAAGAACAAGGAAAGCCTCTTGGTGGGCCGGGTTCTATGTTTGAGATGCAAGCTTGTGTAGGTTGGACTCAGGTTCCAGCGTCTTTAGATTTACCTGTAGAAGTTGTTTTTGAGGATGAAACGAGACGCGATGAATTACATAGAAAAGCTATCGGTGTTGTTGGAGCAATTGCGCCATGGAATTGGCCTTTAATGATTGCTATTTGGCAAATAATTCCTGCGCTTAGAGTTGGAAATACAGTGGTTCTAAAGCCATCGGAATACACAACAATAGGAACTTTAGAAATGGTAAGAATGATTAATGAAGTTTTGCCAGCTGGTGTTTTAAACACCATTAGTGGACCGGGAGAAATTGGAGCAGAATTGGTAGGTAATAAAGATATCAATAAAATAATGTTCACGGGTTCTAATAGTACAGGACAAAAAATTATTGAAGCTTCTGCTGGTAATATGACGCGTTTAACATTAGAGTTAGGTGGTAATGATGCGGCTATTGTTATGGAGGATGTAGACCCGAATGCGATTGCGGAAGGTTTGTTTTGGGGAGCATTTTTAAATATGGGACAAACCTGTGCTTGTGCAAAACGCTTATATGTACACGAAAGTAAATATGAAGGTGTAATAAGTGCGCTTAGTGATTTGGCAGAAAAAATGCCAATGGGAAATGGTTTAGAAGAAGGAATTGTTTTAGGGCCAATTCAAAATAAAATGCAATATGATAAAGTAGTAGACTTAATTGAAGATGCTAAGGCGAATAATGCAAGAATAGTTTGCGGGGGAGCTCCTAAAGAAGGAAAAGGTTTTTTCTACCCAATTACTATCGTTGCAGATGTAGAAGACGGATTAAGATTAGTAGATGAAGAGCAGTTTGGTCCAGTTTTGCCAATTATAAAATATTCTAATATCGAGGATGCTATAAAAAGCGCGAATAGATTAGAAGCGGGTTTAGGAGCTTCGGTTTGGTCTTCTAATTTGGAAGAAGCGAAGAAAGTAGCAGCAAGAGTAGAAGCTGGTACAGTTTGGATTAATCAGCATGGTGCAATCCATCCTATGGTGCCGTTTGGAGGTATTAAGGGTTCTGGTTATGGTGTGGAATTTGGTTTAGATGGTCTGAAATCAGTAACACAACCTCAGGTGATTAGTATTAATAAAGCTTAATTTTTTGATATGATTTATAATAAGGCTATAGAAACATTACCTATAAAGGAACTTCGAAAGTTACAAAATGAACGTTTAGAAACCATGCTAAACCGAATTTATACGAAGGTGCCTTTCTATAAAAATAAACTCGATGCGCTTGGTCTGAAACCCGGAGATATAAAAGGTGTTCAAGATTTGCATCGGTTACCATTTACAAAGAAAACGGATTTAAGGGATAATTACCCATTCGGACTTTTTACTTGCGATGTGAGCGAATTAAATCGAATTCACTGTTCTAGCGGTTCTACAGGAAAGCCAACAGTAGTTGGTTATACTAAAAATGATTTAGATGTTTTTGATGAAGTAGTAGCGAGATCACTTGCATGCGCAGGAGCAAAACCAGGAATGCGTTTACATAATGCATATGGTTATGGTCTGTTTACTGGAGGTTTAGGGATACACGGCGGAGCAACAAAATTAGGTATGGCTGTAATACCTATATCTGGAGGAATGACAGATAGACAACTGCAGCTTTTAGAAGATTTTCAATCGGAAGTACTTTGTTGTACACCTTCTTATGCGCAAACCCTCGCAAATGAATGTGAAAAAAGAGGTATTGATCCTTCTAGATTCAATTTAAAATATGCAATTCTAGGAGCAGAACCTTGGACAGACGGAATTCGAAATGAAATAGAACAAAAACTAAATCTTAAAGCTACAAATATTTATGGCTTAAGCGAGATTATTGGCCCTGGTGTTTCGCAAGAAGATTATGAAGAACAAGGCACGGGAAGTTATATCTGGGAAGATCATTTTTATCCAGAAATTGTAGATAAAGATACCGGTGAACCATTGCCATATGGAGAAGAAGGCGTTTTAGTAATAACCACATTGACTAAAGAGGCGTTTCCTGTTTTAAGATATTGGACAAATGATATTTGTAGTTTATCCTACGATCATAGTATAAAACGTACACATATAAAAATGAGTGCCATAAAAGGACGATCAGATGATATGCTAATTATAAGAGGTGTTAATCTTTTTCATACACAAGTGGAAGATGTTATCTCTAATATAGAAGAGCTCTCTGTAAATTATCAGCTTATTGTAACCAAACAAAATGCGATGGATACCGTAGAAGTGAAAGTAGAAGTGGTAAATAATGAACTGCTAGACAATGAGCAGCTGATTAAAAAATTCTCTAAAAAAATAAAAGATAATATTGGATTGTCTATGAAAATCACCCTTCACCCCGTTGGAGAAATACCTAGAAGTGAAGGTGGTAAATTAAGTAGAATTATGGATAAAAGATAAAACTAACTAACTAACTAACTAACTAACCGAATTAATCATGAAAAAAATTAAAATAATTTTAGTTCTATTGCTGCTAATTAATTTTGCGGGTTATGCGCAAAAACAAGTTGGTGGTAAGGTTACAGACCAAGAAACTAGCCAGCCTTTATTAGGTGTTAATGTTATAGTAAAAGGAACGTCAAAAGGAGTAGCCACCGATTTTGACGGGAATTATAGTCTAGAAGTAAATACTAATGATGTGTTAGAATTTATATACCTAGGTTATACAACAAGTACGCTTATTGTTTCAGATGCTGCAGACTATAATGTTAAAATGGAAGAATCTGCACAATCCTTAGGAGAAGTATTATTAACCTCTCGTAAAAAAGCAGAATATGCCAAAGATATTCCTATTAGTATTACCGCTATCGGAGCGAAAGAATTGAAAAAAAGTGGTTCTTTTGAGTTTAGTGATTATGCTTCAAAAGTGCCAAACTTATCTTTCGGTAAGCAAGGTGGTGGTGGTGATCTTGCAGATGGTAGAACTTCTAATTCTATATCGATTAGAGGTATTACAGGTAATGCAACTACCGCTTTTTATTTAGATGAAGTGCCGTTGCCAGAAACAGTAGATCCTAAATTGGTAGATGTAAAACAAATAGAGGTTTTAAGAGGTCCACAAGGAACTTTATACGGTTCTAGTGCTATGGGAGGTGCGTTAAAAGTAATTACAAATGAACCTACAACTTATGCCTTTTCTGGTAATGCTGGTATGGAAGTGAGTTCTGTAGATGAAGGTGGTGTTAATTACTCCGGAGATCTTACCCTTAATATTCCTGTTGTTAAAGATAAATTGGCAGTGCGTACGGTAGCGTTTTATAATTTTAAAAGCGGAATTTTTGATAAGGTGCCTTTAACTTCCCAAGATACTCCAATTACCTTACTTAACGATAATCATTCCTTATTAACCAAAACAAAGGAAGATGTGGATGATGAAACTACTTTCGGATTTCATCTAGGAGCAAAATGGACACCAACAGAAAGATTAACCATACTTCCTAAATTTATTTATCAAAGTACAGAAGCAGATGGTTATAATTTAGCCGATACAAAACCAGGTAACTTTGATCAGGTGCGATTTGCAGATATAGACGAAAATTTTGAGGATAGATTTAGTAACCTAAGTTTAACCACAAAATATAAATTAGATAAGGGAGAATTTGTGTTAGCAATGTCTTCATTTGATCGATATTATTATGAAAAAGAAGATTTTTCAGAATGGTTAACCTATACGGCTTTCGAGATTCCACAATCCGATGAGGTAGGTTATCCAGTAGAGATATGGAGAGAAGCAGATTTTGAAAAGTTTGTTACAGAGTTTCGTTATGTATCTGATTTAGATGGTAAATTTAATTTTTCATCTGGTATCTTTTATGCAAAAGAAAAGAGTAATGAAAGAGGGGAAAGCTATTCTTCAGGTTTAGGAGAGTTTATAGGAGAAACCAGTCCTGAATTTGACTACGTTTATGAATTTGTAAATGGTGTAGAAATAAAAGAAATTTCTTTATTTACAGAGATGTATTATGAAATATCCGATAAGTTAAAAGCAACATTCGGACTGCGTTGGTTTGATGCGGAAAGTTCAAGATCTAGAACGGTATTCTCTTCTCTTGTTTCGGGATATGAAGATATCACCGGTGATTTGCCAGCAAATAAAGCGAGTGGTTTTAATCCGAAATTTGGTTTAAAATATAAGTTCAACGATAATAATATGATGTATGTTAGTGCGTCAAAAGGATATCGTTTAGGTGGTGTTAACGGAGTTTTGCCAGCGTATAGCGAATCAGAAGCTGTAGACCTTTTAGGTACAATAAATGTTCCGGCAACGTATAAAGATGATTATTTATGGAGTTATGAGCTTGGAGCAAAAGCAGGGCTTACCAATAAAAAGTTGCTAGTAAATGCAGCTCTTTTTTATAACGATTGGCATAATATTCAACAAAGAACCAATTTGCCAGTATCTGGGTATAATTTTATCATGAATATTGATAAAGCATATAGTTATGGTTTAGAAATGGATGTGCATGCATACCCAACCAGTCAGTTAACGTTATCTGGAAGTATTGGTTTAATAAAATCTGAAATTACTGAGGTAGGTGAAGATGCGCATTTAACCGAAGCAGAAAAGGGAGATGAAATATTGCTTATTCCAGATATTACGGCTTCTGCAACTGCAGAATATAGGTTTAAAGCGTTTAACAAAAAAGATATGTTTGTAAGAGCAGATCTTCAGCATTCTGGAACGAGATATAGTAATTATGATAGATCTCCAGCGCGTACTTTAGATGCATATACCTTAGTTAATGCAAGAATAGGTATTAGCTTAAATAAGTTTGATGTTTCTTTATTTGCCAATAATTTAACCAATGAAAATGCAAATTTTGGGGATATTATCTCTCTTGCGGCAGAGTTAGAGGGTAGAACAAGATATGCAACAAGTAGACCTTTTACAGCCGGAGTTTCTTTAAGAGCAAAATTTTAAGTGTTGTTATAATTAAAGTTGCTAATTTGCTTGAAGTATAATTTGGCAACTTTAATTTTTTTTAAAAGATTTTAATATAGAGTAAAAGAATATGAAAAAAATAAGAATAGTAATGCGTGTCGAAAAAATGTCTTTTGTGCTTTTAGTTATTTTGTTAAGCTTTAGTTCTTGTAATAAAACGGAGCAAGAAACAAATACAGAAAAAGTGGAAGTGGTTGTTTCTAATGAAATTGTACATCCTATGGATGCTTTAAGTCAGTTAGAATTAACAGATGTGAAATCAATTCTTTTAGAGGCTAAAAAAGTTACAGAAGCCTCGCGTTTCCCGGAAATCACTTTAAAGGAACCGCAAAAAGAAGCGATGTATGCTTGGGAAGTAGGGAATGTTATCGAGAGACAAGCTAATATTGTAATTAGACAAAATAAAAAGACCTACGAAGCAGTTGTAGATATCACCAATAAAAAGCTGTTAGATTGGAAAGAAATAAATAATGTGCAACCTGCATTACTTATGGAAGAATGGATGCAAGCTGGTGCGTTATGGAAAAAAGATAAACGTGTTATTGAAGCGTTAAGAAAACGTGGCTATACTAATTTAGATGAAGTTGCAGGTGCGCCATTAACAACAGGTTATTTTGGAACAGAAAGTACAGATCAAAGACTTTTAAAAGTTTGGCTATTGGATATAAAAGGTGTGAAAACTAATCTTTTTGCAAAGCCAATTAATGGAATTACTCCAGTTGTAGACGTAAATAAAGGAGAAGTTGTAGATGTTTTAATTGAAGAAACCATCGCGAGAAATGATAAGGTTTATGATTATGATGAAGCGTCTGTTGGTGCATACAAATTAAAACCAGTAATAATAACGTCGCCAGAAGGAGATAATTTTTCATTTAAGGATGGGAAAATAGAATGGGATAGATGGAAGTTTCATTTTAGAATGGATAAGCGCTTCGGAGCAATCATTTCTTTAGCAGAATTTGACGGACAATCCGTAGCGTATCAATTATCTGCAAATGAAATGTTTGTGCCTTATATGGATTCTGCCGAAGATTGGAAATATCGTTCGTACATGGATATTGGAGAATATGGTTTTGGCTTATTATCCTCACCAATAGAATTAGGAACCGATGTTCCTGGAAATGCAACCTTATTAAATGCCGTGATTCCTATGGATGATGGTACGCCATTATTACAAGAAAATGTAATAGGTGTTTTTGAGCGTAATACAGGAAGACCACTTTGGAGGCATTCTGAGTTTTTAAACGGAACACATGAGAGTAGAGCCGAAGTGGAGTTGGTAGTGAGAACCATTCCGGTAGTAGGAAACTATGATTATGTAATTGATTATGTTTTTAGTACTAAAGGTTTATTGAAAATAGAAGTGGGAGCAACGGGAATGGACGCAGCAAAAGCTGTGGAGTCTAAAACAATGGACGATCCTAAAGCAATGCACGAAACTAAAGTTGGGAATTTAATAGCGCCAAATTTAATCGGTGTTTTTCATGATCATTTTTTATCGTTTAGATTAGATTTAGATGTGGATGGTATTAATAATTCATTTGCAACAGATGAGGTTGTACCTGTGAAATATCCAAATAATTCAAGAAAAAGTGGTTGGGAAGTTGTAGAACATCCAGAATTAAAAGAAGGACCAATTGTAGAAAGTAGCGAGGGGCATGACGGCTACTGGAAAGTGGTTAATAAAAATTCTAAAAATAGTTTAGGGCAGTACAAGAGCTACCAAATATTAGGGCATTCTTATCTATCTGTTTTAGATGATGAAGATTTTCCTCAAAAAAGAGCAGCTTGGTCTAAAGAACAACTTTGGGTAACTCCTTATGATAGATCCGAAATGTATCCTTCCGGGAAATACCCAAATCAAAGCCAAGGAAATGATGGTATCTTAAAATGGGTGGCGCAAGATAGAAATATCAATAATCAAGACATTGTATGTTGGTATACCATGGGTTTTCATCATATGACATTGCCAGAAGATTGGCCAGTTTTACCAACGGTTTGGCATGCTATGACCTTAAGACCTGCTAAGAGTTTTGATCGTAATCCAGCAATAGTTATCGGGAAATAAAATGAGTAATAAAACAATACTATTAGCAATTAGCTTTTTGTTGTGTTTGGTGAGTTGTAAGGATACAGCTCACCAAAAACAGCAAGATGTAAGCAATCCGGAACTACCAATTTTATCACCAAAAAAAGATGGTGAATATCAGGTAATAGCAGATTTTGAATTTAAAAATCAGTACAATCAGACCATTACTCAAAATGCAGTAAAAGGAAAAATCTATATAGCAGAATTCTTTTTTACTAGCTGTCCGTCTATTTGTCCTATCGTTTCAGTACAGTTAAAAGAAGTGTATCATACTTTTAAAGACGAAGAGAACTTTATGATTTTATCGCATTCTATTGATCCGGAAAACGATACGGTAAACGTTTTACAAGATTACTATACAAATACATTAGAAATAGATAAACCTTCCAATTGGCAACTGCTAACCGGAAAAAAAGAAAAGGTGCACGATTTAGCTAACTTTAGTTATGGAACGGTTGTATATGAAGATTTAGATCGATTAAAAGATAATATTATGCATAGTGGCGCATTATTGTTGGTAGATGAAAATGGATTAATTCGTGGGATGTATGACGGTAAAGATAGTACACATACCAAGCGGTTAATTAAAGATGTAAAACAGTTGTTATCGGATTTGAATTAAATTATTTAAAGTCCTAAATTGATCACATTGGTCTCTTTTCCTGTAGAAAGTGTAATTAAACTTTGCACATTTCCTAGGTACGGAAGCAATGTGAGTTTCGATATAATAAAGGTTTCATAAGCCTCAATATCTTCTACCACTAATTTTAGTAAATAATCAAAGTTTCCACTTATTCGATGGCACTCTACTACCTCGGGGAAATTATTTATTTCTTTTACAAATTTCTCTAGGTAACTTCTGGTGTGGCCTTGTAGGGTGATACCTATGAAAACGGTAAGCTTTAGTCCTATTTTCTTATTGTCTAAAACAGCAACGTATTTTTTAATATATCCTTCTTTTTCCAATTTTTTAATCCGCTCAAAAATAGGCGAAGTGGTCATGCCTAGTTCTTTAGCAATGCTTTTGGTGGTTCGGTTGCTATCTGTTTGAAGAATATTTAGGATTTGCGTGTCAATTTTATCTAGTGTTGGAGGCATAAGGAAATAGTGTTTTTAAGAGCTTCAAATGTAACTATAAAAGTAAAATAAACTTTATTTATATGTAATAAAAGAATTAAATTCTTTTCAGAATTAATTTTCAAGTTTTTAACAATCGAAAATCTTATTATAGCTTATCTTTAATTCTTGAAATAAAAATAAATTTAGCTTGAAGAATTACGAATTAAAAATGCCTAAAATGGGCGAGAGTATTAGCGAGGGAACCAACTTCCTGCGTATGCAGGAATCTCATAATAAAAAGTAATGAAATCTTGGTTTGTATACATCATGACTAATAAAGCGAATGGAACAATTTATATTGGCGTTACTGATGAAATACAAGAAAGAGTAAAGGAACATAAGTTAAAATATAGACCTAATTCATTTACTGCCAAGTATAATTGTGATAAACTAGTTTATTTTGAAGAGTATATTGCTGATGCTCCTGCATTAATTAGGGAACGGCAAATGAAGAAGTGGAAAAGAGAGTGGAAAGTAAAATTAATAGAAGAAATGAATCCAGGTTGGATGGATATTTCAATAAATTGGAACTTAAACTATAATAAGTTTAGAAATGAAAGATAAACAGATTCCTGCCTTCGCAGGAAGTTACGAATTAAAAATGCCTAAAATGGGCGAGAGTATTAGCGAGGGAACCATAATCAATTGGTTAATCGCAGAAGGAGACTCTTTTGAAGAAGGAGATATCATTCTAGAAGTTGCAACAGATAAAGTGGATAACGAAGTTCCGGCACCAGCTTCTGGGACATTAGTAAAAATACTGTTTCAAGCTAAAGATATTGTTCCTGTTGGAGAAATAATGGCTATTCTTGAAGTTTCAGAAGAAGTAAAGTCTTCAAAGAAAACTATTGTCACGTCGAGCACTTCGTCTAGGCTCAGCACAGGCTCCATCGAGACGTCTCAAAAGAAGGAAAAAACACCAAAAAAACTAAATCCAATTCAGCAAGATTTTACTTCAAATTCATTTTCAGTAAATAATACAAACACCTTCTTTTCGCCATTAGTAATCAAAATAGCGAAAGAACATCACATAAGTTTTGAAGAATTAGCGCGAATTCCTGCAACAGGACATGAAGGTCGTTTACGCAAAAGTGATGTGTTTCAATATATAGAAGAAGGGAGACCTTTTAAATTTGCACAAGCCGTAGCTGAAAAAGATCCAACCGCATATAGAATTCCGCAATTAAATTTCGATAAAGGCAAGGGGAAAGTCATTGAAATGGACAGAATGCGCCAAATGATTGCAGATCACATGGTGTATTCTAAACATACTTCGCCACACGTTACTGCTTATGTAGAAGCAGATATGACAAATATGGTCAATTGGAGAAATGCAAATAAAGTCGCTTTTCAAGAAAAACATGGAGAACGTTTAACCTTCACACCATTATTTGTGGAAGCTGTAGCAAAAGCTGTGAAAGACTTTCCGAATATTAATGCATCTGTCGATGGCAATAATATCATTGTAAAAGAAGATATAAATATTGGTATGGCAACGGCATTACCAAGTGGAAACTTAATCGTTCCTGTGGTGAAAAATGCGGATACTAAAGATTTAAAAACTATAGCAGCTAACGTAAATGAATTAGCCGGAAAAGCTAGAGAAAATAAACTTGGTGGTGATGATATTAAGGGAAGCACATTTACTATTTCAAATGTAGGAACCTTTGGAAGCGTGATGGGAACACCAATTATCAATCAGCCAGAAGTTGCTATTTTAGCTTTAGGGATTATTAAAAAAAGACCAGAAGTTATCACTACAGAAAAAGGAGATGAAATCGCTATTCGTAGTATGATGTACTTATCCCTTTCTTTTGATCATCGTGTTGTCGATGGCTTTTTAGGAGGAAGTTTTGTAAGACGAGTAGCCAATTATTTTGAACAATTTGATGTAGATAGAAAGATATAATTAATGATTTGTCATCCCAAACTTGATTTGGGGCCCACTTTTAAATAAAATTATAATAGATTCCGCATCGCAGTGCGGAATGACAAAAAAAGATACCTGCTTTCGCAGGCATTTGATATGAATAAAGACATACTAAAAAAAGGATTTTCAAAATTATGTACAGCCAAAGCAATGGCAGAATTGTACGAAGCTAATTTTAAGCAAGTATCCAAATATGTACATGCGACATCTAGAGGTCATGAAGCGATTCAGATTGCTTTAGGAATGCAGTTGTTACCGCAAGATTATGCATTTCCGTATTATAGAGATGATGCTATGTTATTATCGTTCGGCTTAGAGCCTTATGATTTAATGTTGCAATTATTAGCTAAAAAAGACGATCCGTTTTCTGGAGGGAGAACTTATTATTCCCATCCAAGTTTAAAGGATGATGATAAGCCTAAAATCCCACATCAATCCTCGGCAACAGGAATGCAAACTATTCCAGCCACAGGAGTTGCTATGGGAATGCAATACAAAGAATTACAAGGTTTAGATGATAAAACGCTTAAAGATTTACCGTTTGTGGTTTGTTCTTTAGGAGATGCTTCCGTAACCGAAGGAGAAATTGCAGAAGCTTTCCAGATGGCAGCTTTAAAACAAATGCCAATTTTATATTTAGTACAAGATAATGGTTGGGATATTTCTGCAAATGCAGCAGAAACAAGAGCGCAAAATGCTTTTGAATATGCTAAAGGATTCCATGGGCTAGAAGCTATTTCTATTGACGGCGCAAACTTTATAGAAAGTTATGAAGCCGTAGAAAAAGTGATAAAAACAATTCGTGAAGAACGAAGACCGTTTTTAATTCATGCAAAAGTACCGTTATTAAATCATCATACTTCTGGTGTTAGAATGGAATGGTATCGTGATGATTTAGAGGAAGCGCGTTCTCGTGATCCGTATCCAGTGATAAAACAACAATTAGTAGATAATGGGTTTACGGAGGCTGAATTGGAAGCGATAGAAAATTCCGCGAAAGCGAAAGTACAAGCAGACTTCGAAAAAGCATTATTAGCGGAAGATCCAAAACCGGAAGATTTATTTACAAACGATTTTGTGCCAACACCAATTACCGAAGAAAAAGGTATACGTGCACCAGAAGGAGCAGAAAAGGTAGTCATGGTAGATTGCGCATTATTTGCTGTGGAAGAACTGATGCGAAAGCATAAAGAATGTTTGCTTTACGGACAAGATGTTGGTGGGCGACTTGGTGGTGTTTTTAGAGAAGCAGCAACTTTAGCGCAGAAATTTGGTGACGATCGCGTTTTTAATACGCCAATTCAAGAAGCCTTTATTGTAGGTTCTACCGTTGGTATGAGTGCGGTTGGATTGAAGCCAATTGTGGAGGTGCAGTTTGCCGATTATATTTGGCCTGGATTAAATCAGTTATTTACAGAAGTAAGTAGAAGTTGCTATTTAAGTAATGGAAAATGGCCAGTAAGTATGATTCTTCGTGTGCCAATTGGTGCTTATGGAAGTGGAGGGCCTTATCATTCGTCTTCTGTAGAAAGTGTACTTACGAACATTCGTGGTGTAAAAATCGCATATCCTAGCAATGGAGCCGATTTAAAAGGTTTGATGAAAGCGGCGTATTACGATCCAAATCCTGTGGTGATTTTAGAACATAAAGGTTTGTATTGGTCTAAAGTAGCAGGAACCCAAGGAGCAACATCGGTAGAACCAAGTGAAGATTATGTATTGCCTTTTGGGAAAGCATGGGTTTTACAAGAAATTTGGAAACAAGAAAATGTAGAAACATTAACTATTGTTACTTATGGAATGGGAGTGCATTGGGCAATGAATGCATCCGAAGAATTAGGAATGCAAGACCAAATTGAAATTATCGATTTAAGAACGTTATTTCCTTTAGACGAAGAAACTATTATGAAATCGGTAAAGAAAACCGGAAAGTGTTTAGTGGTGACAGAAGAGCCTTCTAATAATAGTTTTGCTAGAGCATTGTCTGGAAAGATTCAAGAAGAGTGTTTCAAATTTTTAGATGCACCAGTAATGACTATTGGTAGTGAGAATATGCCAGCAATTCCATTGAATTCTATTTTAGAGGAAACCATGATTCCATCGACAGAAAAGGTGAAGGCTAAAATGAAGGAACTTTTAAGCTATTAGATAATTCTATTATAGGTTTCAATTTATTTTGTATATTGAACTCTTAAAATTATAACTATAATATTTGAAATAATTATGAAAAAGTATATTACACTTTTAAGCTTTATTGCTGTATTTTTTATTGGGATGCAAGGATCTCAAGCTCAGGAAACTTTAGTAGCGGAAACAGATAGACCTGAAGCTGTTGCCAAAGTACAAACATATAACTTACATCAATTAGTAGAGTTAGATGGAAATCAGCAAGCTGCAGTTTATAATGTATTTGTGGATTTAAACCAAAACTTAAAAGGTTTGGAAGGAAATAAAGACATCGCTAAAGTACAAGGAGCAAAAGCTTCTTTATTGGAAACTGTAAAAGCTAAATTAAAAAGCATTTTAACGAATGAGCAATATCAAGGGTATTTGAAAACATTAGAAACACCTAAGAAATAATTCGTTATTCATATAAAAATAAAAAACCACTCTAATTTAGAGTGGTTTTTTTATTCCTATTATTGTTGTTGTAAACCTGGAGGATATTTCTCCATGATCTTAGTAACAAAATCTTGTATTCGTTCTTCCTTTTTGTTTTGAGATAGATAGCCAGTACCTTGTCCTTGCCATACTAACTCTTTTTTGCTAGCATCAATTAAATCGATGTAAAGAATACCTTCCGTAGATTTAGATACTGTATTGTAGTTGTTCCAATAATAAGGACTCCATCCCCAACCATATCCATAAGGACTAAAGTTGTTGCTGTATACATTTATTTTTTCTCTAGATTTTGTAAAAATACTAACTAGTAAATCTGGGTTTTCAGATTTTGTAAAACCTTTTGCAAGTAATTCTGCTTCAATAGCACGAAGAATTCTACGTTTGTCTAGATCATTAATTTCTGCTTTGTCAATTCCTGTTTTGTAGAAAGCAAAGGTTTTAAAATCGTTAAAGTTTGCTTGCTTGTCATAATCTGACGCGACTCTTACCGAGCTACAAGACGTTGTTACTACTAATAAAAGAAGTAGCGATGTAATGGTGAATAGATTTTTCATAGTTGCAATTTTTTAAATTTTTTCTAATTCAATAAAGCATCATCTACGTGATTTGGAAGTGTTACTTTTAGATTTGGTTCTACTTCCATTGCTCGTTTAATAGCAAACTCAGCTCCTGAATTTCGTGCCCAACTTCGTCTTGAAATCCCGTTGTTTACGTCCCAGAATAGCATGGATTTTAAACGTTTAGATGCTTCTATACTACCATCAAGAACCATACCAAATCCGCCATTTATAACTTCTCCCCAACCTACACCACCACCATTGTGAATGCTTACCCAAGTTGCTCCTCTAAAGCTGTCTCCAATTACATTTTGTATTGCCATATCTGCTGTAAATCGAGAGCCATCGTATATGTTACTTGTCTCTCTATATGGGGAGTCTGTCCCGGAAACATCATGATGATCACGACCTAGAACTACATATCCTAATTCTTGTTTTGCAATGGCATCATTAAATGCTTGCGCAATTTTCATGCGCCCTTCTGCATCTGCATAAAGTATTCTGGCTTGTGAGCCTACCACTAATTTGTTTTCTTGTGCGCCTTTTATCCATTGGATATTATCCGCCATTTGTTGCTGAATCTCTTCTGGCGAATTCTTTTTTATTTCTTCTAAAACAGTACATGCAATAGCGTCTGTTTTTGCTAAATCTTCTGGTTTTCCAGAAGCACAAACCCAACGAAATGGTCCAAAACCATAATCGAAACACATAGGTCCCATAATGTCTTGTACGTAACTTGGGTATCTAAAGTCGATACCATTTTTTGCCATAATATCTGCTCCAGCACGGGATGCTTCTAAAAGGAAAGCATTACCATAATCGAAAAAATAAGTTCCTTTTGCGGTGTGTTTATTTATAGCTTCGGTATGACGACGAAGTGTTTTTTGGACTTCTATTTTAAACTGCTCCGGATTATTTGCCATCATTTCATTAGCGTCTTCAAAAGAAATACCTATAGGATAGTAACCTCCAGCCCAAGGATTATGCAATGAAGTTTGATCGCTTCCTAAGTCGATATGAATGTTTGCTTCATCGAATTTTTCCCAGACGTCCACGATGTTTCCTAAATATGCTATGGAAATGGTTTCTTTTTCGGCTTTCGCTTTGGTAACACGAGTTACTAAAGCATCTAGATTCGAAATTTTTTCATCTATCCAACCTTGATCTAATCGTACTTGTGTGATCTTCGGGTTTACTTCTGCACACACGGTAATACAACCCGCAATATTTCCGGCTTTTGGTTGTGCGCCAGACATACCTCCTAAACCTGAGGTTACAAAAAGATTTCCTTGTGGTTCTTTTTTTATTTTTCTGAAGGCATTTAATACGGTAATTGTTGTTCCATGCACAATTCCTTGTGGTCCAATGTACATGAAACTTCCAGCAGTCATTTGTCCGTATTGTGTAACACCAAGGGCATTGAATTTTTCCCAATCATCTGGTTTGGAGTAATTGGGAATCATCATTCCGTTGGTGACCACAACGCGAGGTGCATTTTTGTGACTAGGAAATAATCCCATAGGATGGCCAGAGTACATAGCGAGTGTTTGCTCGTCATTCATTTCTGCCAAATATTTCATGGTTA
Source organism: Lacinutrix sp. MEBiC02595 (assembly GCF_053601555.1). NCBI lineage: Bacteria > Pseudomonadati > Bacteroidota > Flavobacteriia > Flavobacteriales > Flavobacteriaceae > Lacinutrix > Lacinutrix sp. MEBiC02595. The sequence continues at coordinate 41,746 of NZ_JBSHNU010000158.1, read as the reverse complement.
ATCGGTATTGTGCCCAATTGGAAAACACAGCGCCATTACCTCCATAAGTTATTAATTCGTGAGGATGTTGGGCTACCGCATAATCTAAATTATTCTGAATCATTAACATAATAGCAGCAGCCTGTTTTGTCTTTGCAGGATATTCATCTATTGGTCTTGCATACATTTTGTAATCCGGACGTAGACGATACATATAAATTCTTCCGTAGGTTTCTAATTCGTTTTTAAATTCGGGAAGTAATTCTGCATGATGCTTTTTATTAAAATAACGTAGTGCATTGCGAAGTGCTAGTTTTTTTTCTTCCGCAGATAAAATCGTTTTACGCTTTGGTGCGTGATTTATTTCTGTTTCGTATGCTTTTGGCTGTGGTAATATTTCTGGAATGCCTTCTAATATTTGATTTTTGAATGTCATATTGGTAACCGACTTTACTTTTTATTTATTGTTTTACTGGAAGTGGACGTGTTAAAACCGTAAGGACAATGTCTGCAGCCACTTTCGCAACAGTATCCCCGTTTTAAATGGTATTGCGCTGTAAAACATTTGTAGCCTTCGGGTGTTAGGTAGTAATCGCCTTCTTCAAGAGGTATAAATTTCTTCATATCACAAATATAATGTAATTTGGATTGATTTTTGAACGGTATAAAATATGATTTTTATTTCAAAATATATGGTACCCAAAGGATATACGGGAATAGCTATTTTTCCTTTTATATTTTTAAAATATAGCAGTTTAAAGGAGGATGTTGTTTTATTAAATCACGAGAAAATTCATTTGAGACAACAGCTAGAATTGTTGATTATTCCTTTTTATATCTTGTATTTTTTGGAGTTTATTGTTCGGTTTATTCGATGGCGAAATTGGCAGCAGGCCTATAGAAATATTTCCTTTGAAAGAGAAGCGTATGTAAATGAAAAAGACCTCCATTATTTGAAATCAAGGTCTTTTTGGAATTTTATAAAATATTATTAATGTTTTAAAACTACTTTCTGAATTTTCTGTTTTCCGTTAGAAAGTACTGCTTTTACCATATAAGTTCCTTCCGAGTATGTAAAGTTATTAAAGCTAATTTCTGAAGCATTAATTTCTGTTTTGTTAATTAGAACTCTTCCTAAAAGATCATAAACAATTACAGTGCTTATAGAACTGTTTCCTGATTTTACTTTTATAAAGGAATTATTAGGGGCTAGTATTTCTAATCCAGATAATTCATAATCCTCGATACTTAAAGCGTAATCTGTATATCTTAATATGAATCTATCATTATAGATGCCTGCATCTATATTAAAACTGTATGGATTAACACGTAAATTATGTATGGTATTGGTATAGGTATCTTCTATGTAAATTGCCTGATTGTTATCTGTAAATAAACCATCTAAGGCATTTAATGCAATCGAATAGTTCCCGTTTTCATTTATTTCAACGCCTAAAGACACTCTATCTGTATGATCAAAAGGAAGCGCTTTTCCTTGAATAGCAAATGCCTCGTCATCCATTATAGAGTAAAAGCGAGTGCTGGTTTCACTTAATTCGTAGCCATCAAACAATCGATCCAGTGCATTGGTTGCTCCTTCCACGTAACCTACTAAAATTGAGTTAGCAGTATTGTCTGGAGAAATTAAATCTAACCAAATTCTATTTTTTTCAATATCTATAGTAAGTTCTGTGTCTGTTCTGTAAAACTGACTATTAATTAAAGTTTCACTGCGCATAGTATTGTTAAATACTACATTCGAACTTGCAGGCGCGGTATGCTCCATAAGTACAAAAAAGGCTTGTCCAGCAGCAATATCTCCTCCAAATCCTGCTGGGTTTGATCCAGTACTGTTATAAGCTACATAATCATTTGGGTTATAATTATAAACAAAGCCATCGTAAAAAGGGTCGTTTACGGCATTACTAGGAGTAACTAGGTGTCTCCATAAATATACGGTTCCAGAAATTGTAGGATCGACATCATCCGTAATTGCAGCTGCATTTACAGCGATAAAAGTGTCTGCAGAAATAGCGGAAGGATATGGGTTTCCAATTAAATTCCAGTTATCATCTAGGTTTGTAGCAATGGTATTCCCGCCACCAGTATAATCTGTTCCATTGTAATTTCCTCTTGTTATTGCTTTGGTAATTACACCATTGTTAGGTTTTCCAACAAATTCTGGGGTGGAAGGAGCAGGAGTTCCGGTTACATTTCTAATAATGTATCCCTTTCCATTTATCATGTTCTCGGTAGTAGCTTGCCAATTACCAAAGTTTCCTACGCCATTGCCTGCTATAGTTGGAATCCATTCATAAATTAAAGTAGATCCAGGGGAAACATTAGATACTCCAAACCCTTCTACAGGAGAGGACCAATAAATATAGTCGTAAGGGCTAGCAATGTTTGCAGTTCTTTGCATGTTGATGGTGCCTGTTCCAGTGTTATTATTAAAATTTGGAGCGCCATCTGTAATTTGAATTAAGCTACCAGTATTTCTTATGTTTATTACTCCATCTGTATGGACCCAATCTGTAACAACTAACTCAGTATCTGAAGCTATTTCAAGACTTGCGGTTGAAGCAACTGTTAAGTTTAAAGCATAAGCATTTTGAGGAGGTAGTGGTATTAAGTTTATAATATCAGCAATTGGTGCATCTACATTTGAAACAGCAACATCAGGAATTAAAACACAATCGCTGGGAGTTGGAACTCCATTTGGTTCCCAATTTCCATCTACATACCAGTTATTATCTATATAACCCATCCACGTTTTGCTAGATTGATTTACAATGATTTCGTCTGTTAAATTAGTGGTGCCTGAGCAGGTTGGGTAATTTGATACAGCAAAATATGTATCAGGTGTAGTCACAGTAATTGTAGATCCTGACCCTATAGACGTACCGCCAACTCCACCACTACTTGTTGAATACCAAGTAACATTATTTGGAATTAATGCAGCTCCATCTGGAGTAAAGCGCCATGCTTCTTTGGTTGTTTCCCAATTGGTGTCAAGACCATTTCTACATGGTGCAGCTAAATATTGGTTATTAGGAGCTAAAGGTGTAATATCTCCTTGAATACCAACGATGGCATTTCCTCCATTCCATGGGTTGATATTTCCATCGTCGATACGTTTCTCTTCTATGAATACTTCTATGATGTTTGTAGTTTCATGAAGTACAATCATACCTGTATAAAGAATTGAATTGTCACTAAACATAGGGACGTCATGCCAAGACACTTGAAATTGTCTGCAAGGAGTTGTACCAATCGTTCGACTTTTAATTGGTTCTCCTGCTCCTGAATAATGGAAGGGATTTATATCATGATAAACGCCATAGATGGTTTGCTCGAACAAATTATTTGCTATACTTGGAAGATTATTAGAAAAACTATATCCACTAGCACTTCCTGGCGCAATAGTATTATCGAAAGTTATCATGCTATTAGCTCCAATTAAAGTTTGAGTATATGAGTTGTTATAGAAACAAAAAGGGAATCCTAAATCAGTTCTAGTATTTGCCCAAATATCATCAGTTGGAATTTGTTGAGCCGTTCCATTTCCAAGAATTGGAAAATCGTAATTAGGAGCAGGATTTGGATATGTTATTTGTTCTACTATGTAACTAGTCGTTTCTTTTAAGTTAGAATTTACTTCTAAAGTAATTGTAGGAAGACTACAATCTAGATTTGCACTGGGGTTTAATGTTAATGGATTGAACGGATTATTGCCCTGTTCATCAATAATTGTAGTAGGACATAGTGTTGGATATGTACTTATTGGGTCTGAATTAGTACATGGCTCTGTAATACAAATTTCAAAAGATGTAGTTTCAGGGCCAGAAGAATATGTAAACACTTGAGCAAAGTAAGTTGCACCAACTGTTAAACCTATTAATTCAGTAGAATTTCCGTCATTACAGGAAATATTATCTGCAACAGCAACACTACAATCTGGCGGTGTAAAAGGTCCATATATAGCATGATACATATCCGTATCGCTTCCAGAAATATTAAATAGACTTACTGTTTGACTTGGGTCTGTAGCCACAAAGCTATACCAAATATCATTGTCTGGTGTGCCAAAACAAGAATCTATACCAGAATTGGTTGCGCTATTAACAGTTCCTGTTGTACCTATACAAGTGGGGTTTACTGATAAGCTATCTGCGGAACAAGGCTCATCATTATTTGCTGGAGGAGGAGGTGTGCCAATACATACATCAAAAGTTGCGGTTGAAGACCCACTATAATAAGAATAAACTTGTACAAAATAGGTGTTTCCAATAGTAAGGCTAGTAACCGTACTAGAGTTTGGGTCTGAACAACTAATATTATCTGCTGCTGCAACGGAGCAATCCGGAGCAATAAAGCCACCATAAACGGCATGATACATATCTGTGAAACCAGAAATATTTAATAAATCTACTGTATGACTAGTATTAGTAGCAACGAAACTGTACCAAACGTCATTATCAGCTGTTCCAAAGCAAGGGTTTAGTCCAGAGTTTGAAGCACTGGCAACAGTTCCAGAAGTTGTACTTGTACATGAGTAATCTGGATTGACTGTTAAGCTTACAGCTCCACATGGAACATCATTTACAGGTCCTGGAGGTGGTGTGCCAATACATATATCAAAAGTTGTAGTTGCAGATCCATTGGAATAGGTATACACTTGAACAAAATAAGTTTGACCAACTGTTAATCCACCAATAGTGTTATTATTAGAATCAGAGCAACTAATATTATCACCAACTGCTACACTGCAATCAGGAGCAATAAATCCTCCATAAACACCATGAACCATATCAGTAGTACTTCCTGTTATATTTAATAAATCTATAGAATGGCTTGTGTTAGTAGCTACAAAACTATACCAAACATCATTGTCTTCAGTACCTAAACAAGCATTGATGCCAGAGTTAGAAGCTCCTACAACTGTACCAAACGCTGTACTTGTACAAGAAAAATCTGGGTTAATGGTTAAAGCAATTGCTGAGCAAGGTTCATCATTTGTTGCAGGGGCAGGAGCATTTGAAATTAAAGTTACTACAATATCGCCATTTGAAGAATTTGGAGTGGCAGCGCAGTCATATTTGTTTACTTGAATTCTGTAATTACCTGTTGTAGGAGGTGTAAAATCAATAGATGCTGCAATCCCGAGACAAGCTGGGCCATTATCATCATTATATGCAACAGAAACTCCGCCCGCATTTCTAATGGTCATTTGGGTGTCTAGTCCAGAACCGCAATTAGAAACTCTATACGTCGCACCGGCTATCATATTTGTTATTTGAAAGTTTCTTCGACCACCATTGTTATTTGGTGTAGTACAGGTGATGCTATTACTGATGACAGTTGGGGCAGCTTGAGAACAAGCATTTTGTGCGATAGATGGGCACTGACTGTAGGTAATAGTACTTAAAGAAATAAAAGCTATTAAAAAGTGTAATTTTTTCATCATAAACTTTAAATTTGGAACATAAGTTTATGTCAAAAAGACATTATAAGAGAAAGAAAATTGTAGATTTTGGGAATCTGTGAAAGATGAAATATTTTAATCTATTTAACGTTTTTGTTGAATTAAATTCAATCTATTAACATCTTTAGCTAAAATAATATATTAATTGAGAATATTGGGTAATTTATTGATTAAATGAAGAGTTTAACGGTTAAAATTGATTCAGGTACTGATTATCAGGTTTTTATAAGAAAAACCTATTTAAATCATGCGTTTGTTTCTGGAAATAAATTAAGTAAGCTGAAGTATAATATCATAGAAGCTAAGCTCCAGAGCAAAACTACTTTAGTGACTTTTGGAGGCGCTTTTTCAAATCATATTGCTGCTGTTGCAGCCGTAGGAAAAGAATATGGTTTTAATACTGTTGGTGTTATTCGCGGCGAAGAGTTGGCGAATAAGGTGAACGATAATCCTACTTTGAGCTTTGCTAAACAGCAAGGTATGCAGTTTCAATTTGTGTCACGAGAAGCTTTTAGAAGTAAAACATCTGACTTGTTCTTAGATGAATTAAAAGATGCTTTTGGCGATTTTTATTTAATTCCTGAAGGGGGAACAAACGCACTAGCAGTAAAAGGTTGTGAAGAAATTTTAAAAGAGGGCGATGAAGTGTACGATTATATATGTTGTCCTGTAGGAACCGGAGGGACTATTTCTGGGATTATTAATGCTAGCTCTTCAAATCAAAAAATTCTGGGATTTCCAGCGTTAAAAGGAGACTTTTTACAAGAAGAAATTAGTAAATTTACCACCAGAACAAATTGGGAGTTGATAACGGATTATCATTTTGGAGGTTATGCTAAAATAAATCCAACCTTAATAGCGTTTATTAATTCCTTTAAAAAGGAAAGTAATATACCTTTAGATCCTGTTTATACAGGGAAAATGCTATTTGGTATTCAAGATTTAATAGCAAAAGGATTTTTTCCGAAGCATTCGAAAATATTAGTGATCCATACGGGAGGATTACAAGGTATTGAAGGAATGAATACCGTTTTAAAAAAGAAGAATTTACCATTGATTGAATAGAAAATGAAGAAATTAATTATTGTAAGCTGTATCGCTCTGTTTATGTTTAGTTGCGGGTCAAGTAAAAAAGTGACTCCTAAAAAACATAAGCGAGCTGTAGTGGTAAAAACTACGGAAAAAGAATCGGAACAAGAAGATGTAGCTACACCTGATGTAACGCCGGGTACTCCAGAAGTTTACGCGAATTCTACCGAGGAATATGTTGCTATTTATAGTGATATAGCACAAGATGAAATGCGTAAATACGGTATTCCTGCTAGTATTACTTTGGCGCAAGGGATTTTAGAATCTGCTTCTGGTAAAGGAAGACTTTCTGTAGAAGCTAATAATCACTTCGGGATTAAATGTCATGATTGGACTGGAGCAAAAATTTATCACGATGATGATGCGTCACAAGAATGTTTCCGTAAATATAATAACTCTAAATATTCGTTTAGAGATCATTCCCTTTTCTTAACAGGAAGAACAAGATATAGTGGCCTGTTTGATTTTGAGAAAGATGATTACCAATCTTGGGCAAAAGGATTACGCGCTGCGGGTTATGCTACAGATAGAAAATATCCAGCTAAATTAATTAGTTTAATTGAACGTTATCAATTGCATAAATTTGATGCAGAAGTATTAGGGAAAACTGCAGATAATAATGATAAACATACCGTAGCAAAAGGAGATACATTATATTCTATTTCCAAAAAACATAAAATTACAGTAAAAGAACTTCAAGAATTAAATGGTTTAGAAGGTACAGGCTTATTTGTAGGTCAGGTGCTTTTTGTAAAACCAATGCCAAAAGATTATTAAATTTCATGAACTATACACGTAGTAGCGCATTATTTGCGCAAGCAGAAAAAGTGATTCCTGGAGGAGTAAATTCTCCGGTAAGAGCATTCAATGCAGTAGGCGGAACGCCAATTTTTATTAAAGAAGCAAAAGGAGCTTACTTAATAGATGAAGACAATAACCAATATATAGACTATATAAATTCTTGGGGACCAATGATACTTGGTCACGCTTTTCAACCTGTTGTGGATGCAGTTGTAGAGAAAACCAAAAAAGGAACTTCTTTTGGAACACCAACAGAGATTGAAACGCAAATTGCAGAATTAGCGGTTTCTATGGTGCCAAATATAGAAATGATTCGTTTTGTGAATTCAGGAACAGAAGCTTGCATGAGTGCAGTGCGTCTTGCTCGTGGTTTTACAGGAAAAGATAAAATTATAAAATTTGCAGGTTGTTATCACGGACATAGTGATTCGTTTTTAATACAAGCAGGAAGTGGTGCCGTTACTTTTGGATCACCAAATAGTCCCGGAGTTACTGCAGGTACTGCCAAAGATACTTTGCTTGCGGTTTACAATGATATCGCCAATGTTGCCCAAATTGTAGAAGCAAATAAAGGAGAAATAGCTTGCGTTATTTTAGAGCCTGTTGCAGGAAATATGGGATGTATTCCTCCGAAGAATGATTTTTTACAGGAGTTAAGAAAGCTTTGTGATGCGAACCATATTCTTTTAGTTTTTGATGAGGTTATGACGGGTTTCCGACTAGCAAAAGGTGGAGCCCAAGAACTATATGATGTAAAAGCAGATATTGTTTGTTTTGGAAAAGTAATTGGTGGCGGATTACCAGTTGGTGCATTTGCTGCTAATAAAGAAATTATGAGTTATTTAGCGCCTCTTGGACCTGTGTATCAAGCAGGAACTTTAAGTGGGAATCCTTTAGCGATGGCCGCTGGTTTAGCAATGTTACAAGAATTAAATAGCGATGTAGTTATTTATAATCGTCTAGCTGAAAAAACGGAATACCTTCATAAAGGGATTGCACAGGTTTTAAAACAGAATAATATTATACACACTATAAATAGAGTAGGTTCTATGGTTTCTGTACATTTTGCGGAAGGTGAAGTATTGGATTTTGAAACTTCGGCAGCAGGAAATAACGAAACCTTCAAGAAATTCTTTCATGGTATGTTAGAGCAAGGAGTTTATATTGCGCCAAGTGCTTTTGAGACTTGGTTTATTACAGATGCGTTAACCTATGCCGATTTAGATAAAACGATTCTTGCCGTAGATGCAGTTTCTAAAACATTATAAAATATAAAAGCACCTTAAAGATTTCTCTTTTAAGGTGCTTTAAAAAAAAACTAAAAACTAACTATACTACTCTTTATTAGGTTTGCTGTCACGCTCTCCTTTTTTGCCTTTTCCTTTTTTATGATGCCTTTTGCCTTGCGTAGATTCCCATTTAGTATATTGATCTGCATTTAAAATGCTTTTCATTTTTTTCTTCGTTGCAATTTGAGCATCTAATCTGTCATTTTTCATTTTAAGCCTTTCTTCTTTACTCGGTTTTTCTTCCGAGTCTTTTTTGCTTTTTCTAGCTTGCATTTGTGCTTTTCTAGCTTTGGCATTTTCTAAATTAATGACACCTACTTCTTTTTGTTGTGCTTCGGTTAGATCTAAATCTAAAGTCATTTTCTTGGTTTGTAATTGTGCCATTTCTTCTGGAGCTAAATTTGCTTTTTTACCTTTTTCTCCTCTTTTTTCTTGCGCACTAACTTGTATAGTTATTAAGGCTAATGCTATTACTAATAATTTTTTCATCTGTTTAAATTTTATTGTTATTTGTATCTAAGACGTTGAAAAAATGAAATGGTTTAATAGCGAAAATGTTTTTAACAACTAATTAACTAATTGTGCTTGTTTAATTAGGCTTAGCGTAGTTTTCAATAAATCGCTTTTTTCCATCTTGCTTTTTAACCAGGCGTAAAAGCTAATTACAAAAATATCTTCTTGTTTTGCGGGAATCCATTCGAAAGAATCTTCCACCAAATTCCTAAATTTTTCTGTTGTAATAATCTCTGGTTGTTTGTAATATTTTTCAACAAGACTTAAATACGTAGTCACGCGTTCCTGATTTATTTCTTTTAAATAGATTGTGTATTGTCTTTTAAAGCTTAGCATTCTAGATTCTACGACGTCAATGTCGTTAAGCTCTATTTGTAGTAAGATGTCTGTAAGATTTTTTTTAATAGTCCATTCTATTCCTGCTTTTTCTATGTAATATTTGTCGGTATGGTAAAATTTAGAAAAAACTTGTTTTGCTTTGGTTAGGTCTTTGTTTTGAATGTAAAACATAATTAAGCTTAATCGAATATCTAATAACGTTTCTGTATCTGTATGTTTGGAGTTCAAGTAAGGTTCTAAATACGGTATTGCTTCTTCTTGTTTATTGGAGTAGTTTAAATTTAGAGCAAGAAGTAAGTCGTGTTTTAGTATAAAGGTGTTATAATGTTTTCTTTTATTGTTAAGCATCAGATTGTGCATGACTTCTAAATGTGCTTTCGATTCTTTGAATTTTTTATTTCGGAATAACGCATTTGCAATCATATACACCACTTGAATATGATAGCGTAATTCTTTTTCATTGGTTTTACGAAGCTGTATTATAGAGTAAGTTTTCATCAAGAAAGATTCAATTTTTAAATAGTCTTTAGTAACAAAAGCCGAAATACTAACAATATGCATTAATTGGTATAGGGATTTAAAAGAAATGGAATCATGTATATTAATATGATGCTCTTCTAAAGTGTTATTTAATAAGGTTTCAAAATCTACAATTTCTTTTTTATAGGAAATGTTATTCAATGCTTGTCGGATTTTTGCATACACAATATTGAGTTGATCTTCTAAATAGTGTTTTTTTTGATTGCTATTATATTTTGAAATCAGTTGCTCCATATCTAAGGATGGGTCTGTATACGCATATTGAATTTTTGTACTATAAATTTCATTTAGTATCGCGAATAAATGATGCTCTGTGGCAAGAGTTTCTGCTTTGTCTAAAATGTGATAGGCAACCTTGGCTTCTTTCATTAAAAAAAAGTTTCGCGAAGCAAGAATGAATTTTATGATTTGCATGTCTATGGAGTTTTCTTCTTCCAAATTAGTATTTGCAATAAAATCAATGATCGATAAGTATAATCTTTTCCGTAAGGCGTGATATGCGTTTTTGTTTGATGTGTTGTACAAGGTTGTGAAAATAGCATCAGACGAAAGCTGATTTTTCGCAATTAACTGAAATAAAGCCACGTTTTTGATATCGTTTCTTTTGTTCTTTTTCTTTAGATAGATAAGGAACCGTTGCTGTTCTTCGGAAGAAAAAGTAGAAATAATCGTGTTTAAATTAGTCATTTAATCGTCAGTATTATTTTAGTTTATATACTAAATATAATGAATAGGTTTATTTTTTATATGAAAATATCGTCAGTATTATTAAAATTTTGTGTTTGAAGCTTTTCGGAAGTATCACATATTTGTCCCAATAATCATTTAAAACAAAAAATTATGGATTATCAAACAACCGTTTCAGGAAATGAAACAAAAAACAAGAAGAAGATTAAAAAAGAAGTAAAGGCATTCGATCAAAAACCAACCAATGCATTTATAGGTGCTTCCTGGTCTGTTTTATTAGTCGGCGTAGTTTCCTATTGCATAGGTTTATGGAATGCAGGTATGGAATTAAACGAAAAAGGCTATTACTTTACCGTTTTACTATTTGGTTTGTTCTCTGTTATTTCTGTTCAAAAAGCAGTTAGAGACAAAATGGAAAATATTCAGGTCACCGAAATGTATTACAGTATTAGTTGGTTTACAACTATTGTATCTATTACATTATTAGTGGTAGGTTTGTGGAATGCCGATTTAGAACTTAGTGAAAAAGGCTTTTATGCTATGTCCTTTGTATTGAGTTTGTTTGCCGCAATTGCAGTACAAAAAAACACAAGAGATGTTGCATTTATAGATAATAATAGCGAAACAGAAGAGATTTAAAACTTTGTTTTGATGATTGGTTTTTATAAACCCAAAGCCTCGCAATTCGTTTTGTGAGGTTTTAAACCAAAGAACTATCACTATCTTTAAACTTTAAATTCTAAAGTCATGCAATCAAAATTTATAAAAGAATTACCAGATTTGATTAAAAATGAAGTGATTTCTAAAGAAGTTGCTTCTAAGATCGAATCGTATTATAGATCAAAGCAAGAAGATGTGCCAAATAAACTGTTTGTTGTTTTTGGCGTACTCGGATCTTTATTAATAGGGTTAGGTATTATTTTAATACTAGCCCACAATTGGGACCAGTTTTCAAGAGCTATTAAAACGGTATTTGCTTTTCTGCCTTTAGTTATTGGACAACTTTTTGTTGGCTATTCCATTTTTAAAAATAAAAGTAGCACCTGGAAAGAAGCCTCTGGAACTTTTCTCTTTTTTGCCGTTGGCGCTAGTATCGCTTTGGTAAGCCAGATTTATAATCTGCCAGGAGATTTAGGTAGCTTTCTGTTAACTTGGATCGTACTTTGTTTACCAATCATTTATCTGCTTAAGTCCCATACTTTAGCAATCTTACATATTATTTTTGCAACCTATTATGCCTGTGAAAGTGGTTATGGCTATCCATCAGGATATTCGCCTTGGTTATATATTATTTTGTTAGTTTTGGTATTGCCACATTATTGGAAACTTTTAAAACAAAACCCAAAAGCAAATATTACCTCTATTTTTAATTGGTTCATCCCATTAAGTGCAACGATTGTTCTTGGCGCATTTGTAGAAACAAATTATAGTATTGGTTTCTTATTGTATATCCTACTTTTCGGATTGTTCTATAATATTGGTAAAATTCCTTTTTTCTACAACCAGCAATTAAGACGTAATGGATATATCATTATTGGTTCTATAGGAACAATTATCATTCTGTTATGGACGAGTTTTTCATGGATTTGGGAAGATTTAATACGAGAAGTGGTTTTCTTTTCACAAGAGTTTTACATTGCAGTCGCTTTATTTTTAGCAGCTCTTGTTGTTATCGGATATTCGTATTATAAGAAATGGATTAAAGAGTTTCATTTATTTCAATATGTGTTTGTCTTTTTTAGCATGCTCTTTTTCTTCGGATTTTCTTCGGAAACCATACCAACCATTTTGGTGAATGCTTTATTATTTGTCTTAGGATTAATAACCATAAAAATAGGCGCAGACCAATTTCATTTTGGTGTTTTAAATTATGGGTTATTCATCATAACAAGCTTAGTCGTTTGTCGATTTTTTGATACAAACATGTCTTTTGTAGTAAGAGGTTTATTGTTTGTAGCCGTTGGTTTCGGATTTTTTATAACCAATTATTGGATGCTTAAAAAGCAAAAACAAATACTTAAAAAATAAGGGACACATGAAAACAATACACCTATTTATATTATTCGTCTTAGTAGCACTTATACAATTATTTGTGCCTGCTCAAATGATTTTTAATCAAGAAAATACGCTGGAAGATGGTACCGCTTATAAATTTAAAACACAGCCTATCGATCCCACAGATCCTTTCCGAGGAAAATATATAACGCTTCGTTATGAGATAGATTCGTATCCAACAAAAGATTCTATTTGGGAGCGTCAACAAGATGTTTTTGTGTATCTAAAAACGGATAGTTTAGGATTTGCAAAAATTGATCAAGTAAGTAAAACGATGCTAGATACAAATTCAGATTATATAACAGCTAAGGTTCGTTCTTATAGTACGTACCAAGATGTGCTGCGTATTCATTTGCCTTTTGATCGTTTTTATATGAAAGAAACAAAGGCGAAAGATGCAGAAATTGCACATAGAAATGCACAGCGCGATAGCTTGCCTAATAATACCTATGCTTTAGTTTTTGTTAAGGATGGCGCTTCTGTATTAGATAATGTTTTTATAAATGACATTCCAATTTCAGATTATGTGGTAAAGTAAATTATTATTGGCTAACTTTGAATATAAACTAATCTAGATATAAAAATGAAACGACTCGGAATTCTATTATTAATACCTGTTTTTGTGATTTCTTGTAAAAAGGATGCTAAGAACGATACCGCGAATACAGAAGAAATTGTAGCAGCAAAACCATCAGAAATGGAACAGAATTTAAGTAAATATGTATCTGTAAAACTTACTGCAGATGTAAGTGTGCTTACCGAAAACGAACAAAAAATGCTTCCTATTTTAATAGATGCAGCCAATAAAATGAATGATTTGTTTTGGTATGAAGCATATGGAGATTGTGATGCTTTGTTAAATACTATTTCCGATGAAGACACCAAACGTTATGTAAAAATAAATTATGGTCCTTGGGATAGATTAAATGGAAATGCATCCTTTGTAAAAGGAATAGACGCGAAACCTTTAGGAGCAAATTTTTATCCGAAAGACATGACTAAAGAAGAGTTTGAAGCTGCAGACATGAAAGATAAATCTAGTATTTATAATTTTGTGCGTCGGGATGAAAACGGAAAATTATTTACCATTCCATATCACGAAAAATTTAAACATGAAGTAGAAGAGGTTTCCGAATTATTATTAGAAGCTTCCAAACTAGCAGATGATGCAGGATTAAAAAACTATTTAGAATTACGTGCAGCAGCAATGTTGAATGACGACTACCAAAAAAGCGATTTAGCTTGGATGGATATGAAAACAAATACGCTAGATATTGTTATCGGTCCAATTGAAACCTACGAAGATCAACTATTTGGAAACAAAGCATCGCATGAAGGTTATGTACTTATTAAGGATCAAGCTTGGAGTAAACGTTTAGAAAAATTCTCAGCGTATTTACCAGAACTTCAAAAAGGATTGCCTGTAGATGCCGCTTATAAAAAAGAAACTCCAGGAACAGATAGTGATTTAAATGCGTATGATGTTGTTTTTTATGCAGGGGATTGTAATTCAGGAAGTAAAACGATTGCAATAAATTTACCAAACGACGAAGAAGTACAATTAGCAAAAGGAACAAGAAGATTGCAACTTAAAAATGCAATGCAAGCAAAGTTTGATAAAATATTATTACCAATATCGGAAGTGTTAATTGATGAAAGCCAACGCAAGCATATTACATTTGATGCCTTTTTTGCAAATACCATGTTTCATGAAGTTGCGCATGGTTTAGGAATTAAGAATACAATTAATGGTAAAGGAACAGTTCGAGAATCTTTAAAAGAACATTCTAGTGCATTAGAAGAAGGCAAAGCGGATATTCTTGGATTATATATGATTCAGCAATTACATGCGAAAGGTGAATTAAAGGAAGATTTAAAAGATAATATGGTAACCTTTATGGCAGGAATTTTTAGATCTGTACGTTTTGGAGCTTCTTCTGCACATGGAAAAGCAAATATGATTCGTTTTAATTTCTTTAAAGAAAAAGGCGCTTTTACAAGAAATGAAGATGGTACTTTTATGGTGAATTTTGATAAAATGGAAGAAGCTATGAAAGATTTATCGAATCTTATTTTAACGCTTCAAGGAAATGGAGATTATGAAGGTGTAGCTAAATTGGTTGCAGATAAAGGCGTTATTTCTTCCGATTTACAAGCAGATTTAGATCGATTAAGTGCTGCTAATATTCCTGTAGATGTTGTTTTTGAACAAGGGAAAGAAGTATTGGGTTTATAAACAGTAAACAGTAAACAGTAAATAGAAAAAAAAAAGGCTTTCGTGAAAACGAAAGCCTTTTTTTGTCATTTTTTTAAATTGTAATTATAAAGAATCTACAAACGCTTCAATTAAATCATAGCCTTCGTCATGTATGATTGTTGTACCAATTAAAGGCATAGAATAATCTATAATATAATTTTGGGTTCTAGCTAAAATGGTATATCTAAAAGTATAAATATCGGTATCCCCAAAAGGAGTCTCATATCTAAAATCTAGAGAAGAATCTGGGAAACAACTTCCTTCTGGTTGATGGCAATGTGCGCAGTTTACATCAAAGTATGCTCTAGTTCTTTCCATTAAACTATAATCATCTCTATTCGCCCAATCTGGTAAAACAGATACACTTGACGGATCTGCAAGATTAGAAAGATAATTGTTATCTATAAAATCCTGTAGTTGGTTGTTAAAATTCATTGTGCGTAATTTTGGACCAATCGGTACGATGTTGTCATTATTACTATGGCAGGTAGAACAGTCTGTGCTAGACGGTATTTGGTAATTCAAATTCTTTGTGTCTCCACTATTATTTACATAACTGTAAGCAACAACACCTCCATCTACATCTAAAGTAGCTTCGGTTTGTGCGTCATTCCATTTATAATTTCCGGTTATCCAAGAACCGTTTTGTTTAATTAAAATTCTAGTTTCCATAATTCGTTTTCCTAATGTTTCATCCCGTTCATCATTAAAATAGTAGAATGTTTTTGCAATAACAGTATTGTCTGGAAATGTTGGTAGGCCATCATCTACATACTGCATAGTTCCGCCGGAAGGCAAAGCAATTATGCGTTGTTTATGCGAATAATCTGTAAATAAAGGTGTTGTTAGATCATATTCAAAAGCATAAACACTTGGTGTTAAATCTTCAAGAGTACCAGAAAATATATGAAGTTCGGAAAGATTGTTTAGCAGTTGCGGAATAACAACAGGAGCTGTCGTTGTAAAGGTTGCAACTTCTGTTTGCATACTCGCATTATCGCTACAAATAGATTGTATATATACATGGTATGTTGTGTTCGCTTCTAAGTTTTCTAAAGTTGCGGTTGTTTCTGTAGCTTGTAGGGTTTCGCCTAAGCCTAGTATAAAACCAGAAACGCCGTATTCTAAAGTATAGGTGGCAGAAGTATTACTGTCTTCCCAAGTAATAGTCGCACTTTCATGCGTTGTATTACTAACTTGAATGTTTGTTGGTGCGGTGCATTGCGCAATAAAGTCGTCGTCAAGATCATTAAAACAAGAGACTAATGTAAATGCGAATAATAAGGTGAAAATTACTTTCTTCATGATTGGTAAATTAAATAGCAGTTGTGAAAGTAATGAAATGGATATTAAAATGTATGAAAAACGCCTATAAATTCAATTTATAGGCGTTTTTAAAAGTGAATAAGTTGTAATTATGTTAATTAAGTATGATTTTTTTTGTCGTTGTTTTCTCGTTCGTTTTAACAACTACTATATACACTCCTTTTTGTATTTTCTTTAAATTTATTGTTTCGGTTGCTTGTAAATTTGTTTTTATGTACACCTGTTTTCCTAGAATATCATAAATAGTTATGGAATTGTTCATGCTGCTTTCATCTAAAAAATTAAGATGGACCAGACCATTTGTACTCGGATTTGGATATATCTTAAATGTATCCTGTTCATTTTCGTTAATACTTAAAGGGTTGGAACTAGCAAATTCTAATAAAGCACCTAATGAACCTTTGGTGACTTCGGTTAAGAATGCAGGATCCATATTCGCTAAAGTATCTGTAGGAGAGTGTGGATGTGTTGATTCATTTGTTTCATATAAACCGGTTATAATTTCGCCATTATTTTCAAAAGGAATATAATCGGATGCATAGGCATAAGATATTTGTGTATCTAGGCTAGAATAAAATTCTATGCAATTCGCTAAAATTGTTGTCACTGCAGAAGAAGCACTGTTATTAGCAGGAGGATTACTTCTATCTTCTTCGCAAGTAATGGTATTATTTGTTGCTCCGCTAACGCCTCCAACTTGATCAATATTGAAAACTAAATGAATATCTAAGTTATCTATATTTACGGTATTGTCTACATAGTAATTACTACCAACTAAACCATCTTCTTCTCCGCTAAAATGTATAAATTTTATAGAGTACTCTGTGTTTATATCTTTTAATAATCGAGCTATTTCTAATAGTAAAACGGTACCACTTCCATTGTCATTAGTTCCTGGGCCATTAATCGTGTCATAGTGCGCATCAATAATGATAAAGGTGTTTGGATGGACCGTTCCTGTTTTAGTAATAATGATATTATTACTTGTTCCAGAAGAATAGGTAAAAGGTTGTAAAACGATATCTGTATATCCTAAAGAAGTGTATCGCGAAGAAATCCAGTTTTCTGCATCTGTTAAATTGGTAGAACCAACATCTTTTACTCCAAAACTTTCAAAACTAGTGAGGTCTGTAAGTATGTTGGATGCCGAAACATTATCTACAACACTTTGGTAATAGCTGTTGTAGGTCTGTGCATAGGTTGTAAGGCTTAAAAAAAATAAGAATATCGTTTTTGTAATGGTAGGTTTCATCAAAATTAATTTTAAGCTAAAGTATAATAATTTATTAAGATTAGTTTCCGTTTTTAATTAAGTACGCAAGTTATGATCTCTGTTGCATCTGCTCCAACTTGTAAACTTCCAAAATCTGTACCTATATTCTACGTCAATCTATTTATTACTAAATCGCCGACAAAGGTGTTTTTTGAAAATGCAAACGGAATTTCAACTTCTTTGGTAACTCCATGAATCGTAAGATTCCCTGTGGTGACATAATCGCTTGTCGTTTTTGTGATGGAGGAAGATTCAAAACAAATCTGAGGATATTTCTCTACTTCAAAAAAAAAACAGGACTACTTAAATGGGTATCTCTTTTATTATTTTCTGTATTTACTGTAGCTGCATCGATACAAATATTAAAGTTTGGATTTTTAAAGCAGTAGTGTCTAAATCAAAATCGCCTTGCATGCCTGTAAAAGTTTCTTTTATTCTAAAATTCCTCTTCCAGTAATATGAAAGTTGATTTTAGATTTTTCTTGGTTTATAGTTTGCTGGGCTTGTGTAGTAGAATAATTGGTTAAGAAAAATAAGGCGAATAAAAAGGGCGTTTTTTTTTATGTTTTCTATGTGTTTCCTAATAACAATCGAATTAAAATCACCATAATTTCAATGTCTTATATAGATGGTAACTTTAATTAACAACACAAGTAATTTTAAGTTTTACCATGGTGCCAATAACGAAAGGGTTTTGATTTTCAGCAAGATGATAGTCGGTTCTATTTATTTTAAATTCGCCAACAAACGTCTTGTTTTTATACGTAAACGGAATACTAACCTCTCGCGTAACACCTAACATGGTGAGTTTTCCTGTGGTTGTATAACCAGCTTCTGCTCTTTTAATGTTAGAAGATGTAAAACAGATGGTTGGATTATTAGCTACATAAAAGAAATCTTCCGAACGTAAATGTGTATCTCTTTCTTCGTTTTCTGTGTCTACCGTTTTTGCAGCAATACAAACATTAATGGTGGAAGCGCTTAAGTCTTCGGTATCTATATCTAAGGTTCCAGACATTTCTTTAAAAGTACCTTTAACATTATTAAAGACTAAATTGTTGATTTTAAAATCAACTACAGATTTTTCTGAGTTTACGTTTTGTGCTATACCAACAATAGGATATATAAATATAAGCACTAGTAAAAGGGATAACTTTTTCATTTTTAAAAGTTTTAATTCTAGTTGTTGCTTAGGGAGAAATTATAATTAAATATAACAAAAAAAAAGGAACTACATTTCTGTAACTCCTTTTGTATTTATATTTTACTGTTTGTTTTTTGAATGTGTTTTACCTTTAAAAATAGATTGTATTGTGATTAGCAACCCATTAATCCAAAAGAGACTACCAGTTCTTGTTCCATTTTTTCTCCTTTTTCGTTTTCAGCAGGTTTCCATGTTCCTGGTAAATTATTAATTAATTGTAGCATTGTTTCATCTATTAACGGATAATTTGATGACCTGTCCAACTTCACATCTTTAATCATTCCTTCTTTTGTGACTATAAAATATAGCATAGCTGGTTGTAATTTCTTTTGATCCACATCGGCTTTCGTTCTAGCTTCTTTACTGTTTTCAACAAAAAATTTCATAAAAGCTTTCCTGCCTTCACTGTATGTAGCTTGTTTTTCTGGAACAATTGTTAAGTGTGGAGCGCTATTGGTATCTTCTAATACTCCAGTCGTTTTATTCTTTTTGAGATATTCTAGTTTTATAATAAAATGTGACGCGTAATCCAACGATTTCAAAAGTTGTAATTGTGCTTCTGTTAACATATTACTATAACCAATGATACGTTTTTCTGTTTGAATATCGTTTTCAACGATAACAATTTCAATAGATTTAATAGTGTTTACGGATTGTAATTCTTCCCATTTAAAAAAATCTTCAATAGATTTTGCTCCTACTAATTTGCTTTTTTTAAAAGCTCCAAATCTTGGTCCGAAATTGTAATTGTAACCTTCATATAGATTCTCTTCTTCTGTATAACTGGTTAATATAGGACCAAACATTGGTGCATAATTAGCATCGGGATTTGCCTTTTCTACCGTTGTTGTATGAATAGCAACTTTCTTGCTTTCTAAAATTTTTGATTTTTCTGTTTTAACCTCTTGCCAGTTTATTACTCCAAAAGCGGTGAGGCTAAAAGTAATTAATACGGCACATAAAATAAGGATGCTCTTTTTCATAGTATATAGATTTAATAATTAAGTGATGCTTTTAAACTATTGTAAAACTAGAAGATTGATATATGGAAAATGTCAAAAGAATGTAAAAGAAGTGTCAACTATTGTAAAAAGTCATCAAATTGTATGTTATTTACCAATGATTATGAATAATACGATTACACTTTTATGGAGGCGTTTTTCTTTATGCGCACTTTTTATATGCATTTTATCTTGTAATAAAGATACTAATGAGCACTTTCCGGAACTCGTAAAAGTGTCTTTGCGTGAAGTCGGACATCAATTATTACTGACTAATGGAGATACTACTTCTGTGGTTAGTCCTGTAATTGCTTTAGAGGTAAATAAATTTCAAGTAACTTTTGAAAATACCTTAAGCATTCAACCAGATAGTTTGGTGTCTATTATTAAACGTAGTTTTGAAAAAGCAGATTTACCACAACATTATATTACCGAAGTCACACAATGCGAAGATTTTGAAGTTGCCTATAGTTATGTCATGCAGAAAAACACCGAGAAAGGGATTATACCTTGTCGCGGAAGAGAATTAAAAAAAGGATGCTATCAAGTTACGGTAAAGTTTATAGAAATCACCGAGCGAAATAAAACCCAAACCAAAATTCTATATATTCTTTTTTTAGTGTTTCTAGTACTGCTTGTGCTGTTTTCGTACAAGAGAAGATCGAAACAAACCATCGAAACAGAAGCTGTCGAGTTTACCGCTTTAGGAAGGTTTCAGTTTTATCCAGAACAAAACAAATTAATAAAAGAAGCTACCGAAATTAGCCTATCTAAAAAAGAATGTGAATTACTAGCGCTTTTTGTAGCACAACCCAATCAAGTTATTAAACGAGAAGAGCTAACTAAAAAAGTTTGGGAAGACAAAGGGGTTATCGTTGGTAGAAGTTTAGATACCTATATTTCTAAACTTAGAAATAAGTTAAAAGACGATGCTTCTATTAAAATAATTAATGTGCATGGCGTTGGTTATAAGTTGGAGGTGAATTAGAAATATAAACTACTAGGCTATTTTAACGCTTTAATGTGAAATGTCCATTAAATATTCTTTCTTCGTTTTCATCATCCAAATAATGAAGTGTAAACCAATAGTCGTCGGTTGGAACCAAATCACCATTAAAAGTGCCATCCCATCCATGGCTATTAGTACCAATTTGTTTTAATAATTTGCCGTATCTATCATATATAGAAACTTTTAAAACTTGAAGGGAATCGGCACTTTCAATGTGCCAATAATCGTGTATAGTATCTCCATTTGGTGTGAAGAAACTCGGGTAATTAAAAAAGAGTTTCTCCAGAATAATTTCATGGCAGTCCAAATTATTACGGATATAAAAATGGTGCAGACCTTGACCAATATTACTGAAACTATTAGAGGTTTGATATTCGCCTTCATCCAAACGGAATTCAAATTCGCCATCTCCAACAACAATAATTTCTACAGCATTGCTTACAGCAAATAATGGAGAAGTCACTTTTAAAGTAGCATCAAAAGGAGTGAAGCTACTTAAAATCTCTATTTGGGTCTCAATTTCGTTTGCGCAAATAGCATCTGTGAAAGTGAAATTAGAATACAAACCAGAAGCTAAGCTGCTAAGGGTAATACTTCCATTAGTGTCTGTAGTATAAATTTCGGGAGTGCTTGGCGATCCATTAAAGGTATATTCAATTGTATAGTTTTGATTGGGGTCTAAACCAACCGCTATAATTTGACCAGTATCCGGTTCGCATGGAAGTGGGTTTATATGCGAAATATTTATAACTGGTGGCGGATCAAAACTTACATCCAGTTCTTCTAGAATGTAATAATACGTAAATACGGCAGTTTCGTCTGGCGCAATATTTCCGAGATTGAAAGCGATAGAAATAGCTTCGTCTACTTGTGTCGAAGTACTACCTTCTGCGGTAGTAAATGCATAGCCATTCCAAACTTCGGAAGCCATGCGATTAAAAAAACCACCATAACTAACTCTCGATCTACTATCTAAAGCATAAAAACTAACCACAGATCCATCAGAATCGTCCATGATTCCTAAGTCGTTTACATGGAAACTTGCTGGTTGCGAAGCACTAACTAAGCTAATGTTACTCGTAGAATATCCTTGGGATATTATTTCTAAATCGGTATCATATTCATACGGGTTTAAGATAACCTGATTGTTGTCAGGATCTACACTATGCATAAAAAAAAGGTTTCGTTTTGTTTCCGAAGATGCATTATAAATAATGGTGGACATTTTAATAAAGAGTCCGTCCGATGTAATATTATAAAACCTTCTAACCTGCAGATTTTCTATTTCTCCTTCCCAAAGGAGTTGTGAATAATCGGAGTAGCAGCTGGAAAGTATCGTAGTAGCACTACTTACTTTTCCTTGAATATCAAAAGAAATATTTCTAGGATTCGAGTTGTTGCTGTAATTTACACCATTTATTTCTAGTGTAAATCCTTCTTCCGCTATTCCAGGTGTAAAAAAATCACCATCATAATCTATCCAATTATCTTTTTGCGGATTCGCGATAAACCCAAACTTCTTGGTTAGGTATTCTCTGTTTTCGTGAAAACTGGAAGGTTTATTTGCTGTTCTCGCACCAAAACTTCCAGGTCTTCCAATTCCAATTTCTATGTAATTACCTTTTGCCCAGCCTTCATTATCTATAATTACAGCTTCTACTTGGCAAAAACTAAACTCGAAAAAGAAAAATAGAAAAACAAATAAATAGGAGTATCGCTTATTTCTCAATAGTATCTTTTTGCTATAAATATAAAGAATTAAATATAAAAAAAAGGCTACAAAAAAAAAAGGAACCACATTTCTGTAATTCCTTTTTTTAATAGTACTGTCATTGCGAGTGTAACACAGCAATCTCATTATTTAGAAACAGATTACTTCCGTCATTACTCTCCTTCGTAATGACATAATTATACGATTTCCACAAACAAACCTTCCTCTGTCTTCTCCACTTTGGCAAGATTGTTTTTAGTAAGTTCTTTTATCGTTTTATCCCATTTTTTATTTGATAAACCAGATTTCCCTTTTAAATCGTTAAGTGCTAGTTTTTCTTCCCCTTTTAATATTTTTAAAACATCTTTTGCTTCCTCGCTAATTGCTAATGCTTTTTTCTCTGGTCGCATTTGCGGAAAGAATAAAACTTCCTGAATACTTTGGTTATTGGTTAAAAACATGATTAATCGATCCATACCAATTCCCATTCCAGAAGTTGGAGGCATACCATATTCTAAAGCACGTAAAAAGTCATGATCAATAAATTCGGTAGCTTCATCATCTCCTTTTGCAGCTAATTTTAATTGGTGTTCAAAACGTTCGCGTTGGTCTATTGGATCATTTAATTCGGAATACGCATTTGCAATTTCTTTACCACAAACCATTAATTCAAAACGTTCCGTTAATTCCGGATTATCTCTATGTTCTTTACATAACGGACTCATCTCTTTTGGGTAGTCTGTAATATAGGTTGGCTGTATATAGTTACCTTCACACTTTTCACCAAAAATTTCATCAATAAGCTTTCCTTTTCCCATGGTTGCATCTACAGCAATTCCCATTCCTTTTGCAGCTTCTCTAATTGCATCTTCACTTTTATCTGAAATATCAAAACCAGTAAAATGTTTTATAGAATCGGCCATCGTTACTCTAGCATAAGGCGCTTTAAAGTCTATTTCATGTTCTCCAAAAGTAGCTTTTGAAGTTCCGTTTACTGCTATTGCGCAATATTCTAATAACTGCTCACAGAAATCCATCATCCAGTTGTAATCTTTATAAGACACATAAATTTCCATTGCGGTAAATTCCGGATTGTGCGTTCGGTCCATTCCTTCGTTTCTAAAGTTTTTAGAAAACTCATACACACCATCAAAACCACCAACAATTAAACGTTTTAGGTATAACTCATTAGCAATTCGCATGTATAACGGAATGTCTAAAGAGTTGTGATGCGTAGTAAAAGGACGTGCAGCTGCTCCACCAGGAATTGGTTGTAAGATTGGCGTTTCTACTTCAAAATATCCAGCGTCATTAAAGAAAGAACGCATCGCATTAAAAAGTTTGGTTCTTTTTACAAAAACCTCTTTTACTTTCGGGTTTACCACTAAATCGGCATAACGTTGTCTGTAACGTAATTCCGGATCGTTAAATGCATCGTGTAAATTTCCTTCTGCATCTTCCTTTGGTAATGGTAACGGCTTTAACGCTTTACTTAAAAGTGTAAAGTTGGTAACTCGAACACTTTTTTGTCCCACTTTAGTAGTGAATAATTCACCTTCAATACCAATAAAATCACCAATATCTAGTAATTTTTTATATACATCATTGTACTTGGTTTTGTCTTCACCAGCACAAATTTCATCTCTATTAAAATATACTTGTATTCTGCCTTCACTATCTTGAAGCTCTGCAAAACTCGCATTACCTTGAATACGTCTGGACATTAATCGTCCGGCAATATTTACTTTTTCTCCTTCTTTAAAATCCTTCTTTATCTTACTAGAAAGATGGGTTAAAGGGTATAAATCTGCAGGATATGGGTTAATGCCTAATTCGCGTAATTTGGCTAACTTATCTCTTCGTACTAATTCTTGTTCCGATAATTGCGACATGTTAATTTTATGTTTTTTAAGAAGCCACAAAGATACATTAAAGCTAGTAATTAGAAAATGGTTTTTTGGGCAATCCCTCTTTCGCTTAAAAAAAAAGCTTCAGAGGGCTGCGCTATTCGTTATATCTTTTGCGAAAAGCAAAAGGATGCCACTACTATCGCTATTGCAAAGTGTAACAAAACAGAAACACTTGCGTCCAATATGTACATCAATCAATTAAATCAAATCACATGAGTTTTTGGAGAGTCTTACTTGCCATTTTATGTCCACCATTATCTGTAATAGGTAAAGGCTGTGGATCTATATTAATTGTTTTTCTATTGTGGCTTTGCGGCTGGGTGCCAGGCGTTATAGCAGCACTCGTTATTTTAAACAATCCAGAAAGATAAAATACGTACCTTTGTTTTATTAATTAATGAACTTTATAAACCTTAAGAATGAAACAATTTTTACTAGCAATTGCAAGCGTTTTTTTATTAACCAGTTGTAATTTTACCGAAGAAATAAGCTTTAATCCAGATGGTTCTGGAGAATTTGTCATGCGTTATGATATGAGTGAAGTGATGAAAACCATGGAAGAAATGGGTGGCGGTAAAAATGACGATGGTAAAGAGAAAATCAAGCTAGATAGCGTCATGTACTTTAAAGATATGTTGGTAGAAAAAGCCGATAGTATCGCTACTTTATCTGCAGAAGAACAAGCGAAATTAAAAAACTTGGAAAACATTGTCATAAAAATGAAAATGGATGAAGAAGCAGGTGTTTTCGATATGGGATTTGGTTCTACATTTACGAATCTGAAAAATTTACCAGAAGCTTTAGAAAAAATTGAAGAAGCTAAAAAAATGAATTCGGAAAATAATTCGCAATTTGGTAAAATGGGAGAGAGCGCAATTACTAAAGCTTCAGAAAGTATTTTTGAATATGTAGACTTTAGCTATGATGGGAAAACATTTTCTCGATTTATAAAAGAAGATTATGAAATTGCGCCCGAAGATCTGGAAGCTTTGGATGCTGAAATAAGCGAAATGGGAGATTCTAAAGAGGTCTTTGATGCAATGAGTTATACCTTAGTGTATACCTTTCCAAAAGAAATAAAGTCGGTAACTAATAAAAACGCCGTGATTAGCGACGATAAAAAATCGGTTACTTTAAAAATGAATTTTATCGATATGATAAAGGCACCAGAAAAGATGGCTTTAGACGTAAAATTAGTAGATTAATTAGAAGCGTATTACTTTGAATAAAACCGTAGAATTACAAGATTTAGGATTAAAAGATTATAAGGATACTTGGGATTATCAAGAGACTTTATTTAAATCGGTGGTAGATGCTAAAATAAAAAATAGAAGGCAAGAACTTAATTTGCCAACGACTAACTATTTCTTATTAGTAGAACATCCACATGTGTATACTTTAGGTAAAAGTGGCGATATGTCTAACCTTTTAGTAAATGAAGAACAGCTTGCCGAAAAAGGCGCACGTTTTTACAAAGTAAATAGAGGTGGAGATATTACCTATCATGGTCCTGGACAAATTGTTGGCTATCCTATTTTAGATTTAGATAATTTTTTTACCGACATCCATAAATACCTTCGTTTTTTAGAAGAAATGATTATTCTTACTTTAGAAGAATATGGTTTAAAGGCAGAACGTAGTCCTGGAGAAACCGGAGTTTGGTTAGATGTAGGAACGCCATTTGCTAGAAAAATTTGTGCCATGGGCGTTCGCGCTTCCCGTTGGGTAACCATGCACGGTTTTGCATTAAATGTAAATGCGGATCTTGGCTATTTTGATAATATGATTCCTTGCGGTATTCGGGGTAAAGCGGTTACTTCGCTACATGTAGAGCTTGGTAAAAAAGAAGTGAATATAGAAGAAGTAAAAGAAAAACTATTAAAACATTTTACAACGCTTTTTGAAGCGGAGATAAAATCTTCAGTAAGTAGTATGTAATTCGTTTTTTATAAAACACAGTGCTATTATAAAACCAAAGCCGAAGTGTATACTTCGGCTTTTTTGTGTTTTGGCGTTTCGTTATAGAATAAAGGAAAGCTACTTTTATATAATTTGTCATTATTTTTTGTGTTAACTGACATATTTGCAGATAGCATTATTTTGCCACAGATTAATTTTGAAGACTTTTATAAAGTACTCATGTGCTTTTATTAAAGGGATACGATCTGTTTTTTAAGGACGACTGTTTGTTGCTGTGAAATTTTCATTTCGGGTTTTTAGGTTCTTGGCGTGGTTTTGGCAGCTAAGGCTAAAGTAAGTTTAAAATAAAATGGTTGCTGCGTAAGAATTATGCAAAACCCATTTATTAAAATGAAATAATATGAGTCAAGTAAAAGAAAACAATACAGTAAAAGTAAACTATACAGGTAAATTATCTGATGGGCAAGTTTTTGATAGTTCTGAAGGAAGAGAGCCATTAGAATTTACTTTAGGACAAGGACAATTAATTCCTGGTTTTGAGAAAGGAGTATTGGACATGAAGTTAAATGAAAAGAAAACCATTTCAATTCCTAAAGAGGAAGCGTATGGAGACATTCATGAAGAGTTAAAACAAGAAGTGAATAAAGCAGATCTTCCTCAAGATATGAAGCCAGAAGTTGGTATGGGACTAGTTTCTAAGTCTCCAGAAGGACATGAAAGAAATTTACGTGTGATTGAGGTTAAAGAAGAAAGTATTGTTGTTGATGGGAATCATCCTTTAGCTGGTAAAGATCTTATTTTTGATCTGGAAGTAGTTGAAATTAAAGATGCAGCAGTTACAGAATAAGTTACTTTTTTAGTACGAATAAAAAAAGCCGAAGTTTATACTTCGGCTTTTTTGTTTCTTTTAAAGAGCAATTAAAAATTATTCTTTATCCTTCGGCATTAAAAAACACCTTATAATAATACATTTTCTTTTCTTCGTCATAACCGCGTTCTAGATATTCTTGAGCGGCATCTGGCGCATCAATATCTAGTTTGATCTGAATATTTGTGTCTAGTTTAATATCTGTTTTAATTTTCTTTTTGTCCTTTTTAACTACAGCTTCCGCTAAATCAAATTGATTACGTAGTACTAAATTTTGTTCGCCTTCGTATTCCTTTTTAAAATCTTCAAATAACTGAATGTGATTTTCTTCCGTAAAGACTTCCTCCTTAAAACGTTCCACATTTATAATTTCATTTTCCTTGAAATAGTCAATGGTTTTTGCTAAAAAGATATTTCGTTCTTGTTCACCAAAACTTGTTTTTAAAATTTCGGTAGAAAACTCACTACACATATCTAAATAGTTATGTGTATGGTTATTCATATCATCTGCATATTTAATATTCAGGAATTTATCTAACCAATATTGTGCATCATAACTATTGTTGTCTACACTTAAAATGATATTTCCTTCCATATCGGTCTGATTTAAAATCAAACAACCTTTATCTACTTTTTTACTAGAAATACCTTGTTGTACTAAAACGTCATAACTATTGTTTTCTAAAAAAGTTTGAAAGAAACTAGTCTTGTTTTCTATTTTAAAAATACCAATAGCATTAGTAACCATATCTTTGTATTCTATCCCTTCAAAAACGGCAATTAAAACATCACCCGTTTTTATTTGTGCAGAATCACTTTGCTCAAACAAATGTTTTACGATGTTTTTTGAGGTTTCTACAAAAGCATCATCGTCGGTGAAAATACTTTTTGCATAACTATTAATTTCATTAAGTTCTACATTTGCATGATGGTTAAAACGGTAGCTTTGTACTACAGAACCAAAAGGTCTTAATAGAAATGGAAGCATAAGTTCATAACTTTCTTCATCAAAATGAACTTCTTTATCGGAGAAAGCATTTTTGGTGTCGTTATGTTTATTACCAACTTTATGAATAATAAATTTTGAAATCGTTGCGAGTTTGCGTGTAATCATGATTGAGATATTAAGATTGCAATACTAATCATTTCGTAATAAAAAGACCTAAAAAAAACCGAAGCTTTTTAGCTTCGGTTTTAAGTTTTAAATAAAATGAATTATTAGTAATCCATTCCATAGTAATCACAAACAGCATAGTAATCTGTTATGTCTACTCCAGCTTGTTTTAATTCGTTGTATGCTTGTTGTTTTGTGCTAGTTTCTCCAGTGACACTTGTTTTGCCAGCCGTTGTACTATTCGATTCTATAATAACCATTTTAAGCAAAGTATAACGATTTGCAGGAATAGAAACGGAAGCACCAGTCATTCTATCGTAAAAAGTTAGTTCTACAGCGGAATCTATTAAAATAGTTTTAATCTCGTCGCTAAAACTAGTACCAGGTATTGGGTAATAATTACTGCTACGTTGTATGTAAACCAAAATACCATCGTTATCTAACACATCTTGGGTAAGCTGAGGTGTGTTGATGTTTATAGTCGCTCCAGTTAATGCAGAAATGTCAAAGGTGTATGTTTCTACATTGGCATTACCGTCTTCTCCATTTGTACCATTTGTACCGTTTGTTCCAGCAGGACCTATCGCACCAATAGCTCCGTCTTCCCCATCTTCTGGGTCACAAGAAAAACTAAAAGCGACTAATAGCGCTAAAAGAAAATACTTCGATTTTGAAATTGTTGTTTTTAAAGTTTTCATAATTTTTAAATTTTATTGATTAATAGTTGTTTACAGTTTAATGTCAAGTCTTATAAAAGGTTAACATAATTCTAAAAAAAAGTCGAAGAAATTTTCTCCGACTTTTAATCCAGCAGTTTCCTACTTGGCTATAGTAACCCAAAAAAACACTATAGATTAATTTGTTTTCCTTTTTAGCGCGTACAAGTCTTTATGTTTTTTATTTGAAAAGGTTAACCTGCAAATAAAAAAAAAGCTTCAGAAGGTTTTTCTGAAGCTTTTACATTGGTAGACGAATTCCAATAAAATAAATAGATATTAGCAGGTATCGTTATATGTAGATTAATTTCTTATTTATAACTAGCAAAATGCGGACTAAAGGTTTAGTAAAACTCCAGCGTTTATAACTACTTGACTGTAATCACTAACCACAAATTTTGGTTCTAAATACACTTTTAGTTTTTCCGTAAATTGGTACGTGGCTCCTGCTCCAATATTACCACCAAATGCATTATCTTTTACTTGATAAGTATTATCTGTAAAGAAAGCATTGTTGTATCCTCCAGTTTTGTAACTAGAAAAATTTACACCAGCAATTGGATATACTTTTAGTTTGCTTTCAATGATATCAAAATAATAATGTGCATTTACATCTACAGCAAGTATGCTTCGTTTATAACCATATAATTGATTACCAAAAAAATAAGATGCACTTGGTGAGATAGCAATATTGTCTGTAATAGTAAAAACACCTTTTAGTGTAATTCCTGGGGCCGAAATTTTTTCGTTATAAGCTAAACCTCCTCCTATAGAAATTTGCGCTTGCATTTGTGTAGCAAATAGAAAGGTTATTGTAGCAAATAGAAAGAGTTTTTTAATGTTAAAAGTAGGGGGATTAACAACTTTTAAGGTTGTACAATGTTTCGTTTGGTTTTTGCGGATTGTAATAGCGTTGTTCATTTTTAATATGTTTTTTTAGATTATATTAATTAGTGTTTATTTATTTAAAAGGTTAACAGGTTTAAAATATTTTTTTATAATCGCTTCCGTTTATGGTTAGATTACTTTTTTCTAGAGCAATACATTGCATTACCATATGCTGTTCTTTTCGTTTAGAAGTATCGGTTATATTCATTTTCATGGTTAGTCCATCAACGCTAGACATCCAAGGTTGGTTCAGTCCTTTTTTATCTTTAGTTTTGTAAAACACTTTTGAAAAAGAAACTCCTGCATCATTGGTTACCCAAATGGTTCCGAAGTAATCTTTACCTTCTACCTTATATTCATGACAAGTATAATTTAAGATGGTTTTTGTTTTTCCGGTTGCTGTAATTTTTACTTGTTGCTCTTCCATACCATCTTTTGTAATGCTTTCTAAATCTATCGGGATAGACATTTGTGTTTTCTGCTCATTTATTGTCATAAACATCGTTGCTGTTTTATTAGAAACATCAAGTACAGAAATCATGCTTGTAATATTGTTTTCTAATTCTATACTGCTACCAATATAATTAGCAGTATCATTTAAAAAATAGTGGATGGTAGTATTGTGTTTTCCGCTTTCAATTTGCATGACATACTTGTGCGTAAATGTGTATGTTTTCTGAATTGTGCCAGAAACACCCATATTAGCTTCACGTTGTTCTATTCTGCTTCGTTTTTCTTTTTTTCTAATAGAATCGATCCTTTTTTGATTCACTTCGGAAGTTTTTTTATTTCTATTGTTATCTAAAGAAAGATCTATAGTGTGTGCTAGTGCTTTGTCTGCTCTTTTTAAAAGTTAGGCTTGTGTATTTATTGAAACACTAAGGCTTAAGGTTATTATTACTAATTTTAAAAATTTCATGATTACGCGTTTTTATATTATTCCCTTTTAATAGTGGCGTTTGTTAGAGGTTAACATTTAGTGCAAAAAAAAAGACTAGAAGATATATCTGTAAGAAAATTAAAGAGTTATGCATAAAAAAAGTTAAATTAGCACTAGCGTGTTAACCTTTTATACTTAGTTACATTAAATGCATAGAGTTGAAAATAATATTACTATTGAGGATTTAAAACAAGGCTCAGATTCGTTGTTTAAAGAGATATATGAAGACAACAGAGACAAGTTTTTAAATTTTGCTAAAAAGTATAACTTATCTCAAGATGATAATATAGATGTCTATCAAGATGCATACATTATTTTTTACAATAATGTGATGCAGGGTAAAGTGCAAGAATTCACAAGTAGTATTTCTACCTATTTATTTAGCATTGGTAAGTATTTGATTTTTGATAAAATGAAGAAAAACAATAAGACTATAAATCCAGATTTTGATTTGTCTATTGTTAGAGAAAAGGAAGAACTTGTAGATCCAGAATTAGAAATGGAA
Source organism: Lacinutrix sp. MEBiC02595 (assembly GCF_053601555.1). Taxonomy (NCBI): domain Bacteria; kingdom Pseudomonadati; phylum Bacteroidota; class Flavobacteriia; order Flavobacteriales; family Flavobacteriaceae; genus Lacinutrix; species Lacinutrix sp. MEBiC02595. The sequence continues at coordinate 10,327 of NZ_JBSHNU010000158.1, read as the reverse complement.
CAACAAGAACTAACTACAGAACAAGTTTTATTAAAAAAGTATTTTGTTACTCTTGGAAAGAAATGTCAAGAATTATTAACCTTATTTTATTACCGAGGTTTTACCATTAAGGACATTATTGAAGCTGGAGATTACACTAGTGAAAACGTAGTGAAAAGTGCAAAGTCCAGATGTATGAAAACCCTGAAAGAAAGAATTAACACAAAAGATTAATAGCAATGAATAATCAAGACCTACTATATCATTATTTTTCTAACAGCTTAACTGCAGCGCAGGAAAAGGTGTTTGAAAATTTATTAGAAAAGGATACCGAATTTAAAGCACAGTTTTTATTTGAACAAAACTTAAAAGAAGTAATTAAAAGTAATGAAATAGATACTTTAAAAGCAAAACTTCAAGGGTTTGAAAAGGAGCTGTCTACTAAGGATACGACAAGAATAGAATTTTTTGATAGTGAAACCACGAATACTAGAAAACCTCTTTTTAATTCTAAAACCTTTGCCATAGCAGCATCTATTGCCTTGTTGATGGGTTGGTTTGGTTATAATTCGTTTTTTGGAACCAATTATTCTAGTTTGTATAAGGATAATTTTAGTAGCTATCCAAATACGGTGTACACTATTACTAGGGGTGATACCGAAAATACAATAGAGCGTGAAGCTTTTGTAGCTTATGAAAGTAAAGATTATAAAACCACTATTGAAAAACTAGACGCCATTCCAACAGAAGCAACAAAAAACTACTATAACTTTTATAAAGCACAAGCATATTTAAATTTAGAAGATACTGAAAATGCTAAAACATTTTTCACACTTGTGCTACAAGATAATAATAGTTTTGTTGCCGAATCTACTTGGTATTTAGCGTTGCTTTCTTTAAAAGAAGAAAATAGTAAGGAAGCAAAAAGGCATCTGGAAAACCTAATTGCTAATTATGATTATAATAAAGAAAAAGCACAGGCACTTTTAAAAGCACTTCATTAGTTCTGTCACTTCGAGGGCTTCCAATTTTTATTGGAATCGTATCGAAAAGTTGTAAGGCGATACATTTTTCGATTTAGTTCGAATACGCTTTGTCATGCTGCACTAGATGCAGAATACACAACTTTATATTTTTGATCTTCTACGTTTTATAAGTATTCCTCCAAGTATAATGAAAATAACTGTCCCCAATACATACCATAACAAATTACTGCTAGAATCTAAAGCAGCAGTATTTCCAGAAATTACAAAACCAGACCAATAATAGGGATGTACTAAAGCGTTTTGTTTATTCGTATTTAAAAAGGTTAATTGTGCATTTTGCAAGGCAATGTCTTTTGTTTCCTGTTTGGATAAGTTTTTGTAAAAAGCATCCATAATGTTTAAAGCGGAGGCATCGTTAATTTTCCACAAAGTACTGGAGATACTCGATGCACCACTAAAGTAAAAGCCGCGAGCAAGACTCATAAAACCTTCACCTCGTTTTAGATTTCCTATACCGCTTTCACAAGCGCTTAAGGTTACTAGATTAGTATTTAGGTTTAAATTATACAAATCACTTACATATAATAAGTTGGTGTTTGTAGCATTTGGTTGAAATGCTAAATAGGAGTATTCCGGACTTTCATCATTTAAAATAGCGTGTGTTGCAAAATGTAAGATTCCGTATTTGCTGCTTTCTGTATTAAAATTTTCAAGTGTCGCTTGGTTGCTTGTTAATGTTTTTCCTTTAAAATAATTTAAAACAGCTGTTGCTTCTGCTTCATTATTTGGTAAAGGCAATAAGGTGGAAGATGCGTTACTAAAGTGAGGAGCAAAGGCAAGGACTTCATTATGGACTCCTTTTTTTGTTATTAGTTGTTTTAATAAGGTTGCGGAATTAGCATAACTGATAGCATAATCTTCTACTAAATACCTAGAAGTATCTGGATTGGTATTTAAACTAGAAAACGGAATGTAATTCAATAAACCGTCGGCAATAATAATAAGATTTTCTGCGTTTCGGTTTGCTAAACTTGGCGCCACTAATTCTTTATATAACCTATATGTTTTGTTATTTAAGGTTTCTAAATCTGATTTCGGATTGTTAAGCATTTCATAGATTGCAATAATTTCTTCCTCTAAATTTGTATCTATTTTATAGTACTGAATAGATTTGGAGTCTTTTGTAATGGCAATAGTATAAATACCGTTGTTGCCATAAAAATACGAAAGCAAAATGTCTTCTGGTTGTAAATGGTTTTGTACTTGGCTAACAGAAACTACTTGTGAGTTATACTTTAAATCGTAATAACTTTTATAATTGGTTTCAATGGTAGTTATCAATTCTCTGTATTCCTTTTTTAGGGGAAATAATTGGTCTTGTAAAATAGCACTTGAAGATCGATTAATCTGCTTTTCAATATGATTGATTTTGGACTTTAATACTTGTTCTTGCTCAATAATTTCTTTTGGTATGTTAGCAAATATGGTTGCTTTTGTACTTAAAAGCGCTTCTAGTAATAATGCAGACTTGCTTTTTTCGGAATAAAAGAAAGCTTTGTCAATTAGCGAATCTTGTTTCGTTTTTTGATATAAGGTATAAGTTGCTTCTAAACCAGTTTCAAAAACAGGAAAAGCTTCCTCCATTAAAAAGAGTTTGTCTTCATTATTTTTAAAACTTGGTTTAAGTGCGTCTAAAGTTAGAATCGCTTGATTTACGGTTTCTATACTTTCTATAGAATTAGCTAATGTATTTAAGTCTTCAGCTTTATTCTTTAAAATCTTTAAAACAGCAGTTTGGTTAATAGCGGAAGGATTTTCGTTTTCAGAGAATTGGAGCAATGCTAAATTGTAATTTTCTAATGCTTTTTCTGGTTGGTTAAACCTTGCATGTAATAAGCCAATTTTATTATATGCTTCTGCAATATCATTGTGGGCTTGGTTTTTCCATTTCGTCTTTATAAGTTCTAATGCGGTTTGTAGTTCTTTTTCGGCTTCTATATAGTTGTTTTCTGCTTGTAGAATTTTTGCGTTAGCTTCATGAAAAACATTCCATCTAGGGTGATTTTCAGAGAGATTCTCTTTCATTATTTTTAGATAGTATTTGGAGCTATCTATTTGCACTGTACTTAAATAATTTTCTAATAAATGATTTGCTTCTGTTACAATACTGCTCGAGTTTCCGTTATTAAGTAAATTGTATTCTAGCGACTTTTTAAAATATTGATTAGATAACGCGTATTGTTGTTGGTTTTTTAATACTTCGGCAAGAAGGCTGTAGTTTCTATTTCTTTTATAGAGATCTTCTGCTTTTTTAGTTTCCAAAATATGAATATTCTTCGTGTAGTATTCTTTTGCTAAATCATACTTACCATCATTAAAATACATTTTAGCTATAAAGCTATATGCACTGGTTAATAGGTCTAGATGATATATATTTAATTCCTTTTCTTTTAATGCTTCCGTTGTGTTAATAATAGTAAGAAAGGCGTTCCGAGATTTTTCATTATCATTTAATAAATAATAATAGATGCCTTTATCTTGGTTTATTGAATTGGTGTAAAACAGCGTGTTTTCCATTTCTTCCAGTTTGGTTTCGTTTTTTAAAACAATAGAATCTAGTTGTTTGAAATTAGCTTTCATTTTCTCTAAATCGTAAAAATGCGCAGCGCTTTTATTAGATGCATTAATACTATGAATTAAAGTTTCAAAGTCGTTTTTATTCTTAGCCAGTTTATTTATTTTATGATAATAGTGATAGGCAGAATCTTGTTGCGAGTATATAAATTGATTCGCTTTAATAAATAAAGAGTAAATATTACTAGAATAAATAGAGTCGTTTGTGCTTTGTCCAAAGAAATTAGTTGTAGAAAGAAAAAGGAGGAATAGAAACAGTTTGTTTTTCATAAAAAAAGTCTTCAAATTTAATTGAAGACTAATTTACAAATATTTAAAGTATTAATATGCTGTTATTTATTACTGAGGAGGATAAAAATCAGCCAGAAAGGAATAGCTACCGTTTTCTGTTTGAACGTTTATCGTTGCTTCTCCAGTAAAACCCTCTTGTCCAAATTGAAAAGATTGATACATTCCTGTATTGTTTGTATTTGGTATGGTGCTTATTAACGTATTTGGGCTGGTACTTACCAAAGTCTCTTCATCTTCTGTAGAAGTTATAGTTAAACTCATTTGATTGTTTCCTGGCTGTAACGCAATCGCGCCAATGGTATTATTTACAATTAAACATAAACAAGGTGAAGGAGCAGGAGGAATTGGAGGAATTGGGTTAATAATTATAAAAGCCTCTGCAGGACTTACAATGGTATCCGACTCTATTTCATTCGCTTCAATGGTAGCATTTGCTTCCGCGATATAGTTTTGGGTAATATCATAATCGGGATCCGAATCTGGTACTTGTTGCCAGACGGCAATACTTTCGCCTAGTCTTGTGTTTTCTGTTGCCAAATAGTATTTACGTAAGTCCCCTTCGTAAATATAATTAGTAGAAGTGAAATTTACTTGTTCTGGATCATTGTTATTGTTATCCTCATCTTCGTCACAACTAACATTTGCGAATAGGATAAAGGATAAAAATACTAGTACTACATAACGTGTTTTCATAATTTTTTAATGTTTTTTGGGTTACACTGTAGCTAGTTAATAGTAAGGAGATGCTAAAGTTAACATTTTTTCAAAAAAAACATAAAAAAAGAGGAGTTATTTTGATTAACTATTTGGCTGTTAGTTTATTTGGTAAATAATAACAGTATTGTTTTCACCTTTAGTTACAAATTCTAGGTTGCGATCTTTATCTAAATTATCTAAAGCAATTGCCGAGTTTCCATATACCGGGAAATTGTTTTGTAGCTTCCCATTGCTATCATATAAATATACTTTTTGTGTTTGTAGGTCTGTTACAGAAACGTATATCTTATCGTTGATATAAAAGAGTTTTGGTGTATCATAATTACCAAAATCTAAATCTAAAGTTTTACTTTTTATGGTTAACTTGTTTTCAGATTGTGCGACTAGTGTTTTTGTGGTAGTTGCTAAATGATGTTTGCTACCAAGATTTAAGTTTTGTGTACTGCTAGTTCCGTGGGTGCTAAAACTAACCAGTTTACCATCTTTTGTTGTGGTTGTAAATTTGTTATAATATAGGTATAACGCTTGATTAGAAAAACTGAAATTACCTTTTGGTGTTATTCTTGTTTTTCCAACTCTATCTACAATATATAATTTATTGTCTGTTTTAAAGGTCAAGTAATCTTTTCTCCCAATTCTAAAATGTTGTGGTTGGTGGTTAATCGTGCTTTCTGCAGATTTGAATTTGAAACCGTTTACCGTTTTTCCTTTAGCATCATACATTAAAACATTTTTGTCTTGTGTTACTAATAGTCTGTATTTTCTATTGTTGTCATAATCAAAAACAGAAAGTGGTTGGGTAATGGCATCTTTAAATTTAATAGGAAAAGGAGCAACGTCCTTTCCTGTTCTATCTAAAACATAAACCCTACTTGGCGTTGCAAATGCTAATTGCAATCTTCCGTTTTTGTACATATCGATTTGCTGTACTTCCCCAAGAATAGCACCTGGAAGTTGTTTTTTCCAAAGCACTTTTCCTCTATTAGAAATAAGATATAAATTATTTTTTATGTCTTGAACTACAATTTCCTTTTGCTTGGTAATGTGATTATCTACTAATTGCGGATGGTTTAATAAGTCGGCATCTAACTTAATGTTGTATAATTCGGTTACCGAATTTTCTCTAGCTTTCGTCTTGTTCTTTTTTATAACCGCATTGACATGTGCAAAATTGGTATCGTACACAAATTGTAAAGCCGAAGTTTTATAATCTTCCAATTTAAGATTTAGGTCTTCATTAAAGTTGTTCTTTATAATGTCTTTTAAAGCTGATGGATTTGCAACCATTAATAAAGACGAAGCATTTGTAAGATGCTCTTTGGTGCTTTTATAATATGCTTTTTCACTGTACGTAGTTTTGTTTTGATAATTAGCAATTATATTTTCTAAAGCTTCTTTGGTGTTTGTAAAAACAAAGAAATCATTTATGTTCGCGTAGTAATTTGCCTTTTCAAAAGTAACTAAAGGTAAAAATGTATTACGAAATAACGTAGCTTCACTAAAACCGTATATGTTGGTTTGTCTATATTCTTCCACTAAATTTTGGTCATTTAGCAATGCATCTTTTGTCGCAATAACATCTAAAGAGTTTAAAAGAATAGCTTGGTTTTTGCCTTCGTAAATAATTCCGACTTCCACAATATTATCAAATAGGGTTGTGGTAGTGGTTAAAGAATCGGTACTTCGGAATTGTTTTAGGTTTTCATTTAAAACAGAAAAATCATGAAATGTAAAACTCATAAAACCATCGGCATTACTAGGAGCAAGGCTTGCTGTTCTATTCTCTTGCGAAATCGTATTTTTAAAAATGTTAATCAGACTCTTTGTAGAATCTGTGGCTTTGGTGATTCCATTTAAAATAATGGCATCTTGATTAATATCCGCATCAACAAGTGTGTAGTTGGTAAAGCTGTTAAAAGGAATAAAATCAGTAATAAAAATAGATTGTATTGGTTGTTTGTTATTATTGTTAATTAGTATAGAGAATGGTTTTTTAGTATCACTCGTTTTTAAAATAGTTTTTAAATCTTCATCTTTATTGGTGGTAATTAGCGAATTCTCTAAAATCTCTTTGCTAGAGGAAGCAATAAAAACACTGTCCTTATACGTATTATAGGTAATGTTCTTTTCTATTTGGGTTTTGTTAATAGACAAACTTTGAAATAAATAGGCCTCCACAGTAATGTTTTGCAAAGAATCTATAGCAAATAAATCTGGTGTTTGTTTGGTAATAACGGTGTATTGTAAGCTGTCTTTTTCGTCATAACTAAAACAAACGAAAAGCGGATTTGTAGTATTTAAGTGCTTTAAGTTTTCTAGTTTGTTGGTTATATTGGTATAAGATTTACTCTTCTGAAGGCCTTCTAAAAAATCACTATTGTTTAGATTACTTTTTAAGCTTTCTAAATTATTCACTTGAATAATTACCGAAGCATTTTCTGGAATATAATCGGCAGTATTTATATGAGTATTCGTTGTATTGCAACTAATAAGTAAAAGGCTAATAAGAAAAAGGTTCCAGATTTTTTTCATGTAAAAAGGGATTTGTACAAATATAGGAATGCGTTTATAAAAAGCACTTAAAGTGTTTAAAGTATTTGAAGTTATAGGGAGCTAAAGTTTTTCCGTTCATAGGATAATCTTAAAGGTGCTTTTTTTAGTTTCAACTTCAACTTCAACTTCAACTTCAACTTCAACTTCAACTTCAACTTCAACTTCAACTTCAACTTCAACTTCAACTTCAACTTCAACTTCGCTAGCAATACTTATACTTCTAAACGTAATTGTTCCGGTAATAGTCTAAAAGATTTTCGGTGGTACTTCGTGATTCCGTATTTTCTAATCGCCGCTCTGTGCTCTTTTGTCGGATATCCTTTATTTTGTTTCCAATTATACATCGGGAATTCTTCATGAATTGTATTCATATACGCATCGCGATAGGTTTTTGCTAAAACCGAAGCAGCAGCAATACTTAAAAATTTCCCGTCTCCTTTTATAATGGTTTCATGCGGAATATTCTTATAAGGTTTAAACCTATTCCCGTCTACAATAATAAAATTAGGGACTTGTTTTAAGTCTGCAATAGATTTGTGCATAGCCAAAATGGAAGCATTTAAAATGTTTATTTCGTCTATTTCCTCCTGAAAAACATGCGCAAAAGCAAAACAGATAGCTTCCATTTCAATAATCGGTTGTAATAAATCACGTTTTTTTTCGCTTAATTGTTTAGAATCATTAAGTATTTTGTTCTTGAAATTATCAGGCAAAATCACAGCAGCAGCAGTAACTGGACCAGCTAAACAGCCTCTTCCAGCTTCGTCTGTTCCACATTCCATTTTTAGATTCGAGTAATTTAATTTCAGCATTTAAGTAATTGTTAAGAATAACAAGTTGTTATAAATTGTAATATTGTATTTAATACCGATTAGATATTTTCTATTTTTGGCAAAAAAAAGACAAGTCGGCTTTAGTTTGTTGCAAGGTCTAAAAAATAATTATGAAGCAAAAAATTCTGATATTCTTTTTATTAAGTGTTTTTCATTTTGGGTATGCGCAAATTACGTCTAAACCAAGAATAGAAAAAGATACGAATCAAGTTTATAATGTAAATGATACATTATCTTCAGGAAGAAGTACAAGAACCAGTACTTCAAATGTTAAAGATCCAATAGCAAAAGTAGAAGACTACTTGATAATCTCACATAAAAGAGATACCGTTCATGTAGATACCACGCTAACTATTAAAAAAGAATATAAATTTAATTACTTACGTAGAGATAATTTTGAATTGTTGCCATTCTCTAATGTCGGACAAACCTATAATAGATTAGCGTATGATTTTCATAGTGATAAGCTAATGCCTTCCTTTGGAGCACGTGGACGACACTTTAATTATATGGAAATTGAAGACATTAATTATTATCGAGTGCCAACACCATTTACCGAACTGTATTATAAGACTGCCTTTTCTCAAGGACAACAAGTAGACGCGTTTTTTACCGTAAATACGTCACCACAATTAAATATTTCTTTAGCATATAAAGGTTTGCGCTCTTTAGGGAAGTACCAACACATACTAACAAGTACAGGGAATTTTAGATTTACTACAAGCTATAACACCAAAAACAAACGCTATACAGCGAATGCGCATTTTGTAGCCCAAGATTTAATGAATGAAGAAAATGGCGGGTTGAAAGACGATAATGTCGCCTATTTTGAAGCTGGTGATCCAGAATTTACAGATAGAGGCGTTTTAGAAGTTAATTTTGAAGATGCCGAAAGTATCTTAAAAGGAAAACGTTTTCATTTAGACCATCAATATAGTATAACAAAACCTAATGACTCTCTAGCGTCAAATACTTTAAGCGTTGGCCATATAATATCCTTTGAAGATAAATTCTTTCAGTTCGACCAAGATAGTGAAACCGATTATTTCGGAGAATCCTTTAGAGCATCTAATTTGAAAAAACGAGTTACACTAGAAAACTTCTATAACCAAGTGCATGTAGACTATGCCAATAAAACCTTGGGAGCTTTACAATTTAATGTAAGTCATAACGGTTATAATTATGGATATGATAATGTGGTCATTTTAGACGAAAACAGAATAACCAACAGAATAAAAGGACAAGTCCTAGCTTTAGGTGGTGCGTATAGCAAGACTTTTAAAAAATTCCATATAGAAGGAGAGATAGGAGCAAACATATCTGGAGATTTTAATGGTAACTTTTTAACCGCAAAAGCAACCTATCCAATTAATGAAGACGCCGTGGTAAGTGCGACTATTAATACCAATTCCAAAGCGCCTAATTATAACTTCCAATTATATCAAAACGATTATATAAACTATAACTGGGAAAACAATTTCAATAATACAAAAACGCAAGAAATAGAATTTCAGTTGCAGTCTAACAAGATCGCAGATGTTTCTTTGAGTTTTTCTTCCATAGATGATTATACATACTTTAAAAGTAATCCAACAGATAGCCTAATTAAACCGTACCAAAATAACGCAACCATAAACTATCTCAAACTAAAAATAGAGAAAGATATTAAGTATAAAAAAATAGGTTTATACAATACCATATTATATCAAAACGTAAAAGACGACAACAATACCTTAAACGTTCCAGAGATAGTAATACGTAATACACTATACTATGCAAATACTTTCTTTAATAACGAACTGTTCTTACAAACCGGAATCACCTTTAGCTATTTCTCCAAATACTATATGAATGGGTATGATCCCGTTTTAGCAGAGCTATATGTGCAAGACCAAAAAGAATACGGCGCATTCCCAAGATTAGACTTCTTTATAAATGCTAAAATTCGTCAGGCAAGAATCTATTTAAAAGCAGAACACTTTAATTCAGCCTGGACAGGTTACGATTATTACTCCGCACCAAATTATCCATATAGAGACTTCACCGTGCGTTTCGGTGTGGTGTGGAATTTCTTTTTATAATTTTCAGGGCGTTCCGTTAGTTACCCAAAGGGGTAACTAACGTCAGGCTATCCGCTATATCTTTTTGTTACCTTATATATAGAGTAGAGAAGTAGTCTATATATAAGGAGTATTATTTTATAAAGTATACGTTTCATTACTGCCAAAAAGGATATCGCTACTATCCTTAACGCAAAAACCAAACTACAGGCATTGAATTTGGAAAAAACTTCAGGCTATAAAAGGTTGAAACTAAAGCCTTAGAACGCTTCAA